>NZ_JARGYC010000046.1 GCF_029168335.1 Psychromarinibacter sediminicola
ACGAACCCGGCACCTTCGACGAATGCCTCTACGTCCAGCCCCGCCTGCGCAGAAGCGCCCGCCTGAGACTCAGGCGGAGCGACAAGGCGTAGGGGCGGGGTCCGTCTCCGGCTGATGGACAGGCAGCGCCCGTCTGGTAGGCTGTCGCGCGTGTCGCGGGAGGTTCGCGGATTTGACCTTGGTGTCAGTTAACAAGTGTGTGTCCATTTGGGGCGTCTCAAGATGTCCCCGCCTGGCTATTCGAGTCACAGTTTAGGAGTAGGAAACCGAGGAGGTACGGCCAGATGTGCCCGCGCTTGCCCACGTTTGGCGTGCATGTCCATGCGGGGAGAACTGGTTCCCCCAGAGCCCCCTAAGCGTATTTGCAACGAGAAGAATCAGGGGGATCGGAATGACCATCGAAATGCGGGACTGGGACCGGCGCGGCGACGGCGGGCTGAGCTTTACCGAGATCGGGTTCGGGACGGCGCCCTTGGGGAACCTGTACCGTGCGGTGCCGGACGCGGAGGCGGACGCGGTGCTGGAGCGGGCCTGGGACGCCGGGATCCGGTATTACGACACGGCGCCGCTTTACGGGATGGGGCTGGCGGAGGTGCGGCTGAACCGGCTTTTGCGCGGGAAGCGGCGGGACGACTACGTGCTGTCGACGAAGGTCGGGCGGCTCCTGCGGCCGTGTCGCCCGGAGGACCGCGACGGGATCGGCAAGTGGTTCGACGTGCCGGCGCGGCAGGAAGTCTACGACTACGGCTATGACGGCGTCATGCGGTCGCTGGAGGTCTCGCTGGAGCGGCTGGGGGTGGACCGGGTGGACATCCTTTATGCCCACGATCTGGACCTGTTCAACCACGGCACGCCGGCGGCGCTGGAGGCACGGCTCGCGGAGTTCATGGACGGCGGCTATCGCGCGCTGTGCGATCTGCGCGATCAGGGCGTGATCCGGGCCTTCGGCGCCGGGATCAACGCCTGGGAGCCGGCGCAGTGGATGGCCGAGCGCGGCGATTTCGACCTGTTCCTGCTGGCCGGGCGCTACACGCTCCTGGAGCAAGCGGCGCTGGAGACGTTTCTGCCGCTCTGCGCGCGCAAGGGGATCGGGGTCGTGATCGGCGGGCCGTACAATTCCGGCATCCTGGCGACGGGGCCGCGGGAGGGCGCGTTCTACAACTACGACCCGGCGCCGCCGGAGATCCTGGAGCGGGTCCGGCGGATCGAGGCGGTCTGCACCGCGCACGGCGTGCGGCTGGTGGATGCGGCGTTCCGGTTCCCGCTGGCGCATCCGGCGGTGGTGTCGGTCATCCCCGGCGGCCAGGGGGTGGCGGAGATGGAGGCGAACCTCGCAGCGGCGAAGGCGGAGATACCGGCAGCGCTGTGGCGGGACCTGAAGGACGAAGGGCTGATGCGGGCGGATGCGCCCGTCGATGCGCCCGTCGGGGAGGGCTCGGGATGACACGGATCGACGCGCACCAGCATTTCTGGAACCCCGCGCGGGGGGACCACGACTGGATGCCGATGGACAACGAGACCCTGGCGCGGCGCTACACCCCGATGGACATGGCGCCGGCGCGGGAGGCGGCGGGCGTCGCGCAGACGGTGCTGGTGCAGGCGGCGGCGACGGTGCACGAGACCGAATACATGCTGGGGATCGCCGACGCGACGCCGCATGTGGGCGCGGTCGTCGGCTGGGTCGATTTCGAGCGGCCGGAGGACCGGGCGCAGCTGGAGCGGCTGGCGGGACACCCGAAATTCCGCGGCGTGCGGCCGATGATCCAGGACATCCCGGACGTGGACTGGATGCTGAAGCCCGAGGTGCAATGGGGCTATCGCGCGCTGGCGGAGCTGGGGCTGAGCTTCGACGCGCTGGGCTTTCCGCGGCATCTGGCGAATTTCCTGGAGGTGCTGACGCGCTATCCGGAGATGCGCACGGTCGTGGACCATTGCATGAAGCCGGACATCGCCGGGCATTCGCCGGAGTCGTTCCGCGTCTGGGCCGACGGCATGGCGCGGATCGCGGGCGAGACCGGGGCCTATTGCAAGCTGTCGGGACTGGTCACCGAGGCGGCGGCGGACTGGTCGGTCGAGGCGCTGCGGCCCTATGCCGACCATGTGCTGGAGGTCTTCGGGCCGGCCCGGGTGATGTGGGGCAGCGACTGGCCCGTCGTGCGGCTGCGCTGCGAGTACGGCGACTGGCTGGCGGCGGCGGAGGCGCTGACCGAGGGGCTGAGCGCGGACGAAAAGGCGCGGGTCTTCGGCGGGACGGCGGCGGAGTTCTACCGGCTGGAGGGGTGAGGCGACGCGGGCCTCAGCCCTCGGCGAGCTCGGCCATACGGTCGCGCAGCACCGCGCGGCGGATGCGGTTGAGGCGCCGGGCCTCGCGGTCTTCCGGCGTCGTCTCGCGCAGGATCTCGCGCTCGCGCGTCAGCCGCGCCTCCTCTTCCCGCAGTTCCTCGGGGCGGCAGAGCGCGTAGATGACGCGCCACTGGCGCGACAGCGCGTCGACGTCGGGCTCTGGCTGGGCCGGACGGCGTCCGGCCGGGCGGAGGGAAACGTAACGGGAAAAGTCGGTTGCGGCGATCATTTTGGTTGGCCCTGTCGGTGTCACATTTCGAACTAAGGCCGGCGCGACGATGCGCCAAGTCCGAAATACCTGACCCCGGGCGCGGTCGGCATGAACCGGCCCATGCCTGCGCAGGATGCCGCGCGGCACGGGGAATGACCGGGACGTAGCAGGGGTTTTGCCGCCGCCGGGCGTCAGAAATATGTCAGCGGATCACGGCAGGCGGCGGGCGCAGTGGCGCGGCGTGCGGCCCGACTCCGTCCGGGTGCGGGCGCCGCAGAAGGCGCAGCGCCATTCGCCGGCGGCCTTGTCGAGCCGCCAGCGGCAGTCGCGGGTGAGCGTGGTGCGGTGCCACTTCCACCACAGGTAGGCGAAGGTGCCGACCGCGAGGAGGACGAAGACGACCACGCGGTCAGACGATGCGGTTGACCATCATCCGCTTGATCTCGGCAATCGCCGCCGCGGGGTTCAGGCCCTTGGGGCAGGTCTTGGCGCAGTTCATGATGGTGTGGCAGCGGTAGAGCTTGAACGGATCCTCCAGATCGTCCAGCCGCTCGCCCGTCGCCTCGTCGCGGCTGTCGACGATCCAGCGGTAGGCGTGCAAGAGCGCGGCCGGGCCGAGATACCGGTCGGAGTTCCACCAATAGGACGGGCAGGCCGCCGAGCAGGATGCGCACATCACGCATTCGTAGAGGCCGTCGAGCTTCTTGCGGTCCTCGATGGACTGCTTCCACTCTTTCTGCGGGCGGTTGGTCTTGGTCTCCAGCCACGGCATGATCGAGGCGTGCTGCGCGTAGAAGTGGGTGAGGTCGGGGATCAGGTCCTTGACCACCGGCATGTGCGGCAGCGGGTAGATCTTCACGTCGCCCTTGATCTCGTCCAGCCCGTAGATGCAGGCGAGCGTGTTGATCCCGTCGATCATCATCGCGCACGACCCGCAGATGCCTTCGCGGCAGGAGCGGCGGAAGGTGAGAGTCGGGTCGATCTCGTTCTTGATCTTGATCAGCGCGTCCAGAACCATCGGACCGCAGGCGTCCATGTCGACGAAATAGGTGTCGACGCGCGGGTTCTCGCCGTCGTCCGGGTTCCAGCGGTAGATCTGGAACTTGCGGACGTTCTTCGCCCCTTCGGGTTTCGGCCAGGTCTTGCCGGTGCGGATCTTGGAGTTCTTGGGAAGCGTGAATTGGACCATGTCATCCTCTTGCCCGCGTGGCGGCGGGCGTCAGTACCAGGGGTCTTTGATGCAGTAGGAGGACCCGCCCCTCATCACCGCGGGGCAGGTCGAGCGGCGCAGCCGGAGCTCGACGCCGCCGGCGGTGACCACCTCGGTCGCCTCGCCGCGCTTGAGACCGGTATAGTGGGCGATGCAGGCGTTGATGCGGCGGCTGTCCTCTTCGGTGACGGCAAAGCCGGGCAGAACCCGGACGGTCACCGCGTGGACGATGCGCGGGTAGGTCAGGCGAAGGGGGGTGCCGATGCCGTACTGCGCGGCGCAGTTCACGGCAACCTCGGCCGGGACGATCGGTGTGCGGTCATCCCAGGCGGCGGCCTGGGTGGCGAATAGTCCGGCGCTAAGTGCGATCAGTGGCAGCAGTCGCATGGGTCTTCCCCTTCGGTTGGTGTCAGAACGTCCTTGCCTTGGGCGCGATCCTCTTGAGTTCGATGCCGCCTTCCGTCTCGGTGGTCAGCGGGTCGGTGATAACGGGACGATAGCTGAGTTTCACCGTGTTTCCATCCACGTGGCTCACGGTGTGGACGCGCCAGTTCTTGTCGTCGCGCTCGGCGTGGTCCTCGTGCGCGTGGGCGCCGCGGGATTCCTTGCGCGCCTCGGCGCCGACAATGGTGGTCAGCGCGTTGGGCATCAGGTTGGTCAGCTCCAGCGTCTCCATCAGGTCGGAGTTCCAGACGAGGCTGCGGTCGGTGACGTGCAGGTCGTCGAGCTTGGCGGCGATGGCCGTCATCTTCTCGACCCCCTGCTTCAGCGTGTCCGAGGCGCGGAAGACGGCCGCGTCCTCCTGCATGGTGCGCTGCATCTCGTCGCGCAGCTCGGCCGTGGGGGTGCCGCCGTCGGCGTGGCGGTAGTGGTCGAAGCGGTCGAGCGCCTTGTCGACCGACACCTGGTTCGGGGTCGGCGTGTGGCCCTCGCGCTCGACCACGTCGCCGGCGCGGATGGCGGCGGCGCGGCCGAAGACCACCAGGTCGATCAGCGAGTTCGAGCCCAGGCGGTTGGCGCCGTGGACCGAGGCGCAGCCGGCCTCGCCCACCGCCATCAGGCCCGGCACGATGGCCGTGGGATCCTCGGCGGTCGGGTTCAGCACCTCGCCCCAGTAGTTCGTGGGGATGCCGCCCATGTTGTAGTGGACGGTGGGCAGGACCGGGATCGGTTCCTTGGTCACGTCGACGCCGGCGAAGATCTTGGCGGATTCCGAGATGCCCGGCAGACGTTCGGCCAGCGCCTCGGCCGGCAGGTGGTTGAGGTTCAGGTGGATGTGATCGCCGTTCTCGCCGACGCCCCTGCCCTCGCGAATTTCCATCGTCATCGAGCGGCTGACATAGTCGCGGGGCGCGAGGTCCTTGTATTGGGGCGCATAGCGCTCCATGAACCGCTCGCCTTCCGAGTTGGTCAGGTAGCCGCCCTCGCCGCGCGCGCCCTCGGTGATGAGGCAGCCGGAGCCGTAGATGCCGGTGGGGTGGAACTGCACGAATTCCATGTCCTGCAGCGCCAGGCCGGCGCGGGCCACCATGCCGCCGCCGTCGCCGGTGCAGGTGTGGGCGGAGGTGGCGGAGAAGTAGGCGCGGCCGTAACCGCCGGTGGCGAGCACGGTCATCTTGGCGTTGAAGACGTGGATCGTGCCGTCGTCGAGCTTCCAGGCCACGACGCCCTGGCACTGCCCGTCCTCGGACATGATGAGGTCGATGGCGAAATACTCGATGTAGAATTCCGCCTGCTGTTTGAGGCTCTGGCCATAGAGCGTGTGCAGGATGGCGTGGCCGGTGCGGTCGGCGGCGGCGCAGGTGCGCTGCACGGCGGGGCCTTCGCCGAACTCGGTGGTGTGGCCGCCGAAGGGGCGCTGGTAGATCTTGCCCTCTTCGGTGCGGGAAAACGGCACGCCGTAGTGTTCCAGCTCGTACACGGCGGCCGGGGCGTGGCGGGCGAGGTATTCCATCGCGTCGGTGTCGCCCAGCCAGTCGGAGCCCTTGACGGTGTCGTACATGTGCCACTGCCAGTGGTCGGGGCCCATGTTCGACAGCGAGGCGGCGATGCCGCCCTGCGCCGCGACGGTGTGCGAGCGGGTCGGGAACACCTTGGTCACGCAGGCCGTGCGCAGCCCCTGTTCCGCCATGCCCAGAGTGGCACGCAGGCCGGACCCGCCGGCGCCGATCACCACGACGTCATAGTCATGCGTCTCGTAGTCGTAAGCCGCCATGTGTGCCCCTCAGAGAACGAGTTTGGCCAGCGCGAAGATCCCCGCGGCCATCAGGAAGTAGGAAATTGTGATCACAGCGATGATCAGGATCTTGCGGGTGCTGCCGCCGGCGTAGTCCTCGATCATGCCCTTGCAGCCCTTGATGAAGTGCTGCAGCCCGACGACGAGCGTCAGGCCGGTGACGATGGCCGGGATCGGGCGCGAGAAGGTCTCGACGACGACCTCGTAGCTGCTGCCCATGGCGCGGCCGAAGATGAACAGGAAGGCGGGGATCAGAAAGGCCAGCCCCACGCCCGAGACGGTCATATACCAGTGTTCCTCGGTGCCGGCATGGGCGGCGCCCTTGCCCTCGGCGCGCTTGCGGGCGGTCAGGTAACGCATCTGCCCCTCCTTACACGATGATCAGGGTGATTACGGTCAGCACGACCGAGCCGATCACGCAGACCCAGCCGAGTTTCTCGGCGGTCTCGATCTGCAGCCCGTGGCCGGCATCCCACAGGAAGTGCCGCAGCCCGGCGAGGTAGTGATACCAGACGCCCAGGACCGACAGCGCGAAGATCAGGTCGCCGAACCACGACGTCATGAAGGCGTTGACCGGTTCGAAATAGTCCGGCCCCGAGGCGGCGGCGACGAGCCACCAGACGACGAGGAAGGCCGAGACGATCAGCGCGTTGCCGGTGATGCGGGTCAGGATCGAACTGACCGATGTCATCTGGAGCCGGTAGTACTGTCCCAGCATGAAGGGCGAGAGCGGCCGTTCGACGGGTTTGCCTTGTGCCATGTCAGCTCCTTGCGTGTCGCGCTGCAGCGGTTGCCTGTTTCCCATATCGCAGGTCTTTCCCGCAAGTCACGGGGGCAAGGCAGCATTTCGTATGGGAAAATCTCCGGACCGGGCGGTTTTTGTCGACTCTGTGATCACGGGATTCGATGGCGTGATCACAAAACCGCCGCAACGGACCGACCGGGCAATCCTGACCGATTCCGGTGGTCATGGGGTCGTCATCGCCGCGTCACCGGTCCGTCAGCGGTTCGGGGCGAGGTCGTGCAGGTAGCGGGCGAATTCGGTGCACATGATGATCTCGCGCGTCTTGGAATCGTAGAAGGCGTTGGCGACGCCGCATTCCTCGACCCTGACCAGCATCCGCTTGGGCAGCGACAGATCCTTGTTCATCGCGTCGATTTCGACCTCCAGCACGCTGGCGGTGAAGCGGCCGTACTCTCCCACCTTGTGGTCCGCCAGGAAGCGGATCGAGCGGCCGGGGCCGTTGTCGTAGAGCTTCTCGATGACCGGCCCCCAGCTTTGCCGGGCCTGATTGTACTCGTCCTCGCAGGTGCGCTGCCGCGGCTCGGGCAGTTCCAGTTCCTCGGCCACCTGCTGACGCGCGGCGGGGTCGGCGCCGTAGAACAGGCAGACGAAGGTGTAATAGCGCTGCAGGTCGGGGCCGTGAACATCCCAATAGGCGGGCTCGGTGCCGGAGCGGTTCTTGGCCTCTCCAAGAAAGCCCAGCGCCGTGTGGCGGGCCATCGAGATGGCGGTCTCTCCGTCGAACAGCGTGTCGATCAGGAAGACCGACAGAACGTCGGCGGCGTCCTCCTCCTGCCCGAAGATCGGCAGTTTCATGATGTCGATCAGGGCGTGGCCGAATTCGTGGTAGAAAATCGCCAGCAGGTTGGCCGAGAGGTATTCGTGCCGGTCGCTGCGCAGGCGGGCGGCGTCCGCGGGAAGCGCGAGGGCCAGGGCGAGGACGAGCGGAATGACTTTTTTCATTGGGATAACGCTATCGGCAGAATGGTTGCGGGGGAATTAAGGCGTGCCCTGCCCCACGGGTCAAGCCCCCTGTCCGGGGCGCACCGGGGCGTGCCAGGGCGGACGGGCGGTGGCAGCCGGGGTTGTGCGGCGGCCGGAGCCGGCGACTTGCAGCTTGGCCGGACGGGTCCGGTGTGCCAGTCTGGCGGCAATCTCACAGGTTTCGTCGCCGCGAGGCCCATTGCGCCGAATGGGGTGTCATCCTTGTCCCACGACCCTCCGACGCTGCACATGCTGTGCGGCAAGATCGCCGCCGGGAAGTCCACGCTGGCGGCGCGGCTGGCGCGGGCGCCGGGGACCGTGCTGATCGCGGAAGACGTCTGGCTGGGCGCGCTGTTCGCCGATCAGATGTCGTCCGGGGCGGACTATGTGCGCTGCTCGGGCCGATTGCGGGCGGCGATGGGGCCGCATGTCGTGTCGCTGCTGGAAGCCGGGGTTTCGGTGGTGCTGGATTTCCCCGCGAATACCGTCGCGCAGCGCGGCTGGATGCGGGAGATTCTGGAGGCGTCCGGGGCGGGGCATCGGCTGCACCTGCTGGATCCGCCAGACGCGGTGTGCCTGGCACGGCTGCGGGCGCGGAACGCGCAGGGCGATCATCCGTTCGCGGCGACGGAGGCGCAGTTTCACCGCTTTTCCCGGCATTTCGCGCCGCCCGGGCCGGACGAGGGGTTCACCATCGTGCGGCACGGCGTGGCGGACTGAGCCTTATACCGGCATCAACACCCAGTAGTCGAGGTCGAGCAGCACGTCGGGCAGGTACTTGCCGTCGTCGCCCTTCAGCTCGAACGGCGCACCCTTGGTCGCCACCAGCCGCAGGCGCAGCGCGCCGACGCCGGGGGCGGCGGTTTCGGCCTTGTCCAGCACCTCGGACCAGGCGCGCACGGTGTCGCCGGCGAAACAGGGGTTGGCATGCGCCCCGGCGTTCAGGCCCGCGATCAGCTGCGCGTTGGCCAGCCCGTTGAACGACAGCGCGCGGGCCAGCGAGATCACGTGGCCGCCGTAGATCAGGCGCTGGCCGTCCGGGCGCAGGGTGGCGTCGAAATGGACCTTGGCCGTGTTCTGCCAAAGCCGCGTGGCCATCATGTGCTCGGCCTCTTCGACGGTCACGCCGTCGACGTGGTCGATCTGCTCGCCGATCTCGTAGTCGCCCCAGCGATGCGGCTCGCCCGCCAGCGTGACATCGTAGCCGGTGAAGTCGAGGCCGGGCGGCACGACGAGGTCGTCAGCGGCCACGGCCGGGGCGAGGTCTGGAATGACCGTCTCGGGCGCAGGGGCCTCGGGGTCGCGTTTGCGGACCATGACCCAGCGCACGTATTCCAGCACCGCCACGCCGTCCTGGTTCAGCCCGCGGGTGCGGACCCAGACGACGCCGGACTTGCCGTTGGAGTTCTGCTTGACGCCGATCACCTCGGACACCGCGCGCAGCGTATCGCCCGGCCAGACCGACGCGCGCCAGCGGCCCTCGGCATAGCCGAGATTGGCGACGGCGTTCAGCGAGATGTCGGGGACCGTCTTGCCGAAGACCACGTGGAAGGCGGCGAGGTCGTCCAGCGGCGCGGCCGGCAGGCCGCAGGACTGCGCGAAGGCATCGGACGAGTACAGCGCGTGGCGCGCGGGATAGAGCGCGTGGTAGAGCGCCCGCTCGCCCGCGGTGACGGTGCGGGGAACGGCGTGCTCGATCACCTGCCCCGGCGCGTAATCCTCGAAGAAGCGGCCCGCATACGTCTTGGACATCACAGATCGCCCAGCTTCATGTCGGGGTGATAGTCGGCCTCCACCTCCTTCACCACCGCCTGGGCACAGCGCATCCGCCCCGTCTCGGCATCGAAGGCCATCGAGGGCGAGCCGTGCAGCTCCCACCCCTTGGACAGGGCGCGCGTGACCTTGTGGCAGAACACCGAGGAATCGTCCTCGGTCAGCAGGCGGTAGGCTTTCATGCGGAACCTCTACGCGGGGAAGGGATAGTAGCCGAGCCAGGTGTGGATGCCGGCGATCACGCCGAAGACGACCACCGAGATCACGGCCAGGCGGATGTCGCCGGCCAGGCTGCCGCCCTGCCAGGGGGTCCAGATCGGTTCCGCCCGGTTGATGGCGATCATCTCGGCGATGGCCCAGAGGCCCAGAAGGCCGAACAGCAGGAGCGACGCCAGATCGCCGTTCACCAGCAGGTGCGCCACGGCCCAGGTCAGCATCCCCAGGAGCATCGGGTGGCGCATCCGGGCGCGCAGGCGGCTCTTCGAACTGCCCACGCCGAACAGCGCGACGGCGATCAGCATCAGCAGGTTGTTCAGGTGGCGGCCCCACTCCGGCGGCTCGTAGACGAAGACGAAATCGGACCAGCGATAGCCCAGGATCATCAGGATGACCGCGATCAGCAGCACCAGCGCGACCACGCCCTTGGCGCCGTCGCCCATCCGGTCGGCCAGCGCGCTGCGCTGCGCCGGGGCGAGCCGCTTGAACAGGTGCGCCGCGCACCACAGGACGATGCCGAGGATCAGAAGCGTCATTGTGCCATCTCCAGTGCCGTAATGGCCGCCGCGCGGGCGAGCGTGTTGCGTGCCGTGGCGACATGCAGGTTCTCGACGATCCGGCCGTCCAGCACGGCGACCCCCTGCCCTTCGGCCTGCGCCGCTTCGTAGGCGGCGATCTGGCGGCGCGCGGTCTCGACCTCGTCCTCGGTCGGCGCGAAGGCGGCGTTGGCGGTGGCGAGCTGGGCGGGATGGATCAGCGTCTTGCCGTCGAAGCCCAGGTCGCGCCCCTGCTCGCATTCGGCCTTCAGGCCGTCGTCGTCCTTGAAGGCGTTGTAGACGCCGTCGACGCAGACCACGTCATGCGCCCGCGCGGCCAGCAGGGCCGTCTGCAGGCTTTGCATCAGCGGCAGGCGGTCGGCGCGGAACCGGCAGCCCAGTTCCTTCGCCAGGTCGTTGGTGCCCATCACCATGCCCTTGAGCCGGGGATGCGCGGCGATCTCCTCGGCATTGAGCACGCCGGCCGGGGTCTCGATCATCGCCCAGAGGTCGGTGTCGCCGGTCTGCTCGGCCGCAGCGTCGAGGTCGGCCGCGCCACCGACCTTGGGCAGCAGGATCGCGTCCGGGGCGGCGCGCAGGACGGCGGCGATGTCGTCGGCGCCCCATTGGGTGTCGAGCGCGTTGACCCGGACGATCCGCGCCCGGTCACCGTAGCCGCCATGCATCAGGGCGGCCACCAGCGTCTGGCGCGCGTTTTCCTTTTCGTCGGCGGCGACGGCGTCTTCGAGGTCGAAGATGATCGCGTCCGCGGTGAGCGTGCGCGCCTTGTCGAGCGCGCGCGCCTTCGAGCCGGGAATGTAGAGAACGGAACGGTAGGGCCGGGCCTCGCCTGTCATGATTCTCGCCTTCGCTGTTGATCGCGCAGAACCCACCACGTGGCGGAATGCGTGGCAAGCACGGAATTGCCGCGCTGCGGAATCATACTGCGCCATATAGGCTTTGCCTTTCCGGATATTACCGTGAACGGTCCGTTAACCAATTCTTTGCGGCGGTCGGCCAGTGTCGTCTCCGTGCCGCGTGGCGGCGCGAGCGGGACCAGGGGCGCGCGGGGACGCGCCCCGCAAGCAAAGGGAACGGACGGATGAAACGCAGGATTCTTGCACTTTTTCTTGTCGTCGGCGCGGGCGCCCTCGCGGCGCCGGCCGCGGCGCAGCGCAACTGTGCCGAGCGGCAGACAGTGATCGACCGGCTGGCCGAGGGCTATGGCGAAAGCCGGCAGTCGATCGGGATCGGCGCCAACAACTCGGTGGTGGAGGTCTTCGCCTCGATCGAGACGGGAACCTGGACGATCACGGTGACGATGCCCGATGGCACCACCTGCCTTGTGGCGAGCGGGCAGGCCTTCGAACGGCTGGACGAGGTGCCGAGGCCGGCGGGCGTGAGGATCTGAACGCCTCAGGTCAGCGCGTCGAAGACCAGCTTGCTGCCGGCGGCGACCAGGAACAGATAGGTCAGGGCGAAGAACAGCCGCCCTGACACCCGCCGGTGCATCCACACGCCCAGAGCGACGCCGGCGAAGGCGACGGGCACAAGGACCAGGTCGGCCAGCAGCGACGCGCCGCTGAAGATGCCGAGCGTGGCGTAGGCAGGCAGTTTCAACAGGTTCAGCGCGAAGAAGACGATGACGGTGGTGGCCTGGTACTCGGTCTTCGTCAGGTGCCGCGACAGCAGGTAAACCGCCGCCGCCGGACCGCCCGCGTGGCTGATGAAGCTGGTGAACCCCGCCAGCACGCCCATCCCGAGGCCGGCGCGGTCGGACCAGGGGTGCGCGGCGGGGCGCAGCAGGCCCGCGGCGCGGGCGGCCTGGAAGACGACGAAGCCCAGCGCCACCGCCCCGATCATCAGGCGCAGCAGGTCGGGGTCGGCCACCCGCCACAGCGCCACGCCCAGCGCCACGCCGGGCAGGCCGCCGAGGGTCAGCACCCGCGCCGAGGGCCAGTGCCATTGCCGCCAGAACGGCGGCAGCGCGGCCAGGTCCATCACGATCAGCAGCGGCAGCAACAGGCCCACGGCCTGCGCGGGTTCCAGAATCAGCGCCAGCATCGGCGTCGCGGCAAAGGCCACGCCCGAGCCGAAGCCGCCCTTCGACACCCCCGCGAAGAGCACCGCGGGCACCGCGAGGGCGATAAGCGTCAGGCTCAGCTCCATGGGTGCCCCGGGTTTCCCCTTGCAACAGAGATGGTTACAGCCTCCGGCCGGCGGCGGTACGCGACGGTATACCGCAATTGCCGCGCCGCGCGCGCCTTGCGCCGCCTGACGGGAGGGACTACGCATCGCGGCAAATTCAACTGGACCGGAGACGCAACCAAATGGCCAGACCGAAAATTGCCCTGATCGGGGCGGGACAGATCGGTGGGACGCTGGCGCATCTTGCCGCGATGAAGGAGCTGGGCGACGTCGTCCTGTTCGACATCCAGGAAGGCATCCCCGAGGGCAAGTCGCTGGACATCGCGGAATCGGGCCCGGCCGAAGGCTTCGACGCGAAGCTGAAGGGCACGCAGGACTATGCCGACATCGCCGGCGCCCAGGTCTGCATCGTCACCGCCGGCGTGCCGCGCAAGCCGGGGATGAGCCGCGACGACCTCTTGGGCATCAACCTGAAGGTCATGAAGGCCGTGGGCGAAGGCATCAAGGCGCATGCGCCCGACGCTTTCGTGATCTGCATCACCAACCCGCTCGACGCGATGGTCTGGGCGCTGCAGAAGTTCTCCGGCCTGCCGACGAACAAGGTCTGCGGCATGGCGGGCGTGCTGGATTCGGCGCGCTTCCGCCACTTCCTGAGCCTGGAATTCGACGTCTCGATGCGCGACGTCTCCGCCTTCGTCCTGGGCGGCCACGGCGACACCATGGTGCCGCTGACCCGCTATTCCACCGTGGCCGGCATCCCGCTGCCCGACCTGATCGACATGGGCTGGACCACCAAGGACAAGGTCGACGCCATCGTGCAGCGCACCCGTGACGGCGGCGCCGAGATCGTCGGCCTCCTGAAGACCGGCTCGGCCTATTACGCCCCGGCCACCAGCGCCATCGAGATGGCCGAGGCCTACCTGAAGGACCAGCGCCGCCTGCTGCCCTGCGCGGCCTATTGCAACGGCGAGTTCGGGCTGAAGGGGATGTATGTGGGCGTGCCCACCATCATCGGCGACAACGGCATCGAGCGCATCGTCGACATCAAGCTCAACAAGGACGAGCAGGCGATGTTCGACAAGTCCGTCGATTCGGTCAAGGGCCTGATGGACGCCTGCAAGGGGATCGACGAGACCCTGGCCTGATGAACGGCGCGGCCCCTTCCCGCGGGTTCGTCTTTGCGGCGACGGGGCCGGGCTTCACAGAGATCGCCGGCCGCGCGGCGGAAAGCGTGCGGTCGGTCCACCCGGACGGGCAGATCGACCTGTTCACCGACCAGCCGGAGGCGGCCGGTGTCTTCGACCGGGTCCATCCGCTGACCAATGTCAGCGTACGCCCGAAGTTCGAGGCGCTGCTGCGCAGCCGGTTCGACCGCACGATCTATATCGACGCCGACACAAGGATGATCGCGCCTGTCGGCGATGTCTTCGACCTGCTCGACCGGTTCGACATCGCGGCGGCGCAGGACGAGGGGCAGAACAACCCCAACAGCCGCCGATTCTGGCGCACGTCGGTGCCGGCGGCCTTTCCGCAATACAACACCGGCGTCATCGCCGTGCGGCGGTCCGAGGCGACCGACCGGCTGTTCGCCGAGTGCGACCGCGCCTTCCGCGAGAACGGGCTGGAGAAGGACCAGCCGGTGTTTCGCGAACTGCTGTATCTCAGCGACTTCAGGATCGCGACGCTGCCGATGGCCTATAACTGCATGTTCGTCCGGCTGCTGGCGGGGCAGGATCACGAACAGATCGCGCCGCGCATCCTGCACCTGCCCCGGCTGCACCAGCACCTATCGACGAAGAAGCCGCAGCTCGTCACCGCGCGCGATGTCGTGGGCCCGCTGATGTGGCGGCACATCCTGCGGATGCGGCGGTCGGACATGACGCTGGACGGCAAGCGGTATCGCAAGTTCGCCCCGCTGATGGATCACGGCCCGCTCGGCCGGCTGCATCGCGGCTATCGCGACTGGCTGCATCGCCGCGCGCTGCGCGCGTCGCGCTGAGATCTCGGGGCTAGGCGGCGGGTCCGGTTCGGCGTAGGCTGACGCCATTCCGGTACGGAGGCTTGCGGTGTGATGATCCGGTTCCTGCTGATCCCCCTTATTTTTCTTTCGCTTCCCGCGGCGGCGCGGGCGCAGGCGGAGATCACCGACCGCCTGCGCGACGAAGGCCTTCAGCCGACCGAGGCCTACCTGGCTGGGCTGGAGGCGCCGGACGCGACCGAGCGGTTCGCGCTGGGCGCGGTGCGCTTTCTGCGGGGGATCGAGAAGACGCTGCAGACCCGCTGGCTTCTGGGGATGAACGCCGCGCGGACGGAACTGCCGGTACTGCGGCTGCCGGTGCCGGCGAACCCGGACCCGCAGCCGTTCACCGGCGATGCCATCGACGCGCTGGTCGTCGACCTGATCGCGGATCTCGACGCCGCCCGCGCGCCGCTTCTCACCATCGGCGACGAAGACGCGGTGTCGCTGCCGGTGTCGCTGGACGCGCTGTGGTTCGACATCAACCTGAACGGCACCCGCGACGACGGCGAGGGGCTGATGAACGTGGCGGGCCGGGCGCTGACCGGGCGCGGGATGGGCGGGGACACGGGCGCGCAGGTGGTCTTCGACACCGCCGATGCCGCGTGGCTGGCGGCCTATACGCATTTCCTGTCGGCCTTCGGCGAGATCGTGCTGGCCTTCGACCCGGCCGGCCAGATCGCCCGCGTCGTCGAGGCCTCGCGCGAGATGGACGCGCTGGCGGCCGACACACCCTATCAGAACGCGATGGACATGCAGTTCGGCCAGCAGGTGGACCGGATCGCGATGATCTATTTCGCGCTGCAGCAGCAGCCGGACGCCGCCCACACCATGGCCGCGCGCGAGCACCTGTTGCAGATGATCGCGCAGAACCGGGTATTCTGGGCACGGGTCGCGGCGGAGACAGACGACCGCGGCGAATGGGTGCCGAACGACATGCAGAGCCAGGCGCTTGGCCTGCGGGTGCCGGAGGGCACGGGCGCGCGATGGCAAGCGGTGCTGGATGACGCCGAGGCGCTCTTGAACGGCGAAAAGCTGATCCCGTTCTGGCGGCTGCGCTCGGGCGCGGGGCTGAACCTGAAACGGATGTTCGAGGATCCGGTGCCGGTCGACCTGGCCGAGTGGATCCACGGCATTGGCCTGATGCGCTATGCCGAGGAAGGCCCGCGCGTGGCGCCCGACAGCTGGCTGGATTTCGAGCGGCTGATGCGGGGGCAGTCGCTGCTCTATGTCGTTTTCCTAAACTGACCCGTCGCGGGGGCGGCCGAATCAGCCTGCCGCGGCCCTGTCATGCTGCAGCGCGGAAATTTGTGATCACACCCAGAAATCGTGTGATCACATATGCGGGAAATTCGGCGCCGGCGGGGCGGCCCGGCGCAATTTCTGTTTAAGGCGGCCTCTTTATCGTGTCATGCAAGGCGCAACGCCACGATGCAGGGAACGGCTTCATGAATATCCACGAATACCAGGCGAAGGCGCTGCTGCGGGACTACGGCTGTCCGGTCTCGGACGGGCGCGTCGTGCTGACCGCCAACGATGCCAAGACCGCGGCCGGCGAACTCGACGGCCCGCTGTGGGTCGTGAAGGCGCAGATCCACGCCGGCGGCCGCGGCAAGGGCAGCTTCAAGGAGGCCCGCGCCGGCGAGAAGGGCGGCGTGCGCCTGGCCAAGTCGGTGGAGGAAGCCGCCGAGGAGACCAACCGCATGCTCGGCCACACGCTGGTCACACACCAGACGGGGCCGGCCGGCAAGCAGGTCAACCGCATCTATATCGAGGACGGCTCGGACATCGAGCGCGAGCTTTACCTGGCGCTGCTGGTCGACCGGGTGTCGAGCCGCGTCTCGGTCGTCTGCTCGACCGAGGGCGGGATGGACATCGAGGAGGTCGCCGACAAGACGCCCGAGAAGATCCTGTCCTTCTCGATCGACCCGGCCGTCGGCTACCAGGGCTTTCACGGCCGCCGCGTCGCCTTCGCGCTGGGGCTGGAGGGCAAGCAGGTCCGGCAATGCGCCAACCTGATCGGCAACCTGTATCGCATGTTCACCGAGAAGGACATGGAGATGCTGGAGATCAACCCGCTGATCGTGACCGACGGCGGCGACCTGAAATGCCTGGACTGCAAGGCCGGGTTCGATTCCAACGCGCTCTACCGCCATGCCGACATCGTGGGCCTGCGCGACGAGACCGAGGAAGACCCCAAGGAACTGGCCGCGTCGCAGCACGACCTCAACTACATCGCGCTGGACGGCGAGATCGGCTGCATGGTGAACGGCGCGGGCCTGGCCATGGCGACGATGGACATCATCAAGCTCTACGGCGCGGAGCCCGCGAACTTCCTGGACGTGGGCGGCGGCGCCACCAAGGAGAAGGTGACCGAGGCGTTCAAGATCATCACCTCGGACGAGAACGTCAAAGGCATCCTGGTGAACATCTTCGGCGGCATCATGCGCTGCGACATCATCGCCGAGGGCGTGATCGCCGCGGTGAAGGAGGTTGGGCTGCAGGTGCCGCTGGTCGTGCGGCTGGAAGGCACCAATGTCGAGAAGGGCAAGGAGATCATCGCCGGGTCCGGCCTGAACGTGATCGCGGCGGACGACCTGAAGGACGGCGCCGAGAAGATCGTGAAGGCTGTGAAGGGCTGAGCCTTATGCAAGGCGCTCCACTCCTGACGGTAGTTCCGTTCGCCGCTGTTATTGCGGCCATCACTTCAGTATTGACTACTCTTCTACAACAACGCCTCACACACAGGCGCGAAGAACGGCTTGTTCGATTTCAACTTATGGCAAGATCACAAGAACATAAGCTTAATCGGCTCTATGAGGTTATAAGAACCAGGCCGATAGTGAAAATATCCTCTCGTCGAGATGAAAATGGTGAAGTGAATCGCAATCTGAACGAATTCGCCAATTCGACAAACAAACTTCTTGACTGGATTGATCGCGATGTAATGCCGCTCCTAAATACGAAACATCGTAATACCATCAGAACACACAAGGAACCAGTTCACCAAGAACTAGAGGCAATGAGGGCGCAATTCGAAAAAGGGTCGGATATTGTGAGTTTTAGGAACGCTGCACAAGTGCGGGAACTATCTGATGTAGTCGTCGAGACCGTTCACGCCGAAATAGATGACATATGCTCCGCTTTTGAGAGTTTGGCTGTGAACTGATGACAAGAGGGAGGCTTTGATGTCCATCTTCACGGCGTCGGATACGGCTCTAAAACCCTGCGTGTTCGATCTGACTGGGATTTCAGAAGGGCTGACTCCATACACCACCCTGATCATCTATCCCGTGCGGACGGGGCAGGCCGGCGGGTGACGCGCTATGACCCGCGTTGATTTCATATCCTCTTTGCCGGGCTCAAGCGTGGGCTATCTGGCACCTCCAAGAGACGGAGGATGCAATGACGAGCTTTCTGCCGAACAGGCTGCGCCGGGCGCCGGCCCGGCCCCGCACGCGCGACCGGCTGTGGCCGGTGGCGGCGGGCATGGGCCTTCTGATCGCCGGGGCGTGGCTGATGCGCTGGAAACCGTCGGCGCTGGACATGCCCGACCCGGCGCCGCTGGAGGAAGCCGAGGCGCCCGGGGCGTTCGGGCGTGCGGCACAGCACACGCGGGACGGCGCCGCGCATCTGGCGCCGGACAATCTGGGCGTCTCGCTGGGCCGCTCGATGCTGATCGCCGGCACGGCGCTGACGCTGGCGCGGCTTCTGGACGAGGCCGCCGGCTCCGGGCGGGGCTGATCGTCGGCGCGCTGGCGATCTGTACCGCGCTGCCGGCGCAGGCACAGAAAGCGGGGCAGACACTGGACGCGCCGCAGGGCCTGGAGGCGATGCGGCAGGGCACCGAGCTTTGCCTGCGCAATTACCGCACGCCCGACCGGATCGCCCCGGAACTGGAGGCGGCCGGCTACACGCTGACCCCCGGCATGGATCACGGGAGTTTCGATGTCGCGGCGCCCGGGTTGTGGGGCGTCGTGGTGCCGGCGGACGCCTATTGCACGTTCCAGTCGGAGGACGTGCCTCTGGCCGCCGCGCAGGCCATGGGCGAGGCGCTGGCCGATACGTTGTTTCCGGGACAGGTGCAGCCGGGCCACCCCGAACGCGGCATGGCCTCTCCCTGCAACGGCATTTCGATCTTCGCGCCGCAACGGCTGATCTGGGTCCACTACGCGCAGGCCGGCAATTCCGGCGAATGCGTGCACGACGGAACCAGCGCGATCATCGTGAACATGTGAGGTTCGATGAAGGCTCTTCTCTCCGCCCTTTGCGCCATCGCGGCGCTGACCGCCCCGGCGAACGCGCAGGACGCGGCGCGCGCGGGCCAGACCCTCGACACCGCGCACGAGGACGTCGCGCTCGGGCTGCGCCTGTGCCTCGGCGGCGGGTCGGACATGGAAGCCTGGGCGCAGACGTTCTATGACGCCGGGTTCACCGGAGAGGTGGAGCGCAGCGCCGTGAACAGCGACACCACCCACCGCCTGCGCGCGCCGTCGGGCGCCGCCGAGGTCGAGCTCTACTACGGCGAGATGCCGGAGTACTGCGCCGTGACGTCCGGGCACATGGGCGTGGCGGCGGCGGCCGGTGTCCTGGACCGAGTGATGCCGACGCTCCGGCCCGGCTATGCGCGCAAGGTCACGACCGGACCGGACGGCACGCGATGCGTGCGCTACGAGGATCCGACCAGCCCCATCGGCCACGTCGTGGGCGTGCTGCCGGGCGGCGACAGCAACGAATGCACCGAGAACGGCACAAGCCGTATCTACAGCTCATACCGCGTTTAAAAGGAAAAGGGACAGACATGGCAGTCCTCGTCGACGAAAACACCAAGGTGATCTGCCAGGGCTTCACCGGCTCGCAGGGCACGTTCCACTCCGAGCAGGCGATCGCCTACGGCACCAAGATGGTCGGCGGGGTGACGCCGGGCAAGGGCGGGCAGGAGCATCTGGGCCTGCCGGTCTTCAACTCCTGCTTCGAGGCGGTGCAGCAGACCGGGGCGAATGCCTCCGTCATCTACGTGCCGCCGCCCTTCGCGGCCGACTCGATCCTGGAGGCGATCGACGCCGAGATGGAGCTGGTGGTCTGCATCACCGAGGGGATCCCGGTGCTGGACATGATGAAGGTCAAGCGGGTGCTGGAGAATTCCAACACCACGCTGATCGGGCCGAACTGCCCCGGCGTCATCACGCCGGATGCCTGCAAGATCGGCATCATGCCGGGCCACATCCACAAGCGCGGCAAGGTCGGCGTCGTGTCGCGGTCGGGCACGCTGACCTACGAGGCGGTGAAGCAGACGACCGATGTCGGGCTGGGCCAGTCGACCTGCGTCGGCATCGGCGGCGACCCGATCAAGGGATGCGAGCATGTCGACGTGCTGGAGATGTTCCTCGCCGACGAGGAGACCGAGGCGATCATCATGATCGGCGAGATCGGCGGCTCGGCCGAGGAGGACGCCGCGCAGTTCCTGGCCGACGAGAAGAAGGCCGGCCGCTGGAAGCCGACCGCCGGCTTCATCGCGGGGCGCACCGCGCCTCCGGGCCGCCGCATGGGCCATGCCGGCGCGATCGTCGCCGGCGGCAAGGGCGGTGCCGAAGACAAGATCGAGGCGATGCAGAGCGCCGGGATCACCGTGGCCGACAGCCCAGCGGGGCTGGGCGAGGCCGTGCTGAAGGCGATCGGCTGACGGTGCCGCGGGCAGGTCACATATCGGCGGCGGGACCGGCATGAGGGCGCTTGGTCCCCTCTGCGGCACGCTCTGCGCGGCGACCTCTCCGGGTCGCCGCGTCGCTGCGTCATGCCCGCCCGCACGGGACGCGGCCCGCTTCGGCCCTCGCGGCCGAGACAACTCCGGGGGGCGTGACGACTTGCCATGAGCTTCCCCGACGCCATCCGCACCTGTTTCCGCAAATACGCCACCTTCTCGGGGCGTGCCGCGCGGCCGGAATACTGGTGGTTCGTGCTGTTCATCGTGCTGGGCAACATCGTGCTGGATGTCGTCGACGGGGCCCTCTTCGGCAGCGTGTCGGTCGTGGTCGCGCCGGGCACGGTCCAGTTGCAGTCGCGGTCCGTCCTCGGCGCGATCTTCGCGCTGGCGACGTTGATCCCGGCGCTGGCCGCCGGCTGGCGGCGGATGCACGACACGGGCCGCTCGGGGCTGTTCCTGATCTATCCGCTCATCGCGATGGTGGGCGTGTTCACCTATTTCAGCTTCGTCGCCGGTCTGGGCGGTGCCCTCAGCGGCAGCTTCGGGCCGTATTTCGCCGAGGGCGCGGGGCTGATCGGGTTTCTCGGGCTGATCATCGCGATCTTCTCGCCGCTCATCGTGATCTGGTGGCTGACCCGCCCGACCCAGCCGAAGACCAACGAATGGGGCCCGCCACCGGGCCGGCCCGCATGACCGTGACCGCTCGCGCCCTCCGACCTTCAACCCCAGGGGAAAGACAATGACCGACCAGAGCCCCAACGACCAGTTCCACGCCTCGTCCTTCCTGCAGGGGCACAACGCGGAATACATCGAACAGCTCTACGCCCGCTACGCCACCGACCCGGCCTCGGTCGACGAAAGCTGGTCGGAGTTCTTCCGCCAGATGGGCGACGACGAGGGCAACGTGAAGCAGGAGGCCGCCGGTCCCTCGTGGGAGCGTCCCGACTGGCCGCCGATGCCCTCGGACGAGCTGACCGCCGCGCTGGACGGCCAGTGGGCGAGGGAGGAGATGAAGGACGCCGGCGCGAAGATCGCCGCGAAGGCCGAGGAAAAGGACATCAAGGTCTCGGACGAGCAGGTCAAGCGCGCCGTGCTCGACTCGATGCGCGCGCTGATGCTGATCCGCGCCTACCGCATCCGCGGCCATCTCGTCGCCGACCTGGACCCACTGGGCATGCGCAGCCAGACGCCACATCCGGAGCTGGACCCGAAATCCTACGGCTTCACCGAGGAGGACATGGACCGGCCGATCTTCCTGGACAACGTGCTGGGCCTGGAATTCGGATCCTTGCGCGAGATCCTGGAGATCGTGAAGCGCACCTATTGCGGCACCTTCGCGCTGCAGTACATGCACATCTCGGACCCCGAGCAGGCCGGCTGGCTGAAGGAACGGATCGAGGGCTTCGGCAAGGAGATCCAGTTCACCCGCGAGGGGCGCCGCGCGATCCTGAACAAGCTGGTCGAGGCCGAGGGCTTCGAGAAGTTCCTGCACGTGAAGTACATGGGCACCAAGCGTTTCGGCCTGGACGGCGGCGAGGCGCTGATCCCCGCGATGGAACAGATCGTCAAGCGCGGCGGTAACCTGGGCGTCAAGGAGGTCGTCATCGGGATGCCGCATCGCGGCCGGCTGTCTGTGCTGGCCAACGTGATGCAGAAGCCCTATCGCGCGATCTTCAACGAGTTTCAGGGCGGCAGCTTCAAGCCCGAGGACGTGGACGGCTCGGGCGACGTGAAATACCACCTGGGCGCCTCGTCGGACCGGGAGTTCGACGGCAACACGGTGCACCTGTCGCTGACCGCGAACCCCTCGCACCTGGAGGCGGTGAACCCGGTCGTTCTGGGCAAGGCGCGGGCCAAGTCCGACCAGCTGAACGACCCCGAGCACAAGGCGGTCATCCCGATCCTGCTGCACGGCGACGCGGCCTTCGCCGGCCAGGGCGTGGTGGCGGAATGCTTCGGCCTGTCGGGCCTGCGCGGGCACCGGACGGGCGGCACGATCCACCTGGTCGTGAACAACCAGATCGGGTTCACCACCGCGCCGCATTTCTCGCGCTCTTCGCCCTACCCCACCGACATCGCGCTGATGGTCGAGGCGCCGATCTTCCACGTGAACGGCGACGACCCCGAGGCGGTGGTCCACGCCGCCAAGGTCGCCACCGAGTTCCGCCAGAAGTTTGGCAAGGACGTGGTCATCGACATGTTCTGCTATCGCCGGTTCGGCCATAACGAGGGCGACGAGCCGATGTTCACCAACCCGATCATGTACAAGAAGATCAAGGGCCACAAGACGACCCTGTCGCTGTACACCGACCGGCTGGTGCGGGACGGGCTGATCCCCGAGGGCGAGATTGAGGACCTGAAGGCCAAGTTCCAGAGCCACCTGAACGAGGAGTTCGAGGCCGGCAAGGAATACCGCCCGAACAAGGCCGACTGGCTGGACGGCCGCTGGTCGCATCTCGACCGCGAGGGCGAGAAGTACCAACGCGGCAAGACCGCGATCTCCGAGAAGACGCTGAAGGCGGTCGGCAAGGCGCTGACCAGCGTGCCCGACGGCTACCCGGTTCACCGCACGGTGGAGCGGCTGCTGGACACCAAGCGCGAGATGTTCAAGACCGGCAAGGGGTTCGACTGGGCCACGGCCGAGGCGATGGCCTTCGGCTCGCTTCTGACCGAGGGCTACCCGGTGCGGCTGGCCGGGCAGGACTCGGCCCGCGGCACGTTCAGCCAGCGCCACTCGGCCATCATCAACCAGGAGACCGAGGACCGCTATTACCCGCTGAACAACGTCCGCGAGGGCCAGGCGAAGTTCGAGGTGATCGACTCGATGCTGTCGGAATACGCGGTGCTCGGCTTCGAATACGGCTATTCGCTGGCCGAGCCCAACGCGCTGGTGATGTGGGAGGCGCAGTTCGGCGACTTCGCCAACGGCGCGCAGATCATGTTCGACCAGTTCATCTCCTCGGGCGAACGCAAGTGGCTGCGGATGTCGGGCCTGGTGATGCTGTTGCCGCACGGCTTCGAGGGCCAGGGCCCCGAGCACTCCTCGGCCCGGCTGGAGCGGTTCCTGCAGCAATGCGCCGAGGATAACTGGATCGTGGCCAACTGCACCACGCCGGCCAACTACTTCCACATCCTGCGGCGGCAGCTGCACCGGTCCTACCGCAAGCCGCTGGTGCTGATGACGCCGAAGTCGCTGCTGCGGCACAAGCTGGCGGTGTCGGATGCCGAGATGTTCACCACCGGGTCGAGCTTTCACCGCGTGCTGTGGGACGACGCCGAACAGGGGCATTCGGAGACCGAGCTGAAGCCCGACGACGAGATCAAGCGCGTCGTGATCTGCTCGGGCAAGGTCTATTACGACCTCTTGGAGCAGCGCGACGAGGCCGGGCTGGACGACGTCTACCTGATCCGGCTGGAACAGTTCTATCCCTTCCCCGCGTTGGCGCTGGTGAAGGAGCTGGAGCGGTTCAAGGGGGCCGAGATGATTTGGTGCCAGGAAGAACCCAAGAACCAGGGCGGCTGGACCTTCGTCGAGCCGAACATCGAATGGGTGCTGAGCCGGATCGGCGCCAAGCACACGCGGCCCGTCTATACCGGCCGCCCGGCCTCGGCCTCGCCGGCCACCGGGCTGGCCTCGCAACACAAGGCACAACAGCAGGCGCTGGTGAACGCGGCGCTGGGAATCGAAGGATAAGGCAGACACCATGAGCACCGAAGTCCGCGTGCCCACCCTGGGCGAAAGCGTAACCGAGGCCACCGTCGCGACCTGGTTCAAGAAACCGGGCGACAGCGTTTCGGTGGACGAGATGCTGTGCGAGCTGGAGACCGACAAGGTCACGGTGGAGGTCCCCGCCCCCGCCGCCGGCACGCTGGGCGAGATCGTCGCTGAAGAGGGCGCGACCGTAGGGGTCGACGCGCTGCTGGCGACGATTTCCGAGGGCGCCGCCAAGGCCGGCGGCGATGCCGGCAAGGCCGAGGCGGCCGACGCGCCCGCCGAGGAGGCCGACAAGGCCGACAAGGCGCCGGCGGCCGCCGTGTCCGAGGGCGGCGACGGCGAGAGCATCGACGTGATGGTCCCGACCCTGGGCGAGAGCGTCAGCGAGGCGACCGTCGCGACCTGGTTCAAGCAGGAAGGCGACTCGGTCAAGCAGGACGAGATGCTCTGCGAGCTGGAGACCGACAAGGTCTCGGTCGAGGTGCCGGCGCCGGCGACCGGCGTGCTGACCGAGATCCTCAAGCCCGAGGGCGAGACGGTGGAGGCCGGCGGCAAGCTGGCCAGCATGTCCAGCGGCGGCGGCGCGGCGGCGAAGCCCCAGGCCAAGGCCGCGGCAGAGGAGGCGGAGAAACCGGCCGCGAGCCGCGACGGCAAGGATGTCGAGGACGCGCCGTCGGCCAAGAAGCTGATGGAGGAGAAGGGCCTGACCCCCGACGACGTCACCGGCACCGGCCGCGACGGGCGCATCATGAAGGAAGACGTGATGAAGGCCGCCGAGCAGCCCAAGGCCAAGCCGGCCGAG
The DNA here is from genome assembly GCF_029168335.1 of Psychromarinibacter sediminicola. Classification (GTDB taxonomy): domain Bacteria; phylum Pseudomonadota; class Alphaproteobacteria; order Rhodobacterales; family Rhodobacteraceae; genus Psychromarinibacter; species Psychromarinibacter sediminicola. Next base: position 24,680 of record NZ_JARGYC010000046.1, read on the forward strand.
GCCCCTGCCCCGGCCGCCAAGCAGGCGCCGCGCGCGCCCTCGCCGGCCGAGGATGCCGAGCGCGAGGAACGGGTGAAGATGACCCGCCTGCGCCAGACCATCGCCCGCCGGCTGAAGGACGCGCAGAACACCGCCGCGATGCTGACCACCTATAACGAGGTGGACATGACCGCGACGATGGACCTGCGCTCGGAATACAAGGACCTGTTCGAGAAGAAGCACGGCGTGAAGCTGGGCTTCATGTCCTTCTTCACAAAGGCCTGCTGCCACGCGCTGAAGGAGGTGCCAGAGGTCAATGCCGAGATCGACGGCACCGACGTGGTCTACAAGAACTTCGTGCATATGGGCATCGCCGTGGGCACGCCGAACGGGCTGGTCGTGCCGATCGTCCGCGACGCCGACCAGATGTCCTTTGCCGCGATCGAGAAGAAGATCAACGAGCTGGGCAAGAAGGCCCGCGACGGCAAGCTGTCGATGGCCGAGATGCAGGGCGGCACCTTCACCATCTCGAACGGCGGGGTCTACGGCTCGCTGATGTCCTCGCCGATCCTGAACCCGCCGCAGTCGGGCATCCTCGGCATGCACAAGATCCAGCAGCGCCCGATGGTCGTGGACGGGCAGATCGTGGCGCGGCCGATGATGTACCTGGCGCTGAGCTACGACCACCGGATCGTCGACGGCAAGGGCGCCGTCACCTTCCTGGTCCGCGTGAAAGAGGCGCTGGAGGATCCGCGGCGCCTGTTGATGGACCTGTGATCGTCCGGCCCCGATAGAAGTTTTCGCCCGCCGGCCGAACTCTCCGGCGGGCGGCGGCGTTTCCGGTGTGAGGAAAGGAGGCAGACGCGATGCAGACACCCAACGCTTCCGTCATTCCGAAACGCGCCGTGCCGCCGCGGATCGAGGACGACGCCTGGGCGCGGATGCGGTTCCGCAACCTGGTCGACGCGCGCTGCGCGCCGGGGATGGGGATCGTTCAGGGCACCGCCCGCTTCGCGCCCGGCGAGGGCGAGGCGCTGCACAGCCACCCCATCGGCGAGACGGCCCATGTGCTGACGGGCGGCGGCACCGTCACGCTGGACGGCGCGCAGCGCAGCGTGGAGCCCGGCGACACCGTCGTCGCGCCGGCCGGCACGGTGCATGGCTGGCAGGCGGGGCCGGCCGCGCTGGAGATCCTCTATACCTTCCCCGCCGACGATTTCGACGCGATCGAGTACCGCTATGTCGACCCCTGACAGAAGGACGCGCTGCCCATGATCCACAGATGCAGCGCGGCGCTGGCCTGTGCCGCGGCGCTGGCCGCACCGGTCCATGCCCAGGAGACTGACCTGGCGGCCCGCGTCGAGGCGGCGATCGACGCGCGGCTGGCCGAACAGCGCGTGGTCCTGACCTGTTCGTCCACATTCCCGCAGACGCACGAGTTCCTGCTGGAGGCCTGGCAGGAAGAGATCGACCGCACGCTCGACGTGCTGCAGGAGACGGCGCTGCCGGGGATCCTGCGCATCCACCTGCGCGACGACGCGGCGCCGGAGGCGGTGATGCTGCCCGACGACACCCCGTTCGGCGAGGTCCGCGCGTTCTGCGCATCGCATCCCGACTGGGAGCGCGAGCTGCGGCTGATGCGCTACGCGCCGCTGTTCGACAACATCCCCGATCTCTTGGCGGAGGAGTAGACGCATGGCCCTGCAATTGCTTCTGCGCAACGACGTGACGGAGTTCGACGGCTGGAAAGACGCCTTCGACGCCGATTACGAAGCGCGCATGCATGCGGGTCTGAGCGTGCTGCAGATCTGGCGCGCCGAGGATGCGCCGGGGACGGTCTGGATCCTTCTGGACGTGAACGACGCCGGCAAGGCGCGAGCCTATCTGCGGGGCGAACATCTGCGGCTGCTATACGAGCGCGCGGGCGTGACGGACAGCGAACATCACCTTCTGGAAACGGCCTGATGACGCGGACGGGGCCGTATCCGCGCGTGATCCGGCGTGCTAGCCTCGGCGGCACGGATGCATGCCCTATAGGAAGGATAACGCCATGGGTTCCGAACTGACCGTCCTCGCCCTTTACGGGCTTCTCGTGCTGGTCACGCTGTTGATCCAGGTTCTGCTCGCCCTGCCGAATGTCGGCCTGTCCTACCTTGCGAGCCCGCGCGACGACGGCAACCGGCTGAGCGGCGTCGCCGGCCGGGCGCAGCGCTGCCTGGAGAACTCGGTGACCGCGATGGCGCTGTTCGCGCCGGCGGTGCTGATCCTGGCCGCGCAGGACGGGTTCACGGCGAACAGCCTGCTGGCCGCGCAGGCGTTCCTGATCGCGCGGCTGGTCTATGTTCCGGTCTACCTGGCCGGCATCCCGTGGCTGCGCACGCTGATCTGGCTGGTCGGGTTCCTGGCCACGGCCTGGCTGTACCTGATGGCGCTGGGCGGCACGGCGGCGATGCCCGCATGACGTCCGAGCTGACGGTTCTGGTCCTCGCCGGCCTGCTGCAGGTCGTGCAATACGCCCTGATGGTGGTGCCGGCGAACCTGGAACTGGGCGCGGGCAAGACGCTGAGCCCGCGCGACCCGGACCACCTGGGCACGCCGCTGGTGGAGCAGGTCAGCCCGCGCACCGGCCGGCTGATCCGCGCGCTGAACAACCATTTCGAGGCGCTGATCCTGTTCACCATCGCCGTGGTCGCGGTCACGCTGTCGGGGCAGTCGGGCCCTATCACCACGGCCTGCGCCTGGACCTACCTGGCCGCGCGGATCCTCTATGTCCCCGCCTACGCCTTCGGCTGGGTGCCGTGGCGGTCGCTGATCTGGGCGGTGGGATTCCTGGCAACCCTGTTGATGCTGCTGGCCAGCTTGCTATGACCGGTCCAGCGCCCGAAACCGACCGAAGGAGAAGTTATGTCCAGCTATGATGTCATCGTCATCGGGTCCGGCCCGGGCGGCTATGTCTGTGCGATCCGCTGTGCCCAGCTGGGGCTGAAGACCGCCTGCGTCGAGGGGCGCGAGACGCTGGGCGGCACCTGCCTGAACGTCGGCTGCATCCCGTCCAAGGCGCTGCTGCACGCCAGCGAGATGCTGCACGAGGCCGAGGAGAACTTCGCCAAGATGGGGCTGAAGGGCAAGGCGCCCTCGGTCGACTGGAAACAGATGCTGTCCTACAAGGACGACACCATCGGCCAGAACACCAAGGGCATCGAGTTCCTGTTCAAGAAGAACAAGATCGACTGGCTGAAGGGCTGGGGCTCGATCCCCGAGGCCGGCAAGGTCAAGGTCGGCGAAGAGGTGCACGAGGCGAAGCACATCGTGATCGCGTCGGGCTCCGAGGCGGCCTCGATCCCGAATGTGGAGATCGACGAGAAGGTCGTGGTCACCTCGACCGGCGCGCTGGAGCTGTCGAAGGTGCCCAAGAAGATGGTGGTGATCGGCGCCGGCGTGATCGGGCTGGAGCTGGGGTCGGTCTACAACCGCCTGGGCGCTGAGGTGACGGTGGTGGAATACCTCGACAACATCACGCCCGGGATGGACGCCGAGACGGCCAAGGCGTTCCAGCGCACGCTGAAGAAGCAGGGCCTGACCTTCGTGCTGGGCGCCGCCGTGCAGGGCGTCGAGGCGATGAAGACCAAGGCCAAGGTCAGCTACAAGCTGAAGAAGGACGACAGCGAAGAGGTGCTGGACGCCGATGTCGTGCTGGTCGCGACGGGGCGCAAGCCGTTCACCGACGGGCTGGGGCTGGACAAGCTGGGCGTGAAGACGACCGACCGCGGCGTGATCGAGACCGACAAGCACTATGCCACCAGCGTCAAGGGCGTCTACGCCATCGGCGACTGCATCACCGGCCCGATGCTGGCCCACAAGGCCGAGGACGAGGGCATGGCGGTGGCCGAGATCCTCGCCGGGCAGGCGGGCCACGTGAATTACGGGGTGATCCCGTCGGTCATCTATACCTGGCCCGAGGTGGCCACGGTGGGCGAGACCGAGGAGACGCTGAAAGAGGCCGGCCGGGCCTACAAGGTCGGCAAGTTCTCCTTCATGGGCAACGGCCGGGCAAAGGCCAACTTCGCCGCCGACGGGCAGGTGAAGATCCTCGCCGACAAGGAGACCGACCGCATCCTCGGCGCGCATATCATGGGGCCGGCGGCGGGCGACCTGATCCACGAGGTCTGCGTCGCGATGGAGTTCGGCGCGGCGGCCGAGGATCTGGCGCGCACCTGCCACGCGCACCCGACCTATTCCGAGGCGGTGCGCGAGGCGGCACTGGCCTGCGGCGACGGCCCGATCCACAGCTGAGCCGGGGTTGAACGTCGATTGGGCCAAGCGGTTTCGAAACCGCTTGGCCAAGGGCCTTCCAAGGCCCTTGTGCAAGGCGCTTCGAAGCGCCTTGCGCCGGGATCAGCCGGACAGCCCCACGACGAGATCGGCGCGCAGGTCCGAGGTCGTCCCGCTGACCGAGGCAACCGCCGCCTCGCCGGCGCGGCGGGCGATGAAGTCGCTGCCGTTCGTGGTGTCCGGCGGGCCGTTGTCGTAGGCCGCGCTGCCGTCATAGACCTCACGGCTGGCGCCGTCGGGAAAGAACAGCTGGCTGGTCAGGACCGAGCGGTCGTCGGGGAACACCTTGAAATGGATATGCGGCGTCCGGCCCGGATACCATCCCGGGTAGATCGTGGTGAAGCGCGCGATCCCCTGCCCGTCCGTCGGCTGCGTGCCCCTGAGGGAGGTGGCGCCCCGGGCATCCGCCAGCGGCGAGCGGACGCCGGAATAGATGCCGGCCGCGTCGCAGTGCCAGACATCGACCCGCGCGTCCGGGATCGGCCGGCAGCCGGCATCCACGACCTGCAGCCGCAGGGTCAGTGGCGTGCCCTGCCGGTCTCCGGTGATGTCGGACCGCACCAGGCCCGGATCGACATAGAACGGCCCCGCGGTCGTCTCGGGCGTCACGACGCAGACATTGCCGGTGATCAGCCCGGCCTCCTGCGCCCGCGCGGCCAGGGCGAAGGGCACGGCGCCCGCGGGCGCGGCGGCGAGGGCGGCGAGCAGGCGGCGGCGGTTCAGGTCGGTCATCGGCTACGGCTCCTTTTCGCGATGCGCGGAAGGATAGCGCGATTCCCGCCGTGCGCCGGTCACGACCGCGGGACCGGCACCGCATAGCGCGACTGCACGAAGCCGTTCGCGAAGCTTTCGGTCCCCGCATGCTCCAGCCACAGATCCTGCGCGAGCGCCCCGAAGAGCGGCCGCCCCGCCCCGATCAGCACCGGCAGGCGGGTCAAGATCATCTCCGCGATGTAGCCCGCGCGCAGGAAGCGCCGGATCGTCTCGCCGCCGTCGATATAGACGCGCGCCCAGCCGCGCCCGGCCAGCTGCTCCATCACCGCTGCCGGTTCGCCCGACATCAGCAACACGCGGCCGCGCAAACGGGCCGGAATGTCGCCCTCCGTCAGGGTGGAACTCAGCACCACGACCGGCATCTCGTAGGGCCAGTCGCCGAAGCCCAGCACGGTCTCGAAGCTCTCGCGCCCCATCACCAGCCCGTCCATGCGCGCGACGAAGGCGGCATAGCCGAAATCCTCGTCCTCCGGCGCCGGCGGCCCCGCGTCCAGCCAGTCGATGCCCCCGTCGGGCCGGGCGATGTAGCCGTCCAGCGACACGGCGATGAAGACATGACCCGTTGCGTGTCCCGTCGTCATCCCACCAGCATCCTCAGCCCCTGGGTCACGTCGGTCCGCACCGCCAGCCGCAGCCCCGGCTCGTCGCCCGCGCGCAACGCCGCCACGATGAGCTTGTGGTTGTGCGGCACCTCGGTGCGCTGCAGCCGGCCATAGAGCTTGCGCATCGTCGGCCCCAGCTGCAGCCAGACCGTCTCTGCCATCGCCAGCATCGCCGGGGCCTGGGCGCGCAGGTAGAGCGTGCGGTGAAATTCCAGGTTGGTGCGGATGTAGGCCACCGCGTCGTGCTTGGCCACGGCCTCGGCGATCAGGCCGTTGATCGCCTGCAGCCGCTCGATCAGCGCGATGTGGGCGCGCGGCAGGGCGCGGCTGGCCAGCTCGGTCTCCAGCAGCGCGCGCAGCGCCGCCAGCTCCTCGATCCGCTCGTTCGACAGCTCGGGCGTCGAGACGCGGCCCGACGCGGTCAGGGTCAGCGCCCCCTCGGCGGCCAGCCGGCGCACCGCCTCGCGCGCCGGGGTCATCGAGACGCCATAGACCTTGCCGATCCCCCGCAGCGTCAGCGCGGTGCCCGGCTCCATCTCGCCATGCATGATCCGTGTCCGCAGATGGCGGTACACCTTGTCATGGGCGGCCTGCACGGCCTCGCCGGGGCGGGTCTGGATCAGCATGGCCGTATCGTGAGCCGCGGCCGGGGCGGCGTCAATCTCCGAACCGATAGCGGTGCAGCATGGCGCCGTGCCGCTTCAGCCAGCGCCGCGGTGCCTCGAAGCCCGGGCAGATGTCGCCCACCACGCGCCAGTAGGCCGGCGAATGGTTCAGCTCCACCAGATGCGCCACCTCGTGCGCCGCGACATAATCGAGCACGTCCTCCGGTGCCATCGCCAGCCGCCACGAGAACATCAGGTTGCCCTCGTGCGTGCAGGAGCCCCAGCGCGAGCGCGTGTCGCGCAGGGTGATCCGGCCCGCCCGCCGGGCGATCCGCGTGCAGTAGTGCCGCACGGCCGGCTCCAGCCGCGCCCGCGCGTCGAGCTTCAGATGCGCCTTCACCCGCGCCGCGGCCATCGCCGGCGCGTCCGGCACGACCAGCGCGCCCTCCCGGACCTCGGCCTTGCGCACCGCGCCGGCGACGACCGGCACCTCCGCCCCGCGCAGCAGGACGGTCGCGCCGATGCCCACATGGACCGGCGCGTCGCGCCGATCCAGGTGGCCGCGGATCCAGTCCGATTTCTCGCGCGCGAAGGCCAGCGCCTCGCGCTCGGGCATGCCCTGGGGCATCGACAGCGTCACCCTCCCGTCCAGCGACGACACGCGCAGCGACACCCGCCGTGCCCGCGACGATCGCCGCAGCGTGATTTCCACCGGGGGGTTGCCGGGAAGAACCGCCTGACCCATATCCTGCCTCGCCTTGCCTCGGCCGCAGGATAGCGCGCCGGGGCGGGCGGTGACCATGCCGAAAAACGCGCGCCGAAAGCCTTTGACAGGGGCTGGCGCTTGTGGCAGGGGACCGCAATTCACCGACCCGCCGCACCGAGTTGCCAAGAGGAACCGCATGCCCAAGGAAGAATGGGGTACGAAACGGGTTTGCCCGACGACCGGCAAACGCTTTTACGATCTCAACCGCAATCCGATCGTCAGCCCCTATACGGGCGAGGTCGTGAACATCGACTCCGGCGGCAAGACGCGCGCCGCGATCGCCGACAAGGCGGAGAAGCAGGAAGAGAGCACCGAGGACAGCAACGTCGATCTGCAGGCCGACGATTCCTCGGAGGTCGATCTGGACGACGACATCCTCGATGACGAGGACGACGACGACAACGTTTCGCTGGACGACATCGCGGACGTGTCCACGGACGACGACGAGAGCTGATACATTTTCCGCTTGATCTGCCGGTCGAGAGTCCATAAGACCGGCGCGCGCGGCCCGGGCACGGGCCGCCCGGTTTTCGGGGCCTTAGCTCAGTTGGGAGAGCGCTTGCATGGCATGCAAGAGGTCAGGGGTTCGACTCCCCTAGGCTCCACCAAATCCCCCCGGATTTCCTATTTAATTCCAGCGCCTTACGTGAGTCGAGAAGACGGTGTCCCGCCACCTGTCCCACCATGCGCCCCGACGAAATCCCAATAGGGACAATGAGTTTGCGGCATCTCGGAATCGTCTTTCCGGGCTACGCCCGGCTTTCTGGTGTACGACAGGCGAGGCATAGAGCATGCTGAGGCTCTGGCGCGCCGGCGCGATGTCTCCATGCCTTTAAGGTTGCCCGCCAGAAAGTCGAACGGAGCCGACAAGGGCGTCAATGGTGCCGATGGTCATGGAAGCGCTGAGGGTCGGCTACAGCACGCAGAGCGAGGTGACAGCCTCGGGCGCAGCTTGCAATCACGAGCGAAAATGGACTGATGTAGAGCTACGCGACGAGCGCCCTTACTCTTGTGCCGGAACGAGCATTCCGGCCTCATAGGCTTGGGCCAGCGCGTTGAGGTATTCCTTCCGCCGCACGCTTGGATGCGGCATGCCTTCGATGAGGGGGTCCTGCGCGGAGCGGAGGGCTTCCAGCGTGTTCCGAAGTTCTTGAGACGACATGGTTCTGGTCCTTCAGGCGGCGAACGCCAACACCAGGAACAGGAACGCCATTTCGACCAAGGGCAGGGTGAAGCTTCCAAAACGCATCGTGCTCGTCCTCTTTAGCGCGCCCCCACGCTAGCCGCTGTCTAAACCGATCATCGAAAAGATAACACATATCCTTTTGGATACCTCTGCCGACTCGCGCCACGGCGAAATGTTCGTGGATCGATATGTCTATTTCGGCCCGCCCGGCTTCTCGCTTAGGTCGCAGGGTGTGCGGAACGTCCCTCAAACTCAGACAGGGCGCGCGCGAAATCCTCTGCCGCACGCTGACTCAGCGAGTAAGGGTCAAACTCGACGCCAATCGTGTACTGTAATAGCAGAGCCGTATGGCTTGCCGTAGGAGCGACACCGCGCATCTGCCATTCCGAGAATAACCTGTGGGAGACCTCTGTGCAGGCGATCAGTTGCAGCGCTTCATGCCTAGGATCCGCGGCGATCCGCAGGAAGGTGGTGCTCACGGGATCACGACCACCTTCGAGAACCTGCAGGTTGAAATCCTCCCGGTAGACTAAAGCGCCGGTCACGTGCGCACGCAAGTTGTTCACGTGTGAGCGCATCAAGATATCGTCGTAGTGCTCGGCGCCCGTGACCTTTGGCCGGGAGACATAGATGAGGCGAAACAGGGTCATGTACCGGTCTCCTTTCTGATGCGCCTGCCTACTCGCGTTCAGTCGGGCAGGCAACGCTGCGAAGTTGCAGCCGACGACGATGCCACCGCGCTACGGCGCTCGGTCATGCGGACGGCGCCCTGAGGGTGAAGAAGGTATTCGCCCGCACCGGATCAGCTTAGCACTACGCCCGATGACCACTGGCCACCACCAACGGCGGCTCCGGCGGAAACGACCGGATATCGAACCATTTGAACCGCGTGCCGTCCGGGTTCGTCCGGTCTCCGCAACGGATCGGATACCCATTCGTGGCTTGCCGGATTAGCCCCGCACGAAAGGCGCGCAGGTCGATCAGCCACCACGAAGCCAGCCCGCGCCCGCTGGCATCGGCATGACCGTAGAACATCCAATCGCCCTTGCCGTTCACAATCTTGGACAGTTCGGTTTCGGCACCCGAGGGCACCTGCGCGCGAATGGTGAAGTCGTAGGGGTAAACGCGAGCGTAGCCGGGACGGCGAACCCTCGCGGCGATGTGCAGGTCCTTCGCCTCCATCATCAGCAGGTCAGTCGCTTCGTGCATGTCGAAGGCGTCGGGCGCGATGGAGAGAAGATGCGCGCCGACGATTCGCTGGATTTCGGGAATGAAGCGGTCGGACCAGGACCGGTTGATGGCGTATGGAAAATTCATGAACGTATGCTTTCAAGCAGGTCGGGGCCGCATGGTGGCGCGGCCCCGCTCTGCGCTGCATGGCACCTTGCTATTCACTCACCCCCTTTCCCCTTTTTTGCTTCGTGCAGCGCACGCTGGAAGATGGCGTCGGCCTTCGCCAATCGCCCATCGATGGCTTCTGCCAGCGCCGCGATGGCGTGATTGTCGTCTTCCGGGCCGTGCGTTTCTCGGCTCGCGATATCGAACATGCGGTTTAGGCTGCGCGCCCGGCCCATCTGGTCGATGCCGTCGAGAATGGCCGCGGTCGTTGCATTGGTCATTTGACGGCTCCTTTCACGCGGCGGCGGGGGATGGTTGGGCGCCCGACTTCATCGCGGCGGTCCACTCGACTTCGTGAAGCTCGATGAGCTTCTTGGCCTGTTCCTCGATGGTGACTATCAGCGCCGTGAGCGCGTTGCCCTCGTCGTCCGGCGTCGAAATACGATTAGACTCACGCGCCATGTCGTTCAGCGCCGTGGCAAGGCCGGACAGCGTCGTCAGGGTGTATTCAACATCGTCATGTGCCCGGCGGTACGTGAGCTTGTCGAAGTCACCAGAGCGGTTGGCTGCGGCGCGGATCAGTGGACGGACGTCACCGCAGAAGATGTAGTCAAGGCTGGCGCCATGCGCCCGGCAGAAGTCCAAGACCTCGCGTGAAGGCGCACCGTCTTGCTCCTGAAGGCGCTCGGGCGCCTCGCTGCCGATGGTGCTGGCGAACAGTTGCAGACGCGTCCTGGCCTCCTGCAGTTCGGTGGTTTCCATTTCGTCTCTCCTCTCAGGGTGTGTGGAATTGGTGGATTTGCCCGTTGACCGCGATCCGGCTGACGGTCGCGAGGTTCACGGAACGCGGAGCCTTTGCCTCGGCATCCCAAACGGGCAGCAGGTGCGGGTGGCGGCTGGCACGGGTGACACTGGCCTTCCGACCTGCGTCGGTCGCCGCATTTCCCTTCAC
>NZ_JARGYC010000047.1 GCF_029168335.1 Psychromarinibacter sediminicola
CTGGACCCGACGTTCGCATCTGCGAGCGACCCGCCTTCCAGCCCCGGCGACAGGAATAACGTCCTTCCAACCCGACTTCTTCAGCAGCCTGTTAACGGAAAGGCTCACCTTTCCCGGGCACCGGTCCACCAGACGCCAGAGGATGTTCCGCGAGATCTTCAAAGAAGCGAATGCTTCCACGGTCGAAAGACCAACCGTGCAGAATGCCCGGTGCCGCTTGACCTCCGCCAGATCCACTCGAAGCGCGGCTATCCCTTCCTGACCAGCCAGGCGAAAGACACGCTCGAGGAAGCTGCCGAGGATCATGTGCACTACGGTGACCGCCGACACCTTGGCCTTCTCTGCGGCTTTCGAGACCGGCACCAGCCCGTCGGTTTCGGCATCCAGCGCAACCGCCTTCGCGTGTAGCTTGCCAACCAGCATGGCAATCTCTTCGCGATCCACGGCCTTCTGGGTCCGTCCCTTCGTTCCCGGCCTTCAGTAGTAGATGGGAGTGATCATCCGATCAGCAAAAAGCTGATCGACCAAGGGCCGCGCACAAGCCAACGCGTCGGGCAGCGAACTGACATGCACGATCCGTTTCACGCGACTGGCTACCTCGCGCCCCTTTTGAACTGGGATCGGGTAGTGTGCGGGCGCCTTGTCCGGGATCACCCCAGCCGCGACCAGCACATCGCGCAGGGTCACAGTGTTGAGGCTTTGCTCTTTCGCCAATGATGCGACCGTATGCAAATGTCGCTCACGGAGTCTCACACCCATGACCTTGGTTCCGACGGGCAGCGCAATGTTCTCGATAATGACGTCGCAAAGGATGCGCGCAATGTCGCCCGGCTCCTTGTGCGACTTTGAGTATGCCAAGGCTTCGTAGAGGCACCTGAAGATCTTGCGGGCTCCTGGCGTGCCCGACGCGTCGTCAAGTTTCCGGAATTGCGCCACCAGCGCCTCCCGGATCCCTTCCTCGCCGCGGGACGTGAAAAGAACGACGCTGCTGATGCCGAGGCGCTGGTGATCGCGGCGAGACAGCCTGAGATGCGGTTCGTGGCGCCGAAGACGGCGGATCAGCAGGCCAAGGCGGTGCTGTTTCGCGGCCGCGAGCGGCTCGTGGCAGCTCGCCTACGGCTCGAAGGACACGCTGGACGCCACGAACTACGCGGCCGCGCGCGCCGCCATGATGGACTTCCGCGCGGACGGTGGGCGCATCCTCGGGATCAAACCCACAACGCTTGTGGTGCCGCCCTCGCTGGAAGAAGCGGCGCTCGAAGTGCTGAACGCCACGCACAATTCCTCGGGCGCGTCGAACGTGTGGAGCAACACCGCCAGCCTTATCGTGACCCCGTTCGCGGCGTGATGCGATGAGCGGGCTTTCCCTCGCATCCTGCGACAGAGCACTGGGACCGGGCAAGGCGCCGGACTGGGTGCATCTGTTCCCGGCCGGAGAGATCGCCGGCCGCGACGGGCGCGCCTTCGATCTGTCCGATCCCGGCGCCGTTGTGCTCGCCTTCCAGTCCGAAGGCATCGACCTGCCGGTCGATTACGAGCACCAGAACGACAGCGCCGCCGCCAAGCGCAACGGACCGGTGCCCGCGGCGGGCTGGATCAAGGAGCTGAAGGCGGAGGCCAACGGCATCTGGGGCCGGGTGGAATGGACGGCGACCGCACGCGAGATGATCGGCAAGCGCGAATACCGCTACCTCAGCCCGTCCTTCCTCTACCACGCGAAGACGGGCGCCATCATGCGGTTGAAGGGCGCCGGACTGGTGCATCATCCGAACTTCCATCTGACCGCCCTTGCCCAACAGGAGGACGCCATGGACGGCGATATGTCACCCCTCGCCCGGATTGCGGCGGAGCTGGGTCTTGACCCCGAGGCAGACGCCGACGCGATCCTGGATGCGATCCGCGCCCTGGCCGAAGGCGGCGGTGAGCCGGACCCGGCCAAGTATGTGCCTATCGAGGCGCTGCGCGACCTGCTGAAGGAACGCAACACCGAAGCCGCCAGTGCGAGCGAACAGCGCGCGCGGACGAAGGTGGAGCAAGCCTGCGAGCGCGGCTATCTGACGGGCGGCATGAAGGACTGGGCGCTCGCGCTCTGCCTTCGGGACGAAGCGAGCTTCGACAGCTTCCTGGAAACCGCCGTGCCAGCCTATGCCAGCCTGCGCCGCGAGATCGTTCCGGCGGGCGCGCCCGGCCGGGATGCGCCCTCTGCCAGCGCCTCGCCCCTGGCGGCGGCCGTGTGCAGCCAGCTCGGACTGAAGCCCGACGCGCTGGCGTAAACCGAACCGGCCGGGTCTCTCCATGCCCGGCCTTGCCCGGCCGGAATACCGGTCGAAGTTCCGGCCGGGCGCGAGAACGGAGGCGCGAGCCGACGCAATGCCTATGGACGATTTGCCCAGCGTCCCGCTTCCCAAGCCGACCACCCAGGTCGCGCCCTATGTCGAGGTGCTGGGATACGACCTGGCCATCGACTTCCTGATGACGTTCGGCGGGTCGGAACTCTATATCGCGGAGCGCCCCGGCACCGGTTCCCGGCTGGTCCAGCTGGTGGGAATGGACAAGGCCCGCGAACTGGCCGCCATCTCACACCTGCTACCGCGTGTGGTTCCCCTGGCGAAGCCGTGGCTCGCCAAGGTGTTCTTCGCGCGCGGCCTCTCCAAGAACGATATCGCCCGCACGCTGCGGGTGTCCGTCGTCACGGTTCGGGGGTGGTTGCGCCCGTGACCCAACCCGATGCAGCCCTGGACGCCGCGCGCCTGCACCTGAAAGAGACCGACGAGTTGCTTCAGGCCGCGCGAGCGGCGCACTCCCGCGCCAGAGCCGCCTTCGAACGCGCCGTTAAACAGGTCGTTGAAGACCCCGTTGACGCGGTGTTCAACTGCGATGCGCCGCCGTCCGACCACCGCCGAAACCACCGCCCCGGCCGCCCGGCGAAGATCGACAGCGACCGCGAACTACAAGCCTTCATCCGTGCCCGTATCGACCGGCTGACCTTTGTCGAGATCGCGGAAGAGGTGGCGGAAACCTTCCCGCCCGAACGACGCGTCGGCAAGAGTGCCATTCACGCCTGGTGGCAGCGCATCCGAAAGTGACCGTCCGGTAATCCCTCAACCGCCAGATCATCCCGGATAGGCCGTGGACTGCCGGGGTAGTCCGGAAACAATCCTCAGGTATCAGGGAAGAACGACAGGTTACAGGACACCGCCGGAGGCACCCGGCCCGTGCAACCCGCGCACCGGCCGACCCGTCGCGTCGCCTCGCCGATTTCAGGAAAAATCTTGCGCGGAAGCGCGCCTTTTGGCCGCGCTACCGAAGCCGCTTCAGAACGTCGAGCGAGGCATAGCCGTCCGGCACCAGCCCGACCGAGGCCTGATACGCCTTCACCGCCGCGATCGTGTTCGGCCCGATGATGCCGTCCACCCCGTCCGGGTCGAACCCCGCCACCAGCAGGCGCCGCTGCAGCTCGCGCTTCTCGTCGAAGGACAGCGCCCGGTCGCCGCGCGGCCAGCCGGCGCGGATCGGGGCGCCGCCGGCGATGCGGTCGGCCAGGTGCCCCACGCCGATCACGTAGGCGTCGGCGGTGTTGTAGCGCTCCAGCACGTGGAAGTTCTCGAAGATCACGAAGGCCGCGCCGCGATGCCCCGCCGGCAACAGGATCGAGGCCGGCCCGTGGTCGGGAATCTCCGCCCCCTCCAGGTCGCGCACGCCGCGCGCGTTCCAGAAGGCCGCCGGTTTCTTGATCCGCTCGCTCGTCAGGGCATAGTCGAAGTCCTCGGGCAGCTCGACCTCCATCCCCCACGGCTGCCCCTTGGTCCAGCCGTGATGCTGCAGGTAGACCGCCGTCGAGGCCAGCGCGTCCGACGGATCGTCGCCCCAGATGTCGCGCCGGCCGTCGCCGGTGAAGTCCACCGCATGCGCCCGGTAGGAGCCGGGCATGAACTGCGTGTGCCCCATCGCCCCGGCCCAGCTTCCAGCCATGTCCGAAACGCCGGTGTCGCCGTCCTGCAGGATGCGCAGCGCCGCGATCAGCTGTTCCTCGAAAAACGCCGCGCGCCGCCCGTCATAGGCCAGCGACGCCATGGCCCCGACGATCGGCACGTCGCCGCGAAAGGTGCCATAGGCGCTTTCCAGCCCCCAGATCGCCGCGACGACCTCCTTCTCGACGCCGTAGCGCGCCTCGATCTCCGCCAGCAGGTCGGCATGCTCCTCGACGGCCGCGCGGCCGTTGCTGACCCGCAGGTCCGACACGGCCGTATCCAGGTAGTCCCAGATCTGCTTGGTGAACTCCGCCTGCCGACTGTCCAGCCGCACCACCTTGGCGTTGTAGGCGACGCCGGCCATCGCCGCGTCGTAGACGTCCGCCGATATCCCCTGCGCCAGCGCGCGCTTGCGGAAGGCATCGACCCAGGCGCGAAAGCCCACATCGGCCGGCACGTTGCTCGCCGCCGTCACCACGACGCCCTCGGGACGCACCTCAGGCACGGGAGACCGCTCGACCGCGCCCTGCGCGGAGACGAACCACGGAAAGACCGACAGGCCCAGGGCCACGATTGCAGCTGCACGGACTCGCATGCATCGTCCTCTTCGTCCTTCACCCCAAGGGCCAGTTTACTACCGCATTCTGCCACGAAACGGAACCGCGGGCGGGGACGATGCGCGGAGGCCCGCTAACGGCGGGTGCGCTTGACCTTGCGGGCGGTCTTGTCGCGCTTTTTCTTGGCGCGCACCGCCTTGCCCTTCTTCGGCCGGCCGCGCTGCGGGCCCTGCGGCCCCTTGGGCATCGCCTTGCCGCGCAGCTCCAGAAGCTCCAGCATCAGCCCGCCGGTCACCGGCTCCGCCTCGGTCAGGCGCACCGTCACCTCGTCGCCCACGCTCATCACCAGCCCGGTGTCGGAGCCCATCAGCGTCTGGCTGTCGCGGTCGAAGTGGAAATACTCGCGCCCCATGGTCCGGATCGGGATCAGCCCGTCGGCGCCGGTCTCGTCCAGCCGCACGAAGGCGCCGAAACGCTGGATGCCGCTGATCTTGCCGGTGAACTCGTTGCCCACCCGGTCGGCGAGGTAGGCGGCAAGATAGCGGTCGGTCGTGTCGCGCTCGGCCGCCATCGACCGGCGCTCGGTGTCCGAGATGTGCTCGGCCGTCGCCTCCAGCCGCTCGATATCCGCCTCGGACAGCCCGTCGTCGCCCCACTTGTGCCCGGTGATCAGGGCGCGATGCACCAGCAGGTCGGCATAGCGCCGGATCGGTGAGGTAAAATGCGCATAGGACTTCAGCGCCAGCCCGAAATGCCCGAAATTCTCCGGGGTGTAATAGGCCTGCTGCATCGAGCGCAGGGTCGACATGTTGATCAGCTCGTCGAACTCGGTCCCCTCGGCCTGTTCCAGCAGGCGGTTCAGGTGGCGCGTGTGCAGCACCTGCCCCTTGGCGAGGTTGAAGCCCGACGCCTGCGCCACCTCGCGCAGCGAATCGAGCCGCGTCGGGTCCGGCTCCTCGTGGACGCGGTAGAGCAGCGGGCGGCGGCGGGCGAAGAGCTCTTCGGCGGCGGCGACATTGGCCGTCACCATGAATTCCTCGATCAGCCGGTGCGCGTCCAGCCGGTCCTTGAAGGCCACCGACTTCACCTGGCCGGCCTCGGTCAGCTCGATCCGCCGCTCCGGCAGGTCCAGGTCCAGCGGCTGGCGTTCCGCCCGGGCGCGTGCCATCGCCGCGTAGGCGTCGAAGAGCGGGTCGATGACCTCGTCCATCAGCGGCGCGCAGGCCTCGTTCGGGTCTCCGTCGCGGGCGGCCTGCACCTCCTGGTAATTCAGCGAGGCGACGGATTTCATCATCGCCCGCGTGAAGCGGTGGGCGATCTTGTTGCCGCCGGAGTCCAGCGTCATCTCCACCGCGATGCAGGCCCGCGGCACGCCCTCATGCAGCGAGCACAAGTCGCCCGACAGCCGCTCCGGCAGCATCGGCACGACGCGGTCGGGGAAATAGGTGGAATTGCCGCGCTTGCGCGCCTCGCGGTCGAGCGCCGAGCCCGGCGTGACATAGGCGGCGACGTCGGCGATGGCGACCCAGACCCGGAAGCCGCCGGGGTTCTTCGGGTCGTCGTCCGGGATCGCCAGCACGGCATCGTCGTGGTCGCGGGCATCCGCCGGGTCGATGGTGACGAGCGGCAGTTCGCGCAGGTCCTCGCGATCGCCCATGCCCACGGGCTTCTGGCGGTCCGCCTCGGCGATCACCTCGTCGGGGAATTCGTCGGGGATGCCGTGCTGGTGGATCGCGATCAGCGACACGGCCTTCGCGGCCGACGGGTCGCCCAGCCGGGTGACGATGCGCGCCGCGGGCAGGCCCATGCGGCCCTTGGGCCCCACCGTCTCCGCCTCGACCAGCTCGCCGTCCTTGGCGCCGTGCATCTGGTCGGGGCCGACGCGCCATTCCTTGTCGACGCCCTTGTCGACCGGCACGATCCGGCCGCCCTCGTCCCCCTTGCGGAAGACGCCCAGGACGCGGCGCGGGTTCGAGCCGATCTTGCGGATCAGCCGGGCTTCGTAGGTGTGGCTGTCCTGCTTCACCTCGGTCAGCCGGGCGAGGATGCGGTCGCCGCCGCCCAGCGCCGGGTCGGAGGCGCGGGTCATCACCAGCACCTTCGGCTCCGGCCCCTCGCCCTGCCATTCCAAGGGCCTTGCGAACAGGTCGCCATCGGCATCGGGCGGCTCTACCCGCAGCACCGACACGGGCGGCAGCTTCTCGGGGTCGCGATAGGTCTTGCGCCGCTTCTCCAGATGGCCGTCGGCCTCCAGCTCCTTCAGCATGCGCTTCAGGTCGATCCGCTGCTGGCCCTTGATGCCGAAGGCCCGGGCGATATCGCGCTTGTTGGTCTGGGTCGGGTTCTCCGAGATCCAGTCGAGGATTTGCTGTTTCGTGGGCAGGTCGGCCATGGGTTTTGCGGTAACACGGTTCTCGGGGGACGTCATGCGGAAAGGTCGGCGGCCTCGTCGACGTCGCGCAGCCTGTCAGCGAAGGCGATCCGCAGCCCCGGCAGCGAGGCGACGCTGTCGGCCAGCGCCTGCGGCGTCGACCAGCGGACATCGCGGAACAGGGTCGCGGGCGGCGCAGCCGTGCGCTTCAGCCCCACGAGCCAGAAACCGCCGTCCTCCGCCGGACCGAAGACGGCATCGGCCCGGCCCAGGCGCCGGAAGGCCCGGGCGATGTGGCGACGATCCAGCGCCGGAATGTCGGCGCCGACGATCACCACCGGCCCCGGCGGCGCAGCGCGGATCAGGCGGCCCATCCGCGCGCCCAGATCGCCCGGCCCCTGCGGCACGCGCGGCAGATGCGCGGGCCAGACCCGGCTCTGCAGACCTTCGCGGTCCGGCGCCACGGCCAGCACCAGCCGCCAGCGCGGATCGTCCAGCCGCCGGATGACGCGCGCCGCCTGGTGCCGGAACCACCAGGCGGCCGGCACCTGCCCGATCTCGCGGCCGAGCCGGGTTTTCACGCGGCCCGGGCGCGGCTCCTTCAGCATCAGGAAAACATGGCGCATCCGCAGCTCGTCAGCCCCGTCCGGGCCTTCCTCGCCCGCGCGGAGGACTCGCCAGAGACCGACGCGCGCCCCGGTCAGGCAAAATACGCCTCCAGCAGGCGCCGATACACCCGCTTCAGCGTCTCGATCTGCACCACCGGCACGTTCTCGTCCACCTTGTGCATCGTCTTGCCGACCAGCCCGAACTCCACCACCGGGCAGTGATCCTTGACGAAGCGCGCGTCCGACGTGCCGCCCGTGGTCGACAGCTCGGGCGCCACGCCCGTCTCCGCCTCGACCACGCCGGCCACCAGATCCGACAGCTCCCCCGGCGGCGTCAGGAAGCTCTCGCCCGACACCTTCACCGTCATCTCGATGGCCACGCCGGTCTCCTCGGCCACCTGGTCCGCGGCCCCGCGCAGCCAGGCGGTCAGCCCCGCGGAGTCGTGCGCGTCGTTGAACCGGATGTTCACCGTCGCCCGGCAGGCCGCCGGGATCACGTTGTTCGCCGGGTTGCCGGTGTCGATCGTCGTGACGGCCAGCGTGGAGGGATCGAAATACTCGGTCCCCTCGTCCAGCACCTGCCCGGCCAGCCGGTCGCACAGCTTCGCCATCGCCTGCACCGGGTTCTTCGCCCGATGCGGATAGGCCGAATGCCCCTGCACCCCCTGCGCCACGAAATAGGCCGTCATCGAGCCGCGGCGGCCGATCTTGATCATCTCGCCCATCCGCTCCGGGCAGGTCGGCTCGCCCACCACGCAGACCGACATCCGCTCGCCGGTCTCGCCCATCCAGTCGAGCAGCGCGCGCGTGCCGTCCACCGCGTCGCCCTCCTCGTCGCCGGTGATCGCCAGCACCACGGCGCCGTCCCCGGGCGGCGCGTCTCGCACGAAATCCGCCGCCGCCGCGGCGAAGGCCGCGACGCCCGACTTCATGTCGGTCGCGCCCCGCCCCCACAGGATGCCGTCCGCGATCTCTCCGCCGAACGGGTCGTGCGTCCAGGCCGCCGCGTCGCCCGCCGGCACCACGTCGGTATGGCCGTTGAAGCCGAAGGTCCGCACGTTCCCCTTCGGCCCCCAGCGCGCGAACAGGTTCGCCACGCCGCCCCGGTCCACGCGCGTGCAGGTAAAGCCGGCCGCCGACAGCTCTGCTTCCAGCAGGTCCAGCGCCCCGCCCTCCTCGGGCGTGACCGAGGGACAGCGGATCAGGCGGGCGGTCAGGTCGACGGGGTCAACGGGGTCGACGGGGTCGGTCATCGGCGGGCTCCTTGGCTGCGACCTAGCTACATCGCCGGCAGGGGCACGGCAATCGCGGGCTAACATACCGGAAATTGTGGCGAATTCGAAACAATCCGGCGCCGCACATCCCGACATACGCGGTTTTCGCTGGAAATGGCGGGTGGAATTCCTCCATTCCCCTGACAAAACACGAGGCAGGCCAGCGCCGCGACAAAGACGGCACGAGCAGTAAGGTCGGAGTAATCGGTTTTCATTCCGCGCGAGGGGCGCGGCGATGGGGTGGTGTGCGACCTGTCCTCGCGAGGCAGGAGACAGGCATGGTCAGAGCGGTGACGCTGCCCGTGAACACATGGGTATCGGCCGAAGCGATGGCGCAGGAAATCGTCGGCGCCGAGGTCACCGTCGTCGGGGCGAGCTATTCCGGCGACGATCGCGCATCCGGCATCCATTCCGACGGCGACACGGTCTCGCCCGGTGCCACGCCGGGCGACAGCGGCCTCATCGTGACGCATGGAGGGGCGCAGACCGGATGACCTGGCTCGCGATCAGCGACGGCCGCCAGTGCCACCGCCAGCCGGGGCCGGAGTTCCGCGGCGCGCTCGTGCCCGTGGGCAGCCTGCTGATCGAGGTCCAGCTCCAGGGCGAGCGGCGCGGCGGCGTGACGCTGCTGGAGCTGGAGCGCGACACCGGATGGCGCCACCGGCTGGCGGTCACGCTGGCGCCGGAGGGCGGCCTCGTGGTGGAGCACCGGCAGGGCGCGGCGGTCTCGGTCGCGACGCTGCGCGAGCCGCGGCTGATGGCGAACGAGACGCTGCGGCTGACATGGTCCTGGAACGCCCCGGCGCGCCGCGGCGTGCTGACGGCCGAGAACACCGCCAGCGGGCGGCTGGAGCAGACCCTGTTCGACGCCCCGCTGCCGCTGCCGGTCGAGGATGTGGAGGCGCTTATCACCGGCGGCGCGGGGGTTCGGCTGAACCCGGGGCTGTCGGTGCTGGCCGTGTCGGACGAGATCGAGCCGGTGGGGCCGATGCCCGGCTTCCTGTCCGGCAGCTGGGTCGAGACCGCGGCCGGCGCCCGGCCGGTGGAACAGCTGCGCCCCGGCGATCTCGTGGTGACGGCCGAGCGGGGGCTGCAGCCGGTCCGGCACGCCGTCGCCCGCGACGTGCCCGCGGTCGGGGAATTCCGGCCGGTGCGGCTGCGGGCGCCCTATTTCGGGCTGCGGACCGACCTGAACCTGGCGCCGCATCACCGGGTGATGATCGACGGCTCGGATGCGGAATACCTGTTCGGGGTCGATACGGTGCTGGTCGAGGCGCGGCATCTTGGCCCGATGACCGGGCGGCCCTCCGACCCCGAGGCACAGGTGGTCCGGTATCACCAGATCGTGCTGGACGGGCATGCCTGCCTGATGGTGGCGGGGACGTGGGCCGAAAGCCTGTATCTGGGGCAGCTGGCCCGGCGGCCGGCGCGGCACGCGAGCTCGGTCCTGGCCCATGTGCCGGCCGAGGCGATCCCGGTTCACGAGGAGATCGCGGGGCCGCTGTTGAAGCCGTTCGAGGCGATGGTACTGGTGTCCAACCTCTGCGCCTGATCGGTGGCGTCCGAGGGTGTCCGAGGTTGGACGGGGTGCTAACCCGCTGATATTTCTATTGATAGCGGTAACTGTCCGCGTCCGGACCTAGGCTCCGGACCCCCTCACGGCCGCCGGATGCGTCCTTCGGAGACCGGGACGGCGGCGCCGGCGATGCGGACCTGCGTGAGGCCGGTGGCGTCGGTCACGAGGACCGCGTCGATCTCGGACCGGCGGCCCATCTCGACGCCCTGGGTGATGCGGAGCGCCGTCTCGCCGGGCGGGCAGTGGCCGCGCGCCGCGAAGAGGCCCGCGAAGGTGACGACGGCCGAGCCCGTCGCCGGATCCTCCGGCGTGCCCCCGGCGGGCGAGAACATGCGGGCGCGAAATCCGCCCTCGCCGTCCTGCGCGAAGAGCCAGGCGCTGAAGCAGCCGGCGCGGTCGGTGAATGCCTGCCAGTCGTGCCCCGCCGGGCCGGCCCGGCCCAGCGCCTCGACCGAGGCGACCGGCAGGACGATGTAGGACGGGCCGGCCTGCCAGACCTCGGGCAGCGGGGCGACGGCGTTGCCGATCGCGTCCTGGCCGATCCCCAGCGCCCGCGCCGCGAGCCCCGCATCCTCCATTTTCCGGCTGAGCGTCGGCAACTGCGGCGCGACGAACTCCGCCGAGAGCCGGCCGCCCGCCTTGCGGACGCGGACGGGGACCGGGCCCGCGACCTCCTCCAGCGTCATGTCGACCGTGGCGTCGCCCTCGGCCGCGGCAAGTCCCGACAGGTGGATCGCGCAGCCGACGGTCGGGTGTCCGGCAAAGGGGATCTCGGCCGTGGGAAAGAAGATGCGGACGCGGGCGCGATGCGCCGGATCGTCGGGCGGCAGGACGAAGATCGTCTCGGAGAGGTTCAGTTCGCGCGCGATGGTCTGCATCTGGTCGGTGCCCAGCCCGTCGGCCCGCGGCACGATGGCCAGCGGGTTGCCGCGGAACGGCGTTTCGGTGAACACGTCGTAGGTCACGAGATCGAGCATCGGGGCACCTCCTTGCGTCGCGGCGGTCTGGTCTTCGGCGCGAGTGTCGGAGCAACGCGGGCGCGGTGCAAGCGCCGGTGCCTCAGCCCACGGCGGCGGGCAGGTCGGCAGGCGCATCGCAGAGACGGTCGGCCAGCGCCAGTTCCTCGGCGCTGCCGTAGCCCCATGTCACGCCCACCGAGCGCATCCCGTTCGCGGCGGCGGCCACGAAATCCTGCCGCCGGTCGCCGACCATGACGCATGTCCCAGGCTCCGCCCCGGTGCGGGCCAGCGCCCAGGCCAGAAGCTCGGCCTTGTCGTTGCGGGTGCCGTCGAGTTCCGGCCCGAACTGCTCGTCGAGATAGGCGTCCAGGCCGAAATGCGCGGTGATCCGGGTGGCATAGACATGCGGCTTGGCGGTGGCGAGGTAGAGCCGGGCGCCGGCCGCCCGCATCGCGGCGAGCGCCTGCGGAATGCCGGGATAGACCGCGTTTTCGAACATCCTCCCGGCGGCGTAGACCTCGCGATAGAGCCCCAGCGCCTTTTCCGGGTCGGGCGCGCCGAGGCGCCGGAAGCTGTCGATCAGGGGCGGCCCGATGATCCAGGTCAGGTCGTCCGGCACCGGCAGGCCAAGCGTTTCCAGCGCGTGGGCCGCGGCGCCGGTGATGCCCGGTTTCGGGTCGGTCAGCGTGCCGTCGAGGTCGAGGAAGACGGCGCGCAGGGCTCAGTCCTCGAAGAACGGGGTCAGCTGGGCGACGATGACGGCGTTTTCGGCGAGCGCCCGGTCCATCAGCGCGCGCTCATCGGCGTCGATGTCATGGCCTTCGGCGAGCCGGTCCTCCAGCGTGCCGTAGCCCGAGACGTCGAGCGGGTTCATGTCGGCCTGTTTCAGGATGGCGACCGTCTCGCGGACGGCCTCGGCCTCGTCGACGCCGCTGGCATAGCACATCAGCGCGGCGCCGGTGGCGCCCTCGGGCAGGCCGTCGCCGTCCATGCGGCCGACCTCGACCAGCAGCGTGTAGACGTGGTGGGGTTTCTTGTCCTTAGCCATGGCCGCCCATAGCACCCCGCCCCGCGCAGAAAAAGGCCCGCCGCATCGCTGCGCCGGGCCCGTTGCATGGCGCGTCGCGTCGCCTCAGGTGGCGCTGCGCACGGCGCGGGCGCCCCAGATCAGCAGGCAGGCGCCGATGAAGCCCACGACGAGCTGACCGATCCAGCCGCCGAGCGTGCCGCCCGTGACGGCCACCAGGATGAAGTTCAGAACCATCGCGCCCACGATGCCGAGGACGATGTTCATCAACAGCCCCATGTTCGCTTTCATGAATTGTTCCGCGAGCCACCCCGCGAGGCCGCCCACGATGATGGCGGCGAGCCAGCCGATGCCGGACATGTGTCGTCTCCCATAGATTGCCAATGGCCCGGGCTTGGCCGGGCTGTTGCAGGGATAAACGAGAGCGCGGGGGCAAAGGTTCCCGGCGTCAGTCGCGCAGCAGCTCGTTGATGCCGACCTTGGCGCGGGTCTTCTCGTCCACGCGCTTGACGATGACGGCGCAGTAGAGGTTCACGCCGCCCGAGGACGGCATCGAGCCGGAGACGACGACGGAATAGGGCGGCACCTCGCCGTACATGACCTCTCCGCTCTCGCGGTCGACGATCTTGGTGGACTGGCCGAGGTAGACGCCCATGCCCAGCACCGCGCCCTCGCGCACGATACAGCCCTCGACCACTTCGGAGCGGGCGCCGATGAAGGCGTTGTCCTCGATGATGACGGGGCCGGCCTGCAGGGGCTCCAGCACGCCGCCGATGCCGACGCCGCCCGACAGGTGCACGCCCTTGCCGATCTGCGCACACGACCCGACGGTGGCCCAGGTGTCGACCATGGTGCCCGAGTCGACATAGGCGCCGAGGTTCACGAAGGACGGCATCAGCACCACGTTGGGCGCGATATAGGCCGATCTGCGGACGACGCAGTTGGGCACGGCGCGGAAGCCGGCGGCCTTCCACTCGTTGTCGCCCCAGCCCTTGAACTTGCTGTCCACCTTGTCCCACCAGTGGCCGCCCTGCGGGCCGCCGTCCTGCTGTTCCATGTCCTTGATGCGGAAGCCCAGCAGCACCGCCTTCTTGGCCCACTGGTTGACGTGCCAGTCGCCGTCGGCGCCCTTCTCGGCCACCCGCAGGTCGCCTCGGTCGAGGGCATTCAGCGTCTCTTCGATCGCCTCGCGGGTCTCGCCGCCGGTAGCGGGGGTGATCTGGTCGCGGGTGTCCCAGGCGGCTTCGATGGCGGCTTCGAGCTGGGCGTTGGACATGGGGAGGGCTCCGTCTTCGGTTGGGTCCGGGTTGCGGAGTGGCTATAGAGGCAGGAGGGTGGCGGTGCAATGCAGGCGGAGAGGGCAGGCGATGGCGAAGCAGAGGAAACGGACCTTTCCCGACGCGCAGGAGGACATCCAGCGCACGCGCGAGATCCCCGACACGCCGCAGACGCGGTCGCCGGCCTATCGGCTGGCCTTCACCGACGACGCCTTCATGTCGCGCGACGAGCTGCGGCCCGTGCGGCTGCAGCTGGAGCTTCTGAAGCCCGAGCTGATGATGACCGAATACGGGGTGGAGTCGACCATCGTGCTGTTCGGCGGGTCGCGGGTGCCGGAGCCGGCGAAGAAGGACACGGCGCGGACCGAGACGCTGGCGGGCCTGTCGCAGTATTACGAGGAGGCGCGGCGCTTTGCCCGGATGATGACCGAGCGCGGCCAGCAGGACGGCACGCACCGGCAGAACGTCATCGTGACGGGCGGCGGGCCCGGGGTGATGGAGGCCGGCAATCGCGGGGCGGCGGATGCGGGCGGCGTGTCGATCGGGCTGAACATCGTGTTGCCGCACGAGCAGGCGCCGAACGCCTATGTCACGCCCGAGCTGTGCTTCAACTTCCACTACTTCGCGATCCGGAAGATGCATTTCCTGCTGCGGGCGCGGGCGATCTGCATGTTCCCGGGCGGGTTCGGCACGCTGGACGAGTTGTTCGAGGCGCTGACGCTGATCCAGACGCGGCGGATGGACCCGGTGCCGTTCCTGCTGTTCGGCGAGGACTTCTGGCGGCGGATCGTGAACTGGGAGGCGCTGGCCGAGGCGGGCACGATCGGCGAGAGCGACCTGGAGCTGTTCCGCTTCGTGGAGAGCGCCGAGGAGGCGATCGCGGCGATCGACGGCTGGGACTATCCGGAGGACGCCCCGTCGGGCATCCGGCAGTAGCCGGTCAGCGCCCGGCGAGCCGGTCGTAGAGATAGCGGTGCGAGTGGCCGGGCATCGGCGCGCCGAAGCGGCGCATCAGCCGGCCGTAGCTGGCACCCAGATCGGACGCCTTGGCCAGGCGGCGGTTGCCGTTGAGTTCGAACAGGGCGAGGCCGGCGCCGGCCTCGCGCAGCGCGTAGCCCTTGGCCGAGAGACGGGCGGCCAGGTCGTCCCAGTCGCGGGCATAGGCGAGATCGTCGGCGAGAAGCGCCCGGAGCGGCGCGACGAGCCGCTCATCAGGCCGGTCGGCCTTCTTCGCGCGGCTGCGTCGGTAGAGGTCGCGGCGGATCGCGTCGCGGATCACGGTCGCGGGGTCGCTGCCGTCCGCCCGGGCGGCCGAGTCCAGCGCCTTCAGGACATGGCGGTCGAGGGTCAGCATCACGGTTACCTGGGTCATGCCGCAGCATGTGCCGATCGCGGTAAACGCAACGTTAAGCTCAGCCGCGCGGCGCGCCCAGCACCATGGTCCAGTAGCGCCGGCCGTCGCCCTCGGCCAGGCCGATGCCGATGTCGCGCGCCTCCGGGGCCAGCAGGTTGGCGCGGTGGCCGGAGGAGCCTTGCCAGCCGTCGAGCACCGCTTCGGCGGTCGGGTAGCCCTCGGCCACATTCTCGGCGATGAAGCGCCAGCGATAGCCGGCCGCCGTCGCCCGGTCGCCGACGGTGGAGCCGCCGCGGCCGGTATGGCTCATGCGTCCGCTGCGCGCCATGTGGCAGCTGTGCCGCTGCGCGGCCCGTTTCAGCGGGCCGGAGACCGACAGCGCCGGCAGGCCCCGGCCCCGGCGCAGCGCGTTGGTGCCGTCGAGCAGGGCCTCGGCGGCCGCATCGCCGCCATCTGGGCGCGGGCAGGTCTCCTGCGCGGCGGCCGGGGTCGCGACGACCGCCAGCGCGGCGGTCAGGAGCGCCCGGCGGTGCATCTCGGGCACCCGTCTCAGGCGCCGGTCTCGGCGGCGATCTGCGCGCGGGACTTGCGGGCGCGCTCGGTGGCGGATTTCAGTTGGCCGCAGGCGGCCATGATGTCTTCGCCGCGCGGGGTGCGGACGGGGCTGGCATAGCCGGCCTTGTAGACGATGTCGGCGAAGCTCTCGATCCGCTCCCAGTCCGACCGCTCGTAGGGTGCGCCGGGCCATTCGTTGAACGGGATCAGGTTGATCTTGGCGGGGATGCCGCGGATCAGGTTGACCAGCCGCCGGGCGTCGGCGTCGCTGTCGTTGATGCCTTTCAGCATCACGTATTCAAAGGTGATCCGCTCGGAGTTCGACAGCCGCGGATACTCGCGCAGCGCGTCCAGCAGCGTGGCGATGTTCCATTTCTTGTTGATCGGCACCAGCCGGTCGCGCACCTCGTCGGTGGTGGCGTGGAACGACACGGCCAGCATGCAGCCGATCTCTTCGGCGGTGCGGGCGATCTCGGGGACGATGCCCGAGGTCGACAGGGTGATGCGGCGGCGCGACAGCGAGATCCCCTCGCCGTCCATCGCGATCTGCATCGCGTCGCGGACGTTCTCGAAGTTGTAGAGCGGCTCGCCCATGCCCATCAGCACGATGTTGGAGATCAGCCGCGCCTCGACCTTCGGGGCGCGGCCGGGCTCGGGCCATTCGCCCAGGTCGTCGCGGGCCACCATGATCTGGCCGACGATCTCGCCGGCCGTCAGGTTGCGGACCAGCCGCTGGGTGCCGGTGTGGCAGAACGAGCAGGTCAGCGTGCAGCCGACCTGGCTGGAAATGCAGAGCGTGCCGCGACCCTCCTCGGGGATATAGACCGCCTCGACCTCGTGGCCGCCGGCGATTCGCAGCAGGTACTTGCGGGTGCCGTCGGCGGAGACGTCGCGCTGCACCACCTCGGGGACGTCGATGCGGAAGCGCTCGGCCAGCATCGCGCGGTAGCCCTTGGCGAGGTTGGTCATCGCGTCGAAATCGCGCACGCCCTTCTGGTAGACCCACTGCCAGACCTGGCCGACCCGCATCTTCGCCTGTTTCTCGGGCGTGCCGGCGGCGATCAGCGCGTCACGCAGCTGCGCGCGCGTCAGGCCGACGAGGTTCTGGCGCGCGTCGGTCTCCGCCTTGCGCGGAATCGTCAGGACATCCTGCGTGATCGGTGCGGATGGCGCGGTCATGCTCTCTCTCCGGAAGGGTTGCCCGACCTGATATAGGATCGTGGACGCAAAATAAACCGGGCGAGCACCGGATTCGCCGTTTCGCACAGGCCCGGGCCATCGGAAACCGAAGACGCGCGAGCTACGTGCCCAGGGTACAGCCGGGCGCCGGCCGCCCCGGCACGCCGCCGGACCGATCAGACGCGGGCCGATGCCTGCGACGCGGTGCCATTCGCCTCGGCGCCCTGCGACGGGAAGGCGACGGCCGCCTGTTCGGAGAAGCCGGCCATGGTGGCACCGCCGGGCAGCGGCTCGAACCGGCAGGCGAGCTTGCGGCCGTTCTTCAGCCGGACCTCGGCATGCCAGGTCGTGCGCCCCGACATCTCGGCCGCGAAGTCGCGCGCATCGCCCCAGACCGGGCTGGGCATGCATTTCTGCTGCCAGCGGCGCGAGGCATCCACGAAGGACGGGCCGGACGCGCCGGTCTCGACCGTGTCGAGACCCCAGAGCCGGGCATAGGCGCGGTTGGCGAAGCTCAGCCGGCCGTCCGGAGAAAACACGGCAATCGCCTCGTCCATCATGTCGATCACGGCCTTGCCGAGGTCGAGTTCGGCCCGGTATTCGCGGCTGAGCCGGATCTCGGCGCTGATATCCTCGAACAGGAAGGCGACGGCGCCGTCGGGATGCGGCCGCCCGGTGATGCGGAAGGTGCGCCCGTCGGGCAGCGGCCAGGTCTCGGAATGCCCGCCGCCGGCCGCGGCGGCCTCCAGGTCGGACATGTGCTGGCGCCAGGTCTTGTAGTCCTTCGGCTCGGGCATCATGTGCCGCTCGCGCAGCTGGTCGAGAAAGCGGATCAGGCCGGGCCGCGCGATGAGAAACTCCATCTCCAGCCCCAGAAGGTCGCCCAGCGCCGGGTTGAACAGGGTCAGTTCGCGCCGGCGGTCGAAGATCGCCAGCCCCACGCTGAGATGCGCGAAGGTCTGCGTCAGCGTCTGGACGAATTCGCGCAGGTTCCGCTCCGCCCCCACGATCGCGTCGGCCGGCAGCGCCGAGAACAGCCGGTCGCCCCCCACCGTCGCCATCGTCGCGTCGAAATAGAGCGTCCCCTCGGCCGGCAGCGCCAGTTCGAGCCGGCGGCTCGCCCCCGGCGACAGCGCCGTGTCCCCCAGGTCCGGGAACAGCATCGGAACGCGGCCCGGCGGCGTGTCGGCCACCCTGTCCGCCCGTTCGGCCAGGGCCCAGTAGGCGCCGTTGGCCCAGGTCAGCCGCCCGGCCTGGTCGGTCCGCCAGACCGGCACCGGCATATGGTCGGATGCGGCGCGGTGCGCCTCCAGCTCCGCCGACAGGACGGCGAAGCTGTTGCGGTCGGGCGGGTCGGAGAGATCCTCCTCCACCTCTTCCAGCGCTATTCTCAGGCGGCCCTCGGTCGCCTCGATCCTCAGGCGCGAGCTGTGATCCTCGGACAACAAGAGCATCCGGTCCTCTTCGCCGCAGGCCTGCACGCGGGCGTTCAGGTCGGGAAAGCGGGGCGAGAGAAAGGCCACGAGCCGGGCCATGTCGTCGCCGCGCGTCGCGGCGAACTGCAGAAGCCGGCGTGCGCCGGGTGTGGCATCGACCAGGGCGCCGCCGTCGAACAGGAAGGCGATCTCCGGCGGCGCGCCCCGCTCGCCCGATCCGCGGCGGCCGCCGAGCTGGACCGCGGCCAAGAGCGCCGCGACTGCCGTGACGAAGGCGACAAAGATCACCGTTCCGGCCTGAACAAGGCTCGCCAGCTGCATGGCACGATCCAACCGTTATTGTTCCCCGGCGGAAAGAATGGCGAACGGAAAGTTAATATCGCGTTAAAGGTGAAAGCCGCGGCCGGCGTTTCTGCATACGGCAGAGGCGTTTACCATGCGTCAACCAAGGATCGGCTGGTTCTCTCCCAGCCCGCCGGCCCGCTGATCGTCCGGGGCGGCGATGGCGTCGCGCGGCCAGACAAGCTCGACGATGGCGCCGGTGCGCGTGCCCTCGCCGGTCTGCGGCACCAGCGGGTCGCGCCCGTTGGCAAAGGACAGCTCGGCGCCGGAGCGCTCCAGCAGCGTCTTGGCGATGAACAGGCCCAGCCCCATGCCTTCGTATTCGGGACGCTCCTCGCGGTCGGCGTCGCTGTTGCGCTTGCGCACGAAGGGGTCGCCGATCCGGCCCAGCAGATGCGGCGGAAACCCGCGGCCGTCGTCGATGATCCGCAGCTCGATCTCGCGGTCGGTCCAGAGCGCGTCGATCCAGACCGTGGTTGCGGCGAAATCCACGGCGTTCTGGATCAGGTTGCGCAGGCCGTGGATGATCTCGGGCCGCCGGGCGATCAGCGGCTGTGCCGTATCGCCGCCGTCGCCCGGGGCGACATCCACGACGAGCGCCTTGCCGCGGTCCTTGTGCGGCTCCGCCGCCTCGCGGATCACCTCGCCCAGCGGCGCGTGGCGCATGTGCAGGTCGTCCTTGCCGGCGCGGCCCATCGACCGCAGGATGTCGCGGCAGCGGTCGGCCTGCTGGCCGATCAGCTCGGCATCCTCGCGCAGCTCGGTGTCGGTCAGCTCCTCGGCCATCTCGCGGCTCACCAGCTTGATCGTGGCCAAGGGCGTGCCCAGCTCGTGCGCCGCCGCGGCGACGACGCCGCCCAGGTCGGTCAGCTTCTGCTCGCGCGCGAGCGCCATCTGGGTGGCCAGCAGCGCCTCGGACATCGAGTGGATCTCGGAGGTCACGCGGCGCGCGTAGAGCGCCATGAAGACGATCCCCGTGGTGATCGCCACCCACATCCCGAACAGGAACACCTGCGGCATCCGCATGATGAAGCCCTGGTCGGTCCTGAGCGGCACATGCGCCCAGCCCACCAGCGAGATCAGCGCGATGGCCGCCGCGCCCAGCAGGATCGTCGCGCGCAGCGACAGCGCGGTGGCCGAGATCGTCACCGGCGCCAGGATCAGCAGCGCGAAGGGGTTGTGCAGCCCGCCGGTCAGGAACAGAAGCCCCGACAGCTGCGCGATGTCGAACAGCAGCATCCCCGCCACCTCGGCCTCGCGCAGGCGCTTGTTCTCGGGGTAGACGAAGATCATTACCAGGTTGGCGATGACCGAGGCGCCGACCACCAGCAGGCACAGCCCCAGTTCCAGCCGCAGGTCGAACACGTACTGGCCGACGGCGATGGCGGCGAGCTGGCCGGCGATGGCGACCCAGCGCAGAAGGATCAGCGTGCGCAACCGGACCCAGCGGTGGCGGATCTCGGCGGCCAGCAGGTTGGGGTTCCGATCCGGCATGAGGATCCCTAGATAGCGGTCGAGCACCTTGTTAGGCCGCGCCCCGGCGCGGATCAACGGGAACGGGCAGCACAAGGCGGGCAGGAGGCCGGCGATGACGAAACTCTACGCGGGCGCGGCGGCGGTGGCCGTGGCGGCGCTTCTGGGCGGCAGCTGGTGGGTGACCTTCGGGCGCGCCTCGGACGACCCCTTCGCGCAGTGCCGGGAAAGCGCGGTGTCCGGCGGCGCGGGCAGCATCGGCGGGCCGTTCGAGCTGGTGAATACCGAGGGCGAGACGGTGACCGACGAGGATGTCATCACCAAGCCGACGCTGCTGTATTTCGGCTACACGTTCTGCCCCGACATCTGCCCTGCCGACGCGGCGCGCAACGCCGAGGCGACCGACATGCTGCAGGAGGACGGCTATGACGTGCAGCCGGCCTTCATCTCCATCGACCCGGAGCGCGACACGCCCGAGGTGGTCGGCGACTTCGTCGCCTGGATGCACGACGACATGATCGGGCTGACCGGCTCGCCCGAGCAGGTGAAGGCGGCCAGCCAGGCCTACCGCACCTTCTACCGCAAGCAGGAGGGCGGCGACCCGGACTATTACCTGGTGGACCACTCGACCTTCACCTACCTCGTCTTCCCCGAGGAGGGCTTCGTCGAGTTCTTCCGCCACGACGAACCGGCGGAGGAGGTGGTCGAGCGGGCCGCCTGTTTCATCGACGCGGCCGGGTGAGCCGTATACCTCGGGACTGAGACAAATTGACCCTCCGGGTCAGGGGCCGTAAGGTCGCCGGACCGGAAGATTTGGGAGAGACAGGCCGCATGTCCGAGCGCGAGTTGCACGAGCTGGGAGACGACCGCTCGCTACTGCTGGTCGATGACGACGAGTCCTTCCTGCGCCGGCTGGCCCGCGCGATGGAAAAGCGCGGCTTCGACGTGGAAACCGCCGAATCCGTCGCCGGCGGCAAGGCCATCGCCACCGCCCGGCCGCCCGCCTTCGCCGTGGTCGACCTGCGGCTGGAGGACGGCAACGGGCTGGACGTGGTCGAGGTGCTGCGCGAACGCCGCCCCGACAGCCGGATCGTGGTGCTGACGGGCTATGGCGCGATCGCCACGGCCGTCGCGGCGGTGAAGATCGGCGCGACCGACTACCTGTCGAAGCCGGCCGACGCCAACGACATCACCAACGCGCTTCTGGCGAAATCCGACGAGCTGCCGCCGCCGCCCGAGAACCCGATGAGCGCCGACCGCGTGCGGTGGGAGCATATCCAGCGGGTCTACGAGCTGTGCGACCGCAACGTGAGCGAGACCGCGCGGCGGCTGAACATGCACCGGCGCACCCTGCAGCGCATCCTTGCCAAACGGAGCCCCAGATGACCCGAGTCCTCGCCGCCCTCGCCCTGTGCCTCTTGGCCGCCTGTTCCACGGTGCCGCGCACGGCCGGCGGCGGCGACACGGCGCTGCGCCCGGATGCGGGCGGGATGGCGGTGGCCGGCAGCGACCAGCGGATCGACTTCGGCCGCGCCGAGGACGGGGTGATCGCGGCCGCGACGCGGGTGCTAGGGGCCCCGCCGGTGAGCCGCGCGGTGAACCCCGAATGCGGCGCCGGGCCGACGACCATCGTGAAATACGACCGGATCGACCTTCTGTTCCTGGACGGCACCTTCCGGGGCTGGGTGACGGACGATCCGCGCACGGCGGCGGCGAACGGGCTGTCGCCGGGGGTGACGCGGGCGCAGCTGGAGGCCGGCGGCTATGGGCCGTTCGAGACCACCACGCTGGGCGTGGAGTTCGAGGCGAACGGGGTCTTCGGCCTGCTGCCCGACGGCGCGCCGGACACGCCGGTGCAGTTGCTCTGGGCCGGCACCAGCTGTTTCTTCCGGTAAGTCGGCGCACAAGCCGCTTCGAAGCGGCTTGCGCGTCAGTCCAGGTCGAAGCGCTTCAGCACCTTGTCCACCACCTGGCCGTTTGCCATCCGGTAGCCTTCGATCCGCCCGTAATCGTCGAAGCCGCGGCTCTGATAATAGGCCAGCCCGCCGGCGTTGTCGGCGCGGATCTCGGCGTCGATCCAGGCATAGCCGGCACCGCGCGCCGCCGCCTCGGTCGCGCGGAACAGCGCCGAGCCGATGCCCAGCCCGGTGCGGCCGACGCGGGCGAAGGTGGCGATCTGCGCCACCCCGGCGCCGTGCCGCGGATGCGGCTCGACCCACTGGAACCCCAGAAGCGCGCCGGCCTCGTCCTCGGCCACATGCCAGATGGCGCGCGGGTCCGCCGCCATCCAGCCGGCGAGATGCTCGGCCGAGACCGGATCGGTGAGCGCCGTGGTGCCGCCGCGCGCGATCACCTCGTTCAGCAGCTCCGCCATCGGCGCCGCGTCCAGCGCGCCGGCCCGTCGGACATGGATCATCCTGTCGCCTCCAGAAGCTCGGCATGCCGGGCGGTGAAATCCTCGCGCACGACTTTCGGCGGGCGCAGGTGGATGTCCAGCCCCTCGATATGCGCCGGCGCCGGCCGGCCGAAAAAGCGCGTCGCCTCGCGCTCGGAAAACCCGGCGATCTGGGTCGCCTCCAGCCAGGCCGACACCTTGTCGGCGCGCTTGATCTGCCGCTTCACGGTGGCGGGGATCTGCGCCGGCAGGCCGAAGCGGATGTGAATCGCCGCGCTCAGCCGCGCGTCGAGTTCGCCGTATTCCGGGCCGACGGCCGCCTTCACCGGCGAGATCATGTCGCCGATCACGTATTCCGGGGCGTCGTGCAACAGCGCGGCCAGCTGCCAGCGCGCGGGCGCGGCGCGGTTCTGGCGCGTGAAGATCTGTTCGACCAGCAGCGAATGCTCGGCCACCGAATAGGGATAGTCGCCATGCGTCTGGCCGTTCCAGCGGGCGACGAAGGCGAGACCGTGGGCGATATCCTCGATCTCGATGTCCACGGGCGTGGGGTCGAGCAGGTCGAGCCTGCGGCCCGAAAGCATCCTTTGCCAGGCGCGGGGTTGCGGCATGGGGTCCTCGATGACGGCGGTTCCGGCGCTGTCTGCCACAGCGCCTTCGGCAAGGAAATGCCCGGGCCGCACCATCGCGGAACGGAATACTCGCGCGTGCGTTGAGTGCGTACGCAGCGATGGAGACCCCCATGCACATCCACTGGACAGCGCTTCCCCTGGCCGTCCTGCTGGCCGCGCCCGACCTGCCCGCGCTCGCCCAGCCCGGCGACGGCGTGATCTGTGCCGAGCGCGAGGTGATCGTCGCACGGCTGCGCGAGGACTTCGGCGAAGGGCCGACAGGTGGCGGCGTGATGTCCCGCGACCAGCTGATGGAGATCTGGTCGTCGCCCGAAACGGGCAGCTGGACCGCGCTGATGACCTTCGCCGACGGCACCAGCTGCATCGTCGGCAGCGGCATGAACTGGCATCAGGGACTGCCCGACACGGTTCCCGCCGGCACCGGCCTGTAGCGCCGGCCAGCGATGAAACATTGAGCGCCGGGCGGGGTCCGCCGCCCGGGCGGCACCCCGTTTTCCGGCACAAGCATTGCCGCGGTGCGGCCAAGGTGGTAGAGGCTCCGCGACCCTCAAAAAGCAATCAACAGGAGCCCTACGCTTATGGCCAAGGACTATATCGTCAAGGATGTCGCGCTCGCGGAGTACGGCCGCAAGGAACTCGACATCGCCGAGACCGAGATGCCCGGCCTGATGGCGACCCGCGAAGAATACGGCGAATCCAAACCGCTGAAAGGCGCACGCATCGCCGGGTCGCTGCATATGACGATCCAGACCGCCGTGCTGATCGAGACGCTCGTGCATCTGGGCGCCGACGTCCGCTGGGCGTCGTGCAACATCTTCTCCACCCAGGACCATGCCGCCGCCGCCGTCGCGGAATCGGGCGTGCCGGTCTTCGCCGTGAAGGGCGAGAGCCTTGTCGAGTACTGGGACTATTGCGACCGCATCTTCCAGTTCGACGACGGCGGCGCCAACATGATCCTGGACGATGGCGGCGACGCCACGCTCTACATCCTGCTCGGCGCCCGCGTCGAGAACGGCGAGGACGACCTGATCGCCGTGCCCACCTCGGAAGAGGAAGAGGCGCTGTTCGCCCAGATCAAGAAGCGGATGGCCGCGACCCCGGGCTGGTTCACCAAGCAGCGCGACATGATCCAGGGCGTCACCGAAGAGACGACCACCGGCGTCCACCGCCTGTACGAGTTGCAGAAGCAGGGCCTGCTGCCCTTCCCGGCGATCAACGTCAACGACAGCGTCACCAAGTCGAAGTTCGACAACAAGTACGGCTGCAAGGAAAGCCTGGTCGACGGCAT
The DNA here is from genome assembly GCF_029168335.1 of Psychromarinibacter sediminicola. GTDB lineage: Bacteria > Pseudomonadota > Alphaproteobacteria > Rhodobacterales > Rhodobacteraceae > Psychromarinibacter > Psychromarinibacter sediminicola. The sequence goes on from NZ_JARGYC010000047.1 coordinate 24,275, forward strand.
CCGCCGCGCCACCGACACGATGATGGCCGGCAAGGTCGCGCTGGTCTGCGGCTACGGCGACGTGGGCAAGGGCTCGGCCGCGTCGCTGGCCGGCGCCGGCGCGCGCGTCAAGGTGACCGAGGTCGACCCGATCTGCGCCCTGCAGGCCGCGATGGACGGCTTCGAGGTGGTCACGCTGGAGGATGCGCTGCCGACCACGGACATCTTCATCACCACCACCGGCAACAAGGACGTCATCCGCATCGAGCACATGCGCGAGATGAAGGACATGGCGATCGTCGGCAACATCGGCCACTTCGACAACGAGATCCAGGTGGCCCAGCTGAAGAACCACAAGTGGACCAACATCAAGGATCAGGTGGACATGATCGAGATGCCCTCGGGCAACCGCATCATCCTGCTGTCCGAAGGCCGTCTGCTGAACCTCGGCAACGCCACCGGCCACCCGTCCTTCGTGATGTCGGCGTCGTTCACCAACCAGACGCTGGCGCAGATCGAGCTGTTCACCAAGGGCGACCAGTACGGCAACGAGGTCTACGTCCTGCCCAAGCACCTCGACGAGAAGGTCGCGCGGCTGCACCTGGGCAAGATCGGCGTGCGCCTGACCGAGCTGTCGCAAGAGCAGGCCGCCTATATCGGCGTGACGCCGGAAGGCCCGTTCAAGCCGGAGCACTACCGCTACTGATCGCGCCCCCGCCGGCCCGGTCCGGCGGGAACCGGCCCATCGTCGGCCGTTGAATATGGCAAGGCTCCGCCCATCGGCGGGGCCTTGTGCGTTCCGGGGGAACGATCCGAGGTCCGATCCGCTTCCGAAGGCATGAAAGCCTCAAGGAGGACCGGAGATGACACGCAAGCACACACTGACGGGCGCGGCGCTGATCGCGCTGATCGCGGGCGGTGCCTTCGCCCAGGACGACACCGGCCTGACGACCGAACCGATGCAGACCGACGGCACCATGGCCACCGACGGCATGGGCAACACCGCCGCCGAGACGGCGCCGGTCTTCACCAGCGTCGAGGAGATGACCGTGGGCGACGTGCTCGGCATGGTCGCCTACGATCCCAACGGCGACCGGATCGGCGAGATCGACTATGTCGTGACGCCGCCCTCCGGCCCGGCGGCCGTCATCGGCATCGGCGGCTTCATCGGGCTGGGCGAATACACCGTCGCGCTGCCGGTGGAGGAGTTCCAGCTGAGCGACGACGGCACGTTCTTCACGCTGAACACCGACAAGGAAACGCTGAAGGCGCAGCCGGAATTCGACGAATCCGGCGTGTCGGGCCTGCCCGACGAGACGCCGATGTCCGAGGTGATGGCCGCGGCCGGCGACGGCGCTGACGAGTCGGGCGACGGCGGCGATGCGGCTGCCGACAGCTCGGACGACGGCGCATCCGGCGACGCGATGTCCGAGGAGCCGGCGGCGGACGCCGAGATGTCCGACGAGGCGGACGGCGACGCGGCGCAGGACGAAACGACGACCGAGTCCGGCGACACATCCGGCGGCGACGCCGCCGACGGAGCCGAGTCCGAAGGCTCGGAAGAGGCGATCCCGGCAGAGGAAGCCGCCTCTGACGAGGAGTGCCCCGAAGGCACGGTCCGGCCGGAAGAAGGCGCCGACCACTGCGTTCCCGAAGCGGACGCCGAAACCGAAAGCGGCAACTGACCGTCACCGACCACCACACAGGGGCGCGTCCGAACCGGGCGCGCCCTTGCGTATCCCGCGTCCCTGAGCGATGTCTGACCCGACAGGACACGGAGGGACAGGATGCGCATCATCGTCTACGGAGTGGGCGCCATCGGCGGCGTGCTGGCCGGCGCCATGGCGCTTGGGGGCCGCGAGGTCGTGGGCATCGCCCGCGGCCGGATGCTGGAGGCGGTCCGCGCGAACGGGCTGACCCTGAACAGCCATCGCGGGACCGAGCATGTGCGCTTCGACTGCGTCGGCGCCCCGGACGAGATCGACTTTCGCCCCGACGACGCGATCCTGCTGACCATGAAGGGCCAGGACACCACCGCCGCGCTGGAGGCCCTGCGCGCGGCCGGGGTGCGCGAACATCCGATCTTCTGCTGCCAGAACGGCGTCGCGAACGAGCGCACCGCCCTGCGCTATTTCCCGAACGTCCACGGCGTGACGGTGATGATGCCCGCCACCTACCTGGAGCCCGGCGAGGTCACCGCCTTCTCGCAGCCGCGCTTCGGGGTCTACGACATCGGCCGCTTCCCCGAAGGCTCCGACGCCGACGACCGCGCGCTGGCCGAGGCGCTGGCGGCCGGCAACGTCGCGGGCTTCGTGCAGGACGACGTGATGGCCAGCAAGTACGGCAAGCTGTTGATGAACCTCGGCAATATCCTGGAGGCCGCGCTCGGCACCGGGGTGTCGTCGGGCGATCTCTACCAGCGGCTGCGCGCCGAGGCGGAGGCTGTGCTGCAGGCCGCCGGTATCCCCTTCCGCGACGTGGGTTCCTCCGATCCGCGCCGCCAGGAGAACATGCAGAGCACCAAGCTGGACGGCGCGCGCTATGTCGGCGGCTCTACGACCCAGAGCCTGACCCGCGGCGCCGGCAGCGTCGAGACCGACTATCTCAACGGCGAGATCTGCCTGCTGGGCCGGCTGCACGGCGTGCCCACGCCGCTGAACAGCCGCGCGACGATCCTGTCGGCCGAACTGCTGGCGGCGGGCGAAGGCGCCGGCGCGCTCGACCTCGACGCGCTGGAGGCGCGGCTGACCGGCTGACCGGGCCGGCGGCGCCCGGGCGGGCATTTTGTCTTTGCCGGTCGCGAATTCACCGGTAACGTGGCGCCGCACGGGACCGGGCCAAAGTCGAACGCGGCCGGACCGACACGGGCGGAGAGGGACGAGCCATGGGCAAACGAGACGAACTTATCGAGAAATACGCCGACGACCTGCGGACCAAGTGCGGCATGACGCCGGATATGGACCTGCTGACCAAGGTCACCATCGGCTGCGGGCCGGCGATCTACAACGACGACGCCGCCACGGTCGCCGCGACCCAGGAGGGCGAGCTGGAGACCGTCAAGAACAACTTCCTGATCAAGAAGCTGGCGCTGCGCGACGGGCCAGAGCTGATGGACGCGATCAACAAGGTGATCGACACCTACGGCCGGTCGGAGCGCAACAAGTACCGCGCCGTGGTCTACTACATGCTCGTCAAGCATTTCGGCAAGGAATCGATCTACAGCTGATCGCGGGTCGAACGAACGGTTAACGCGCCGTTACCCGTAACGCCCTGCCCTGCAACCATTTTTAGAGACTCCGGGCTTGCGCGTCCGCGGCGGTTGCGGCATAAGCCCTCGTGTCTGACCAGAAGGTCGGGACCCGAATTTCGTACCGCGGGCGTGAGGACGCGTGGGAAGATGGAGGGTCTCGGCCAGCCGGTCGTGACCCTCCATGCTTTCCCGATCTCGCCCTCGGGTTGGTCGCACTCCGCCCGCGGGTGCCGCCCCTGCGCTCAGCCGAACCCCGCGCTCAGCCGAACCCCGCGCTCAGCCGAACAGCGCCAGCACGATCCCCATCAGCGTCATGCCCACCGCCGGATAGGCCCCGTCCATCCAGATCAGCGCCTTCGACCGCACGCTGAACAGCACGTTGGTCGCGATCCAGGGCGCCGCGACGAACAGGCCGAGCCCCAGCCCCGTCACCGCCGCCGCGCCCAGGGTGTCGATGCCGCTCATCGCCAGGATGTGGCGCGTCATGCCCGCCACGAGGATGCAACAGATGAAACTGCCGATATAGGGCACCGGATCGGAGCGGTTCAGGCTCTCTTCCGTCAGCCCCTGCGCCTCCATCCAGCGGCGGCCGATCACGCCGTACCAAACGGCCCCGAATATCCATGCCGCCGCCGCCGCGGCGATCACGCTGATGATGCCCATCCGTCCCTCCTGACCGGTTCTGCGCGGACAGTATGCCGCAGGACGCGCGGCCGCGCCACGCTTTCGCGCCGCTCAGGGGTCGATGCCGGCCATGCCGCAGATCGCGGCCCATTCCGCATCCGTCACCGGCTGCACCGACAGGCGGGTGTTCTTCACCAGCACCATCTCCGACAGCCGCGGATCGGCCTTGATCTCGGCCAGCGTGACGGGACGCTCCACCGGCTTCACCGCCTTGATGTCGACGCAGTCCCAGCGGTCGTCGTCGGTGGTGCTGTCGGGATGGCTCTCGGCGATCACCTCGACGATGCCGACCACCGCCTTCTCGCTCTGCGAATGATAGAAGAACCCGCGATCCCCCACCTTCATCTCGCGCATCACGTTGCGCGCCTGATAGTTGCGCACCCCGTCCCATTCCTCGCCGGCCTCGCCCTTGGCGACCTGATCGTCCCAGGACCAGGTGGAGGGTTCGGACTTGAAAAGCCAGTAGGCCATGTCGCTCCTTCCGTTTCCCGGGCCGCGCCGACCCGCTCCCACGCATCTTCTTCTCGTTTCAAATACGCCTTGCGGCCGCGCCGCCAAAGCCGTCCTCGGGGCGAAGCGCCGAAGACGCCCCCGTCCCGCTCATCCCGACCCGCTCAGCCCGACCCCGCTCATTCCGGCCGCAGCGGCCGCGCGAGCAGCGCCCCGCCCGCCTGTTCCACGGTCATCTCCCCTTCCAGCACCGCCGCGATCGCCCGGGTGATCGGCATCTCCAGCCCCTCGCGCGCCGCCAGCCCGGCGACGGCCCGCGCCGTCGCGATGCCTTCGGTCGTGGCCAGCGCCTCCGCCTGCCCCGCGCGCCCCAGCCGCATCCCGAAGGCATAGTTGCGCGACTTCTCCGAGGTGCAGGTCAGGACCATGTCGCCCAGCCCCGACAGCCCCGACAACGTCTCGGCCTGCGCCCCGCGCGCCAGCGCCAGGCGCAGCACCTCGGCATAGCCGCGGGTCATCAGCGCCGCGCGGGCGCTCTCGCCGAACCCCTCGCCGATGGCCATGCCGCAGGCGATGGCGATCACGTTCTTCAGCGCGCCGCCCAGCTCGACCCCCGCCATGTCGGTGCTGCGGTAAAGCCTGAGGCTCCCCGTCGACAGCTGCTCCTGCAGGGCCTGCGCTTCTCCCGCATCCCGCGCCGCCAGCGTCAGCGCGGTCGGCAGCCCGGCGGCAATGTCCGCGGCAAAGCTCGGTCCGGACAGCACGGCCGGCACCGCCCCCGGCGCGCAGTCGGCGATCACGCCGGACGGGCCGCGCCCGGTCTTCAGGTCGACCCCCTTGCAGCAGGCCACCAGCCGCTTGCCGTCCCAGAGCCCCGGATGCGCCGCCAGCACGCCGCCGAGCGACTGCATCGGCACCGACAGCAGAAGCGTGTCCGCCTCCGCCGCCGCGGCGATCTCGGCGACCGGCGTGACCCGGTCCGGCAGCACCACGCCGGGCAGGCGGCCCGCGTTCTCCCGCGTCTCCGCCATCGCGCGCACGACCCCCGCGTCGCGGCCCCACAGCGCCACGGCCTGCCCGTCGCGGGCCAGCGCGACCGCCATCGCCGTGCCGAAGGCGCCAGCGCCCAGAACCGCCACGCTCACGCCTTCGCCCCCCGCTTGCCGCCGCCGAGCATCGGCCGGCTGGCGGCATCCAGCGGCCAGCGCGGCCGGGCCGGCAGGCCCATGTCGTCGACGCGGCCCGCGCGATACGCCTCCAGCCCCGCCCAGGCGATCATCGCCGCGTTGTCGGTGCAGAGCGCCGCGGGCGGCGCGATAAACCGCACGCCGGCGGCCGCCTCTTCCAGCGCCGCGCGGACGGCCCCGTTCGCCGCCACGCCGCCCGCCACGGCCAGCGCCGGGGTGCCGGCCCGCGCCAGCGCCCGCCGCGTCTTCTCCGCCAGCACGTCGCAGACCGCCGCCTGGAACCCGGCGCAAAGATCGGCGCGGTCCCCCTCGGTCAGCCCGCCCTGCGCCGCCACCAGCCCGTCGCGGGCCCGCAACAGCGCCGTCTTCAGCCCGGAGAACGACATGTCGCACCCGGCCCGGTCCAGAAGCGGCCGGGGAAAGGCAAAGCGCGCCGGATCGCCCCGCGCCGCCGCCTGTTCCACCGACGGCCCGCCCGGCTGCGGCAGGCCCAGGAGCTTCGCGGTCTTGTCGAACGCCTCGCCCGGCGCGTCGTCGATGGTGCCGCCGAGCCGCTCGAACCGGTCCGGCGCGCGCACCACCAGGAACTGGCAATGCCCGCCCGAGACCAGCAGCATCAGATAGGGAAACGGCAGCGCGTCGGTCAGCCGCGGGGTCAGCGCGTGCCCCGCCAAGTGATTGACGCCCACCAGCGGCTTGACCGCCGCCGCCGCCAGCCCCTTGGCGCACATCACGCCCGCCAGCACGCCGCCGATCAGCCCCGGCCCGGCGGTGACCGCGATGGCGTCCACCTCGCGCAGGCGCAGCCCGGCCTCGTGCAATGCGCGTTCGACGCAATGGTCCAGCTTCTCGACATGCGCCCGCGCCGCGATTTCGGGCACCACGCCGCCAAAGGCCGCGTGCAGCGCCCCCTGCCCCGCCACCACGTTCGACAGGATCTCGGGCCGTGCGCCGCCGGCCTGCCGCACGACCGCGGCGCCGGTGTCGTCACAGCTGCTCTCCAGCCCGAGGATGGTCAGCGCGTCGGTCATGGGCCCGTGGCTTGCAAGGGTAACCCCCGGCAGATAACACCGCCCCCATCCGCATACAATCACGGCCCCGCGCTTGACCGCCCTGCTTCTCACCCGGCCCCAGGCCCAGTCGCAGCGCTTCGCCGCCCAGGCGAAGGCGCGGATCGGCGCGATCCCGGTGCTGATCTCGCCGGTGCTGCGGATCGTGCCGCAGGCGCCGGCGGTGCCGCTGGAGGGCGTGGCCGGCGTGGTCCTGACCTCCGAGAACGGCGCGCGGGCGCTGGCCGAGGCGGCCGACGTCGCCGGCCTGCCGGCCTGGTGCGTCGGCGACCGCACGGCCGAGGCGGCGCGGCTCGCCGGGATGCAGGCCGTCTCCGCCGCTGGCAGCGCCGACGACCTGGTGGCGCTGATCCGGGCCGAAGCGCCGGCCGGCAAGCTCCTGTTCGCGCATGGCGCCGAAACCCGGGGCCGCGTCGCCGAGCGGCTGGCCGAGGCCGGTTTCGACCTGGCCAGCGTCGTGGTCTACGACCAGGCGCCGCAACCGCTGTCGGCGGAGGCGCGGGCGCTTCTGGCAAGCGACCGGCCGGTGATCGTGCCGCTGTTCTCGCCGCGCAGCGCCGCGCTCCTGGCCGCCCAGGCCCGGGACGCGGCCGCGCCGCTGATCCTCGTGGCGCTGAGCGAGGCCGTCGCCGTGGCCTGGACCGGCGCCCCCCCGGCGCGTCTGGTTGTCGCAGAGCGTCCCGACGCTGCCGCAATTCTGGACGCAATCGCCGGGATCTGCACAAGCGCTTCGTCTTGAGACCCCTGCATCGGAGCGCTAGTTTGACTTTGCAGTCCGCGCCCGGCAATGCGGACTGCGGAACGGAGAGGGCTGGATTCGGTGGCAAAATCACCCAGGACTGACAAGACGGACCGCGCGGCCGACGAGGCCGAGGGGACTGCCGCACCACAGAGCGCGGAGACGGACGGGTCCGAGGACGCGCCGGAGGACACCGGCCAGACCGTGCCCCCCGACACGCCGCCCGAGGCGGACACGCCCGCGCCGGCGACCAGCCTGCACGCTCCGGTCCACGACCCGCGGACCGAACCGCTCCACCCGGGCCCCGCCACGCCCGATCCGGCGCCCGACAATGTGCCCGACCCTGCACCCGAGCCCGTAGACGCGGCCGCCGACACGCCGCCGCTGGCCGAAGCCCTGCCGGCGCCGGCGGCCCCGCCCCCCGCCGCTCCGCAGCAGGGCCGCACCCTGCCGCTGGTCCTCGGCGGCGTCATTGCCGCCGTCCTGGGCGCCGCGGCGCTGTGGTACACCGAAACGCAGGGCTGGACGGCCCTGGGCGGCCCCGACGCGGAGCTTCTGGCCCGGATCGACAGCCTCGACTCCGACCTTGCCGCCGCGCAGGACGCGCTCGCCGGCGCCGAGGACCGGATCGCCGCGCTCGAAGACCGCGAGCCGGACCTTAGCGAGGTCAACGCCGCCATCGACTCCGTGCGCGAAACCGCCGAGGCGACGCGATCCGACCTGGCCGCCCTGTCCGACCGGGTCGACACGCTGACCGCGCGGCTCGACGACACCGACGACCGGCTGAACACCGTCGCCGTCCAGCAGATCCCCGAGGCGGAACTGCCGCAGGCGATCTCGGAGGCCTATGATGAGAAGCTCGCGGACCTGCTGGCCACGATCGACGGCCGGTTCGGCACCATGCGCGAGGAGCTCGACGCCAAGCTGGCCGAGCTGGAAGCCAGCCAGACCGCCGCCGCCGAGGCCGAAGCCGCCGCGCAGCGCGCCGCGCAGATGGCCGAGGCCCGCGCCGCGATGGGCCAGGTCGAACAGGCCCTGTCGACCGGCGCCGCCTATTCCGAGCCGCTGGCCGAGGTCGCCGACCTCTCCGGCGCCGACATCCCCGCCCTGCTGCAGGCCGGCGCCGAGGACGGCATCCCGACGCTGGACGAACTGCAGGAGAGCTTCCCCGACCACGCGCGCGAAGCGCTGACCCTCTCCGCCCGCGCCGCCGCCGAGGAGGGCGAGCTGAGCACCTGGGAGGCGTTCCTGCGCAGCCAGGTCGGCGCCCGTTCGCTGGCCCCGCGCGAGGGCGACGACCCCGACGCCGTGCTCTCGCGGGTCGAGGCGGCCGTGTCCCGCGGCGACCTCGACACCGCGCTGACCGAGATCGAGGCGCTTCCGCCGGTGGGACAGGAGGCGATGGCCGACTGGGTCGCGCTGGCCGAGACCCGCCGCGACACGCTCGCCGCCGCCCGCGATCTGGCGGCGCAACTGAACCCAAGTGAGGACGGCTAATGCTCTGGTCCCTTATCAAGGTCATCCTGTTCGTCGCCCTCATCGCCGCGGCCACGCTGGGCGCGGGCTACCTGATGGAAACCGACGGCGGCATCCGGATTTCCATCGCCGAGACCGAGTTCAACCTCGGCCCGCTGCAGGCGGTGATCGCCGCGCTGCTGCTGGTGCTGGTGGTCTGGCTGTTCATCAAGCTGGTGGGCCTGCTGGTCGCCACGCTGCGCTTTCTGAACGGCGACGAGACGGCGATCTCGCGCTATTTCGCCCGCAACCGCGAGCGCAAGGGCTTCCAGGCGCTGGCCGACGGCATGATGGCGCTGGCCTCGGGCGAGGGCCGGCTGGCGATGAAGAACGCGCAGAAGGCCGAGAAATACCTGCACCGGCCCGATCTGACCAACCTGATCACCGCGCAGGCCGCCGAGATGGCGGGCGACCACAAGGCGGCCGAGGAGACCTACAAGCGCCTCCTGGCCGACGACCGCACCCGCTTCGTCGGCGTGCGCGGCATCATGAAGCAGAAGCTGGCCGAGGGCGACACCGACCGCGCGCTGAAGCTGGCGGAGAAGGCCTTTGCCCTGAAGCCCAAGCACGAGGAGACGCAGGATATCCTCCTGCGCCTGCAGGCCGAGCACGGCGACTGGGCCGGCGCGCGCCACACGCTGGGCGCCAAGCTGAAGCACGGCTCGATGCCGCGCGACGTCTACCGCCGCCGCGACGCGGTGCTGGCGCTGTCCGAGGCGAAGGACGTCCTCAGCGAGGACAGCACCATCGAACAGCGCGAGGCCGCGATCGAGGCCAACCGCCTGTCGCCCGACCTGATCCCGGCGGCCGCCATGGCCGCGCGCAGCTATATCGACCAGAACAAGCCGCGCTACGCCGCCCGCGTCCTGAAGAAGGCGTGGGAGGCACAGCCGCATCCCGACCTCGCCGCCGCCTTCGCCGAGATCCAGCCCGAGGAGACGCCCGAACAGCGGATCAAGCGGTTCCAGACCCTGACCAAGCTGAAGCCCGACCACCCCGAGACCCGGATGCTCTCGGCCGAGCTCTACCTGGCGGCCGAGGATTTCCCCGCCGCCCGCCGCGCCCTGGGCGACCTGGCGCAATCCGAGCCGACGGCCCGGGCGCTGGCGATCATGGCCGCCATCGAGCGCGGCGAGGGCGCCGACGAATCGGTCGTGCGGGCTTATCTGACGCGGGCGCTGACGGCCTCGCGCGGGCCGCAATGGGTCTGCGACAACTGCCAGTCGATCCACAATCACTGGATGCCGGTCTGCTCGAACTGCTCGGGCTTCGACACGCTGGCCTGGCGCACGCCGGCCGAGGGCGAGGTGGCGATGCCCGGCTCCACCGGCATGCTGCCGCTGATCGTGGGCAAGTCGCCGGCCGCGACCGAACTCGCCGTGGCCGAGGACGTCCCCGCCGCCGAAGAGCCCGCTTCGCCGGCGGAAGACAGCCCCGCCGAGACGCCGTCCGAGGCCGCCGAGACGGAGGTGACCGACGCCGAGATCGTCGAGGACGACGCGACGCAAAAACGCTGATTTTGGGGCTACCCATGCGCCGCGACGGGTGCTAAACGGCCCGCCAAAGGTCCGCACGGCCCCGCGCCATCCGGACCGCGACAGAAAGAGTGCCGGTGTAGCTCAGCTGGTAGAGCACGTCATTCGTAATGATGGGGTCGTAGGTTCGAGTCCTATCACCGGCACCACTCCTGTCGTTTTTTCTCCCTAGCAACGGTTCTTAGCCCAAAAACTCGGCCATCTATCCCATTACAGGGCTGTTTGGCGCACCGGTCCGCATCCGAGTCGCGATGTGCTGAGGGCTGTGCGCGCGCTTCTCCTACACCAAGCGTTGAAAAACTGTCTCCCGTGGAAGGCCGTTGCAACGGCGTGACTTGACTCGTGGCCTATTACGCTGGTCAATCCAAGGTCTAGAGCTTCGTGCGTTTAATCGTGGGCATATCCTGCGGCCTTGAAGTAGTTCCAGCATTCGTCGGGTTCGAAGAGATCGCAGATGTCGCCGAC
>NZ_JARGYC010000048.1 GCF_029168335.1 Psychromarinibacter sediminicola
TCTGGCGAGGATCGTGCCAAGTGTCCGACATTCATGCTTATGTCTCCGACAGCGCAAAGTTCGACCGCGACCCGGCGGGTCGGCGCTGCACGGCGCTCCGCTCGACCGGGGCCGCAATCCGGCAATGCAAAGGAAGCAGTGTCGTGTAGTATGGTCCGTCCGCGCGCCGTCCGATACCGGCGCGGCACCGCCAGAACGGACCCCAGGGCCCGATCCGACCGACGCCCGCTGCTTCTTCTGGCTGAAAGTACTCCAGGGGGGGGGGCCATTGTCGCGCCATTGGTCCGAGAGACAATGGCGACGGGGACAGCGTCCCCCCCAGCGGATCGGACCGCCGCAGGCGGTCCGAGACCTACCGCGCCGTCACGCGCAGCCGGATGCCGTTCTTCGCCCGGACCGTCAGATAGGCCACCGGCACCGGGTCGTCGCCCGGCACCCGCTCGAACCGGAAGGCGCGCACCAGGAGCGCCAGCAACAGCGGCCCCTCGACCATGGCAAAGCCCGCGCCGGTGCAGACCCGCGCGCCGGCGGAGAACGGCATGTAGGCCTCGCGCAGGCATTTGCGGCCGTTCTCGGTGGCATAGCGGTCAGGGTCGAACTCGTCCGGCCGCTCCCACAGCCGCTCGTGCCGGTGCAGGTGCCAGGGGCTCAGCACCACCTGCGACCCCTTCGCCAGCTCCCGGTCGCGGAAATGCTCGCAAGCCGTCGTCTCGCGCACCATCATCGGCACCGGCGGGTAGAGCCGCAGCGCCTCGCGGAACACGTCGCGGGTGAAACGCAGCTTCGACAGGTCGGAGAACGCGATCTCCGGCCCCGCCTCCGCCGCCTCGCGCGCCACGCGCTCCTGCACCTCGGGGAAGAGCGCCAGCAGGTACAGCGCCCAGCCGAGCGCCGAGGCCGAGGTCTCGTGCCCGGCGAGAAAGAAGATCGCCACCTGGTCGACCATCTCGTCGGTGTCGAACAACTCGCCCGTCTCGGGGTCGGCCGTGGTCATGATCTTGGTGGCCAGGTCGTTCGGCGCCGTTTCCGCCTCGATGGCCCACATCCGGTCGGAGGTCAGCTTGGTAATCAGGTGGCGGATCGCCTTCGCCGCCCGCTTCGTGCGGCGGCGGTGAAAGCGCGGCATCCAGCGCGGCAGCGGCAGGAAGGCGGCGACGTTCAGGATCGGCTGGCTGCGCTGGTAGGCGCGGAACTCGTGGAACACCTGCGACGCCACCTCGTGCTCGATCGGGATCGAGAACAGCGTGCGGAAGATGACGTCGGCGGCGGCGTGGCTCATCTCCTCCTCGATCTCGACCACGCCCTCGCGCGCGGCCAGCCGGGCGACGGCCGCCTGCCCCGCGGCGTGCATCGCCGGGAAGGTGTCGCGCAGGCGGCCGCCCTCGAAGGCGGGGTCGATGATCCGGCGCTGGCGCAGCCAGGTCTCGCCGTTGGTCAGGAAGACGGAGTTGCCCAGCAGCGGGCGCAGCCCCTCGCCCACCCGCCCGGATTTCGGGAAGTCCATCGGCCGGGCGGTCAGCACCTCGCGCAGGAGGTCGGGCTGGTTCACCAGGTAGGAGCGGAAGAACGGCGTGCGGAACTCCGCCATCCAGGCCCGGTAGAGCTTGGCGGGCTGCGCCGACAGGATGTCCTGGCGGAAGAGCTTCGCGTAGCGCCAGAGCGACACGCGGCCCTCGCGCGCGGGCGGCTTCGGCGGGGTCGGTTTCGGGGGGCTGTGCAGGTTCATGCGGCCATGCTGGTGTAACGCGACGCGGGCACGTCGATGCGGCTTTTCGACGGGGCGCGGCCGGCATAGCGCTCGCCCAGTGTGCGCGGCCCGGCGGTGATGCGGAAATAGTCGTAGTCGCCCGGCCGGTCGAAGGCGCAGAGATACTGGAAGTGCAGCCGGAAGAAGCGCCAGCGCAGCGCCTTCCATGTCTCGGGCGCGAGCGTCTTGGTGAAGGCGGCCGAGAGGACGAGCGGCCAGCGCTGGTTGTCCGGCGCCACGCCGGAGACGGCGACGGGGTCGCAGAGCGCGAAGGCACAGCCGTCGCCGGGCGCGGTGACGTCGATCCAGGCGATCTCGTCGCGCTGCGACAGGAAGTTCAGGTCGGCGCGCAGGCGGTCGGCCTTCGGCAGGAACGACACCATCGGCACCACCTGCCCCAGCGTCAGGAAGGACAGCTTCGGCCCGTTCGCCGGCAGTCGGGTCTGCCGGATCAGGTCGGCCAGGATCGACACGCCCAGATGCGCGCCCGAGGAATGGCCGACGACCAGCACCTCGTCGACCTCGTCGGTCAGCGCGGCGGCGATCACGTCGCCGAACTCGGCCAGCCGCTGTTCGAGATCCTGCGGATAGGCGCCGCCGTGCTGGCAGCTATGGGCGTAGTCGTGCATCAGGTAATAGGCGTAGAGCTTGCCGTCCCTTGCCTTGAACCAGCGCAGGACGAAGACGGCGCCGCCGAGAAGGCCCGCCCACCACAGCGCGTCGAGCACCGCGGTCCAGACCGCGCCGCCCGCCGTCCACCCGAACAGGCCCAGGAGCCGGTCCACGCCCCAGCCGATGCCGCCCGACAGCGCCATGCCCAGCAGCGCGCCGACCAGCAGCGCCGCGACGAGCTGCGCCAGCAGCATCCCCACCGGGTAAAGCGCCGCGATCACCGGCCCCTTGCGCATCCACATCAGCCGCCGCAGCGTGCCGGAGGCGATGTAGGTCCAGGCGGTGCGCACAAGCTGCAGGTAGGTGGCGGGGATCGTGTTCGACATCGAGGCGCGCACCAGGTCGGACCAGACCAGCACCTCGACCGAGGCCGCGACCTTTTGGCCGTCCATCGTCGCCGCGACGTTCCAGCCGTAGCGGTCGCCCCGGCGCGGGGTAATGCCGATCTCGTAGCCCGAGATCTCCGCCTGTTTCGCGGATTCGGTGCGGTAGAGCTCGCGGTAGCGGCGGGGATGAATCGGGTCGTAGCCGGGAATGTAGAAAACCCGGCGTTTCCTGACGCAGCTGCTCGGTTCGGGCGCCATGGCTCGGCCTCTTGTCGCTTTGCCCGGCAGGCTAGGCGACGTTTTGGGCGAAAATAAGCCTGACCCGTTTCCGGACCGTTACCCGATGGTCGCGAGCGCGGGGAATTGTTCCAGAAGCCAGTAGGAGAAGGCGCTGAACTGGCCGGTCAGCATCATCAGCCCGACGGTCCACAGGAGCAGCCCCATGATCCTCTCGATCCGGTCCATGTGGCGTTTCATCCAGGCCATGACGCCTTGCATTCGCGGAAAGAACAGCGCCACCAGCAAGAACGGAATGCCCAGCCCCAGCGCGTAGACGCCCAGAAGCGTGGTGCCCTTGGTCAGGCTCGCCTCGGAGGCGGCGAGCGACAGGATCGCGCCCAGCTGCGGGCCGATGCAGGGCGTCCAGCCGAAGGCGAAGGCGAGACCCAGCACATAGGCGCCGAAGGCGCTGCCGCCGCGGTCGCCGGCCTCCATCCGGAGTTCGCGGTCCATGAAGCCGATGCGGTAGATGCCGATGAAATGCGCGCCGAAGACCATCACGATCAGCCCGGCGACGATCACGAACCAGTCCTGGTTCTGCAGGAAGAACGAGCCGAAGGCCGAGGCGGTGAAGCCCAGAAACAGGAACACGGTCGACAGGCCCAGCACGAAGAACAGCGCCGAGATCAGCACCCGGCGGCGACCCGAGAGATCGCCGGTCATCTCGGTCATCGTCACGCCGCCCATATAGGCGAGGTAGGGCGGCACGATCGGCAGGACGCAGGGCGACAGGAAGGACAGGAACCCCGCGGCGACGGCCACCAGCATCGCCGGCAGAAGGCTTGCGTCGATGATGTCGATCCCGAACATGCGTGGCGGTCCCCGTGCTTGCCGGGGTCGTCATATCGCGTGGCGGCGGCGGCGTCACGCGGCGCGGAGTCACATCCCCGTGGACAAGGCGTCGCGGGGTGGCCTATGCGGCCTGCATGACACCCGACGAGGAGATCGACGCGCGCGGCCTGATCTGCCCGCTGCCGGTGCTGCGCCTGCGCAAGGTGCTGCAGGGGCTGGCGGACGGCGCGGTGGTGCGGATGCTGGCGGACGATCCCGTCGCGGTGGTGGACGTGCCGCATTTCTGCGCCGAGCAGGGGCACGCGCTGATCGCGTCGGAGCCGGCGGGCGACGCGCAGCGTTACGTGGTGCGCAAGGGGGGCTGACGAAAACGGGCGCCGCGGGGGCGCCCTTTTCGTGAGATCAGCGGCCCACCGACCACCAGCCGCGTTTCTTCGGCTTCGACGTCTCCTCGGCCTCGGCCATCGCGGGCTCTGGCTCGGCGCTGTCCTCGGCGTCCTCGGCTGGGGCCTCGGGCTCCGGCTCTGGCGCGGGGGTGTCTTCGGCGGTGTCTTCCGTCGCGGCCTGTGGCGTCTCCGCCTCGGGTTCGGCGGCCTCTGCCGGTGCGGCCTCTTCCGGTGCGGCGTCCTTCGCGGTTGACGCTTCCGTGGGTTCGGCCTCCGCTGCGGCTTCGGGCTCCGGGACGGCTTCCGCCTCCGGCGCGGCAGCTTCGGCCTCCGGAGCTTCAGCCTCCGGCGCAGCCGTCTCTTCGACCGCCGGTTCGGGCGCCGACTCGGTGCTCTCCGCCTTTGCCTCCGGGGCTTCGGCGGTCTCCGGGGCCGGGGTCTCGTCGGCTTGCGCGGCCGCGCCCTCGGCGGCCTTCGCCTCGGCGTCGGCCGGCTGATCCTGCGACTCCGTCGTCTCAGCGGGCTTCTTCGACCGCGTGCGGGTGCGGCGGCGCTTCTTCGGCTTTTCCTCCTCCGAAGGCGTCGCCCCCTCGGCGGTCTCGTCCGCCTTCGCCTCGGCCGGCTCGGGAGCTTTCGGCGCCTCGGACGTGCCATCCTTGTCGCCGGTGTCCTTCGCGTCGGCCTCCTGGCCCTGATCGGTGGACTGCTCGCCGCTCTCGCCATTGCCGTTGCCGCTGCCGCGGCGCCGGCGCCGGCGGCGGCGTTTCTTCTTCGGCTTCTCCTCGCCCTCGGGCGGGCCGGAGGCGGCGTCGGCCTGCGCCTCCGCCTGCGCCGGGGCCTCGTCTTCCTCCTCGGCCTCGACGGGCATCAGCGAGGCGTCGACCGAGACGACCGGCGAGGCCTCGGTGACCGGGCGGCTCGCCGTCTTGAACTTCTCGATGGAGAAATCGGGCGAGATCAGGAACGGGTCGGCCTCGATCCGGACCGACATGCCATAGCGCGCCTCGATCCCCGCGACATGCTCGCGCTTCTGGTTCATCAGGAAGTTGACGATCCCGACGGGCGCCTTCAGCAAGACCTCGCGGCTCTTGCGCCGCGTGCCCTCTTCCTCCAGCTGGCGCAGGATGTTCAACGCCAGGTTGTCGTCGGAGCGGATCAGGCCGGTGCCGTGGCAGGCCGGGCAGGCCTGCGTCGTGGCCTCCAGCATCCCCGGGCGCAGCCGCTGGCGCGACATTTCCAGAAGGCCGAAGCCCGAGATGCGGCCCACCTGGATGCGGGCGCGGTCGGTCTTGAGCTTGTCCTTGAACTTCTTCTCGACGGAGGCGTTGTTCTTGCGCTCTTCCATGTCGATGAAGTCGATCACGATCAGGCCCGCGAGGTCGCGCAGCCGCAGCTGGCGCGAGATCTCCTCGGCCGCCTCCAGGTTGGTCTCGAGCGCCGTCTCCTCGATCGAGCCCTTCTTGGTGGCCCGGCCGGAGTTCACGTCGATCGCCACCAGCGCCTCGGTCACGCCGATCACGATGTAGCCGCCGGATTTCAGCTGCACCGTCGGGTTGAACATCGAGGACAGGTACGACTCGACCTGGTAGCGCGCGAAGAGCGGCATCGGGTCGACGTAATGCTTCACGTTCTTGGCGTGGGACGGCATGATCATCTTCATGAAGTCCTTGGCCACGCGATAGCCGGCCTCGCCCTCGACCAGCACCTCGTCGATCTCGCGGTTATAGAGGTCGCGGATCGAGCGCTTGATCAGGTTGCCTTCCTCGTAGATCTTCGCCGGCGCGATGGATTGCAGCGTGAGCGCGCGGATCTGCTCCCACAGCCGCTGCAGATACTCGTAGTCGCGCTTGATCTCGGACTTGGTGCGCTTGGCGCCCGCCGTGCGCACGATCAGCCCCGCGCCCAGCGGCACGTCGATCGAGGTCGCGATCTCCTTGAGCTTCTTGCGGTCGGCGGCGTTGGTGATCTTGCGGGAGATGCCGCCGCCGCGCGCGGTGTTGGGCATCAGCACGCAGTAGCGGCCGGCGAGCGACAGGTAGGTGGTCAGCGCGGCGCCCTTGTTGCCGCGTTCCTCCTTGACGACCTGCACCAGCAGGATCTGGCGGACCTTGATGACCTCCTGGATCTTGTACTTGCGCGGCTTGGCGCGGCGCGGCTGGCGGATTTCCTCGGCCACGTCCTCGTCGGCGACCGACTCGATGTCGGAATCCAGCTCGGTCGCGTGATCGACCGCGGCATAGGGCTCGTCGTAATCGCCCTGCTCCGCGTTCTGGCCGTTCTCGCCGCGCCCCGCATTGCCGTTGTCGCCCTGGGCATTGCCGGCCGCCGGCGCCGGGCCATCGGCCTCCGCCGCAGCCCCGCCGTCCGGCGCGTCCTCGGTCAGGCCGACCGGGCCGTCCTCGGCGCTGTCGCCGTCGTCCAGGTCGACCACGCCCATGCCGGGGATGTCGTCGCTGGAGACGTCGCGGCTTTCGACGGCGTCGTCGCTGGCGGCGGTCTCGGCCTTTTCGGCCTTGTCCTTCGACTTGCTGCGGCTGCCCCCGCGCGAGCGCGAGCGGCTCTTGGGCTTGTCCTCGTCCTCTTCCGCGGCCTGCTGCGCGGCATAGGCGCGTTCCTCGGCCAGGAGCGCCTCGCGGTCGGCGACCGGGATCTGGTAATAGTCGGGGTGGATTTCCGAGAAGGCGAGGAAGCCGTGCCGGTTGCCGCCGTATTCGACGAAGGCCGCCTGCAGCGAGGGCTCGACCCTGCTGACCTTGGCGAGGTAGATGTTGCCGGCTAGCTGGCGCTTGTTCTCCGTCTCGAAGTCGAATTCCTCGACCTTGTTTCCGTCGACCACCACGACGCGGGTTTCCTCCGCGTGGGTGGCGTCGATGAGCATTTTCTTTGCCATGTTATCCTTCGACACCGGAAAACCCCCGACGCGCCCGGGGGTGCTAGGGGTCTTGCCGGCCGTCTTGTCTGTGCGAGAGTCGGCGCGCGCGCATGGGCGACGGCGGACCCGATGGCCCACCGCTCGATCATGTTACGTCCTGCGCGCCTCATCGCGGTTCTTCTCCGGCATTCCGTTCGCGGAACACCATTCAAGGCCCGGCCCACGGGGGCTGTGTCGGGCGATTCCCCGGCCCTTGGGGCCTGGTTCTCCTCTCATGATCATCCCCCGGCGCCAGCCGTGTTATGGAAAATCATGAAAATTCAATTCTGTTCGCAAAAACGGACCAATACCGCCGTTGCGATGCCATGTAACATAAGGGCGAAGCCTGCCGCATTACAATGGAGAAAATACGGCGAGCCTCGCGCAGGACGGTAGTGCAGGAGTGTCAACGATCCGTCAACAGGATCGTCGGAACGGCGCCCGCCCCGTCGATCACGCCCCTCCATTCGCGCCGTTCATGCCGCAGGGGCATCGCCTCCGCCGCCGGCCCCGGCCCCCGGGGACATGGCGCCGCAGGCGGGCTACAGGTAGTCCGACCGCTGCAGCCCGTACTTGGCCATCTTCTCGTTCAGCGTCCGGCGCGGCAGGCACAGCTCGTCCATCACCGCGACGATGGAGCCCTTGTGGCGCCGCATCGTGTTGTCGATCAGCATCCGCTCGAACGCCTCGACATATTCCTTCAGCGGCTTGCCCTCGGTGGTCATCACCGGCTGCTGGTCGTCGCTTTCGGCCATCAGGAGCGAGGCGATGGTGCCGGTGCCGCGGCGGTTCTGCAGCACCGCGCGCTCGGCCACGTTGATCAGCTGGCGGATATTGCCCGGCCAGGGCGCCTGCAGCAGCTGCGCCGCCTCCTGCGCACTGACCTGCGGCGCGTCGCAGCCGTATTCCTCGGCGAACTGCTCGGAGAAATGCGTGAACAGCATCAGGATGTCCTCGCCCCGCTGGCGCAGCGGCGGCAGGGTGATCTTCATCGCGGCGAGCCGGAAGAACAGGTCCGGCCGCAGCACGTCCTCGCAGGTCTTGCCCTGCTCCTGCAGGTTCGAGATCGCGACGATGCGCGTATCGGGGGGATTGCCCTGGTCGTTCATCCAGCTCAGAAGCCGCGCCTGCAACTCCTGCGGCAGGCTCTCGATATCCTCCAGCACCAGCGTGCCGCCGCGCGCCTCCTCCAGCGCCGGCAGGCCGCCGCCGTCCTCGACGGGGCCGAACAGCTTGGCCCCCAGCGTGGCCTTGTCGTTGGCCGCGCAGGACAAGAGCACGAACTTCTTGCCGGCCTTGGCGCCGACGGCGTGCAGCGCATGCGCCACCAGCGTCTTGCCGGTGCCGGTCTCGCCGTCGATCAGCACATGACCGTCGGCCTGGCCGAGATCCAGGATATCCTCGCGCAGCCGCTCCATCACCGGGCTGGCGCCGATCAGCTTCTTCATCAGCGTCGAGCCGTCCGACAGCTCCTTCCTGAGCGCGCGGTTGTCCAGGATCAGCCGCCGCCGCTGCGTGGCGCGCTTGGCCAGCTCGGTCATCTTGTCGGGGTTGAACGGCTTTTCCAGGAAGTCGAAGGCGCCCACGCGCATCGCCTCCACCGCCATCGGCACGTCGCCGTGGCCGGTGATCATGATCACGGGCAGCGTGCTGTCCACGCTCATCAGCTTCTTCAGGAACACCATGCCGTCCATGCCGGGCATCTTGATGTCGCTGACGACGCAACCGGGATAGTCCGGCCCCAGCGCCTTCAGCGCATCCTCGGCGCTGCCGAAGGTCTCGGTGTCGAAGCCCGACAGCGCCAGCCACTGGCTGATCGACTGCCGCATGTCCTGCTCGTCGTCGATGATCGCGATCTTCATGGCCTGTGTCATTCCTGGTCCACCCTATTCGGCCGCCCTCACGTCGTCGTCGATCAGCGGCAGCCGCACCTCGAAAACGGCGCCGCCGGCCCGACCGTTCCGCGCATAGAGCCGGCCGCCGAGGTCCTTCACGATGCCGGAGGAGATGGCAAGGCCCAAGCCCACCCCGTCGCCCGGCGCCTTGGTCGTATAGAAGGGTTCGAACAGGGAATCGAGATCCTCGATTCCGGGGCCGTTGTCGCGCACGGTGATCGTCGCGATCTGGCCCACGGTCAGCAGGATGTCGATGGCCGGCTCGTCGGTCTCCTTGGTGGCGTCCAGCGCGTTGCGCAGCAGGTTGATCAGCACCTGTTCCAGCCGGATGCGGTCGGCCATGATCATCACCGGCTCGTCGGGCAGCGACCGGGTGATGCGCACCTTGCGGTTGTTCAGCTGCGGCTCCATCATCGACAAAGCCGAGGAAATACAAGTCCTTGCGTCCACGGCTTCAAGCGCGTCGCCCTCCTTGCGGGCAAAGCTCTTGAGCTGCCGGGTGATCGCCGTCATCCGGTCGATCAGATCGTCGACGCGGGAAAAGCTCGACAGCGCCTCCTCGGGCCGCCGCCGCTGCAACAGAAGCTTGGCGCCGGCAAGGTAGGTCCGCATCGCCGCCAGCGGCTGGTTCAGCTCGTGGCTGACGCTGGCCGACATCTCGCCCAGGGCCGCCAGCTTGGAGCTTTGCGCGATGGTCTGCTCGGCGACTTCCAGGTTCTTTTCCGCCTTCTCGCGTTCGGCGATTTCCCGCTGCAACGCCTCGTTCAGCTGGCGCAGTTCCGCCGATTCCTTCTGAAAAAAGATCGACCGCGCCAGTGCCCGGCGGCTGGACAGGTAGAACGCGCCCGCCAGAAGGATGGCGAAGAACATGATCTCCAGCGCCAGAACGCCGTTCACCCGCTCGCGCACGCTGGAATAGGTGGTGAAGGTCACCATCCGCCAGCCGCGGAACGGAATCCGGTTTTCCAGCCGCATCAGCGCAGAGCCGCGATAGAACGCCTCGGTCGGCAGCGCGGCCCAGTCGGCGGTCGCCCGGATCGCCCGCTCGATCGCCGAGGGGGCCGAGCGCAGCTTCAGCGCCTCCGCCTCGGTCAGCCCGCGCCATTTCGGCTCGGTCGACAGGATGATCTGGCCCTCGCTGTCGGTGACGATGACGGCGTCCGAGATCGTCGACCAGGTCTGTTCGAACTTGCGCAGGTCGACCTCGACCACGATCACCCCGATCAGCTCGCCCCCCGCCTCGATCCGGCGGGAATAGTTGAACTGCATCACCCCGTTATCGCCGCGAAAGGCGTTGAAGACGGTGTCGTTGGAGCGCAGCGCGGCGATGTAATAGGGCTGCTGGCGATGGACCGAGCCCAGGTTCTGCCGGTCCGTCGACGCCACCACGCGCCCGCCGGCGTCCAGCATCATCAGCGAGGCGGCGCCGATCTCGTCCTTGACCGAGATCAGCCGCTGCGACGACCGGCTGTGATCGGCCGAGTTCAGCGCCCCGATCAGCACCGGGTCGCGCGCCAGCAGGAGCGGCACGATGGAATTGCGCTGCAGTTCCGACAGCAGGTTGCCGGCATAGAGCGCCTGCCGCACCTCGGCGCGGTTCTTGGTGGCGACCGTGTAGCGCTCGGTCAGGAACTGGTTGGTGAACCAGACCACCGTCACGGCCGCGGCGATGAACATCAACAGAACGATGCGCGCGCGCCAGGACAGGGCGCTGCGCACGGACTCCCTGAGCGATCCGGCGGTGTCGTTCATGAACGCAGTCTATGGCGGGGTCGCGTGCCGCTCAAGCGCGGCCGGCTCACGCCGGCGCGACGAGCCCCGCGATTGCGCGGAACATCGCCGCCCCGTCGGTGCCGCCATGGGCCGCGTCCACCGCCCGCTCGGGATGCGGCATCAGGCCCAGCACCCGCCGGTTCTCCGACAGGACCCCGGCGATATCGGCGACCGAGCCATTCGGGTTGTCGGTGTAGGTAAAGGCGATACGGTCCTGATCCTGCAGCGCTTTCAGCGTGTCGGGGTCGGCCACGTAATTGCCGTCGTGATGCGCCACCGGCAGGTGGATGACCTGGCCGTCGTCGTACGCGCGGGTAAAGACGCTGTCGGTGGTGGCGACGCGCAGGCCCGCGGTCTTGCAGATGAACTTCAGCCCGGCGTTGCGCATCAGCGCGCCGGGCAGCACCTTGGTCTCGGTCAGCACCTGAAAGCCGTTGCAGATGCCGATGGCATGGCCGCCCGCATGGGTGAAGTCGATGACCGCCCGGGTGATCGGCGACTGCGCCGCGATGGCGCCGCAGCGCAGGTAGTCGCCATAGGAGAACCCGCCCGGCACGCCCACGATGTCCAGCCCCGCCGGCAGCGCGGTGTCCTTGTGCCAGACCTTGGTGACCTCGGCCCCCGCACGCTCGAAGGCGACGGCGAGATCGCGGTCGCAGTTCGATCCGGGGTAGACGATGACGGCGGCTTTCATTGGCCTCTCCTATCGGCTGAAATCCGTGATGACGGCCACGCCCGGCGGCGCGGGGGCGTCGAAGGCGGCGAGCTCGGCGCTGGCGTCCGACAGCGCGACGCGGCGGGCGATCAGCGGGGTCAGGTCGACATGCCCGCCCTCGATCAGCGCCATCAGGCTGGGGTAGCGATGCGCCGGCATCCCGCGCGTGCCATAAAGCGCAAGCTGCCCGGAATAGACGGCATCCATCGGCAGGGTCATCTCGGCATGCTTGCCCGCGGGCATTCCGACTTGCACCATCCGCCCGAGTTTCCTGAGCGACAACAGCGCGTTGCGGGTCGTCTCCTCGACCCCCAGCGCCTCGACGGCGACATGCGCGCCGCCGGTGATCTCCTGCAGATGCGCCACCGGGTCGCCGTGGCTCGCGTCGATCGCAGCGTCGGCGCCGAGATCCTGGGCGTGGTCGAGCTTTTCGCCCACCACGTCGATCACGGCCACCCGCGCCCCCAGCGCCCGGCCCAGCAGCATCGCCGACAGGCCGATCCCGCCGGTGCCCCAGACCGCCAGCCACTCGCCCGCCTGCAGCGCCGCGCGGCCGGTCAGCGCGTGCCAGGCCGTGGTCACCCGGCAGCCGAGCGCGGCGGCGAGCGCCGGGTCCATGCCGGCCGGCAGCGCCGTGAGATTGACGTCGGCATGCGCCACCGCCAGCCGCTCGGCGAAAGCGCCGGGCCCGGTGAAGCCGGGCACGACCTGGGACGGGCATGTCGTCTGATGCCCTGCCTGGCAGGCCGGGCAGCGCCCGCAGGCCAGGATGAACGGCGCGATGACCCGGTCGCCGGGGCGCCAGCGCGTCACCTCGGCGCCGGCCTCCACGACGATGCCGCAATACTCGTGCCCGGGGATATGCGGCAGCGCGATGTCGGGGTCGGTGCCGGTCCAGGCGTGCCAGTCCGAGCGGCACACGCCGCAGGCCAGCACCTCCAGCACCACGCCGTCGGCGGGGCAGACCGGATCGGGCGCCTCGCCCATCTCCAGCGGGTCGCGATAGGCGGTCAGCACGGCCGCCCTCATGCCGCCGCCCCCTGCCAGCGCCGCAGCCGCCAGGTCGCGAGCAGCGCCGGGAGAAGCAGAACCAGCCCGATGCCCCCGATGATCAGCCCGGCATAGAAGTTAACCGCGCCCGGCAGCACCACGTTGGTCTTGCGGTCGGGGAAATAGCGGATCTCGCGCACCGAGCCGATCTCGAAGTTCCAGTCGGGATGGGACATGCCGACGCTCGCCTCCGTCTCCTGCCCGTCGCTCCAGGTGTAGCGGAAGACCGGCCCGTAATTCGCCATCCCGCGGTCGAAGATCGTGTCGCCCTCCCAGGCGTAGACCCGCACCACCTCGCCCTGCGCGGGCACGGTCGCCAGGTGCCGGTAGCCCTCCCAGGCCAGCATCAGCACCGCGGCCCCCAGAAACAGCACCGGCAGGAGCCAGATCAGCACCCAGGTCCGCCAGCTCACCTCGCGCCGCCCGTCCGGGTGCTCGCGCCAGAAGAAGAGCTGGGTGTGCCGCATCCTAGCCGATCTCGATCTGGTAGCTCTCGATGACGGTGTTGGCGAGCAGCTTCTCGCACATCTCGGTCACCTGCCCGCGCGCCGCCTCCGGATCGCTCTCGGCCAGGTCCAATTCGATCACCTTGCCCTGCCGCACGCCCTCGACGCCGTCGAATCCCAGCGACCCCAGCGCGTGGCGCACCGCCTCGCCCTGCGGGTCCAGAACCCCGGCCTTCAGCATCACCTGAACCCGTGCCTTCATGCCCTCACCCCCGGCAGAGCGCCCGCCCTGCTTCTTCTCGTTCCAAATACGCACATCCGGCGCCCGCCACCGGGCACCGTCAGTTGATTAGATGCGGCTTCGTCGCGTGGGTCACGTTCGACGGCAGCACGCCCAGCCGCCGGGCGACCTCGGTATAGGCGTCGGCCAGGCTGCCCAGGTCGCGGCGGAACACGTCCTTGTCCAGCTTCTGACCGCTCTCGATGTCCCACAGCCGGCAGCTGTCGGGGCTGATCTCGTCGGCGACGATCAGCCGCTGGAAGTCGCCCTCCCAGGCGCGGCCGATCTCGATCTTGAAGTCGATCAGCCGGATGCCGACGGCCAGCATCACGCCCGACAGGAAATCGTTCACCCGCACCGCCAGCGCGACCATGTCGTCGAGATCCTGCTGGTTCGCCCAGCCGAAGGCGACGATATGCTCCTCGGTGACCAGCGGATCGCCCAGCTTGTCGTCCTTGTAGTAGAACTCGATGATCGGCCGGGGCAGCGGCGTGCCCTCCTCGATGCCCAGCCGCTTCGACATCGAGCCGGCGGCGACGTTGCGCACGACCACTTCCAGCGGGATGATCTCCACCTGCCGGATCAGCTGCTCGCGCATGTTGAGACGCTTGATGAAGTGGGTCGGCACGCCGATGTTGTTCAGTCCGGACATGAAATATTCGGACAGGCGGTTGTTCAGCACGCCCTTGCCGTCGATCACGTCCTTCTTTTCGGCGTTGAACGCGGTGGCGTCGTCCTTGAAGTACTGCACCAGCGTTCCGGGCTCGGGCCCTTCGTAGAGGATCTTGGCCTTGCCTTCGTAGAGCTTGTTGCGCCTTGCCATGGAATCTCCGATCGCGCGGGCGCGGCAGCGCGCCCAATGCGGCGTTCCTATAGGCCAGAAGGCCGCAACCCGCAAGACAAGCCCGCCCTTGCGGAACGGCGCCCCCGCGGGCATATCTGGCGGTAACGGTATGCAGGCTGAGAGGACCCCATGACCACCTTCGACGACCGCGAGAGCGCCTTCGAGAACAAGTTCGCGCATGACGCCGAAATGCAGTTCAAGGCCGAGGCGCGGCGCAACAAGCTCCTGGGGCTCTGGGCCGCCGAGCTTCTGGGCAAGACCGGCGCCGAGGCCGAGGCCTATGCCCGCGAGGTGATCAAGGCCGATTTCGAGGAGGCCGGCGACGAGGACGTCTATCGCAAGGTGGCCGCCGATCTCGAAGGCAAGACCGACGAGGCGACGATCCGCGCCAAGATGGTCGAGCTGATGGCCAAGGCCAAGGGCCAGCTGATCGACGAACTGCCCGGCTGACGCCGCCCCCGGCCGCAGGCCGGCCCTCCGGCGGAGCCCCGGCTCCGCCGCGTTGCCGCATCCGCCGCGGATCGCGTGTCGACAGACTTTTCCCAACATTGTCGAATGACGATCCCGGCCGCCGAGCGGGCGGCCCGGCGCGGCCGTCCCGCGCCCGGATTCGCGCGGCGCGACGGGGCCGCGCCGCCGGTAACATGAGCACGGCCTCACGAAGTTTATGACGATTATAGATTTGCGTCATAATCCCAGCGGTGGCATCCCCTCACGCAACCGGCAGCGCCCCCTCGGCGCGGCCCTTCCCGATATGGACAGGACCCCATGACCGACAACGCCCTCTCCCGTCTGCTCTCTTCGCGCGACTGGCTGCTGGCCGACGGCGCGACCGGCACCAACCTGTTCAACATGGGGCTCAGCTCCGGCGACGCGCCCGAGTTCTGGAACGAGGACGAGCCCGACAAGATCCGCGCGCTCTACAAGGGCGCGGTGGATGCGGGCAGCGACATCTTCCTGACCAACTCCTTCGGCGGCAACGCCTCGCGGCTGAAGCTGCACGAGGCCGAGCACCGCGCCCGCGAGCTGTCGCGCCTGTCCGCCGAGATCGGCCGCGAGATCGCCGATGCCGCCGGCCGGCCGGTGGTCGTCGCCGGCTCGATGGGCCCGACGGGCGAGATCATGGCGCCGATGGGCAGCCTGACCCACGCGCGCGCCGTCGAGATGTTCCACGAACAGGCCGAGGGCCTGAAGGAAGGCGGCGCCGACGTGCTGTGGGTCGAGACGATCAGCGCCATCGAGGAGATGAAGGCCGCCGCCGAGGCCGCGGGGCTCGCCGGCATGCCGTTCTGCTGCACGATGAGCTTCGACACCGCGGGCCGCACGATGATGGGCCTGACCTCGGAGGGCTGGGCCGAACAGGCGGCGAAGCTGCCGACCGTGCCGACCGCCTTCGGCGCCAATTGCGGCGTCGGTGCCTCGGATCTGCTGCGCACCGTGCTGGGCCTGTCGAATGTCGGCGGCGAGATCCCGATCATCGCCAAGGGCAATGCCGGCATCCCGAAATACGTGGACGGCCACATCCATTACGACGGCACGCCCGAGCTGATGGCGGAATACGCGCTGCTGGCGCGCGACGCGGGCGCCACGATCATCGGCGGCTGCTGCGGCACCATGCCCGAGCACCTGGAAAAGATGCGCGCCGCGCTGGAGAGCCACGAAAAGGGCCCGCGCCCGTCGCTCGACCGCATCGCCGAGGTGCTGGGCGGCTTCTCCTCGCCCAGCGACGGCACCGACGACGCGGCGCCGCAGCCGGAACGGACCAGGCGCCGGCGCCGCCGCGCGTGACGCGCATGCGCAGTCGCCCCGTCCCTCGCAAACGGGCTCTTCCAGAAGAGCCCGCCCGTCAAAATCTTCTAGAAGATTTTGACCCGGCAGGATTTTCTAGAAAATCCTGCCACACCGAACCGCTGTCAGAACAGCTCCAGCTGGTCGCCCGGCCGCGGCGGTACGCGGAACAGGTCGGTCCGCAAGGGCGGCAGATCGTGCGTCAGGCCCAGCCTTTTCACCGCCACCCGGAACCGCGCCGCGATCAGCTCGGCATATTGCCCCTGCCCGCGCATCCGGCGGCCCCATTCGGGGTCGTAGTCCCTGCCGCCATGCGCCTCGCGCACCCGCGCCATCACCCGCGCCGCGCGGTCGGGGTAATGCGTCTCCAGCCAGTCGCGGAACAGCGGCGACACCTCGTGCGGCAGCCGCAGCATGATCCAGCTGGCGGCCACCGCGCCCGCGTCGCGCGCCGCCTCCAGGATCCGCTCCAGCTCCATGTCGGTCAGCCCCGGCACCATGGGCGAGGCCATGACCCGCACCTCGACCCCCGCCTTCGCCAGCCGCTCGATCGCCTTCAGCCGCCGCGCCGGCGAGGGCACCCGCGGCTCCAGCCGCCGGGCGAGATCGCGCTCCAGCGTGGTCACCGAAATGCCGACCCGCGTCAGCCCGGCCGCCGCCATCTCGCCCAGGATGTCGATATCGCGCTCGATCAGCGTGCCCTTGGTCACGATGCCCACCGGATGCCGGAACTCCGACAGCACCTCCAGGATGCCGCGCATGATCCGGTGCTCGCGCTCGATGGGCTGGTAGGGGTCGGTGTTGGTGCCGATGGCGATCACCTTCGGCAGGTAGGATGTCGCCGACAGCTCGCGGGCCAGCCGCGCCGGCGCCTCCGGCCGCGCCACCAGCCGCGTCTCGAAATCCAGCCCCGGCGACAGGCCCAGGTAGGCATGCGTCGGCCGGGCGAAACAGTAGATGCAGCCGTGCTCGCAGCCCCGGTACGGGTTGATCGACCGCTCGAACCCCACGTCGGGCGAGCTGTTGCGGGTGATCACCTTGCGCGGCCGCTCGACGCTGACCTCGGTGCGCAGCGGCGGCTGGTCCTCGTCGCGCTCCCAGCCGTCGTCCACGGCCTCCGCCTGCAGCCGGTCGAACCGGCTCCCCGGATTGGTCGCGGCGGCACGCCCCTTGCGGCGTTCGGCGGAGATGTCTGGCAGGCTCATGGCGCAAAGATAGAACCAAACGAGAACATTTGCCAGCGCTCATTCGCTGTTAAGTCGGTTGCGGCATGCTCCATGTCGCAAAAGGCTGAGTGCATTCCACCGGAATCGCTCAGACAAACTGCAAACCATCGGCGCGGATGCGCCAAATCGGAGAGCCCGAATGGCTGACGAAGAAGAAGACATCATCCTGAGCGAACTGGACGACGACGAACTCGTCCAGCAGATGCACGACGACCTCTATGACGGCCTCAAGGAAGAGATCGAGGAGAGCGTCAATATCCTTCTCGAACGCGGCTGGCAGCCCTACGAGATCCTGACCAAGGCGCTGGTCGAGGGGATGACCATCGTGGGCGTCGATTTCCGAGACGGCATCCTGTTCGTACCCGAGGTGCTGCTGGCGGCCAACGCGATGAAGGGCGGCATGGCCATCCTGAAGCCGCTTCTGGCCGAGACCGGCGCACCGACCATCGGCAAGATGGTGATCGGCACGGTCAAGGGCGACATCCACGACATCGGCCAGAACCTGGTGACGATGATGATGGAGGGCGCCGGCTTCGAGGTGAAGAATATCGGCATCAACAACCCCGTAGAGAACTACATCGAGGCCTGCGAGGAATTCGATGCCGACATCCTGGGCATGTCCGCCCTGCTGACCACCACGATGCCCTACATGAAGGTCGTCATCGACGAGATGGCCGAGAAGGGCATCCGCGACAACTATATCGTGCTGGTGGGCGGCGCGCCGCTGAACGAGGAATTCGGCCGCGCCATCGGCGCCGACGCCTATTGCCGCGACGCCGCCGTCGCGGTGGAGACGGCCAAGGAGATGATGGCGCGCAAGCACAACCAGTTGGCGGCGGGCTGACTCCGGCCTATCCTGCCGGCATCGACCGTGCCGGCCCGGGATTTGAGACATGCCGATTGCCCCGACCCTGACGGAATGCGCCTACGCGGCGCATGCCAAGGGGGCCATGCCGGCGCTGATGTCCCCGCCGGAGCTGCACCGTTTCTGGCCGCGGCTCCGCGCCCTTACCTTCGCCGTGCTCTGCGGCCTCGTCCCGGTGGCGCTGATCCCGGTCATCGACCTGCTCGGGCCGGATATCGGGCCGCAGACGGTGGTGACCCCGCCCGACCTCGCGGCGCTGGAGGCGGCGAGCGCGGCGAAGCGCCGGGCGCTGGTCGAAGAGCTGACAGCCGGCGTGCCGCCGGCGGCTGCGTCGGATGCGGCGGATGCGGATGCCGCGACGACGGAGGCCGAGGACGGCCGGCCCGGTGCGCCGGACACGGCCACAACGGAGGCCGACATCACAGCGGCCGACACCGCGGCCGAAGACGGCCCGCCGGCGGCAGAGGGCGACGGCAGCTCCGGCGACACCGTCCCCTACAACTCCGCCGCCACCGCCGATGCGGCCGACGCGGCGCTGAAGCGGCTGGTGGATGCCGCCCAGGCAGAACAGGTCGACCAAGGCGCGAAGACCTATGCCATCTACCGCGCCAAGCTCCTGCTGATCGGCGGGCTGGTGCTGTTCGTGCCGCTGCTGGCGGTGATGACCCTCTACCAGCTCCGGCTGGTCCGCCGCATCTGGTCGCCGGTGCTGCGCACCCGCTACGGCCCGGCGCACTCGATCGGGACCGGCCACTTCCTCGCCTGGCTCTTGCCCTTCGGCCTCGCCGGGCTCGGCGGCGGCATTATCGTGCGGCTCCGGCAGGTGGACCTGCCCGCCGCCGAGACCTGGCTCTGGCTCGGCACCGTCCTGGCGGTCGGCGGCCTCGCCCTGGTCCTGGCGCTGGCCGGCGCCGCGACCCGCGGCGGTCTGCGCGCGCGCCTCTTCGCCAACCGCCCGGCCCTGGTGACCGGGCTGACCCTGGCCTGCGCCATACCGCTGGGCAGCTGGGCCGCCGCCGCGACCCACGCGCCCGACCTCCTCGGCGCCGCCCTCGTCCCCGACATCCCCGATCTCGCGGTCCTCGGCGTCGCGCTGGTCGCGGGGCTGTTCGCCGCCCTCGTCACGCTGACCGTCCTGGGCACCCGCACCCTGTCGCAAAGCTTCCCCGACCCCGAGATGACCGAAGCCTTCGTCCATGCCGGCCCGATCGCCCCGCGCGAGGCGGTCGATCACGCCGCCGGGATCTGGGAGGCGCTGTCGCAGCTGGACCTGCCCGACCCGGCCCCGGGCGCCGCGCCCGCGACCTATCCCACGATCCCCGGCCCCAGCGCGGTGACGCTGGTCAACGCGATGGTCCGGGTGCTGGCGGTCACCATGGTCGGCGCGCTGGTGGTGGTGAGCCTCGCGCTGGAGGTGCTGGTGCGCGCCGACCCCACGCCCGCGGCGCTGGCCGACAGCCTGGCCTCGGGCGTCAGCGCCTGGCTTCTGCTGCTGGGCGTGGTGTTCTCGGTGATCCTCGGGCTGGTCTATATCGGCCCCGCCGTGCGCCTCGACATCTATGCCAGTGCGCACGAGATGGCCCGGAAGGCGCTCGACACCGCCGACAAGGCGGCGAAACCGGACACGCCCCGACAATGGTCCGGCCGCGCCTCCGGCCCCTTCGGCGATGTCGACGTCACCCTGCGCGAGGGCCCGCCCCCCGCCGCACCGGCCGGCGGCCCGGCCGCCACGGCCCGCATCACGGCCCGGCCCGCGACGCTCCACGCCTCGACTTTCCTGTCGCCGGCACGCCCGGTGCCGCGGCCGCGCCCGCCGGCGGTCCCCCTTGCGCCTGTGCTCCCCGGCCTTCTCGCCCATCCGGCGCCGCCG
The DNA here is from genome assembly GCF_029168335.1 of Psychromarinibacter sediminicola. Taxonomy (GTDB): domain Bacteria; phylum Pseudomonadota; class Alphaproteobacteria; order Rhodobacterales; family Rhodobacteraceae; genus Psychromarinibacter; species Psychromarinibacter sediminicola. The sequence goes on from NZ_JARGYC010000048.1 coordinate 19,866, forward strand.
CCCTTGGACGCCCGCCTGACCCGCTGCCTCGGCGCCGACCGGCTGCGCTTTGCCACGCTGCTGGCCACGGTTCACTACGGCGGCGCCTTCCATTCGCTGCTCGAAGGCCGGCTGCAACCCCGGATCCGCGACATCGTCACCATGATCGCCCCGGCCGGGGTCAGCGCCGTGCTCGCTCTGTTGAAATGACGCGGCCCGTCGCATACTTCGACAAGCGGGGGTGCAACGGAGACACGCCATGCCGCTCGACAAGTTCGTCCTGATCCTCGTCCTGGTGGTCGTCGCCGCCGGGATCACGGTCTGGGTCGCCTCGATGGTGCTGACCGCGCTGCAGATGCCGGTGGCCTGGTTCGCGTTCATTCCCGTCGCGCTGGTGGGCTACGTGGTCTGGCGGGTGATCGCCGACCGGATCGGCAGCCGCGAGGACGATCACTATGACCACATCGAAAAGTGACATGCTGGTCGTGACGACCGACGGCGTCCCCGGCCGCGAGATCTCCGAGGTGCTGGGCCTCGTCCGCGGCTCCACCGTGCGCGCCAAGCACCTGGGCACCGATATCGTCGCCGCCCTGCGCAACCTCGTCGGCGGCGAGGTCCGCGAATACGCCGCGCTGATGGCCGGCGCGCGCGAGCAATCCATCGACCGGATGATCGACGAGGCCTACCAGCTGGGCGCCGACGCCGTGGTGGCGACGCGCGTGCAGACCTCGATGATCCAGCAGGGCGCCTCCGAGGTGCTGGTCTACGGCACGGCCGTGCGCCTGGCCTGATGGCCGACGCCGGCGACACTGCCGACCGCGACGGGCCCCTGCCCGACGACGGCACCCTCACCGAACAGGGCCTGGCCCCTGCGGGCGCGGGCCGCATCCTGCTGATCGCCTGCGGCGCGCTGGCGCGCGAGATCCTCGACCTGATCCGCGCCAACGGCTGGACGCATATCGAGCTCATGTGCCTGCCCGCGATCCTCCACAACCGGCCCGAGAAAATCCCCGAGGCGGTCGCGCAGGCGGTGGAGACGCATCGCGACGCCTATGCCGCGATCCATGTCGTCTATGCCGATTGCGGCACCGGCGGGCGGCTGGCCGAGACCTGCCGCAGGCTCGGCGTCGACATGGTCGAGGGGCCGCATTGCTATTCCTTCTTCGAGGGCAACGCCACCTTCGCCGCCCGCGCCGAAGACGAGATCACCGCCTTCTACCTCACCGATTTCCTGGTCCGGCAGTTCGACGCCTTCGTCTGGAAGCCGCTTGGCCTCGACCGCCACCCCGAGCTGCGCGACATGTATTTCGGCAATTACGAAAAGCTGGTCTATCAGGCCCAGACCGACGACCCCGCGCTCGACGCCAAGGCCCGCGCCTGCGCCGACCGCCTCGGCCTGGCCTACGAGCGCCGCCTCACCGGCTACGGCGACCTCGCGTCCCATATCGAGAGCTGGGCCGCCCGCTAGGCACCGCCCCGCCCCGTCTTCTCGCCCCCAAATACGCAAACGCCCCGACCATCCCGCGCCACCGGTCCGACGCCCGACGCGCCGCTCTGCCCTTCTTCTCGTTCCAAATACGCATCCGGCCCGTCCGCCCCGCCCCACCGGTCGGACAGCGAACGACAGCCCCGGCCGGCTCTAACGGCGCAAGCCGTCCGAAATCACGCCGCCTCGGCCGCCGCGATCCCCCGGATCCGCTCCACCATCGCCCGCAGCCCGTTCGAGCGCTGCGAGGACAGGTGATCGTGCAGCTCCAGCCGCCCCAGCTCGGCCGCGGCATCGACCTCCAGCACCTCGCGCAGGGTCAGCCCGGAATAGAGCGCCTTCAGGATCGCGATCAGCCCGCGCACGATCATCGCGTCGCTGTCGCCGCGGAACGAGAATTTGGCATCCGCCCCGTCGCCCTCGATCTCGGGGACGATCCAGACCTGGCTGGCACAGCCGTCGACCTTGGTGGCGGGGACGCGGAAGGCGTCCTCCAGCGGGTCCATCGCGCGGCCCAGGTCGATCACGTGGCGATAGCGGTCTTCCCAGTCGTCGAGGAAGTCGAACGTGTCGGCGATCTCTTCGAAGGCGGGGGTGGCCATCGGGCGGCTCCGGTCGTGTCGGTTCGGCCTGTCAGGTAAGCCTCCGCCGGCGAAAGGTAAAGGGCGGCCGGGCTTTTCAAAGCGCGGGCGATCGGCTAACCCGGACGCAAGCGAAGGGAGTGTGGGCATGACACGCAGGGTGATCGCCGCTTTGGCGCTGGTGGGAACGGTGGCGGCCTGCGGCACGGTCCGGGACTCGCCGATCAACCCGCTGAACTGGTTCGGCCGGTCCGAGCGGGTGGCGACGGACACGTCGAACCCCGCGGCCGACCCGCGGCCGCTGGTGACCCAGATCGCCGATCTGCGGCTGGAACAGGTGCCGGGCGGCGCGATCGTCAAGGCCACCGGGCTGCCGCCGCGGCAGGGCTATTACGACGCCGCGCTCCTGCCGATGAATTCCGGCCTGCCGGTGGACGGGGTGATGCATTATCAGCTCCGCGCCTTCCCGCCGCAGGAGCCGACCCGCGCCGGCACGCCGCAATCGCGCGAGCTGGTCGTGGGGCTGTTCGTCTCCGACCAGACGCTGGCCGGGATCCGGACGATCCGGGTCAGCGCGGCGCAGAACGCGCTGGCCGTCCGGCGGCGGTAGCACCCGCCCGGCCGTACGCGCCGGCGGCGCCGGCCGGTCAGCGCGGCCGCGCCTCGATCCGCAGCAGCAGGCTGGCCACCTCGCGGGGCAGCGACAGGAACGGCGAATGGGCCGCGCCCAACGTGTGGACCTGCGTCGCGCCGCCGATCTCGCGGTCCATCCGCGCCACCATCTCGCGCTGACCCTCGATGGTGATCGCCCGGTCCCCGGTGCATTCGACATAGTGCCGCGGCACGCACCCGAACCGCTCCGCCGTCACCGGCGAGGGCACCAGGGCCACCTGCGCCGGCTCGTCGGGATGGAAATGGCGCAGCGCCTGGGCAAACGCCTCCGGCGTCACGTCGCCGGCATAGGCCAGGCGCATCCGCTCGACATAGTCGGGGTCTTCCGACGCCGGGTCGATCCGCAGCGCGCCCACCTGCTCGGGATCGGCCAGAAACAGCGACGGCACCAGCGCCCGCGCCATCAGCGGATGACCGATCATCTCCACCGCCGGCACGCCCGGCGCCAGCAGGAAGGCGGTCAGGTAGACCGCCGCCGACAATTCCTCGGGCACCCGCTCGGCCACGTGGCTCACCGTCAGCCCGCCCAGCGAATGCCCCACCAGCACCGCGCGCCCGCCGGTGCGCGCGTTCACGTCGCGCAGCGCCGCGATCACGGCGTCGGTGCGCTGGTCCTGGGTGACGCCGGCATTGGGCGACGGCTCGCTGGCGAAGGCCGCCATGTCCAGCGGGCGGCGACGGTAGCTCTCGGGCACCGCCGCGGTCTCGCCCGCCCCCGGCAGGTCGAGCACGGCCACGTCGCGCCCCGCCGCGCGCATCGGCGGCACCACAGCCTCCCATGTATGCCGGTCGTGCCAGGCGCCATGGACCAGAACGTACCCCGAAGCCTCTGCCATCGTCGGTCTCTCCCTTGGCCGGTTCGCCCGCGGGACGCTAGCGCAGACCGGATGGCCGCGAAACGGGTTTGTCGCCCCCCTGCCCGCGGCCCGCGGCCAGCACGCTGACACCGATGCGCCGCCCGGTCCCTTGCCACGGCCCGCGGCCCAACCCATAACAGGCCCAGCACAAACAGGACGACCCATGACCTTCGACGCCGCCCTCTGGGGCTCCGCCGCCGCCATCCTCGCGCTTCTGGTCCTTTCCGCCTTCTTTTCCGGCAGCGAGACCGCGCTGACCGCCGCCTCGCGCGGCAAGCTGCGGGCGCAGGCCGACCGGGGGTCCAAGGCCGCCGGCACGGCGCTGACCATCACCGAGGACAACGAACGCCTGATCGGCTCGGTCCTTCTGGGCAACAACCTGGTGAACATCCTCGCCACGTCGCTCGCCACGGCGCTGTTCACGCGGCTTTTCGGGGAAAGCGGCGTGGCGCTCGCGACGCTGGTGATGACGCTGCTGGTGCTGATCTTCGCCGAGGTGCTGCCCAAGACCTATGCGATCACCAATGCCGAGCGCGCGGCGAGCTTCGTGGCGCCGGCGATCCGGCTGGTGATCCTGGTGCTGAACCCGGTCGTGGGCGCCGTGCGGGCGCTGGTGCGCGGGCTGTTGCGGCTGTTCGGCGTGCAGACCGACCCCGAGGGCCAGATCCTCGCCGTGCGCGAGGAGATCATGGGCGCGATCACCCTGGGCCATCACGAGGGCGCGGTGGAGAAGGAGGACCGCGACCGCCTCCTGGGGGCGCTGGACCTCGCCGAGCGCGCGGTCGAGGAGATCATGCTGCACCGCAGCCAGATCGAGATGATCGACGCCGAGCTGCCGCCGCAGGAGGTTCTGGACCAGTGCCTCGCCTCGGCCCATACCCGTCTGCCGGTCTATCGCGGCGAGCCCGAGAACATCGTGGGCGTGATCCATGCCAAGGACCTGCTGCGCGCGATGTACGCCCGCACGCGCGAGGCCAGCGCCGGCGCAGACCCGTTCGCCGGGTTCGACGTGATGGACGTGGCGATGCAGCCCTATTTCGTGCCCGAGACCACGACGCTGGACGACCAGATGCGCGAGTTCCTGCGCCGCCACACGCATTTCGCGCTGGTGGTGGACGAATACGGCTCGCTGGAGGGGCTGATCACGCTGGAGGACATCCTCGAAGAGATCGTCGGCGAGATCACCGACGAGTTCGACGTGGACGAGGACCATCCCGTGCGCCAGACGGACGAGGGCGACTACCTTGTCGACGGGGCGATGACGATCCGCGACCTGAACCGCGCCAACGACTGGTCGCTGCCCGACGAGGAGGCGAACACGGTCGCCGGGCTGGTGATTCACGAGGCCCAGACGATCCCGAGCCAGGGCCAGGTGTTCAACTTCCACGGCTTCCGCTTCGAGGTGGCGGCGCGCAAGGACAACCGGATCACCCGGCTAAAGATCCGGCCCGAGGCGTGAGGCGGGAGGCGGGAGGCGTGAGGCGTGAGGCGTGAGGCGTGAGGCGGGGGACACGATCTTCTAGAAAATCCTGCCCTGTCAAAATCTTCTAGAAGATTTTGCGGCGTCAGCGCCCCTTGAACAGCGTCCCGAACAGCCCGCGCACCAGCCGCCGGCCGGTGGTGCCGCGCAGCTCGGTCTTCAGCGCCTCGGTCAGCGCCCCGCCGATGCTGTCGTCGGAACCGTAGCGCCGCCCGCCGCCGCCGGCCCGCCCCGGCGCATAGCGCCGGCCGGCGGTGAATTCGCGCGTCTCGGCCTCCGGCGCGTCCTCGGCCGCGCGCGCCGCCGTTCCGGCGCGCGCCTTCAGCCGCTCGTAGGCGCTGTCGCGGTCGGTCACGGCATCGTACTTGCCGGCCACGGGCGAGGCGGCGACGACCGCGCGGCGCTCGGCCTCGGTGATCGCGCCCAGCCGCGACGACGGCGGCCGGATCAGGGTGCGCTCCACGATGCCGGGCGCGCCCTTGGCCTCCAGCATCGAGGTCACCGCTTCCCCGACCCCCACATCCCGGATCGCCTCGGCGGTGTCGAAGCGCGGGTTCGGGCGGTAGGTGTCGGCGGCCCGCGCCAGCGCCTTCTGATCGCGGGCGGTGAAGGCGCGCAGCGCGTGCTGGATACGGTTGCCCAGCTGGCTCAGCACGTCCGGCGGCACGTCGTCGGGGTTTTGCGTGCAGAAATAGACGCCGACGCCCTTGGAGCGGATCAGACGGGCCACCTGTTCTACCTTGTCGATCAGCGCCTTGGGCGCGTCGTCGAACAGCAGATGCGCCTCGTCGAAGAAGAAGACGAGCTTCGGTTTCTCCGGATCGCCCACCTCGGGCAGATCCTCGAACAGCTCCGACAGAAGCCACAGCAGGAAAGTGGCATAGAGCTGCGGCGCCGCCATCAGCCGGTCGGCGGCGAGGATCGAGACGCGGCCGCGGCCGTCGGGGTCCACCTGCATCAGGTCGTCCAGATCCAGCGCCGGCTCGCCGAACAGCCGCGCGCCGCCCTGGTTCTCCAGCACCAGGAGCTTGCGCTGGATCGCGCCGATGGAGGCCGCCGAGATATGGCCGTAGCGGAGCGAGAGGTCGGGCGCGTTCTCGCCCACCCAGACCAGCAGCGCGCGCAGATCCTTGAGGTCCAGGAGCGGCAGCCCCTCCTCGTCGGACAGGCGGAAAGCGATGTTCAGCACGCCCTCCTGCGCCTCCGACAGATCGAGCATTCGCGCCAGCAGGAGCGGGCCCATCTCGGCCACCGTGGTGCGCACCGGGTGGCCCTTCTCGCCGAAGAGATCCCAGAAGGTGACCGGAAAGGCGGCATAGGCGTATTCGTCGAAGCCGATGGTGCCGGCGCGTTTCCGGAAGGCGTCGTGGAGCTTGAAATCGGCGGAGCCGGACACGGCCAGCCCGGCCAGGTCGCCCTTCACGTCCGACAGGAAGACGGGCACGCCCGCGGCGGCGAAGCCCTCGGCGAGGATCTGCACCGTCACCGTCTTGCCGGTGCCGGTGGCGCCCGCGATCAGCCCGTGGCGATTGGCATAGTCGAGCCGCAGGCCCTGTTTCTCGCCATACTCCGGCCCGCCGCCGCCCAGGAACACCCGATTGTCCATCGCTCCGCCTCTCCGCCGCACGGCGCAAAAATACATCGTTAACACTTAAGTGCCATACAGGTTCGCGTCCGGCGCGCATTCGCGTGCGTCGGGCAGACTTCCTCCCTGTCAGACTGGCCGCGCCTTCGGGCGCGGCATTTTTTTGGTGTGGTTAAGATGCAACTATGAAATGTGAAAACTTGCCTGTTGACGGTTGCGACCAAAGGCCGTAGCTTTCGCCTCACAAGACAAGTCGGCCAGTCCGGCAGGGAGAGAATCATCAAGGAAAAAGGGCCCGTTAGGGCCCTTTTTTCATGTACGGGCCGCGGCGCCCGCCCGCCGCCGAGGGGTGTTCAATTCGGGGACTGACACGGATCGGGGCGCATGATACACCCTCGCCGACCGTTTGACCCCGGAGGGATGGAAGAAAGATGAAAGACCTGATTCGCACGTTGCCGCTCGCCCTGGCTGTCGCGCTTGCCGGGCCCGCCATCGCGCAGGAGACGCCCCTGGACGAAGAGGCGCCGAACCCGATGGAGCTGAACATGGGCGTGGATTCGCCCGAGGAGGACGGCCCCGGCTCGGTCTACACCAAGAGCACGCACGAGGATTGGCAGCTGCGCTGCATCCGCGGGCCGGAGGGCAACGATCCCTGCCAGCTCTACCAGCTTCTGAACGACGCCAACGGCAACCCGGTGGCCGAGATCAACGTGTTCCCGATCACCGACGACAGCACGGACGCCGCCGCCGGCGCCACCGTCGTCACGCCGCTGGAGACGCTGTTGACGGCGCAGCTGGGCTTCAAGGTCGATGACGGGGGCGTCAAGCGCTATCCCTTCGCCTGGTGCTCGCAGATCGGCTGCTTCGCCCGGCTCGGCTTTACCGACGAGGACGTGAACACGATGAAGCTGGGCGCCGAGGCGAGCATCCTGATCCGCCCGGTCGCGGCGCCGGACCAGGTGGTCACGCTCGGCGTGTCGCTGACCGGCTTCACCGCGGCCTACGAGGCGGCCATCGAGGCGAACGCGGCACTGCAATCCGCGCCGGCCGAGTAACGCGCCCGCCACCGGAGGACCGGACCCCGACGCCGCCGCGCGAGATCGCCGGCGGCGTCTTTCGTTGGAACGGCCGGCACGTCACACCTTGCGCAGCGCCAGCACCGCGTTCAGCCCGCCGAAGGCGAAGGCGTTGGACAGGACCGCCGTGACCGCCGCCTCGCGCGCCTCGTTCGGCACCACGTCGAGCGCGCATTCCGGGTCCGGCTCCTCATAGCCGATGGTCGGCGCGATGATCCCGTCGCGCACCGCCATGATGCAGGCCAGCAATTCCACCGCGCCGGTGCCGCCGATCAGGTGGCCGTGCATCGACTTGGTCGACGAGATCATCGTGCGGTCCGCCTGCGGCCCCAGCGCATCGGCCACCGCCGCGCATTCGGTCTTGTCGTTGGCCGCGGTGCCGGTGCCGTGGGCGTTGATATAGCCCACCTCGTCGCGGTTCATCCGGGCATCCGCCACCGCGCCGGTGATCGCCCGCGCCGCGCCCTGCTTGGACGGCATCACGATGTCGGCGGCGTCCGAGGTCATGGCGAAGCCCGCCACCTCGGCCAGGATCTCGGCGCCGCGGCGCCTGGCGTGCTCGTATTCCTCGAAGATGAAGATGCCGGCGCCCTCGCCCTGGACCATGCCGGAGCGGTTGGCCGAGAACGGCCGGCAGGCGTCCTTCGACATCACGCGCAGCCCCTCCCAGGCCTTCACGCCGCCGAAGCACAGCATCGATTCCGAGCCGCCGGTGACCATCGCGTCGGCCATCCCCGCCCGGATCATCTGAAACGCCAACCCCATCGCGTGGTTCGACGACGCGCAGGCGGTGGCGACGGTGAAGGACGGCCCCTTGAGGTTGTACTCCATCGACACGTGGCTGGCGGCCGCGTTGTTCATCAGCTTGGGCACGATGAACGGATGGACGCGGTTCTTTCCCTCCTCGTAGACGGCGCGATAATTGTCGTCCTGCGTCGACAGCCCGCCGCCCGAGGTGCCCAGCACGACGCCGGAGCGCGCCGCTAGATCGCCGATGAATTCCAGCCCCGCCTGGCCGATCGCCTCCTTCGCCGAGAGCAGCGCGAACTGCGTGAACCGGTCGTAGAGGGCGATCTGCTGGCGGTTGAAATTGGCGTGCTCGTCATAGCCCTTGACCTGCCCGCCGATCTTCACCGACAGCCGGTCCACGTCGCGGATTTCCAGCTCGGTGATGCCGCACCGGCCCTCGCGCATCGCCTCCAATGTCTGGGGAACATCCTGACCGAGCGGGTTGATCGTCCCCGCGCCGGTTATGACGACGCGCCTCATCCGTGCTGGTCTTTCACCAGGTCTTCCACGGCCTTCACGATGGCATCGACCGAGGAGATGTCGAAGTCGCTCTTCTCGGGTTCGTTCGCGTTGAAGGGCACCTGGATGTCGAACTCCTCCTCGATGGCAAAGATCGATTCCACCAGCCCCAGGCTGTCGATGCCGAGATCCTCCAGCGTCTGACTGCCCTTGACGTCCTCGACGTCCAGCACCGCCTGCTCGGCGACGATGCGGATGACACGATCCCTGATAGTGCCCGTCATGCGCGTCCTCTCACCCTTTGGGGGGCTGATCTAATCGGTCTGGGACGCTTTTGAAACCGCTTTCTTCAGGCCCGCGACGGTCTCGGCCAGGCGCGGCAGACGGCGCAGCGCCTTGTACATCTCGGTATGCGTTTCCATCTTCACCGCCGGGTAGCCCATGACCACGCGGCCCGCGGGCACGTTCGACAGGATGTTGGTGCCGCCCCCCGCGACGACGTTGTCGCCGACGAAGACGTTGTCCACGACGCCGACCTTGCCGCCGAAGATCACGTTGTCGCCGATGGTGACGGAGCCGGCGATGCCGGTATGCGCGGCGAACAGGCAGTCGCGGCCGATCCGGCAGTTATGCGCGATATGGACGAGGTTGTCGATCTTGGTGCCGCTGCCGATGCTCGTGGGCCGGATCGTGCCCGCGTCGATGCAGGCATTGGCGCCGATCTCGACATCGTCGCCCAGCGTCACCGCGCCCAGCGAGTGGATGCGGATCCAGGGCTGCCCCTCGGCCGCGCCCGCATCGCCCATATTGGCGCGGGCGGCCTCGGCGCGCGACGGCGCGCGGGTGACGAAGCTCAGCCCGTCGGCACCGACGACCGCGCCGGGCTGGGCGATGAAGCGGGCGCCGATGGTCACCCGCGCGCCGATCCGGGCGCCGGCGTGGATCAGGGCATCGTCGCCGATCCGCGCCTCCGCGCCGATGGAGACATGCGCGGCGATGCGGGCATTGGCGCCGATCCGCGCGCCGCGGCCGATATGGACGAAGGGGCCGATGGCGGCGCCGGGGCCGACCTGCGCGGCCGGGTCCACCACGGCCGACGGGTGGACGCCCGGCGCGATCTCCGGGCCGGGGTCGAGCACCCGCGTCGCCCCGGCCATGGCGAGCCGGGCGCGGTGGACGTAGATGCCGGCCTCAAGCCCCATCGCCTGCCAGTCGGCGCCGGGCCACAGAACCGCCGCCCGCGCCTGCCCCTGGGACAGGCCGGCGGCGTATTTCGGGTCCATCGCGAGGGCCAGCTCGTCGGGCCCCGCGCTGGCCGGCTCCGCGACGCCCCGCACGGTCAGCGCGGTGTCGCCGACCGCCTCGGCCTCCATGGCCTGCGCGATCTCTGCGATGGTGACGGCCTGCATGATCCCTCCGCCGCAAATGCGAACGGCGCGGGCCGGATGACCCGCGCCGTCCCGGATGGCATGCCTTTTAGGTGCCGTAGGCGTTCAGCGAAACCCCGGAGCGCAGCAGCGCGTCGAAGATCTTGCCGTCGCGGCCATAGACGTCGTGCCGGAAGTTCAGCCGCCCCTTCGGCGAGGTATAGGCCGTGCGGTAGACGAGGTGGACCGGGATCGGCTCCTCCAGCGGCACCTGGGTGTTCTGGCCGGTGTTCAGGATGCGGTGGAAGAACTCCTTGGGGTTCTCCTCCTGCGGCTCCAGCAGGTGATAGGCGAATTCGAACGGATCCTGCAGCCGGATGCAGCCATGGCTGAAGTCGCGCCGGTCGCGCAGGAACAGCGACTTCGACGGCGTGTCGTGCAGGTAGATGTTGTACTGGTTGGGGAACATGAACTTCACCAGCCCCAGCGCGTTGCCGCGGCTGGGCGGCTGGCGCAGGTTGAACGGGAAGTTGCGCGGGCTGTAGGCGCCCCAGTTGACGGCGCCGCGCGGCACCACCTGGCCGCCGCCGGCGACCAGCTGCAGATGCCCGGCGGCCGCCCCGCCCGAGGCGATCATCCCCGGCAGGTATTCGTTCACGGCGATCGACCGGGGCACGTTCCAGTACGGGTTGATCTCCATGTACTCCATCATGTCCGAGAACTCGACGGAGCGGCGGTCGTGGCTGTTGGCGCCGATGACCGAGCGGGTGCGGAACGTTACCTCGCCATGGTCGACGATGGCGGCGGTGAAGTCGACGAGGTTCACCCAGACATGGCGCTCGCCGCGCGGGATGTTCATCCAGCGCTCGCGCTCCATCGCCACCAGAAGCGACGGCAGCCGGTCCTCGATCTGGACGTTCAGCTCCTGCATCGTGGTGCGGCCGGCGACGCCGTCGGTGTTCAGCCCCATGTCGTGCTGGAACAGCTGGACGGCCTCCTGCAGCGCGGCGTCATAGACCATCGAGGCCGAGCGCTCCATGTAGCCCATGGCGATCAGCCGGTTGCGCATCGCGACGACGGCCTGGCCGCGGTCGCCCGGCTTCAGCGAATAAGCGGGCACCGTCGGCCCCCAGCCGCCGTCGGCCAGCTGCTTCTGCAGCTCGATCCGCGCCTTCTGCAGGCGGGTGTATTCCGGAAACTGCGGCGGCAGCGAGCGCAGGAACTCCGTCGGGTTCGCCGCCGCGAAGGAGCGCAGCAGCTCCTCGCCGTCGCGGCGCGGCACGTCGCGGGCGATGCCGGGGTCGATATCGGCGGGGTCGAGAATGCCGGTCGAGACGTCGTGGGCGTATTTCAGGAAGGTCTTGGACAGCATCACCTCGACGCGACCCAGGTCTCGCTGGGTGGTGATGTTGCGCATCGCCGCCTCCAGCGCCTCCAGCCGGTAGCTGTCGACCGGCAGCGCGTGGTCCCCGGCCCGGCGCAGCGCGCCCAGGAGCGCCGCGCGGCGCGCCTTGCTCTCGGCGTCCTCGCCGACCCAGATCGGCTCGTAGCCGTTGGCCTTGTAGAAGGCCGACACCTCGGATTCGAGCGCCGCCGCCTGGGCGATGGCGGACATGAAGGGGCTGATCTGCGCCTGGGCCTGAACGGGGGCCGACACCCCGATGGCGGCCGTTGCAATCAACGCCGCCGCGATCGTCCGTCCGGCGCCTCTCCGCAGTCCAAGCAGCATTCCCGGTTCCTTTCCCCTTAAAGTGCGACTCGCATTACCCTTTAGACGCCACGCTAGCCTGTCGCGTTCAGAAGCGAACGATCACATTTCGGTCAGGCCGCGCCAGTGTCACAGGAACGCAACGGTTTCCGCCCGCCGTCCGCACGCCGCGCGCCCCGATCTTTTCTCTTCCCGGTTAACCTGAAATTAACACCGTTTCAGCAGAATTCCGCCGATTCCGAATTCATTTTGGAACCATGCGCCCCGGAGCGGTTGGATTGGTCGCGGCAATGTGCCAAAAGTTACATGCGCCTGGGGATGAGGCAGCACCAAGAGCCGCGATAACAGCGGCAAACACGGCAAGCGACGGGACGCTTTACATCATGACGACGAGCTCGAGGGGCCTTTCGAGGCGCGCGCTGCTCGGCGCATTCGCCGCCACCTCCGTGGCCGCGGCGCCGACATTTTCCAAAGCAGCCGGTTTTCTGCGCGGGGCGGGGGATATCCGCCGCATCAAGATGTACTCCGGCCGGACCGGCGAGATGATCGACACGATCTACTGGATCGAAGGTCAGTACATCAACGACGTGATGAAAGAGATCACGTATTTCATGCGCGACTGGCGCGACAACACCCAGCACGGCATCGACATGCGCACGGTCGACATCATGGCCGCCGCGCACAAGCTGATGGATGTCTCCGAACCCTACACGCTGTTCTCCGGCTACCGCTCGCCCGCGACCAACGCGATGCTGCGGCGGCGGTCCAGCGGCGTCGCCAAGAACTCGCTGCACATGCAGGGCCAGGCGGCCGACCTGCACCTGAAGTCGCGCAGCGTGAACCAGATGGCCCGCGCGGCCGAGGCCTGCCACGCCGGCGGGGTCGGGCGCTACTCCGGGTCGAAATTCGTCCATATGGACTGCGGCGCCGTCCGCTCCTGGGGCCGCTGAGGCCGCCCCCTCCTTACCCAAATCCGACTTTCGCGGGCCGCCCTGATCAGGCGGTCCCTTTTTTGTTTAGGCCCGCGCCTGCACGATCTCCTCGGCCTGTTGCAGATCCTCGGAGGTGTTGATGTTGAAGAACGGATCCACCGGGTCGGCGAGAAAGGTCGCCTCGGCCGCCCCGTAAAGCGCCACCCAGTCCATCACCTTGCGCGCGCCGTCCTGCAGCGCCTCGCGCAGGTCGCCGCGCAGGAAGACCGGCCAGAGCCCGAAGACCGGGTGGCGCCGGTAGCCCCCGGCGCCGTCGGGAGTGACGGCGATTGCGATGGGCTTTTCGTGCCGCTCGGAGGCATAGCGCAGCTTCTCCACCAGGTCGGGCGGCAGGAACGGCGTGTCGGCGGCGACGGTGACGATCTCGGCCAGCCCCTCGCCCGCCGCCCAGTCGAGCCCGGCCAGCACCCCGGCCAGCGGCCCGAAATGGTCGGGCGTCGGATCGGGCAGGACCGGCAGGCCGAACGGCGCGAATCGCGCGGCGTCGCCATTGGCGTTCAGCACCACCTGCGACACCTGCGGCGCCAGCCGGCCGATCACGTGGCTCAGCACCGGCTTGCCCGCCAGCGGCAACAGCGTCTTGTCGCCGCCGCCCATGCGCCGCGACAGCCCGCCGGCCAGAACGATCCCCGGAATCTCGCCCATCGCGCGCCCATTCCCCGCCGCGGACCCCCTGCCCGCGCGCGCCGAGCCTAGAGCATGTCGCGCAAAAGTGGGAACCGGTTTTGTGCGCCTCGGACATGCGAGATCGACAAGTCAGAGCGCGTCGCGTGAATGCGACTGAACGCGACACGCTCTGGTGCAATCCCCGCGCCCCCGCCAGCGCTGGACGCCGGCGCCGCCCCGCCCTACCGTTCGCGGGCCGCAGCAACGGAGGGACGACGATGGCACGCACGGTGGTGATCGAGGAACATGGCGGGCCGGAGGTGATGAAGCTCGTCGACCGGCCGGTGGGCGAGCCGGGACCGGGCGAGATTCGCATCCGGCACGAGGCGATCGGGCTGAACTACATCGACACCTATTTCCGCAGCGGGCTCTATCCCGGCGAGCTGCCGCTGGCGCTGGGGATGGAGGCCGCCGGCGAAGTCGAGGCCGTGGGCGACGGCGTGACACATCTGCGCGTCGGCGACCGCGCCGCCTATGCCGCGCGGCCCCCCGGCGCCTATTGCGGGGCCCGCGTGATGCCGGCGGCCCAGGTCTGCCCGCTGCCCGACGGGATCAGCTTCGAGCAGGGCGCGGCGGTGATGCTGCAGGGGTTGACGGTGGAGTACCTGTTCCACCGGATCGTGCCGATCCAGGCGGGCGACCGGGTGCTGTTCCATGCCGCGGCGGGCGGCGTCGGGCTGATCGCCTGCCAATGGGCGAAATCCGAAGGCATCGAGCTGATCGGCACCGCCGGGACGCAGGCGAAATGCGAGCTGGCCGGGGAGGCCGGCGCGGCGCATGTGATCAACTACCGCGAGGAGGATTTCGTGGCGCGGGTGCGCGAATTGACCGACGGGCGCGGCGTCGACGTGGTGATGGACGGCGTCGGCAAGGACACCTTTGAGCGCTCGCTCGACTGCTTGCGGCCGGTGGGGATGATGATCTCCTTCGGCAATGCCTCGGGGCCGGTGCCGCCGGTGAACCTGCTGGATCTGTCGAACCGCGGCTCGCTGCAGGTGACGCGACCGACGCTGTTCACCTTCGCCAGCGACCACGCCACCTGCCAGGAGATGGCCAAGCACCTGTTCGACAAGATGCTGGCGGGCGACATTCAGGTGACCGTCGGGCAGCGCTTTGCCCTGGAGGACGTGGCCGAGGCGCACCGGGCGCTGGAAGGGCGCGAGACGACCGGCTCGACGGTGCTGACCCTGTGAGGTCTCGGACCGCTTGCGCGGTCCGATCC
>NZ_JARGYC010000049.1 GCF_029168335.1 Psychromarinibacter sediminicola
TCTCTCGGGCATTTCGCTGGCGAAATGCCCTGCCGACAGGCGATTGCAGAGCAATCGCCGAGAGGCGGCGCTTGCGCGGCGGCCTTCGGCCTTGTTCCGCGCGGGGCACCGTTCAAAAGGGGTTTTCGTACATGCCCCACACGTTGGCCACGCGCTGCGCGCGGTGAGAACGTGCAATGGACGCCTTCCGGTGGAGCCCCGTCCGCGCGGAAAGGCAAAACCCGGCACATCCAAGCTGTGTGAGGAGCCGCGCAAGCGCCGACGCGCGCGGTGGCGCTTCCGACCTCCGAACGGTGCGCTTTATGGCTGCCAAGTCCGGGCGACCTCCGAGCGCAGCGATAACGTTGACCACAGCGCCGCCGCACCGGGGCGCGTCGGCGCTTGCGCGGCGGCTTCGCCTTGTTCCGCGCTGGGCACCGTTCAAAGGGGTTATCGTGCATGCCCCACACATCAGCCACCGACGGACGTGCGCGGGCCGTATCGGCAATGAGACCATGCAATGCACGTATTGCGGTGGCGGCGGGCGGAGCCCCGGAGGCTTTGAGCGCGACAACCGGGCACGTTCAAGCAGTGTGAGTAACCCGGCCGGCCGGGCCGCGGCCGCGTTTCGCGTCGGACCGCCGCTATCGCCGCCGCATCACCACCCCGCCGAACACCAGGCCCAGCAGCGCAGTCGCCAGGAGCGCGCCGGCCGCGACCCAGAGCGCGGTGTTCCGCACCCGCCAGAGCGGCGACAGGATGTCCGACTGCGGCAGGTAGGTCACTACCGTCCAGGGCGTACGCTCCAGCCGCAGCCGCTGCACCGCGCCCAGCCAGGTCTCGCCCGCGGCCTCGAAGCGCGAGACGCGGATCTCGCCGGGGAACAGGCCGTTCAGCCCGCCCTCGATCGAGGCGGCCGCGCCGGTCAGGATCGGATCCTCGCCGTCGGCGACCTTGCCGAACCGCACCCCGCCCTGCCCGTCCGGCGTGGCGACCAGCTCTTCCTGGCTGTGGGCGATGATGTCGCCGGCCTCGGCGACGATGGCGGCCGAGCCGCGCGGGCTGATGTCGAGCCCGTCGAGAAAGGCCGACAGCGCCCCGATCCCGATATCGACGCCCACCGCGCCGGAAAAGCGCAGCGTCTCGGGGTCGTCGACGGGCACCGCCACGGTGATCCCCGGCCGCTGCGAGGTGAAGAAGATGTAGGGCGCGGTCCAGGCCAGGCCGCCCCGCTCCTGCGCCTGCCGGTACCAGGGCCGGGTGCGCGGGTCGTAGTCGTCCTGCGGATCGGTGCGCCCGGCCACCTCGCGGAACTGTTCGGTGACCCAGGACAGTTCGACGATCCGCTCGGGTTCGGTGACGATGTCCTTCACCCGAAAGGCGGAGCGCTCCATGCTGGTGTCGCGGTTGACGAAGACGAACTCGCCCGCCTCGTCGCCGTAATAGGTGCCGTCGAAATTGGGCCGCATCTTCACCAGGCCGAACAGGTAGCGGGTCAGCGCGGCGCGGTCCTCGGTGTCGACCACGCCGGATTCGATCAGCCGGCGGCTGAGCACCGCGGCGTCGTTGGCGGGGTCCAGGAAATCCTCGGTATAGGCGGTGGCGTCGCGGGCGATGCGCGCGGTCAGCCCCTCGGCATAGCGCAGCAGCACGTCCTGCGACGCCCAGTAGGTGATGCCCAGCACCACCACGAGCGCCAGCGCCTGCAGCCCGACGAGCCCCAGCACTAGGATCAGGCGCCTCGGCATCACCGCTCCTCACTCCCTCGACATTGCGGCCGAGCTTACGCAGACCGGTATCGCGACACAACTGCACTGTCCTGCGGGTTTTCCGATGGCGTCATCGCGCCTTGCGAAACAAACTTCGTTTCACTGCCGCGCAACCGACGCTAGACTGGGCCTGCGCGATTTGCGCTGGATGGGCGGGACAGACCAGAACGGCATGGCCGACGGAACCGAATCTGAAAGCCGGAAACTGCTCGGCCGGCTGCGCGATACCCTTGCCGAAGAGGGCGAGGGCCAGGAACGTCTGGACAAGATCACCCATCTGATCGCCGACAGCATGGGCACCGACGTGTGCTCGATCTACCTGTTCCGCGACCCCGAGACGCTGGAGCTGTGCGCGACGCAGGGCCTGAAGCCCGAGGCGGTGCACAAGACGCGGATGCGGATCGGCGAGGGGCTGGTGGGCCGCGTGGCCCGCTCCGGCCAGCCGCTGAACACCGAGAACGCGCCGGCGACGCGGGGCTTCCGCTACATGCCGGAGACCGGCGAGGAGGTGTTCAGCTCGCTCCTGGCGCTGCCGATCCAGCGGCTGGGCGAGACGCTGGGCGTGCTGGTGGTGCAGTCCAAGGACCAGCGGCGGTTCTCCGAGGACGAGGTCTATGCGCTGGAAGTCGTCGCTATGGTGCTGGCCGAGATGGCCGAGCTGGGCGCCTTCGTCGGCGAGGGCGCGGCGATGCGCGCGCTGCACCAGCAGGCGATGCTGTACCAGGGCACCACCGGCCAGGAGGGCACGGCGGAGGGCCATGTCTGGCTGCACGAGCCGCGGGTGGTGGTGTCGAACCCGGTGGCCGACGACCCCGAGGCCGAGCGCGAGCGGTTCCGCGAGGCGCTGGAGCAGCTTCGCATGTCGGTCGACGAGATGCTGACCCGGCTGGAGCCCGGCGACAAGGACCAGCGCGAGGTGCTGGAAGCCTACCGCATGTTCGCCAATTCGCGGTCGTGGATCGCGCGGATCGAGGCCGACATCGCCCGCGGCCTGTCGGCCGAGGCGGCGGTGGAGAAGGAGCAGTCCACCGCCCGCGCCCGCATGGAACAGGTGCCCGACGCCTATCTGCGCGAGCGGCTGCACGACCTGGACGACCTGTCGAACCGGCTTCTGCGCACGCTGTCGGGCCAGGGCAGCGAGACCGGGGCCGAGATGCCGGACGACCCGGTGCTGGTGGCGCGGAACATCGGGCCGGCGGAGCTTCTGGACTATGGCCGCAAGAAGCTGAAGGCGATCGTGCTGGAGGACGGCTCGGTCGGCTCGCACGCCGCCATCGTGGCGCGGGCCTGGGCGATCCCGCTGGTGATCCATGCCAAGAGCATCACCGCCGAGGCGCTGAACGGCGATCCGATCATGGTCGACGGCGAGCAGGGCACGGTGCATCTGCGGCCCGAGGAAACGGTCGTGAACGCCTTCCGCGACAAGATGGCGATGATGGCCGAGGCGCAGCACCGCTATGCCTCGCTGCGCGACCTGCCGGCCGAGACGCGGGACGGCGCGGTGATCGGGATGCACATGAATGCCGGGCTGATGGCCGACCTGCCGAGCCTGGACAATTCCGGCGCCGAGGGGGTCGGGCTGTTTCGCACCGAGCTGCAGTTCCTGATCCGCAACCGGATGCCGAAGCGCCAGGAGCTGGCGGAGATCTACGCCCGCGTGCTGGACGCGGCGCATGGCAAGCGGGTGCAGTTCCGCACGCTGGACATCGGCTCGGACAAGGTGCTGCCCTACATGAAGCCCACCGACGAGCCGAACCCGGCGCTGGGCTGGCGGGCGATCCGGGTGGGGCTGGACAAGCCGGGCGTGATGCGGATGCAGCTTCAGGCGCTGATCCGGGCGACGCGCGGCCGGCCGCTGGCGGTGATGTTCCCGATGGTCGCCCAGTTCGACGAGTTCAAGGCGGGCCGCGACCACGTGTTCCGCGAGCTGGAGCGCGAGGCGGCGCTGGGCCATGTGCTGCCCGAGCGTGTCGAGATCGGCACCATGCTGGAGACGCCCAGCCTGGCCTATGCGCCGCGTCAGTTCTACGAGATGTGCGATTTCATCTCGATCGGCGGCAACGACCTGAAGCAGTTCTTCTTCGCCGCCGACCGCGAGAACGAGCGGGTGCGCCGGCGCTATGACACGCTGAACGTGTCGTTCCTGAGCCTGATCGAGGGGATCGTGCAGCGCTGCGACGCCGCCGGAACCTCGGTGAGTTTCTGCGGCGAGGATGCCGGGCGGCCGGTGGAGGCGCTGTGTTTCGCGGCGGTCGGGGTGCGGCAGCTGTCGATGCGGCCGGCCTCTATCGGGCCGGTGAAGAGCCTGCTGCGCCGGGTCGACCTGTCGGAGGCGCGCGCGGTGATCTGCGAGGCGCGCGAGAACGGCCGCCAGTCGGTGCGGCAGCCGGTGATGGAGTGGCTGGCGAAGCAGCCGCGATAGCGAAAGGGCCGCCTTGCGGCGGCCCTTTGCGACGGATCCTGCGGCCGGTCCGTTATTCGAACAGGCCGGACAGTTCCAGGTACATGTCGCTCTGGTCGTCGGTGCTGTTGACGACGGAGTAGGCTTGTACCAGCTCCTCGTCGCTCAGCGTCCAGGCCATGCCTTCGTACTCGGTCCCGATCAATGCGTTCGAGACCTTGGTGAAGATCTGGTCGCGCGGAAGTTCTTCCGTTTCCACCACGACGTAGGCCGGGCGCTCGGTGTATTCGACGTTGCCGTCGTTCAGCACGGCTTCAACGGCCGAGTCGACTTCGGTGGCGGACTCGTCCGACGTGATCGCGGAGTGGATCTCGACCAGTTGCTCGGTGGTCAGGCTGTCCACGTCCACGGTCCACTCGCTCGCGGCGAGGTAGTTGCCGACTTCGTTGCGAAGCTGCACGTTGTCGCCATCGGCCATCTGCGCACTGGCAGTGCCGGCGGCGGTGGTCAGGACGAGTGCGGTGGTCATGAGAAGGCGTTTCATGATTGCCCTCCTTTCGGTCAGTGTCTCTCTTCGCGGCGGCACCTTTGCGCCGCCTTCTGACCCCCCAACGTGATGCCCCCCGGGAAAGGTTACATCACACCGATAAAAGAATTGTGAGGTCGGGGGCGGCGGCGGGCGCCCGCCCGCGCGGGCGTGAGGAGCCGGTGGGCCGGACCGCCCCGACTGTCCGGTCGGATCCTGCGCGTCACGGCGCCCCCGCGCCGGGGGATCACCGGGCGAATGCGCCCGGGCTACGATGCCGGCGCGTCCTCCTGCCAGCGCGTCACCGGCCCCGACACGCCGGCCCAGGCGTCCGGCTGCACCAGCGACAGGCCCAGAACGCGCTCGGGGTTGGTGGGGGGCGGCATGATCACGCCCGCGCGGCGGGTGAAGCCGAAGCGGCCGTAATAGGGTTCGTCGCCCACCAGAAGCACCCGGCGCCAGCCGGCGCGGCGCGCGCGGCCGAGGCTTTCGGCGATGATCCAGGCCGCCAGCCCCTCGCCCTGGTGGATCGGGTGGGTGGCGACGGGGCCGAGGAGCAGCGCGCGCGCGCCGCCGACGCGCACGGGCCAGTAGCGGATGGCGGCGGCCACCGCCTCCAGCGCCTCGCGCTCGCGGGCGACGAGGCAGAGCTCGGCCACCGGCGCCACGTCGCGGCGCAGGCGGTAGGAGGAGAGCATCTCGCGCCCCGGCGCGAAACAGGTGTCGAACAGTTGCTCGACCTCCCACCAATCGGCGGGGGTCTCCTGCGACAGCCGGTAGAGTTCCACGGCCTTGCGCTGCACCCTGTCCCGGCCCCTTCCGCGAAATCGACTGGAACGCCCCGTAGCATGCGGGCTAGGAGGGGGCAACGCAGCGAGGAGCGCGCATGTTCTATCGACCCGCGGACGGCCACGGCCTGCCCCACAACCCGTTCAACGCGGTGGTCACGCCGCGGCCCATCGGCTGGATCTCGACGCGCGACGCCGAGGGGCGGGACAACCTGGCGCCCTATTCGTTCTTCAACGCGGTGGCCTATGTGCCGCCGCAGGTGATGTTCTCCTCGACCGGGACCAAGGCGGACCGGGACGGCACCAAGGACAACGTGGCCAATATCCGCGAGACCGGGGTGTTCTGCGTGAACATCGTGGAATACGCGATGCGGGACGCGATGAACGCGACCTCGGCGAGCCTGCCGGCGGGCGAGGACGAGTTCGCGGTCGCGGGGCTGGAAAAGGCGGAGTGCGACACGGTGGCCTGTGCCCGGGTGGCGGCGGCGCCGGCGAACCTGGAATGCCGGCTGACGCAGATCGTGCGGCTGGAGGGCGCGGCGAACTGGCTGGTGTTGGGCGAGGTGACGGGGGTTCACCTGCGCGACGACTGCCTGGTGGACGGGCGGTTCGACATCACCCGCTACCAGCCGCTGACGCGACTGGGCTATCGCGACTACGCGCGGATCACGGAGCTGTTCAGCCTGTCGCGGCCGGACGACTGACGGTTCGCGCCGGGCGCCCGCGATTTTTCGACGAAAAATCGGCGGCGCCGGGGGTCAGTGCCCCCCGCCCAGCTGGCCGGTGCGCACGCCGTAGTTCACGGCGATCTCGTAGTCGGGGTCGTCGTCGCTGTCGACCATCAGCTGGCCGGCCCGCTGCAGCAGCCGGTGGCAGTCGCGGCTGAGGTGGCGCAGTTCCACCTTCTTGCCCGCCAGCTCGTATTTCGAGGCCAGCGTCTCGATCGCGGTCAGCGCCGACTGGTCGGCGACGCGGCTGTCGGCGAAGTCCACGATGACGCGCGACGGGTCGCGCTCGGCGTCGAACAGCTCGGCGAAGCCCTCGGCCGAGCCGAAGAACAGCGGGCCTTGCACCTGGTAGACCTTGGCGCCCTCGGGCGTCGTATAGGTGGTGGCGTGGATGCGGGTGGCGTTCTTCCACGAATAGGCCAGTGCCGAGACGATGACGCCGACGACGACGGCGGTGGCGAGGTCGTAGGCCACGGTCACGCCGGTCACCAGCACGATGACGAAGGCGTCGGTCAGCGGCACTTTGCGGAGGATCTTCAGCGAGTTCCAGGCGAAGGTGCCGATCACGACCATGAACATCACGCCGACCAGCGCGGCGAGCGGGATCGTCTCGATCAGCGGCGCGGCGAAGAGGATGAAGGCCAGCAGGAACAGTGCCGCGGCGATGCCCGACAGGCGGGTGCGGCCGCCGGATTTCACGTTGATCATCGACTGGCCGATCATCGCGCAGCCGCCCATGCCGCCGAAGAAGCCGGTGGCGACGTTGGCCGCGCCCTGGGCGAGGCATTCCTGGCTGGCGCCGCCCTTGTCGCCGGTGATCTCGCCCACGAGGTTCAGCGTCAGCAGGCTTTCGATCAGGCCGATGGCCGCGAGGATGACCGCGTAGGGCAGGATGATCTCCAGCGTCTGCAGTGTCAGCGGCACGGCGGGGATGTGGAAGGCCGGCAGGCCGCCCTCGATCGAGGCGAGGTCGCCGACGCGCGGGGTGTCGAGGCCGAAGATCACGACGAGGGCCGCGGTGACGGCAATGCCGGCGAGCGGTGCGGGGACGATGGTCGTCACCCGGGGCAGGAGCCAGATCACGCCCATGGTCAGTGCCACGAGCGCGAGCATGACGTAGAGCGGCAGGCCCGTCAGCCATTCGCCGCCCGCCATGCCGTGGCCCGAGACTTCCGCCGTGCCCGGCACCTGGAACTGGGTGAGCTGGGCGAGGAAGATCACGATGGCGAGTCCGTTGACGAAGCCCAGCATCACGGGCTGCGGCACCAGCCGGATGAACTTGCCCCATTTCAGCGCGCCGGCGATCAGTTGCAGGAGACCCATGAGCACGACGGTGGCGAACAGGTATTCCACGCCGTGCTGCGCCACCAGCGAGACCATGACGACCGCCAGCGCCCCGGTGGCGCCCGAGATCATGCCGGGCCGGCCGCCGAACAGCGCGGTGATCAGGCCGACCATGAAGGCGGCGTAGAGCCCGACCAGCGGGTGGACGCCCGCCACGAAGGCGAAGGCCACCGCTTCCGGCACCAGCGCCAGCGCCACGGTCAGGCCGGAGAGGATCTCGGTCTTGAGTTGTGCGGGGCTGAGGCGGTCGATGCGGGCGGACGGGCGCGCGGTCAGGCCGAGCACCGCTTGCAGGGCTTTGCTCATGAAGGCTCCGGAGTGGGCATGTGGAAGGGCCGGGAGGGCGCCCGGCGTTTCTGCGCTGCAGCATTAGCGGTATCGGCGTCAGATTTCACGGGGTGCGGGTGCATAGCCGGTATGCAGTGAGCGGGATGCGGGGGGGGCAACGTCGTTTGTACGGTGCCCCAGCGCGGAACAAGGCCGCAGGCCGCCGCGCAAGCGCCGCCTCTCGGCGATTGCTCTGCAATCGCCTGTCGGCAGGGCATTGCAGAGCAATGCCCGAGAGACGCGCCCCAGAGCGGCGGCGCTGTGGTAGACGTTATCGCAGCGCTCCGAGGTCGCCCGGACCTGGCAGCCATAAAGTGCAAAGCTCGTAATCCGGTGCGCCCCCGCGGGCGTCGGCCCTCGCGCGGCTTCTCACGCTGTTCGGGAATGGCCAGTAGTGTAGGTCCACTGGACGTTCGGCACAGGCGTTGACCCCTTCGAACGTTGTCCAGCGCGGGACAAGGCCGCAGGCCGCAGGCCGCCGCGCAAGCGCCGACGCGCCCCCACGCGGCGGCGCTGTGGTGGACGTTATCGCAGAGCTCGGAGGTCGCCCGAATTTGGCAGCCATAAAGCGCGCCGTTCGGACTCCGGTGCGCCCCCCGCGCGCGTCGGCCCTCGCGCGGCTCCTCACGTAGGTTGAACGTACCCGGCGCCTCGCGCCGGCTCGCGCGTCACGACAGGTTTGCAACGCGCCATGCAGCGCGTATCAACGGGACGGACGGCAACAGGAGGCGTGGAATGGGCGACACGATGATCGGGGTGATCGGCGGCTCGGGGGTCTACGACATCGATGGGCTGGAGGGCGCCGAATGGCGCGGCGTGGAGAGCCCCTGGGGCGCGCCCTCGGACCAGGTACTGACCGGCAGGCTGGACGGCGTTCCGATGGCCTTTCTGCCGCGGCACGGGCGGGGGCACGTGCATTCGCCCTCCACCGTGCCCTACCGCGCCAATATCGACGCGCTGAAGCGGCTGGGCGTGACCGACGTGGTCAGCGTCTCGGCCTGCGGATCGTTCCGCGAGGAGATGGCGCCGGGCGACTTCGTGGTCGTGGACCAGTTCATCGACCGGACGATCGCGCGGGAGAAGACGTTCTTCGGCACCGGCTGCGTCGCGCATGTCTCGGTCGCGCATCCCACCTGCCCGCGCCTCTCGGCCGCCTGTATCGAGGCGGGCAAGGCCGAGGGAATCACCGTGCATGACGGCGGCACCTACCTGGCGATGGAGGGGCCGCAGTTCTCGTCGATGGCCGAGTCGAAGCTCTACCGCGAGGTCTGGGGCTGCGACGTGATCGGGATGACCAACATGCCCGAGGCCAAGCTCGCCCGCGAGGCGGAGCTTTGCTATGCGAGCGTGGCGATGATCACCGACTACGACAGCTGGCACCCGCATCACGGCGCCGTCGACATCTCGGATATCATCGCGACGCTGACCGGCAATGCCGACAAGGCGCGGGGGCTGGTCAAGCGGCTGCCGGCACTGCTGGGCGCGGTGCGGGAGTCCTGCGAATACGGCTGCGACCGGGCGCTGGACCACGCGCTGCTGACCGCGCCGGAGAAGCGCGACGCGGGTCTGGTGGCCAAGCTCGACGCCGTGGCGGGACGGGTTCTATAGCCGGCAGGGTCCTGCTGCTGGGCGCCGACGGGTTCATCGGGCGCCATATCGCCATCGCCCTGCGCGCGGCGGGCTATGGGCCGGTCTGCGTGGCGCGGCGGGTCTCGGCGCTGGCGGCGCAGGGGTTCGAGGTGCTGCGGGCGGATCTGACCGATCCGGCGACAAATGAGGCCGGGTTCTGGGCGCCGCATGCGGCCGACGCCGTCGCCGTGGTGAACGCGGCGGGGTTGCTCGATGCGACCGAGGCGGCTTTCGAGGCGGTGCATGTGGCGGCGCCGCGGGCGCTTTACGCGGCACTTAACAAGGACGCGCAGATCGTGCTGATCTCGGCCGTCGGGATCGAGGCCGACACGCCGTTCGGCCGCTGGCGGCGCGAGGGCGAGGCGGTGGCGCGCGCGGCGCCCTGCCCCGTCACCATCCTGCGGCCGGGGCTGGTGATGGGCGAGACGTCCTATGGCGGGACGTCGCTCTTGCGGGCGCTGGCGGCGATGCCGCTGGTCACGCCGGTGGTGGCCGGCGGGCAGGCGGTGAACCCGATGCATGCGGGCGATCTGGCCGCGCTGGTGGTGCGCTCACTGGAAGGGCCGCCGGATGGCGGGCCACATGACGCGGGCGGGTCGGAGACGGTGACCCAGGCGGAACTGGTGCAGCGGTTGCGGGCCTGGATGGGGCAGCGGCCGGTGCCGGTGCTGGATGTGCCGGTCCGGGCCGCGCGGGCGCTGGGGCGGGTCGGCTCGGCGCTGAAGCTGGGACCGATCTCGCGCAACGCGGCGGCGCAGCTGGAGGCGGGGATCGAGAGCCGGCCCGGGCCGGAGACGGTGACGCGGGGTGTCTCGGATTTCCTGGCGGCGCGGCCGGCGGGGACGCAGGATTTGTGGCAGGCGCGGCTCTACCTGCTGAAACCGGCGGTGCGGCTGGGGCTGGCGGTGCTGTGGCTCGTCTCCGGGCTCCTGGGGCTGTTGCTGCCGGCCGAGACGGTGCTGGGGGCGGCGGACACGGCGCTGCCGGACGGCATGGCGCTGGCGCTCGGCCGGCTCGGCGGGCTTGTCGATCTGGCGATCGCCGGCGCCCTTCTCGCCGCGTGGCGTTTGCGGCTGATGGCCTGGGTGCAGATGGCGGTGGTGGCGGGCTACACCGTGGCGCTGACGCTGCTGGATCCGTCGCTGTGGCTCGACCCGTTCGGGGCGCTGTTGAAGAACCTGCCGGTCCTGTTGCTGCTCCTGGTCCACCGGGTGCTGGAGGAGGAGCGGTGATCGACTGGTACCTGCTTCTCAAATGGGCGCACATCCTGTCCTCCACCGTGCTCTTCGGCACCGGGATCGGCACCGCGTTCCAGATGGTCTGGGCGATGCGCACGGTGCGGGTCACGGGTCGCGCGGAGACGGTGCATTCGGTCGCCTCGGGCGTCGTCGTGGCGGACTGGCTGTTCACGACGCCGGCGGGCGTGGTGCAGCCGGTGACGGGGCTGCTGCTGGTGCATCTGGCCGGGTTCGGCTGGGGCGAGCCGTGGCTGGCTCTGAGCTATGCCGGCTATGCGCTGGCCCTGGCCTGCTGGGTGCCCGTGGTGCGGCTGCAGATCCGGATCCGCGACCTGGCGGGCGCGGCGCTGGCGGCGGGCGCGCCGCTGCCGGCGGAGGCGCGGCGGCTCTACCGGCTCTGGTTCGCGCTGGGATGGCCGGCATTCCTGGCGCTGGTCGCGGTGTTCTGGCTGATGGTGGCCAAGCCCGCCCTCTGGTGAGCCGCTACTCCGCGTGCTCGGACAGGTAGTCGCGGATGAACCGCCGGATCTCGCGCGCGGCGCTGGTGTCCTGGTCCTTGCACAGCTGCACGAAGGCGTCGCGTTCCTCCTTGTCCAGCCGCAGGATGAGCTGGCTGTCCTTCTTGTTCTTCTTCTTGTCGGTCTTCTTGCTCATTGCTCACCCGCGCGCGTTCCCGCTTGACTGACCCGCTTGACTGATTGCTATCTCATGTATATACATAAGAAATACAAGAGAACGACATACGATTATCACAGCTATTCCGGAAGGGAACAGAAAATGACGCTGGACTCCGCAAGGTCGCTGCTGCTGGCCCGCCGGCTGAACCAGAAGACACCGCGCGCCAACTGGATCCCGGCGATCGTCTACCGCGTGTTCCGCCTGCGCTGAGCGCGCCCGGCTTGCAACGCGCCCCCGCTTGCGCGACATAATCGGCCCCGACGCCAACGCGCCGAAGGGGCCGGTTCATGAAATCTTCCAAGTCCGTCAGGGACTATATCCGCACCATCGCCGATTTCCCGCACGAGGGGATCCTGTTCCGCGACGTGACGACGCTGTTCGCCGACCCGCGCGGGTTCCGCATGGCGATCGACCAGATGCTGCACCCTTACGTGGGCGAGCGCATCGACAAGGTGGTGGGGCTGGAGGCGCGCGGCTTAATCCTGGGCGGCGCCATCGCGCATCAGCTGGGCATCGGCTTTGTCCCGATCCGCAAGAAGGGCAAGCTGCCCGGCACCACGATCAGCCAGGACTACAAGCTGGAATACGGCGAGGCGATCGTGGAGATCCACGACGACGCGATCCTGCCGGGCGAGAACGTGCTGGTGGTCGACGATCTCTTGGCCACGGGCGGCACGGCGGAGGCCGGGATCAAGCTTCTGGAGCGGCTGGGCGCGAATATCGTGGGCTGCGCCTTCATCGTCGACCTGCCCGAGCTGGGCGGGCGCAAGCTGTTGGAAAAGCTCGGCATGGACGTGCATGCGCTGTGCGAGTTCGAGGGCGCCTGATCAGCGGCCGCGGCGGGCCATCGGCGGCAGGTCGACATAGCCGTAGCTGCGGTTCGGGCGGTGGCGCGTGTCGCGCAGGTCGCGGGGGATGTCGTCCATCGCCATCAGGGCCAGGACGATCGAGTCCTCGTAGCTGCGGTCGGCGGTGTGGATGCGGCGGGTCATGTCGGGGTCCTTCGGTCGGTGTTGCGGTTCGGGCGACTGGATCAAGCGTGCGGCCGGCCCCGCCGGACAAGCAATATCGCCCCGCGGCTACCCGAATGCGCCCCGTGGCTATCCGATAACAGCGGCGCTGGCCGGGCGCCCGGGGCGGGCTAGGTGACGGTCGACCCGACCCCAAGAGCCCGAGACCATGCGAGATTTCCAGCTACCCGACCTGATGCACCGCGTCTTCGACGCCATCGACGCCTCCGACGACGTGCGCGCCCGGCTGGCACAGCGCGACCGGGTGATGGAGGTCCAGATCGTGGTGCGCCGCGACGACGGCTCGCTCGCCGTGCTGCCGGGCTGGCGGGTGCAGTACGACACGACGCTCGGCCCGGCGAAGGGCGGCGTGCGGTTCCACCCCGAGGTCTCGCCGACCGAGGTGACGGAGCTGGCGTTCTGGATGACGCTGAAATGCGCGCTGATGAACCTGCCCTTCGGCGGCGGCAAGGGCGGCGTGAAGGTCGACCCCAAGGCACTGTCGCCGATCGAGCTGGAGCGGCTGGCGCGCGGCTATGTCCGCGGCATCTTCGAGGTGCTGGGGCCGGACGACGACATCCCGGCGCCGGACGTGAACACCAACGGCCGGGTCATGGGCTGGATGGCGGACGAATACTCCATCATCGAGCGGCGCCGGCAGCCGGCGGCGGTCACCGGCAAGCCGATCTGCCTGGGCGGCTCGGCCGGCCGCGTCTCGGCCACCGGACAGGGGGCACTGCACGTGCTGGACGCCTGGCTGGCGCGGCAGGATCGCGCCCCCGCCGAGACGCGGGTGGCGGTGCAGGGCTTCGGCAATGCCGGGGCGCATTTCGCGTCGCTGGCGCATGCGGCGGGCTACCGGGTGGTCGCGGTGTCGGACTCCTCGGGCGCGGTGGTCCGCGAGGACGGGCTCGACCCCGGGCCGCTGCGCGCCTTCAAGGCGGATGGCGGGCATCTGGCCGACTACGACGGCGCGGGCTGCAAGACCGTCGGCGGCGACGCGCTGCTGGCGCTGGACGTCGACGTTCTGGCGCTCGCCGCGCTGCAGAACGCGGTGACCGAGGACAATGTGGGTGACGTGCGCGCCGGCACGGTGCTGGAACTGGCCAACGGCCCAGTCTCGCCCGGGGCCGACGGGGCGCTCCGCGAGCGGGAGGTGACCGTGCTGCCGGACATCCTGGTGAACGCGGGCGGCGTGACGGTCAGCTACTACGAATGGATCCAGGGCCGCACCGGTGATTACTGGGACGCCGACACCGTGGCCGGCCGGCTGAAGACACGGATGGACCGGACCGCCGCACAAGTCCTGGACCTCGCCGAGGAGGCCGCTATCCCCCCGCGCGAGGCCGCCTACCGGATCGCCGTGGGCCGCATCGCCGACGCCATCGACAGCCGCGGCAACAGCACCTATTTCAGCGGCTGAGCCATGCCGCGGCCGTCCCGCTCGCGCCGCACACCGCTGCTTCTTCTCGTTCCAAATACGCATCCGGCGGACCCACCTGTCTCAGCGGCCGAACCCCGCCCCGGCCGTCCCGCCCGCGCCGCACACCGCTGCTTCTTCTCGTTCCAAATACGCATCCGGCGCACCCACCGGGCGCACGCCCCCGGCCCGACGCCCCGCCCCCGCCAGTCGCGCCCGCAAGCCGTTGCGAAACCGCCTGGACCAGGAACCTACCGCAACGGCAGAACGGCGCCGGGGTTCATGATACCCTGCGGATCGAGCGCGTCCTTGATCGCCCGCATCGCCGCCAGCTTCGCCGGGTCG
Organism: Psychromarinibacter sediminicola; assembly: GCF_029168335.1. Lineage (GTDB taxonomy): Bacteria > Pseudomonadota > Alphaproteobacteria > Rhodobacterales > Rhodobacteraceae > Psychromarinibacter > Psychromarinibacter sediminicola. Next base: position 14,183 of record NZ_JARGYC010000049.1, read on the forward strand.
CCATAGCGCTGCAGGTCCGCCGCCTTCAGCCGGCCGATCCCGTGCTCGGCGCTGATCGAGCCGTCGAACTCATCCACCAGGTCATGCACCTCGCGCTGCACCGCCGCCTTCTCGTCCAGCCGGTCGTCGCGGCTCTCGCCCGGCATCGGGAAGCAGTTGTAATGCAGGTTGCCGTCGCCCAGGTGCCCGAAGCAGTTGATCCGATAGTCGCCCAGCGCCGCCAGCACCTCGGGCCCGCGGCGGACGAAGTCGGGGATCCGCGACAGCGGGATCGAGATGTCGTGGGACGAGATCGCGCCGATCCGCTTGTTCGCTTCGGGGATCGATTCGCGCATGTGCCAGAACTCGGCGCGCTGCTGTTCCGACTGGGCGACGAGCCCGTCGGTGACCAGATCGCGCTCGAAGGCTTCGGCGAATATCCCCTCCAGCAGCTCGCCGGGATCCTGCCCGGCGCCGACGCCGAGGTCGATCAGCACCATCCAGTCCGGCGGCTCCGCGAAGGGCAGGCGCACCTCCGGCATGGTCTCGGCCAGAAAGCGCGGGCCGGTGCCCGAGATCAGCTCGAAGGCCGAAACGGTGGCGCCCGCCTTCTCGTTCACAAGCGCCAGCAGCGCCAGCGCCGCCTCGGGGTCGGGGACCGCCATGACGGCCGTGCCCTCGGCCGCGGGGCGCGGGAACAGGCGCAGGCTGGCGGCGGTGATGACGCCCAAAGTGCCCTCGGACCCCACCAGGAGGCCCTTCAGGTCGTAGCCGGTATTGTCCTTCCTCAGCCGCTTCAGGCCGTGCCAGACCGAGCCGTCGGGCAGCACCGCCTCCAGCCCCAGGCACAGCTCGCGCGCGTTGCCGTAGCGCAGCACGTTGACGCCGCCCGCATTGGTGCCCAGCAGCCCGCCGATCCGGGCCGAGCCCTCGGCGGCGAGGGACAGGGGGAACAGGCGCTCCGCCTCCTCGGCCGCCGCCTGCACGTCGGCGAGGATGGCGCCGGCCTCGGCGACCAGCACGTTCTCCGCCGGATAGACCGCACGCACCGCCGTCATCCGCTCCAGCGACAGGATCAGCGGCGCGGGGCCCTCGGGGGCGATCTGCCCCGTCACCAGCCCGGTGCCGCCGCCATAGGGAATGACCGGCACGCCGGCGGCGCCGGCGGCGCGGACGACCTCGGCGACCTCCTCGGTGGAGCCTGGGGCGACGACGAGCCCGACCTGCCCGGTGGCGCCGCCGCGCGGGGTCTCGGCGTAGCGGGCGGTGTCGCCCTTGAAGGCGGCGGCCGGGAGGCGGGCGCGCAGGTCGGCCGCGAAGGCGTCGGAGACGGAGGTCAGCATGGGGAAAGGATCAACCATGCCGGGCGCGGCGGCGCAAGCCTGCCCGGATCGTGACGCACGATCCGGACCGGACTATTTGTAATAGTCCGGCGAGAGCCCGTCGCGGTCATTCGCAGTCACATGAAGCGCACTGACTCGCAAGACCGGGTCTCGCTTTCGTGCGACATGCGCTACTCCTGGAACACCGGCAGGAATTCCGGCTCCAGCACCATCACCGTGGGCTGCGGCGGCAGGTCGCGCAGCGACACCACCAGGTCGGAGCCGCCGACGCGCTCGATGCGGAACTCCTCGGACATGGCCAGCAGGAACCGCTCCAGCGCGCCGCGGCCGAACCAGTGCATCGGGATCACGACCGAGCTTTTCAGCCGCTCCATGATCCGCACGACGACGTCGATCGGCAGGGTCAGCCCGCCATCGACCGCGATCATCACCACGTCCAGCCGGCCGAGCGCGGCATAGTCCTCCTCGGACGGCTCGTGGTGCAGGTGGCCCATATGGCCGATGCAGAGCCCCTCGACCTCGAAGATGAAGATCGAGTTGCCGTCGGCCTCGCGCCCGCCGAAGCCCTGGCGGATGTCGGTGGAGACGTTGCGGATCAGCATCTCGCCCAGGTCGAGATGGTGGTCGGCCCCCTCCGGGCCCTCGGCCCAGCCGCGCAGCACGTGGGGGATGCGCGGGTCGGGGCGCGCGGTCCAGTGGGTGGAATGGGCGTGGTTCATCGTCACCACGTCCGGCACGAAGTCCTGCGCGCCGATATAGCCGTTGAAGTCGGTGATCACGTCCAGCCCGCCCGGCGTCTGGATCAGGAACATCGAGTGGTCGACGTAGCTGATGCGGACGGAGAAGTCCGGCACCGGTTCGGTATAGGCGGCCTTGTGGACATAATTCAGCCCCGGCGCGGCGTCGGCGATGGCGATGCAATGGCTCATGCGCCGCTCCTGCGCGGCGGCCGGCAGGGCGGCGGACAGCGCGGCGGCGAGGGCGGCGGCGGCGATCAGCGGCAGGCGGAACATGCGGGCGGTCTCCCATCTCTCGTCGCCGACCAGCATAGCCAGCCGCCCGCCCCCGCCGAAGCCGGAAGACCACACGCGCCGATCACAGCCGCGTTAGTTGCGCGTTTTCCGGGCAACCCCGCCCCGCCGCGCGGTTGCCGCGGGGTCAGACCCGGCTAACTAACCGGCCACCAGACAGCCCCGGGACAGGGGCATTCCGACATGGAGGACGTAGCGATGACACGACTGGTTTCCCTGGCCGCCCTGATACTGACCCTGACGGCGCCGGCGGCGCTGGCCGAGACGGTCGAGTACGACGTGGGCGGCGTGGCCCATACCGGCTATTTCGCCGCCGCCGAGGATCCGCAGGGCCTGGTGTTGATCGTGCATGACTGGGACGGGCTGGACGACTACGAGACCGGCCGCGCCGACATGCTGGCGGAGATGGGCTATGACGCCTTCGCGCTGGACATGTACGGCGCCGATACCGAGGCGGGCACCGTCGATCAGAACCGCGCGGCCACGGGCGAGCTGTACCAGGACCGCGAGAAGATGCGCACGCTGATCGAGGCCGGGCTGGCCCAGGCGCGGGAGATGTCCGAGGCCGAGGGGCTGGTGGTCATGGGCTATTGCTTCGGCGGGTCGGTGACGCTGGAGATGGCGCGCAGCGACATGGCCGGCGAGGCGGCGGGCTATGCCACCTTCCACGGCGGGCTGGGCACGCCGGAGGGTCAGGGCTATGGCGCAGACGTGCCGCCGATCCTGGTGATGCATGGCGGCGCCGACCAGGCGGTGCCGATGTCGGAGGTCGCGGCGCTGACCAACGAGCTGGAGGAGGCCGGCGCGACCTATACGATCGAGGTCTATTCCGGCGCGCCGCATGCCTTCACCGTCAAGGGCTCCAGCCGCTACCAGGAGCGGGCGGACATGGAGAGCTGGGAGGCGTTCAGCGACTTCCTGGCGGAGACGGTGGGCGGCTGAGCGCCCGGCGCCGGGGCCTCGCGGCCCCGGCCCGTCTGCGGTCCGCGACGCCGGCCCGTATCCCGTGGCCGGGGTCCGCCGGCCTTGATCGGGGCGCCATAGACGCTAGGCTTTCCGGGTAATCGTGAACGGAAACAGAGACCTGGAACCCAGCGATGCAGTATCTTCGCGACGTCCTGTCGGATGTCTGGACGGCAATGAACCCCAGCGAACCCAGCCCGGCTTACCTGTTCAAATTCCTGATGGCGGCGATCATGGTGTTCATCGCGGCCTACCTGATCGGCCGGGGGCTGGGTCTGCCGTAAGGCCCTCCCGGCACTCCGGCCCTATCCGACGGCGGTCTTGCCGCGGCGGTCGCTGCGCAGGTTGGCGTAGAGCACGTGGTTGCGCCAGCGGCCGTTGATTTGCAGGTAGCTTTGGGCGACGCCCTCGTACTTGAAGCCGCACTTTTCCAGAACGCCCCGCGAGGCGCTGTTCTCGGGCAGGCAGGCGGCCTCGATCCGGCTGAGGTCCAGATCGGTGAAGCCGTGATGCACCACCGCCTGGATCGCTTCGCGCATGTAGCCCTGCCGCGCGAACTGCGCACCGATCCAGTAGCCCAGCGTGCCCGACTGCGCCGGCCCGCGGCGGATGTTGTCGAGCGTGATCGCGCCCAAGAGCACGTCGTCGCCCCGCCGGAACAGGAACAGCGGCACCGCCGTGCCCCCGGCGATGGAGCGCTGCGCCCAATAGACGCGGTTGGTGAACGCCTTGCGGGTGAGATGGTCGGGGGACCAGGTCGGCTCCCACGGCTTGAGAAAGTCGGCGCCGGCCTGGCGCAGCGCCGTCCAAGGCCGGAAATCGGCGTGGGACGGCGGACGAAGGATCATGCGGTCGGTGACAAGGCGCAGCTTGCGTCGGGCTCTGAGCATCAGGCGGCGAGACGCTCCCGCAGGTCGGCCATGCGCGGCGCACGCTCGACGGGGCCGTACATGGTCAGCGCGGTGCGCGCCTGCTCTGCCGTCTGCGCGGCGAAGTCGGTGACCTTGCGCAGGTCCACCGCCTCGATCTTCGCGACCACCTCGTCGAGCTCGGGCACCCGGTCCCAGATCGACAGAAGCCGCGCCAGACGTTCGGCGCGGGCCGAGGGGCTTTCCAGCCCCATCAGAAGGCCTGCCTTCATCTGGGCGCGGGCGCGGGCGACCTCGGCCTCGGTCATGTCGGTGGCGGCGCGCTTCATCTCGTCGACGGTCAGCCCGGCGAGATCCTCGATCTGGTCGGCGGCGGTGCCGGCATAGATCGTCGTATAGCCGGTATCGGCATAGGCCCCGGTCTGCGCGAAGATCGTGTAGCACAGCCCGCGCCGCTCGCGCGCTTCCTGGAACAGGCGCGAGGACATGCCGCCGCCCAGCGCGGTGGAATAGACCTGCGCGGTATAGATCGCCTCGTCGCGATAGGCGGGCGTCTCGAAGGCCAGGGCGAAATGCACCTGCTCCAGCGGCCGCACCTCCAGCCGCTCGCCGCCGGTGAAGCGGGCGGGCGCGACATGGTCGGGCCGCGACCGCGGCAGGTGGCCGAAAAGCTTCTCGGCCTCGGCGACGATGCGGTCGTGGTCGACGGCGCCGGCGGCCGACAGGATCATCTTCTCGGGTCCGTAATGCTCGGCCACGAACGACGTCAGGTCGTCATGGGTGAAGTGGCGCACCCGCTCGATCGGCCCCAGGATCGACCGGCCCAGCGGCTGTTCGGGATAGGCGACCTCCTGCAGCCAGTCGAAGATCACGTCGTCGGGGGTGTCCAGCACCTGCCCGATCTCCTGCAGGATCACGCCGCGCTCGACCTCGATCTCGCGCGCGTCGAAGACCGGGTTCAGCACGATGTCGGCAATTACGTCCAGCGCGAGCGGCACGTCCTCCTGCAGCACCCGGCCGTAATAGGCCGTCATCTCGCGGCTGGTATAGGCGTTGATGTAGCCGCCGACATCCTCGATCTCCTCGGCGATCTGCAGCGCGCTGCGGGTCTTGGTGCCCTTGAACGCCATATGTTCGAGAAAATGCGCGATGCCGTTCTGTTCCAGCCGCTCGTGCCGGCCGCCGGCCATGATCCAGATGCCCAGCGAGGCCGACTTCATCGACGGCATGTGCTCGGTGACGACACGGAACCCGTTTGGCAGGGTATGGATATTCACGGTCAAGGGGCGATGCGCTCCCGGATCAGGGTTTGCAGGGCGGACAGGTCGTTGTCGACCGGCGTCACCCGCTCCGGCCGGTCATACAGGTCGGCCATGCGGTTGGGAAGGGGGGGCCGCGCGCCGGTGGCGGCCTCCACGGCATCGGGGAACTTCGCCGGATGCGCCGTGGCCAAGGTGATCATCGGGGCGGCGCCGAGGCTCTCCTCTGCCACCTTCACGCCGACGGCGCTGTGCGGGCAGAGCGTCTCGCCGGTGGCGGCGTGGACGCCGCGGATCGTGGCGGTCGTCTCCGCCTCGCTGGCGCGGCCGGAGCGGAAGGTGTCGCGCAGGAAGTCCAGCGCGCCCTGGCTGACGGTGAAGCCGCCCTCGGATTTCAGCGCCTGCATCTCGTGCGCCACGGCATGGCTGTCGCGGCCATAGGCGTAGTAGAGCGCGCGCTCGAAGTTCGACGACACCTGGATGTCCATCGACGGGCTGATCGAGGGGGTGACGCCCTGCTTGACGTGGTCGCCCGAGACGAGCGTGCGGTGCAGGATGTCGTTCTGGTTGGTCGCGATCACCAGGTCGGCGACTGGCAGGCCCATCTGCTTGGCGATAAAGCCCGCGAAGATGTCGCCGAAATTGCCGGTGGGCACGGTGAAGGAGACGTCGCGATGCGGCGCCCCCAGCGACACGGCCGAGGAGAAATAATAGACCACCTGCGCCAGCACCCGCGCCCAGTTGATCGAGTTGACGGCGGCCAGCCGCACCTCGTCGCGGAAGTCGAAATCGGCGAACAGGTCCTTCACCGCCGCCTGGCAGTCGTCGAAGTCGCCCTTCAGCGCGATGGCGTGAACGTTGTCCTCGGCCGGCGTGGTCATCTGCCGGCGCTGCACCTCGCTGACGCGGCCCTCGGGGAACAGGATGAAGACATCGACGTTGTCGAGCCCGCGGAACGCCTCGATCGCGGCGCTGCCGGTGTCGCCGGAGGTGGCGCCGACGATGGTCACGCGCTCGCCCCGGCGTTGCAGCGCGGCCTGGAACAGCTGGCCGATCAGTTGCATGGCGAAGTCCTTGAAGGCCAGCGTCGGCCCGTGGAACAGCTCCAGCAGGAAATGGTTCGGCCCCAGCTGCTTGAGCGGCGCGCGGGCGGGGTGGTCGAAGCCGCGATAGGCGCGCGCGATGATGGCGCGGAACTCCGGGTCGGGGAAGGCGTCGCCCACGAAGGGGCGCATGACGCGCAGCGCGATCTCCTCGTAGGTCACGCCGGCCAGGGCGGCGATCTCGTCGGGCGCCAGCGTCGGGATCGTCTCGGGCAGGTACAGCCCGCCGTCGCGCGCCAGCCCGGTCAGCATCGTGTCCTCGAAGCTCAGCGCCGGCGCCTTGCCGCGGGTGGAGATGTACTGCATGTCGCCCCTTCGATTCAAACCGCCCGCCGTGTGATACGCCACAGCCACAACCCTGTCATCCCCGCCCAGACGACCGCCAGCGAAAACCAGGTGATCGCATAGTTCAGGTGGTCGTTGGGGATGCCCTCGGTGCCGACGGGCCAGGGGGTGACGGGCGGATCGTCCTCACTGGTGGCGCGCAGGACGATCAGGATCGGTTCGGTGTCGAGCACCTCGGCCAGCCGATCCACGTCGCGGGCGAACCAGTAGTTCTCCTCCAGGTCCGGCTCGGGCGTGAAACCGTCGCTTTCTTCCACGGTACGAAAATTTCCCACGATCCGTGCCTCGACCTGCGGGCGGTCGGCGTCCTTTTCCGCCTCGGGCACCCAGCCGCGGTCGAGCAGCACGCGGCGGCCCTCGGTCTCGAAGGCCGCGACGATGCGGAACACCGCCCCCCGGCCCTTGACCGAGGCCAGCACATGCGCCTCCTCGCCGGTGATCGTGCCCTCGGCCGTGACCGCCTGGTATTCCTCCAGCGGCTGCGAGAAGAGCGGCACGGGATCGGCGCCGATCTGCGCCTCGATCCGCGCCAGCATGTCCTCCTTCCAGGCCAGCCGCCGCACCTGCCAGGCGCCCAGCGACACCAGGATCGCGACGCCGACGACGCCGATCAGCAGGGGCACGATGATCCGCTTCATGACCTCTCCGAATGCGAAGGGGCGCGAAGTCTCCTCCACGCCCCGGTCTTCTTCTCGTTCAAAATACGCTCGCCGAAGGCGTCGGCCCAACGGGCCGAACGATCACGACCCCCAGATGTAGACCGCCATGAACAGGAATAGCCAGACCACGTCCACGAAGTGCCAGTACCAGGCGGCGGCCTCGAAGCCGACATGCTTCTCGGGCGTGAAATGCCCCGCCAGCGCCCGCATCAGGCAGACGAACAGGAAGATCGTGCCGATGATCACATGCGCGCCGTGGAAGCCCGTGGCCATGAAGAAGTTGGCGCCGTAGATGTTGCCGGCGAAGCCGAAGGCGGCGTGGCTGTACTCGTAGACCTGCAGCACGGTGAACAGCGCGCCCAGGATAATGGCGACGATCAGCCCGTTCACGAGGTCCTTGCGGTTGTTCTCGTGCGCCAGCGCGTGGTGCGCCCAGGTGGCCGCCGCGCCCGAGCACAGCAGGATCAGCGTGTTGATCAGCGGCAAGTGCCAGGGATCGAAGGTCTCGATATTGGCCGGCGGCCAGACCGAGTATTCCACCGGCTGCTCCGGCCCGCCGGGATACATGGCGTGCTTGAAGAACGACCAGAACCAGGCGGCGAAGAACATCACCTCGGACATGATGAACATGATGAAGCCGTAGCGCAGGCCGATCCGGACCACCGGCGTGTGGTCGCCCTGCTGGCTTTCCTGGACGACCTCGGACCACCAGGCGAACATGGTGTAGGCGACGATCGCCAGGCCGATCAGGAACATCCACGGCCCGTTGTCGTGGAACCACAGCACCGCGCCGAACAGCATGATGAACGCCCCGACCGCGCCGACGAAGGGCCAGATCGAGGGGTTCAGGATGTGATAGTCGTGGTTTTTCTCATGCGCCATTGGAAGCGTTCCCTCGTCTTGCGCGACTTGTCATTGCTTGTAGACGGTGCCGTCGTCCTGCGCCAGCGCGGCGTGGCTTTCGGGCATGTCGATTTCGTAGAATGTGTAGGACAGCGTGATCGTGTGGACGTATTTGGCGTCGCGGTCCTCGACGATCTCGGGGTCGACGTAGAAGGTCACCGGCATCTGCACCCGCTCGCCCGGCTCCAGCACCTGTTCGGTGAAGCAGAAACAGTCGATCTTGGTGAAGTAGCCGCCCGCCTCGTAGGGGTAGACGTTGTAGGTGGCCTGCCCGGCGATCGGCCGGTCGGTCGGGTTGTAGGCCTCGTAGAAGGCCAGCCCGGTCTCGCCGATCTTCACCTCCATCTGGGTCTGCACCGGCTTGAAGGTCCATTCCATCCCGGAATTGAGCGAGCCGTCGAAGCGCACCTTGATCGTGCGGTCCAGCACCTCGTCGGAGCCGGCGGTCGCGGTGGAGGTGGTGCCGCCGAAGCCGGTGACCCGGCAGAACCAGTCGTAGAGCGGCACCGAGGCCCAGGCCATCGCGCCCATGAACAGGACGATGCCGACGGTCAGGGCGACGGTCTTGCCGGGGCTGCCCTTGGTCATTCCGCAGGCTCCTGGGGCGGCAGCGCCGAGGCGCGCGGGGTGTGGTCGAAGCCCTCGACCGGGCCGACCGTGTTGATCTTCACCACGCTCAGCGCGAAGACCAGCGCGACGAAGCCGGCGAGCGCGATGCCGACCCCGACATTGCGCGACCGGCGGCGCTTGTGGATTTCGTGTTCCGCGCGCAGGGCCATCACCACAGCTCCACTCCGAAGGACTTGAGCGTCGCGTCCACCAGCAGCGCGCCGAAATGCAGGAACAGGTAGGACAGCGACAGGCGGAACAGCTTTCTCTCGGCGGCGTAGCCGTCGGCCTCCGCCGCCGGTTCGTCGCGGCGCCAGACGGTCCAGGCGCCCTTCAGGAACAGCGCGTTCAGCACCGCCGAGGTCGCCAGGTAGACCGGCCCGCCGATCGAGGTGAAGCCGATCCCCAGCGCCACCGGCGCCAGCGACAGCGTGTAGCCGAAGACATGGTTGCGGGTGACGCGGCGGCCGTGGGTGACGGTCAGCATCGGCACCTTCGCGACGTCGTAGTCGGACTTCATGAACAGCGCCAGCGCCCAGAAATGCGGCGGGGTCCACATGAAGATCAGCGCGAACATCAGCGCCGATTCCACCGAAACTCCGCCGGTGGCCACGGCCCAGCCGATCATCGGCGGGAAGGCCCCCGCGGCGCCGCCGATCACGATGTTCTGCGGCGTCGAGCGCTTCAGCAGCATCGAGTAGATCACCGCATAGAAGAAGATGGTGAAGGCCAGAAGCCCCGCCGCCAGCAGGTTCGCCGCCAGCGCCAGCATCACCACGGCGAGCCCCGACAGCGCCACGCCGATGGCCAGCGCCTCGTCGGCCGCGACGCGGCCCGAGGGCACGGGGCGTTTCGCGGTGCGCTTCATCACCGCGTCGATATCGGCGTCCCACCACATGTTCAGCGCGCCCGAGGCCCCGGCCCCGATGGCGATGAACAAAATCGAGCACAGCGCCACGACCGGATGCACCGGCACCGGCGCCACGATCAGCCCGACCAGCGCGGTGAAGATCACCAGCGACATCACGCGCGGCTTCAGGAGGGCGAAGTAGTCGCCGAAGCCCGCCTCGCGGTCGAAATCGGTGATGTGGGTCTCGCTCATGCGTGTCTCTTCTTGGGGAGATGGGTGCGAACACCCATCCTACCTGGGGCGCAGGGGGCGGGCGCGTGGCCCGCCGCCCGTGCGGATCACTCGGCCTGGGCCACCTCGACCGCGCGCGGCGCCGGGGTTGCGGCATAGTCCTGCGCGGGGCCGTTCAGCCAGGCTTCGTATTCCTCCTGCGTCACCGCCTTGACGGTGATCGGCATGTAGGAGTGGTCGATGCCGCAGAGTTCCGAGCACTGGCCGAAATAGATGCCCTCGTTGCCCTCGTCGACCTCGAACCACAGCTCGGCCAGGCGGCCCGGGATGCCGTCCTGCTTCACGCCGAAGGCGGGGATGGTCCAGGAATGGATCACGTCGGCGGCGGTCACCTGCACCACGACGGTCTGGCCGGTGGGGATCACCATCGCCGTGTTGGTGGCGAGGCGGTACTCGTCCTGGCTGTAGCCGTATTCTTCCAGCTCGTCGGGCCGCAGCATGTAGCTGTCGAAGGCCAGCCCCTCTTCGGGGTACTCGTAGCTCCAGTACCACTGGTGGCCGGTGGTCTTGATGACGAGGTCGGCTTCCGGGATTTCCTGCTGCTTGAACAGGGTCGGCAGCGAGAAGGCACCGATGAAGACCAGGATCAGGATCGGCACGACGGTCCAGGTCACCTCCAGCGGCGAGTTGTGGGTGAAGCGCGCCGGCGTCTTGTTGGCGCGCTGGTTGTAGCGCAGGATCACGATGCCCAGCAGCAGCATCACGAAGACGGTGATCGCCGTGATGATCGCCAGGATCATGCCGTCCAGCCACTGCAGGTCGCGCGCGATCTCCGTCGCGGCGGGCTGGAAGCCCGTGCCGCCCGGCGTCGGCTTGCCGATGATCTCAAGCCCCTCCAGCCCGTCCTGCGCCCGGGCGGCGCCCGGAGCCAGGGTGGCGAGGGTGGCGGCGACTGCGGACCCGGCGGCCGCGAATATCGAGTTCAAACGCATGTGCTCTCCCGTAAAGCTGGGCGGTTTCGCCGCCGCGCTTGCCCGGGGCCCCGCGGGTGCGGGGAATCCCCGTTGTGTCTGGACCGTTTGAAACCATATTAGGGGGGCGCCCTCAAGCGTCTGGGTTGCGGCATTGCGCCGCTTTTTTGACCTGGATCAAATCCCGCATGAAAGAGACCTGCTAATGATCGACGCCCCCTTCCGCCCGTTCGACACCGCGCTGGACCAGGACGAGGCGCTGTCGCAGCTGCGCGCGGCGGTCGACGGGGCCGACGACGGCGAGCTGTATCTGGAGCGGCGCCGGTCCGAGGCGATCGTGTTCGACGACGGCCGGGTGAAGACGGCGAGCTACGACGCCTCCGAGGGGTTCGGCCTGCGCGCGGTACGGGGCGAGACGGCCGGTTACGCCCATTCCACCGAAATCTCCGAGGCGTCGCTGACGCGCGCGGTCGAGACGGCGCGGCTGGCCGTGGGCGACGGCGGCGGCAGCTGGGCCGACGCGCCGCAGCCGACCAACGTGCGGCTCTATAGCGACGCCAACCCGATGGACGACGCGGCCTTCCCGGTGAAGATCGAGACGCTGCGCGAGATCGACGCCTTCGCCCGCGATCTGGACAGCCGCGTGGTGCAGGTGACGGCCTCGCTCGCCGCCGCCTGCCAGGAGGTGGAGATCCTGCGCCCCGAGGGCACGCTGGTGCGCGACGTCCGTCCGATGACCCGGCTGAACGTCTCGGTCATCGTCGAGGAGAACGGCCGGCGCGAAAGCGGCAGCCACGGCGGCGGCGGGCGGATCGGGCTGACCGGCCTGATCGACCGGACGCAATGGCAGGCGACGACGCGCGAGGCGCTGCGCATCGCGCTGGTGAACCTGGAGGCCGAGGCGGCGCCGGCCGGTGTGATGGACGTGGTGCTGGGCCCCGGCTGGCCCGGCGTGCTGCTGCACGAGGCGGTGGGCCACGGGCTGGAGGGCGACTTCAACCGCAAGAAGACCTCGGCCTTCGCCGGGCTGATGGGCCAGCGCGTGGCGGCGCCGGGCGTGACGGTGCTGGACGATGGCACCATCCCGGACCGGCGCGGCTCGATCTCGTTCGACGACGAGGGGACGCCCTCGGGCAAGAACGTGCTGATCGAGGACGGCATCCTGGTCGGCTACATGCAGGACCGGCAGAACGCGCGGCTGATGGGCGTGCCCGCCACCGGCAACGGGCGGCGGCAGAGCTATGCCCACATCCCGATGCCGCGGATGACCAACACCTACATGCTGGGGGGCGAGGCCGCCCCTGCCGATATCCTCGCCGGGCTGGAGGACGGCATCTATGCCGTGGGTTTCGGCGGCGGTCAGGTGGACATCACCAACGGCAAGTTCGTCTTCTCCTGCACCGAGGCGTATCGGGTGAAGAACGGACAGGTCGGCGCCCCGGTGAAGGGCGCGACGCTGATCGGCGACGGGCCGACGGCGATGCAGCAGATCCGCGCCATCGGCAACGACATGGCGCTGGATCCGGGCATCGGCAATTGCGGCAAGGCGGGCCAATGGGTGCCGGTGGGCGTGGGCCAGCCGACGCTGCGGATCGGCGGGCTGACGGTGGGCGGCTCTGCGTGATCGCGGTGCGGCCGATGCGCGCCGGGGATCACGCGCGCGTCGCCGAGATCTGGCACGAGGGCTGGCACGACGCCCATGACGGGCTGGTGCCGGACGCCCTGTCGCGCCTCCGGACGCCGGATGCCTTTCGCAAGGCGGTTCCGAAGCTGACACGGCCGGTCCGGGTGGGCCTCACCGAGGGCGGGATCGGCGGGTTCGTCGCCTGGCAGGACGACGGGATCGACTATCTGTTCCTGGCCCGCGCCGTACGGGGCACCGGGCTGGCGCAGGCGCTGATGGCGCGGGCCGAGGCAGAGATCGCCGCCGCCGGGCATACCGTGGCGCGGATCGACCATGTCGAAGGCAACGCCCGCGCCGCGCGGTTCTACGCCCGCGAAGGCTGGCGGCGGATCGGGCACGAGGACGAACGCTGGCCCGAAACCGGCGACAGTATCGGCGGCTGGCGCTCGATTCTGCTGGAAAAACGCCTGTAGCCGCCCGACTCGGGCAGATCGATTCGGGGACCGTGCGGCGGGTTCCTGGCAAGACCTGGGCGTGACGGCCGGATTTATTCGATACTATTCAAATAGTTGGCACGAATTTTCGACAACCTGCCGACGATTCACGACTCTTTAACCACTCCGGCGCCATACATGCCCTGCAAGTTGGCGGAACCAGGATGGCCAAGGATTTACTCCCTTCACCCCACCCCCTCACCCCACCCCGAAGCGAGGATGATTGGGTCGCCTGGTTTCGCCTCTTGCGCTCTCGCAGGGTCGGGGCCACCACCTTCCACCGGTTGATGGGCGAGCATGGCAGCGCGGACGCCGCGCTGGAAGCTCTGCCCGAGGTCGCCCGCGCGGCAGGGGTCGCGGACTATGCGCCCTGCCCGCCCGAAATCGCTCTGAACGAAATGAAGCAGGGGCAGCTGTTCGGCGCCCGCCCCCTTGCCTTCGGCGCCCCCGACTATCCGGCGCGGCTGGCGCAGCTTCCCGATGCACCGCCGATCCTCTGGGTCCTGGGCGAGACCGCGCTGCTGTCGCGCCCCGTCGCGGCGCTGGTCGGCGCCCGCAACGCCTCCAGCCTCGGCACCCGCATGGCGCGGCAACTGGCGCACGGGCTGACCGAGGCGGGCTTTGCCGTGGTCTCCGGCCTCGCCCGCGGCGTCGACACGGCGGCGCATCTGGCCGCACTCGATGGCGGCACCATCGCGGTGCTGGCCGGCGGGGTCGACGTGGTCTATCCGGCCGAGAACGCGGTGCTGGCGCAGGAGATCGCCGAGAAGGGCCTGCGCCTGTCCGAGCAGCCGATGGGCATGCAACCGCAGGCGCGCCACTTCCCCTCGCGCAACCGCATCATCTCGGGCCTCGCCCGGGCGGTCGTGGTGGTCGAGGCCGCGGCGAAATCCGGCAGCCTGATCACGGCGCGCAACGCACTGGACCAGGGGCGCGAGGTGATGGCGGTGCCGGGCCACCCGTTCGACGCCCGGGGGGCCGGCTGCAACATGCTGATCCGGGACGGCGCCACGCTGGTGCGCAGCGCCGCCGACGTGATCGAGGCGATCGGCGCCGAGGCCGAGGAACCGACCCTGCCGCTGGGCCCCGCCGCAGACGCGCCGCCGGCCGCGAAGAAGAGCTCGGAGCCCGTCGCGGCGGAGCGGCGGAGCGCGGACCAGGCGCCGGAGCGCTCCGGTGCCGCTCCGACGCCTGCGGCGACGTCCGCCGCATCGGCCGTGGCCGCGGGCAATCCCGACCCGCCGCGCCGGTCGCTGAAGGAAACGGCAAAGCTGCACAGCCGGATCCTCGACCGGCTGGGCCCCAGCCCCCTGGCCGAGGATCAGCTGATCCGCGACCTGGGCCTGCCGGCCGGCCGCGTCGCGCCAGAACTGGTGACGCTGGAACTGGAAGGAAAGATCGAGCGCAAGGCCGGCGGGCTGTTGTCGAAACCGTGACCGCCGGACACGGGCCGAGCGCGCCCGGCGCGCGGGCAACACGATCTTCTAGAAGATCGTGCCCGGCATGATTTTCTAGAAAATCATGCGATTTCAAAATCTTCTAGAAGATTTTGCCGCCTGCGCCCGCGCCCGTGCGACGCGGGTAACGCGGTTTCCGCCCTGCACCTCGGCCGTCAACAACACTACATTGACAATCCGCGCCGGTACCCCACATGGTCCGCCGCCATGAGCCGCCAGACCTGAAGGGGTAGGAATTCCATGCCAGTCGTCGTTGTCGAATCGCCTGCCAAGGCCAAGACGATCAACAAGTATCTGGGCAACGACTTCACCGTTCTCGCCTCTTACGGACATGTGCGCGACCTGCCGCCCAAGGACGGCTCGGTCGACCCCGAGCACGGCTTCGAGATGCAGTGGGAGGTTGCGAGCGATAGCAAGAAACACGTCAAGGCCATCGCCGACGCGCTGAAGGACGACCCGCAGCTCATTCTCGCCACCGACCCCGACCGCGAGGGCGAGGCGATCAGCTGGCACCTGGAAGAGACGCTGCGCAAGCGCAAGGCGATCAAGAAGGACACCGAGGTCAGCCGTGTCGTCTTCAACGCGATCACCAAGAATGCCGTCACCGAGGCGATGAAGAACCCCCGCCAGGTCGACAAGGACCTGGTGGAGGCCTACCTCGCCCGCCGCGCGCTAGACTACCTGGTGGGTTTCAACCTGTCCCCGGTGCTGTGGCGCAAGCTGCCCGGCGCGAAATCCGCCGGCCGGGTGCAGTCGGTCTGTCTGCGCCTGATCGTCGAGCGCGAGATGGAGATCGAGGCGTTCCGCCCCCGCGAATACTGGACGGTCAAGGCGATCCTCACCACCCCGCGCGGGCAGGACTACGAGGCGCGGCTGACTGTGCTGGCGGGCCAGAAGCTCGACCGCTACGACATCGAGAACGACACCCAGGCCGAGCTGGCCGTACAGGCGATCACCAGCCGCGACCTGACCGTGAAATCGGTGGAGGCGAAGCCGGCCAGCCGCAACCCCTCGGCCCCGTTCATGACCTCGACGCTGCAGCAGGAAGCCAGCCGCAAGTTCGGCTTCGGCGCGCGGCAGACGATGAACGCGGCGCAGCGGCTCTACGAGGCCGGGCTGATCACCTATATGCGGACCGACGGCATCGACATGGCGCCCGAGGCCGTCCATGCCGCCCGCGACGCGATCAAGGACCGCTACGGCGCGGAGTACGTCCCCGACAGCCCGCGCATGTACAAGAACAAGGCCAAGAACGCCCAGGAGGCACACGAGTGCATCCGGCCCACCGACATGACGCTGGCGCCCGACGGGCTGCGCGTGTCCGAGGCCGACCAGAAGAAGCTCTACGACCTGATCTGGAAACGCACCATCGCCAGCCAGATGGCCGCCGCCCGGCTGGAGCGGACGACGGTGGACGTGGCCAGCGCCGACGGCCAGGTGGAACTGCGCGCGACCGGCCAGGTGGTGCTGTTCGACGGCTTCATGAAGGTCTACGAGGAGGGCCGCGACGACGCCGTCGTGGACGACGACGACAAGCGCCTGCCGCAGATCAGCCAGGGCGAGGCGGCCGAGAAGAAGGACGTCACGCCCGAGCAGCACTTCACCCAGCCGCCGCCGCGCTACACCGAGGCGACGCTGGTCAAGAAGATGGAAGAGCTGGGGATCGGCCGGCCGTCGACCTATGCCTCGATCGTCACCACCATCCAGGACCGCGGCTATGTCCGCAAGGACAAGAACCGCCTGATCCCCGAGGACAAGGGGCGGCTGGTGACGATCTTCCTGATCAACTACTTCCGCAAGTATGTGGGCTACGACTTCACCGCGAAGCTGGAGGGCGAGCTCGACGACATCACCAGCGGAGAACGCGACTGGCAGGATGTGCTGGACCGGTTCTGGCGCGACTTCAAGGCGCATATCGACGAGACCAGCGACCTGCGGATCACCGAGGTGCTGGAAAAGATCGACGAGGTGCTGGCGCCGCACCTCTACCCCCCGCGCGAGGATGGCTCCGATCCGCGGATCTGCCCCAATTGCGGCGAGGGGCGGCTATCCTTGCGCACCGCGCGGTCGGGCGGGGCGTTCATCGGCTGCTCGAACTACCCCGAATGCCGCTACACCCGCTCGCTGAACGCCAACGAGCAAGATGACGAGATCGGGCCGGACGGCAAGCTTCTGGGCTATGACGGCGAGGATCCGATCAGCCTGCGCTCGGGCCGGTTCGGGCCCTATGTGCAGCGCCGCGAGGCGACCGAGGAAGAGCCGAAGCCGCCGCGCGCCAGCCTGCCCAAGGGCTGGGCCGTCGAGGATATCGACCTGGACAAGGCGCTGATGCTGCTGAGCCTGCCGCGCGAGATCGGCCCGCATCCCGAGGACGGCGAGCCGGTGGAGGCGGGGATCGGCCGCTACGGGCCTTACGTGAAGCACGGCGGCACCTATGCAAACCTGCCAGAGGTGGACGAGGTGTTCACCGTCGGCATGAACCGCGCGGTCGAGCTGATCGCCGAAAAGGCCAGCCGCGGGCGCGGCCGGGGCGCGGCGGCGAAGCCGGTGAAGGAACTGGGCGAGCATCCCGAAAGCGGCGGGCCGGTCAACGTGATGCCGGGCCGCTACGGGCCTTACGTCAAGTGGGACAAGATCAACGCGACGCTGCCGAAGGACGTGGAGCCGGAGAGCGTGACCATGGACATGGCCGTGCAGCTGATCGCCGAGAAGGCGGCGAAGAAGGGCGGCAAGAAGCCGGCCGCCAAGAAGGCCGCGCCGAAGAAGGCGGCCCCCAAAAAGGCGGCGGCGAAGAAGTAGCGCCGCCGCGCCTCGCGTTGACTCTGCCGCCCCGCCGCGCCACAACCTTGGCGACCACGTGAGACGGGGAGCAATCATGAAAAAGGTCTATGGATCGGCAGCCGAGGCGCTCGACGGTCTTCTGTTCGACGGCATGACGATCGCGGCCGGGGGCTTCGGCCTGTGCGGCATTCCGGAAAACCTGATCGCGGCGCTCCACGAGGCCGGGACAAAGGATCTGACGGTCGCCTCGAACAATTGCGGCATCGACGGCTTCGGCCTGGGCATCCTTCTGGAGGCCAAGCAGATCAAGAAGATGATGTCGTCCTACGTGGGCGAGAACGCCGAGTTCATGCG
This sequence comes from Psychromarinibacter sediminicola, assembly GCF_029168335.1. GTDB lineage: Bacteria > Pseudomonadota > Alphaproteobacteria > Rhodobacterales > Rhodobacteraceae > Psychromarinibacter > Psychromarinibacter sediminicola. The sequence continues at coordinate 32,008 of NZ_JARGYC010000049.1, forward strand.
CCAGTACCTGTCGGGCGAGCTGGAGTTGGAGTTCAACCCGCAGGGCACCCTGGCCGAGCGGATGCGCGCCGGCGGCGTTGGCATTCCCGGCTTCTACACCCGCACCGGCGTGGGCACCCAGATCGCCGAGGGCAAGGAGCACAAGGAGTTCGACGGCGAGACCTTCATCCTGGAACGCGCCATCGTCGCCGACGTCTCGATCGTCAAGGCGTGGAAGGCCGATGACACCGGCAACCTCGTGTTCCGCAAGACCGCGCGCAACTTCAACCCGCCGGCGGCGATGTGCGGCAAGACCTGTATCGTCGAGGTGGAGGAGATCGTGCCGCGCGGCTCGCTCGACCCGGACTGCATCCACCTGCCGGGCGTCTACGTGCACCGCCTGATCCAGGGCGAATTCGAGAAACGCATCGAACAGCGCACGACCCGCGCCGCATGAGCGGATTTCCCCGGGCCGCGCGGCGGGCCGGGGAACTTACCGATATTCCTTTATGCGCGCCCGTTTAGGCCGACTGCCTTGCACAAATCCGCGCTCAAGCGGATTTGAACAACGTAACGGAACCATTTCAATGGGTTGAAATACGCCCCGCTTCCAAGGAAATGGAGCGCGGGCGATATCAACGATGAACTTTGGAATGAACACGCACGCACATGGACCTTGCAAAAGACATTAAGGAACTTCCCGACAGCGAAGCCTTCCAAATCCTCGCGGAATCGCCCATCTCGATGGTTCTCACCGACCCCGGGATCGAGGACAACCCGATCGTCTACGTCAACCGCGCCTTCGAGCGCGTGACCGGCTACAGCGCCTCGGCGGCGGTGGGCCGCAACTGCCGCTTTCTTCAGGGTGCGGAAACCGACCCCGAGGATGTCAGGCGAATTCAGCAGGCCCTGGCCGACAAGACCGAGACGACGGTCGATATCCTGAACTACGGCGCCGACGGCGCGCCGTTCCTGAACCGGCTGCTGCTGAGCCCGATCTACGACCGCGACGGCAACCTGCGCCATTTCCTCGGCATCCAGAAGCGGCTGACGGAGACCGAGGCGCAGAATTCGGTCAACGTCACGCAGCACACGATCCGGGAACTGAAGCATCGGGTGAAGAACCACCTGGCGATGATCGTCAGCATGATCCGCCTGCAGGGCCGCAGCGCCAGCGGCGTCGAGGCCGCAAGCTCGCTGGCGCGGCGGGTGGAAAGCCTGCAATTGCTGTATGACGAGCTCAGCGACCCGTCGAGCGGCGCCGGCAAGCGCGACGGCAACGTGTCGCTGGGGGCCTATATCTCGCGGCTGGTCAACACCACCGCGCATCTGGACGGCCGCGCCGGCGTCCGGGTGAACATGGATGTGGACGACGCGACCTGCAATTCGGAACAGGCCGCCAAGATCGGGCTGGTGGTGTCGGAGATCGTCACCAACGCGCTGCAGCACGCCTTCGAGGGCCGCGAAGAGGGGCTGCTGGACGTCCGCATGACCGCGCAGGGCGACGACATCGTGGAGATCGTCGTGGCGGATGACGGCGTCGGCCTGCCCGAGGACACGAGCTGGCCCAGCCGCGAGAGCGTCGGCGGCCGCGTGGTGACCGGGCTTCTGCAGGAACTTCGTGCCGAACGGGACGTGACATCCGGGCCGAATGGCACGACAATCCGCCTGAAGATTCCCGTAACGACAGAAGACGATTGAGAGGACGACAGCCATGCCCTGGGACCGCAATCAGATGGCCGAGCGCGCCGCGCAGGAACTCGAGGACGGGATGTACGTGAACCTCGGCATCGGGATTCCGACGCTGGTGGCCAATTACATCCCCGAGGGCGTTGACGTGACGCTGCAATCGGAAAACGGAATGCTCGGCATCGGCCCCTTCCCCACCGAGGACGAGATCGACCCCGACCTGATCAATGCCGGCAAGCAGACGGTGACCGAGCTGGAACGCACGAGTTACTTCGACAGCGCGACGAGCTTCGGCATGATCCGCGGCGGCAAGATCGCGATGGCGATCCTGGGCGCGATGGAGGTGGCCGAGAACGGCGACCTGGCGAACTGGATGATCCCCGGCAAGCTGGTCAAGGGGATGGGCGGCGCCATGGACCTGGTGGCCGGCGTGCAGCGCGTGGTGGTGGTGATGGATCACACCAACAAGGCCGGCGAGTCGAAGCTTCTGAAGCAGTGCACGCTGCCGCTGACCGGCACCGGCGTGGTGAACCGGATCGTCACCAATTTGGGCGTGCTGGACGTCACCGACGACGGGCTGAAGATCGTGGAGCTTGCGCCGGACGTGACCCGCGAGGAGATCATCGAGAAGACGGACGCGAAGATCGCGGCCTGACATTCGGTCGGACCGGTTTAACAGGCTGCTGAAGAAGTCGGGTTGGAAGGACGTTATTCCTGTCGCCGGGGCTGGAAGGCGGGTCGCTCGCAGATGCGAACGTCGGGTCCA
>NZ_JARGYC010000004.1 GCF_029168335.1 Psychromarinibacter sediminicola
GGATCGGACCGCGCAAGCGGTCCGAAACCACGCTACCCGAGCGTCTCGGCCAGCCACTTCTCCAGCCAGTGGATCGTGTAGTCGCCGGTCTGCACCGCCGGCGCCTCCAGGAGGTCGCGGAACAGCGGCACCGTCGTGTCGATGCCGTCGACGATCAGCTCGCCCAGCGCCCGGTTCAGGCGGGCCAGCGCGGCGGGGCGGTCCTGGGCGTGGACGATCAGCTTGCCGATCAGGCTGTCGTAATAGGGCGGGATGCGGTAGCCGTCATAGAGCGCCGAATCCATCCGCACGCCGAGCCCGCCGGGCGCGTGATACTGGGTGATCCGGCCGGGGGACGGCGAGAAGCTGGGCAGTTTCTCGGCGTTGATACGCACCTCGATGGCGTGGCCGTTGACCGTCAGATCCTCCTGGCGGAAGGACAGCGGCGCGCCGGCGGCCACGCGGATCTGCTCCTGCACCAGGTCGACGCCGAACACCGCCTCGGTCACCGGGTGCTCCACCTGCAGGCGGGTGTTCATCTCGATGAAGTAGAATTCGCCGTCCTCGTAGAGGAACTCGATGGTGCCGGCGCCGGCATAGCCGATCTCGGCCACCGCGTCGGCACAGGTCTTGCCGATGCGGGCGCGGGTCTCGGCGTCGATCGCCGGGCCGGGCGCCTCTTCGAACACCTTCTGGTGGCGGCGCTGCAGCGAGCAGTCGCGTTCGCCCAGATGCACGGCGTTGCCCTTGCCGTCGCCGAAGACCTGGATCTCGATATGCCGCGGGTTGCCGAGATATTTCTCGATATAGACCTCGTCATTGCCGAAGGCGGCCCTGGCCTCGGCGCGCGCGGTGGGGAAGGCGTGGCCCATCTCCTCCTCGGAGCGGGCGAGCTTCATGCCGCGGCCGCCGCCGCCGGCCGTGGCCTTGACGATGACCGGATAGCCGAATTCGGCGCCGATCCGCCTGGCCGCGTCCAGGTCCGGCACGCCGCCCTCGGAGCCGGGCACGCAGGGCACGCCCAGGTTCTTCATCGTCTCCTTGGCGGTGATCTTGTCGCCCATCAGGCGGATATGTTCCGCCGAGGGGCCGATGAAGGTGATCTCGTGATCCTCGACGATCTGCACGAAGGAGGCGTTTTCCGACAGGAAGCCGTAGCCCGGGTGGATCGCCTGGGCGCCCGATATCTCGCAGGCGGCGATGATCGAGGGCACCGAAAGATAGCTCTGCGTGGCCGAGGGCGGGCCGATGCAGATCGCCTCGTCGGCCATCCTCACATGCATCGCGTCGGCGTCGGCGGTGGAATGCACGGCGACCGAGGAAATCCCCATCTCGCGGCAGGCGCGGACGACGCGGAGGGCGATCTCGCCCCGGTTCGCGATCAGGATCTTGTCGAACATCTATTCGATGACCATCAGCGGGGCGCCGAACTCCACGGGCGTCGAGTCTTCGACCAGCACGCGCTTGACCGTTCCGGCGCGGGGCGAGGGGATGTGGTTCATGGTCTTCATCGCCTCGACGATGAGCAGGGTCTGGCCCTCGGCCACGGCGTCGCCGACCTTGACGAAGGCGGCCGCGCCCGGTTCGGGCGACAGATAGGCGGTGCCGACCATCGGCGAGGTCACGGCGCCGGGCAGGTCGGCGGGATCCTCGACCGCCGGGGTCTCGGGCGGGGTCGGCGTGGCGGGGGTGTCCGGCGCCGCCGGAGGCGCGGGCGCCGCGGCGGGCGCGGCGGACTGCCGGGCGACCTTGGACAGGCGCAGGGTCAGCTTGCCGGTCTCCTTGCTGCCGCGCTCGACCTCCAGCTCGGCGAGGTCGTTCGAGCGCAGGATTTCCGCCATCGCCTGCACGAAGGCCACGTCGTCGTCGTCGTTCGTCGGATTCGCCATCAGTGTCTCGTTCCCGAAGCCGTTTCTGCCGCCGGGGGCGGTGTTCGGCGCTTATACGCGACCGGCCAGCCACATAAAAGCCGTTTCGGCCGCCCGCTTGACAAGGGGCGCGCGCATCGACAAGCCGTTCGCCGGATGTAACGGAGCAGGCAGGCGATGGCAACGAACGGTCAGGCGCCCCGGTCGGGGCCGGGCGGCGGCGAGCGGCGGCTGATCATCTCGCTGTCGTCGATCCCGTCGCGGTTCGACAAGCTGGGGCCGACGCTGAACGGCCTGTTGCGCCAGGAGGCGCGGGTGGAGCGGATCGAGCTCTATATCCCGAAGCGCTATCGCCGGTTCCCGGACTGGGACGGCACGTTGCCGGAGGTGCCCGGCGGCGTGGATATCGTCCGCTGCGACGACGATCTGGGGCCGGCGACCAAGGTGCTGTATGCGGCGAAGAAGTACCGCGGGCAGGACGACGTGGACATCCTGCTGTGCGACGACGACCGGCGCTACAAGCCGCATTGGGCGCAGACCTATGTCGAGGCGCGCAAGGCGCATCCCGAGGCATGCCTGGCGATCGCCGGGTTCGAGGCGGACCGCTACGGGCAGTCGGCGATGAAGGACCGCCCGAAGCCGCGCGCGAAAAAGCGCAGCCGGTTCTGGGATCTGAAGTTCAAGGCGCAGATGGTCTGGGAATACCTGTTCCCGCCGGTCGAACGGAAATACCTGCGCGAGCCGGTGCGGCGGCTGTTCCGGCAGTCGGGCTATGCCGACTGTTTCGAGGGCTTCGCGGGGGCGATGGTCAAGCCCGACTTCTTCGACGACCTGGCCTTCGACATCCCGCCCGTGGTCTGGACGGTGGACGACGTGTGGCTCTCGGGGCACTTGGCGCGGCGCGGCGTGCCGATCTGGATCATCGCCGACCAGTTCGACACGCAGCACACGCCGGCCGGAATCTCCGACGCGCTGTATCTCTCCGAGATCGAGGGCGCCGACCGGGACGCGGCGAACAAGCGCTGCATCGCCTATTTCCGGGAGACCTACGGGATCTGGCCATGAGCCGCGAAGAGCTTGTCGTGTCGCTGTCCTCGATCCCGCCGCGGTTCGGGCGGATCGGGGCGACGCTGCGCTCGCTGGTGGCGCAGGAGGTGCCGGTCTCGGTCGAGCTGCAGGTGCCGCGCCGCTACCGCAGGTTTCCCGACTGGGACGGGACGCTGCCGGAAGTGCCCGACGGGGTGACGATCCGGCGGGTCGAGGAGGACTGGGGCCCGGCGACGAAGCTTCTGGGCGCGCTGGCCGGGCGGGCGGAGGACGCGCGGATCCTGTTCTGCGACGACGATCAGCATTACCCGCCCGACTGGGCCGCGCGCTTCCTGGCGCTGGAGCGGGACCGGCCGAACGCGGCGCTGGCGCTGCTGGGGATGCAGGCCTATGACGCGGCCGGGGGCAGCCGGGAACGGGCGTTGCAGCCCCGGGCCACGCGGCGCTGGCGGGTGACGGATCTGGAGTTCCAGCTGCGCTTTCTCTGGCAGGACCTGACGCGCGGGCGCGGCCTGCCTTCGCCGGGGCGGCGGGTGGTCAAGCGGTCGGGCTATGCCGACATCTTCGAGGGGCGCGGCGGCGTGCTGGTGCGGCCCGCGTTCTTTCCCGACGACGTGTTCGACGTGCCCGCGCCCTGCTGGACGGTGGACGACGTCTGGCTGTCGGCCTGCGTCGCGCTGCAGGGGGTGCCGATCTGGGTGCAGGGCGGCTATCGCGACCCCACGGATACCGAGGCCGAAGCGGTCGACCCGCTGTGCCGCAGCGACGTGGGCGGCACGGACCGGGCGGCGCAGAACCGCGCGGCCATTGAGTATCTGCGCAAGACCTACGGCATCTGGCGCTGAATCGGGCAGAACGGCTCCGAGACCGGCCGGCCCGTGCCGCGCCGAAATTTTACCGTTTGATAAAAGATCAGCCTGTGGCACAGTTTCCCGACAAAAGACGCGACAGGGAGACGCGCGATGGGCAATACGCAGTTCACCCCCGGCGTGGTGGCCGGGCGGCTTCCGGGCGACGTGCTGGACGACAACTTCGGCGACCTGCATCCGCCGCTCGACCCGCACGAGGCCGCCGTGGCCGCGGATCGCTGCTATTTCTGCTACGACGCGCCCTGCGTCGAGGCGTGCCCGACCTCGATCGACATCCCGCTGTTCATCCGCCAGATCGCGACCGGCACGCCCGAGGCGGCGGCGGAGACGATCTTCGACCAGAACATCCTGGGCGGCATGTGCGCCCGGGTCTGCCCGACCGAGACCCTGTGCGAGGAGGTCTGCGTGCGCGAGGTGGCCGAGGGCAAGCCGGTCGAGATCGGCCGGCTGCAGCGCTATGCCACCGATACGGTGATGGCGAAGAACTCGCATCCCTATGAGCGTGCCGCGGCCACCGGCAAGCGCGTGGCCGTTGTCGGCGCGGGGCCGGCGGGGCTGGCCTGCGCGCATCGGCTGGCGATGAAGGGGCATGACGTGGTGATCTACGATGCCCGGCCGAAGCCCGGCGGGCTGAACGAATACGGGATCGCCTCCTACAAGACGGTGGACGGGTTCGCGCAGAAAGAGGTCGACTGGCTGATGCAGATCGGCGGGATCGAGCTGCGCGCCGGCCAGGCGCTGGGCGAGGCGGTGACGCTGGAGGCCTTGCGCGAGGACTGCGACGCGGTGTTCCTCGGGATGGGGCTGGCGGGCGTGAACGCGCTGCGCGCCGAGGGCGAGGAGACCGGGAACGTCGCCGACGCGGTCGATTTCATCGCCGATCTGCGGCAGGCGGGCGATCTGTCGAAGCTGGCCATCGGTCGCAACGTGGTGGTGATCGGCGGCGGAATGACCGCCATCGACGCGGCGGTGCAGTCGAAGCTTCTGGGCGCGGAGGCAGTCACGCTGGTCTACCGGCGCGGGCAGGAGCGGATGTCGGCCTCGGAGTACGAACAGGAACTGGCGGCGTCGCAGGGGGTGCGGATCGTGCATCACGCGATGCCGGTCCGCGTGATCGGCAACGGCGCGGTGCGCGAGGTGGAGTTCGAGTATACCCAGGACGGCCCCAACGGGCTGGAGCCCGCGGGCGAGACCTTCCGGCTGCCCGCCGACCAGGTGTTCCGCGCCATCGGCCAACGGCTGGAGGGCGCGCCGGACGGGATCACGCTGGAGGGCGGCAAGATCGCCGTCTCCGGCGCCGGGCGGACCTCGGTGGCGGGCGTCTGGGCCGGCGGCGACTGTGCCGCGGGCGGTGACGACCTGACCGTGACGGCGGTGGCCGAGGGGCGCGACGCCGCGGAGGACATCCATGCAAGACTCGCCGCAGAGTAGCCGCTCGCTGTTCGAGCGCATCCACTTCCAGTCGATCGACGCGACCGACGTGGAGCGTGCGCGCGACTTCTACGTCGAAAAGCTGGGCTTCCGGGTCGAGCGCGACGCGCCCTATGGCGACAGCCGGTGGATATTCGTCGAGATCCCGGACGCCGAGACCCTGCTGCATTTCAACGATGTCGACGAGATCGCGCCGCAGGACACGCCGGCGCTGGTGCTGGTGACCGGCAATGTGGACGTGGCCTGCGACGAGTTGGAGCGTCGCGGCGTGCCGATCCACATGGGGCCGGACGATGCGCCCTGGGAGCCCGGCATCCGCTGGGCGATGATCCATGACAGCGAGGGCAACCTCGTGCTGATCCAGACCGTGAAGAGCTAGCCGGCCGCGCCGGCGCAGCCAGAAGGAGACGACCAATGGCCGACCTTTCCAGCGACTTCGTGGGGATCAAGTCCCCGAATCCGTTCTGGCTGGCCTCTGCCCCGCCGACGGACAAGGAATACAACGTCCGCCGCGCCTTCGAGGCGGGCTGGGGCGGCGTCGTGTGGAAGACGCTGGGCTCCGAGGGGCCGCCGGTGGTGAACGTGAACGGCCCGCGCTATGGCGCGATCTGGGGGGCGGATCGGCGATTGCTGGGGCTGAACAATATCGAGCTGATCACCGACCGGCCTTTGCAGGCGAACCTGGAGGAGATGGCGCGGGTCAAGGCGAACTATCCCGACCGCGCGATCGTCGCCTCGATCATGGTGCCCTGCGAAGAGGACGCCTGGCGCGAGATCCTGGAGCGGGTGGCGGAGACCGGCGTGGACGGGATCGAGCTGAACTTCGGCTGCCCGCACGGGATGTCCGAGCGCGGCATGGGCAGCGCCGTGGGGCAGGTGCCGGAATACATCGAGATGGTCACGCGGTGGTGCAAGACGTATTACGACAAGCCGGTGATCGTGAAGCTGACGCCGAACATCACCGATATCCGCAAGCCGGCGAAGGCGGCGAAGGACGGCGGCGCCGATGCGGTCAGCCTGATCAACACGATCAATTCGATCACCGCGGTGGACCTCGACGATTTCTGCCCGGAGCCGACGATCGACGGCAAGGGGTCGCATGGCGGCTATTGCGGGCCGGCGGTCAAGCCCATCGCGCTGTCGATGGTGTCGGAGATCGCGCGCGATCCCGAGACGCACGGGCTGCCGATCTCCGGCATCGGCGGGGTGACGACCTGGCGCGACGCGGCGGAGTTCCTGGCGCTGGGCGCCGGCAACGTGCAGGTCTGCACGGCGGCGATGACCTACGGGTTCAAGGTGGTGCAGGAGATGATCTCGGGCCTGTCGCAGTACCTGGACGAGAAGGGCATGGCGCTGGACGACCTGGTAGGCCGGGCGGTGCCGAACGTGACCGACTGGCAGTACCTGAACCTGAACTACGTGACCAAGGCGCGGATCGACCAGGATCTGTGCATCAAGTGCGGCCGCTGCTACGCGGCCTGCGAGGATACCAGCCACCAGGCCATCGCGATGAAGCCGGGGCGGGTGTTCGAGGTGAAGGACGACGAATGCGTCGCCTGCAACCTGTGCGTCAATGTCTGCCCGGTGGAGGACTGCATCACCATGGAGCGGCTGACGCCGGGCACGCTGGACGAGCGGACGGGCCGGGTGGTGGAGTCGGACTATGCCAACTGGACGACGCATCCGAACAACCCGGCGGCCAAGGAAGCCGCGGAATAGCTGGCGCCTCGGGGCGCTGGCCTCGGGCCGGGCCCCGTCGGTTGGCGGCGTCCTGCCGCGCCGGATGTCGTGAATTGCGACTGAGGTCAGGCGGCGGGTTCTGCCACCTCGGTGCCGGTGTCTTCGGGCACCTCGGCGTCACCGGTCGGGGCCGGGGAGGCGTTTGCCGTTTCGGGCGTGGTGGGCGTCGTCTTTTCGGGCGCCTCGGGCGCGTCCGGCAGATCGGCCGAGACCGCGGCCTCGGCGCTCTGCCTGGCCATCTCGGCCCGTTCGAGCGCCGCTTCGGCCTTCTCGACCTTGATCGCCGCCTCGGCCTCGGCGCGGCTGCGCTCGCCCTCCAGCCGTTCGATGGCGCGGCGGAGGTCGCGCTCCAGCTCCAGGATATTGGCCTGGAACGCGGGCGAGGGGCCCAGCAGCGTGTTGTCGTCGATCTTGGGCCGGTCGCGATAGGCCGGGCCGCTGTCGCCGTCCCCGTCGCGCCGGTCGCGCACCGGGATCCGGCCGGTCGATTGCGGCGCGGTGTCCATCCGGGCCTGCGGGCCGCGCCCGCCGGCGGACGCCTCGACCGGGGTCAGCGCCACCGCGCCGGCATCGGCCTGCGCCCGGATCGGTATGACACCCGCGCCCAATTGTGGAATTGGGGCCAATGCATCCATCTTCGTCAACTCCTGCACTCGGACTTCTCTGGGCTGCAGCATAGCGCAGGCGGACGGCACGAAGTGTTAACGGAAAGCGGAATCCGATCTCGTGGTTAACCGGGGCGCAGCGCGCGCCGGTAGAGCTGTTCGAGGAACTCCGCGGCGTCCGTGAAATGCGCCTCGCCCGGCCCGAGGATGCCGCGGACCTGGGCGTCGAAATCGGCGTAGTGCTGGGTGGTGGCCCAGATCGAGAAGATCAGGTGATGCGGGTCGACCCGCGCGATGCGGCCCGCGTCGGCCCAGTGCCCGATCAGCGCCGCCTTCTCGTCCACCAGCGTCTTCAGCGGGCCTTCGATGATGTCGGCGATGCGGGGGGCGCCCTGAACGATCTCGTTTGCAAAAAGCCGACTTTCGCGCGGAAATTCACGCGCCATTTCCAGCTTTCGTAGCACATATCCGACAATCTCCTCGACCGGCTCGCCGCTGTCGTCCAGCGCGCGCAGCGGGTCGAGCCAGAGGTCCAGCAGACCGGCCAGAAGCGCGACGTGGATCGCCTCCTTGCCGGGGAAGTAGTACAGCAGGTTGGGCTTCGACAGACCGGCGGTCTTGGCGATCCGGTCCAGCGTCGCGCCGCGGAAGCCGGCCTGCGAGAACACGTCCAGCGCCGCCTCCAGAATGGCGGCGCGGTTTCTTTCCTGGATGCGTGTTCGGGGCGCGGATGCGTCCATTTTTGTCCTTTTTTCCGGGCAGGATCGCGACCCGCGCGGGCCTCCGGCGAGAGTGCTTGACGTGCTACCATGCCGTGGTAGCGTCCTTCTGACCATTTGGTCAAACTCTTTGCGGCCAGCGGCGGCGGCCTGGCGGAACGGAGCCGCACAAGAGGCGCGAATCGGAGAGGAGATACCATGGCGGCACCCGGCGAGAACCTTCGGATCAACGGCGATCGGCTGTGGGAGTCGATCATGGAGATGGCCAGGATCGGCCCCGGCGTGGCGGGCGGCAACAATCGCCAGACGCTGACCGATGCGGATGCCGAGGGGCGCGCGCTGTTCCAGAGCTGGTGCGAGGCGGCGGGCCTGTCGATGGGGCTGGACACGATGGGCAACATGTTCGCCCGGCGCGAGGGCACCGACCCGGACGCGCTGCCGGTCTATGTGGGCTCGCATCTCGACACCCAGCCGACCGGCGGCAAGTATGACGGCGTGCTGGGCGTGCTGGGCGGGCTGGAGATCATCCGGTCGCTGAATGACCTGGACATCAAGACGAAGCACCCGATCGTGGTGACCAACTGGACCAACGAGGAAGGCACGCGGTTCGCCCCCGCGATGCTGTCCTCGGGCGTGTTCGCCGGCGTTCACGAGCAGGACTGGGCCTATGATCGCGAGGATGCCGAGGGCAAGCGGTTCGGCGACGAGTTGGTGCGGATCGGCTGGAAGGGCGACGAAGAGGTGGGCCAGCGCAAGATGCATGCCTTCTTCGAATTGCATATCGAACAGGGCCCGATCCTGGAGGCCGAGGGCAAGGATATCGGCGTGGTCACCCACGGCCAGGGACTGTCCTGGACGCAGGTGACGATCACCGGGAAAGAGGCGCATACCGGCTCCACCCCGATGCCGATGCGGCGCAACGCCGGGCTGGGCATGGCGCGGGTGCTGGAGCTGGTGGACGACATCGCCCGCTCGCACAAGCCGCATGCCGTGGGCGCGGCGGGGCATATCGACATCTATCCCAACTCGCGCAACGTGATCCCGGGCAAGGCGGTGTTCACGGTGGATTTCCGCTCGCCCGACCTGGAGGTGATTAAGAAGATGGAGACGCGGATGCGGCAGGAGGCCGAGGAGATCTGCGACGACATGGGGCTGAAGGTGAAGTTCGAGAAGGTCGGCGGCTTCGATCCGGTGGAATTCGACAAATCCTGCGTCGAGGCGGTGCGGAACGCGGCGGAACGCCTGGGATACTCGCACAGAAACATCGTCTCGGGCGCCGGGCACGATGCCTGCTGGATCAACCGGGTGGCGCCGACGGCGATGGTGATGTGCCCCTGCGTCGACGGGCTGTCGCATAACGAGGCCGAGGAGATCTCGCCCGAATGGGCGCGCGCGGGCGCCGAGGTGCTGTTCCACGCGGTCGTCGAGACGGCGGAGATCGTGGAATGAGGGGGCCGGGATTTGTCGCCGTCGCCGCGCTGATCTTCGCGCTGCCCGCCGGGGCGGCCGAGCATCGCCAGACCGTAGAGGTGACCCCGCTGGACCACGCGCTGCCGCTGGGCTTCGCCGAACAGCTTCCGGCCGGTGTCACGCCCGCGGACGTCTTCGTCAGCGAGGACGGCTGCTACTATTACCGCAAGGACGGACAGTACTTCTTGCTCGACTGCGTCGGCTGACACGGCGCGCGAAACACCGAACCGAGGGCCGGCAACACGGCCCCAACACAACAGGGGACTGACATGACCACAGTCATCAAGAACGGAACCGTCGTGACCGCCGACCTGACCTACAAGGCGGATGTCGCGGTCGACGGCGGCAAGATCGTCGAGATCGGGCCGAACCTGAAGGGCGACGAGGAGCTGGACGCGACGGGCTGCTACGTGATGCCCGGCGGGATCGACCCGCACACGCATCTGGAGATGCCGTTCATGGGGACCTACTCCACCGACGATTTCGAGAGCGGCACGCGCGCGGCGCTGGCCGGCGGGACCACGATGGTGGTGGACTTCGCGATCCCCAGCCCGGACGGGCAGGGCCTGCTGGACGCGATCCAGATGTGGGACAACAAGTCGACGCGCGCCGCCTGCGACTATTCCTTCCACATGGCGATCACCTGGTGGGGCGAGCAGGTGTTCAACGAGATGGAAACGGTGGTGAAGGACCGCGGCATCACCACCTTCAAGCACTTCATGGCCTACAAGGGCGCGCTGATGGTCAATGACGACGAGCTGTTCGCGTCGTTCCAGCGCTGCGGCGAACTGGGCGCGCTGCCGCTGGTCCATGCCGAGAACGGCGACGTGGTGGCCGACCTGCAGGCCAAGCTGATGGCCGAGGGCAATAACGGCCCCGAGGCGCATGCCTATTCCCGGCCGCCGGCCGTCGAGGGCGAGGCCGCGAACCGCGCGATCATGATCGCCGACATGGCGGGCGTGCCGCTTTACGTGGTGCATGTCTCCTGCGAGGAGGCGCACGAGGCGATCCGCCGGGCGCGGATGCAGGGCAAGCGGGTCTATGGCGAGCCGCTGATCCAGCACCTGACGCTGGACGAAGGCGAGTATTTCGACAAGGACTGGGACCATTCCGCCCGCCGCGTGATGTCGCCGCCCTTCCGCAACAAGCAGCACCAGGAGTCGCTCTGGGCGGGGCTGCAGTCGGGCTCGCTGTCGGTGGTGGCGACGGACCACTGCGCCTTCACCACCGAGCAGAAGCGCTACGGCGTGGGCGACTTCACCAAGATCCCCAACGGCACCGGCGGGTTGGAAGACCGGATCCCGATGCTGTGGACCTATGGCGTGTCGACCGGGCGGCTGACCCCGAACGAGTTCGTCGCGGTCACCTCGACGAACAGCGCCAAGATCCTGAATTGCTACCCGAAAAAGGGCGCGATTCTGGTGGGCGCGGATGCCGATATCATGGTGCTGGACCCGGAGAAGGAAAAGACGATCAGTGCCAAGACCCAGCAGTCGGCCATCGACTACAACGTCTTCGAGGGCAAGCACGTGAAGGGCCTGCCGCGCTATGTCCTGACCCGCGGCAAGGTCGCGGTGCTGGACGGCGACATGAAGCACGAGCCCGGGCACGGGGAATTCGTCAAGCGCGAGCCGGTGAACCCGGTGAACAAGGCGCTGTCGACCTGGAAGGAGCTGACCGCGCCGCGCAAGGTGGAGCGGACGGGCATTCCGGCCAGCGGGGTCTGAGCCGGAGGCCGGGGCGTGCAATGGATCGACCTGATCGCCGATATCTCGACGGTCGCCGCCGCGCTGGCGGTGATCGTCACCACGGTCTTCGTGTGGCGGCAGGTCGGGCTGCAGCGCACCGACGTGGACACCGAGGTGCGGCGGCTGCAGCGGGAATCGCTGGCGACCATCCACGAGGCGCTGCAGGACGAGAAGTTCCGGGATGCGCGGGCGGAGTTCTTTGCCGGCCCGCATCAGCGCGCCTATGACGACCTGTCGGATGTCGAGAAACGCCGGGCGCGGTTCATCCTGGCGGTCTACACCCTGCTGGCCCGGATGGTGGAGAGCGGCGCGATCGACGAAGGGCTCTATCGCGACTACTGGCGCGGCACGCTGCTGCGCGACTGGGCGCGGCTGGAGAATTTCGTGGCCGGAGAACGGCTCGGCACGCGCAACCACGGGCTGTTCACCGGCACGGAGCGGCTGGCGGAAAGCTGGAGCAAGGCCGATGCCTGACGGGGTCCGGTGATGTTGCGGCTGCGCACGCTGACGGGCCTGATCGCGGCCTATGTGACGGGAACCTGGGTGATCGGGTTTCTCGCCGCCGGGCCGTCGGGGGCGGGGCTGGTGGACGTGCTGCGGCTGCCGTTCCAGCTGATGCTGCCGCTGGGCCTTCTGGCCCTGGGGATCGGCGCCCTGCTGGTGGTCTTCATCGGGCGGCGCGGGCCGAAGGGACCGGTCCCCTATGCGGTGGGCGTGGCCTTCCTGCCGCTTGTCTCGCTCGTCGCGCTGCGCGCGATGATGGGCGTGTCGCTGACCGAGCACCTGTTCGACAGCCCCGGTTTCCTGGCGGCGCTCTTCGCCGGGGGCGGGGTCGCCGGCCTGGTGTTCTGGTGCGTCTATCACTGGGGAGAGGCGTGATGGCGGCGCTGCGCGGGGTGCTCGAAGCGGCGGTCTATGTGGAGGACCTGGACGCGGCGGCGGGCTTCTACGCGGGCCTGCTGGGGCTTGAGGAGATCCTGCGGGTCGAGGGGCGGCACGTGTTCTTCCGCTGCGGCACGACGGTCGTGCTGTGCTTCATCGCCGAAGCGACACGGGTGCCGACCGACAACGCCAGGCTGCCGGTGCCGCCGCACGGGGCCGACGGCGCGGGGCATATCTGCTTCGCCGTCGCGGGCGCGGAGCTTGACGAATGGCGCGGGCGGCTGGAGGCTGCCGGCGTGGGGATCGAGGCGGATTTCGAATGGCCGAACGGGGCGCGGTCGATCTACGTGCGCGATCCGGCGGGAAACTCGGTAGAATTCGCCGAGCCGCGGCTGTGGAACATCGAGATGGGGGACGGATACGCTTGAGCGTCATCGAGGCAAGCGACCTGGGACTGACCTTCCAGACGAATGACGGGCCGGTGCATGCCCTGTCGAAGATCGGCCTGACCGTGGAGAAGGGCGACTTCGTCTCGTTCATCGGGCCGTCGGGCTGCGGCAAGACCACCTTCCTGCGCTGCATCGCGGCGCTGGAGACGCCGACCGAGGGCACGCTGACGGTGAACGGGATGACCGCCGACGAGGCGCGGCGCAACCGGGCCTACGGCTACGTGTTTCAGGCGGCAGGGCTGTACCCGTGGCGGACGATTGCGGGAAATGTGCGGCTTCCGCTGGAAATCATGGGGTATTCCAAGGCCGAAATGTCGGAAAGGGTCAAGCGGGTGCTGGACCTCGTCGACCTGGCGGGCTTCGAGAAGAAGTATCCCTGGCAATTGTCGGGCGGGATGCAGCAGCGCGCCTCGATCGCTCGGGCGCTGGCCTTCGACGCCGACATCCTGCTGATGGACGAGCCCTTCGGCGCGCTGGACGAGATCGTGCGCGACCACCTGAACGAGCAGCTCCTGAAGCTCTGGGACCGGACCGAGAAGACCATCGCCTTCGTGACCCACTCGATCCCCGAGGCGGTGTATCTCTCGACCCGGATCGTGGTGATGAGCCCGCGGCCGGGCCGGATCACCGACGTGATCGAAAGCCCGCTGCCGAAGGAGCGGCCGCTGGACATCCGCGACTCGACGGAGTTCCTGGAGGTGGCGCACCGGGTGCGCGAGGGCCTGCGCGCGGGGCACGCCTATGACGAGTGAGGGCCGGAGATGAGCGTGCGCCGCTGGCTGATGGCGATCGGGCTGGTGCTGTGGCTGGTGCTGCTCGGCGTCTGGGTGCTGGGCGAGCCGCCCGAGGAGGGCGCCCTGTCGACCGCGCTGGGCATCGCGATCGTGGTGCTGCCGCTGCTTCTGGCCAACGAGATCATGACCCTGTTCCAGGCCTGGCTGCGCAAGCGGCGGGAGAAGCGGGATGCGTAACGTCTTTCCGATCCTGACCGTCGTCGCGGCCATCGTGCTTCTGTGGTACGCGGGGGCGGTGTGGATGAACAGCGCCTGGACGCTGGACCGCGCGGACGGGCCGCTGAGCTTCGGCGAGGTCGTGCGCGACACGATGAGCCAGGACCGCCCGCGGCTGCCGGCGCCGCACCAGATCGGCGCCGAGCTCTACGACACGGTGATCGACAAGGCTGTCACCTCGAAACGGAGCCTCGTGTTCCACGGCTGGGTGACGCTGCGCTCGACGCTGACGGGCTTCGCGCTGGGCACGATCATGGGCATCCTCATGGCGGTCGCGGTGGTCTATTCGCGCACGGCGAGCATGACGCTGATGCCGTGGGCGATCATCAGCCAGACCATCCCCATCGTCGCCATCGCGCCGATGATCATCGTGCTGCTGGCCTCCATCGGCGTCGAGGGGCGCGCGGTGCCGAAGGCGATCATCTCGGCCTATCTGTGCTATTTCCCGGTGCTCGTGGGCATGGTGAAGGGCCTGCGCTCGCCCGACGCGATGCAGCTGGACCTGATGCGCACCTACAATGCGAGCGCGTCGCAGGCGTTCTGGAAGCTGCGGCTGCCCTCGTCGGTGCCCTACCTGTTCACCTCGCTGAAGGTCGGGATCGCGGCGGCGCTGGTGGGCACCATCGTGGGCGAGCTGCCGACCGGCGCGATCCGCGGGCTGGGCGCGCGCATCCTGATCGGCGACCAGTTCGGCAACCCGATCATGATCTGGTCGGCGCTGATCGCCGCGGCGGTGCTGGCCGGCGTGCTGGTGAGCCTGGTGGCCGTGATGCAGGGCGTGGCGATGAAGCGGATGGGGTTCGCGCGATGATCCGGGGTCGGTCGAGATTTCATGCCTCCGGCGGGCGTATTCTTGCCAAGATGAAGCGGGGGACGGCATGGGACTGGTGATCGCCGCGCTGATCGTCTGGGGCGTGGGCTGGGGCCTGAACGTGGCCGTGGCCAATTCGCGCCGGTCCGACACGCTCGCGGGGAAGATCGCGGTGCCCGTGGTCTTCGGGATCACCGTGATCGTGATGTGGGAACTCATGGTGCGCGGGCTGGAGGTGTCGCCCGTCATCCTGCCGGCGCCCACCGCCATCGCCGCCACCTTCGCGGCCGAGACCGAAACGCTCTGGGGCGATTTCCGGCAGACGGTGATGAAGGGCGCGCTGTCGGGCTTCGTCATCGGTTGCGCGGCGGCCTTCGCGGCGTCGCTCTTGGTGGACCGGGTGCCGTTCCTGCAGCGCGGGCTGCTGCCGATCGGGAACTTCGTGGCGGCGCTGCCGATCGTGGGGATCGCGCCGATTCTGGTGGGCTGGTTCGGCTTCGACTGGCAGTCGAAGGCGGCGGTCGTGGTGGTGATGGTGTTCTTCCCGATGCTGGTCAACACCGTCTCGGGGCTGGCCGATACCGGGCCGATGCAGCGCGACCTGATGAAGACCTATTCGGCAAGCTATTGGCAGACCTTGTGGAAACTGCGCCTGCCGGCCGCGATGCCGTTCATCTTCAACGGGCTGAAGATCTCGACGACGCTGGCGCTGATCGGGGCGATCGTGGCGGAGTATTTCGGCTCGCCGACGCGCGGCATGGGGTTTCGCATCTCGACGGAGGTGGGCCGCCTGGGCATTGATATGGTCTGGGCGGAAATCACGGTCGCCGCCATCGCGGGCTCGGTCTTTTACGGGCTGGTGGCGGCGATCGAACGGGGGCTGACCTTTTGGCATCCCTCGCAACGGACCTGAGACAGGTCGCAACGACAACAAGGAGGTAACGACCATGATGAAACGGATGATGGGGGCGCTGGCGCTGGGCCTGGCGGCCACCGGGGCCCAGGCCCAGGACGAGGTGACGCTGCAGCTGAAATGGGTCACCCAGGCGCAGTTCGCGGGCTACTACGTGGCCAAGGAGAAGGGGTTCTACGAGGACGAGAATCTCGACGTCACGATCAAGCCGGGCGGCCCCGACATCGCGCCGACCCAGGTGATCGCCGGCGGCGGCGCCGACGTGATCGTGGAATGGATGCCCGCGGCGCTGGCCGCGCGCGAGCGGGGCTTGCCGCTGGTCAATATCGCGCAGCCGTTCAAGTCGTCGGGCATGATGCTGACCTGCCTGAAGGAGACCGGCATCGAGGGGCCCGAGGACTTCCCCGGCCGCACGCTGGGCGTGTGGTTCTTCGGCAACGAGTACCCGTTCCTGAGCTGGATGAGCCAGCTGGAGATCCCGACCGACGGCGGCGAGGACGGGGTCGAGGTGCTCAAGCAGGGCTTCAACGTCGATCCGCTCTTGAACAAGCAGGCCGACTGCATCTCGACCATGACCTATAACGAGTACTGGCAGGTGATCGACGCCGGCATCACCGAGGACGAACTGATCACCTTCAAGTACGAGGACCAGGGCGTCGCGACGCTGGAGGACGGCCTGTGGGTCATGGAGGACGATCTGAAGGATCCGGCCTTCGTGGACAAGATGGTGCGGTTCGTGCGCGCCTCGATGGAAGGCTGGAAATACGCCGAGGAGAACCCCGACGAGGCGGCCGAGATCGTGCTGGAATACGACGAGACCGGCGCCCAGACGGAAAAGCACCAGAAGCGGATGATGGGCGAGATCGCCAAGCTGACCCAGGGGTCGGAAGGCGCGCTGGACCCGGCCGATTTCGAGCGGACGGTGGAATCGCTGCTGTCCGGCGGCTCGGACCCGGTGATCACAGAGCATCCGGGCGACGCGGCCTGGACGCATGAGATCACGGACGAGGCGCTGTAGGCATCCCGCCCGCCGGATCAACGAAAAAAGGCCCCGTTCCGGCGGGGCCTTTCTTCATGGCGGCGTCCGGGCCTTACGGGCAGGGCGCCGTGTAGTAGGTGCCGTCGCCGCGCGCGTAGGCGCATTCGTTGGCGGCCTGGTTGCGGGCCACGAGCGTGCCGGCCGCGGCGCCGGCGAGCGCGCCGATGATCGTCCATTCGGTGTTGGCGCCGAGCGCCTTGGCGGTGATCGTGCCGAAGCCCGCGCCGATGCCGGCGGCGATCGCCTCGTCGCGGTTCAGGTAACCGCCTTCGGTGCAGGCGCCGAGCGCCATGGTCGCGGTCAGGGCGATGGCAGTCGCGGTGCGTTTCATAAAGGCCTTCTCCTCGAAGATGTTTATTGGCGGAGCGTCCACGACAGAGTGGATCGCCCCCTTGCGCTCAGGGTCAACACGGCGGGGGCGGCGATGTTCCGCCCGGCCGGCCCTTGCGCGGCATGCCGCCGGGTGAGGTTGCCGCGATCGGCGGATCGCCGCGGATCAGGGGCAGACGAGCTCGATCAGCGAGGGCCCCTCGGCCGCGATGCCGTCGGTCAGGGCGCGGGCGAACGTCTCCATGTCCTCGGCGCGGGTGGCGGGGACGCCGTGGCCGCGGGCCAGGGCCACGAAGTCGAGCGTCGGGTTCTCGACATCGAGCATGGCGGAGGCGTTGGCGCCGTAGCCGCGGATGCCGACATTGGTCATCTCGCCGCGCAGGATCTGGTAGCCGCGATTGGCGAGGACGACGACGGTGACGTCGAGCCCCTCGCGCGCCATGGTCCAGAGCGACTGCATCGTGTACATCGCCGAGCCGTCGCCGGTGACGGCCACGACCTTGCGGTCCGGACAGGCGGTCGCCGCGCCCACGGCGCCGGGCAGGCACCAGCCGATGGAGCCGCCGGTGCTGCCCAGCACGTCGATCGGGCGGGCGGCGCGCAGCGCGCTGGCGTAGTTGCGGCCGTTCGAGACCGCCTCGTTCAGGAAGATCGCATTGTCGGGCAGCAGCGCGGCGAGGGCGAGGCCGGTCTTTTCGCCCGTCGCCGGGCCGGTGGGCACCGCGGGGGGCGGCATGTCGTTGACCGCCGGCGCGGTGCTTTGCGCGCCGGTGGCGTCGGCCAGGGCGCGCAGGGTCCAGGAGATGTCCATCTCCGGGCGGCAGAGGTCGTCGATCTCGCAGTCGGCCGGCTCGGGCAGGCTGGACGTGCCGGGATAGGCGAAGAAGGTCACCGGCCGGTGCAGGCCGACGAGCGTGATCGAGCTGGCGCCCTCCAGCGCGGCGGCCTTCTGCGGCACCGCATAGGGCAACTGGGTGATCCGCGGCGCGCCGGCGCCCAGCGACAGGCGCGAGATCGCCGTGTCGGAGAACAGCCGCGCCCCGGTCTTGGCGGCGATGCGGGCGGCAAGCTCCAGATCCTCGCCGAAGAGCGCGTGCCGGCCGAGCATCAGGACCGCGCCGAGCTGAGAGAGGCGGCGGGCGGCGGCGTCGATCCGCTCCGGCTCGGGGCGGTGGAGGGGTGCGGGCGCGGCGGCGGTCACGTGGGTCTCGGCCGGGGTCCAGGCGGTGTCGGCGGGCAGGACGAGCGTGGCGATCTGGCCGTTCAGGGCGCGGGCGGCGCGCACAGTCTCGGCCCCGTCGCGCGCGACCGAGGGGGCGTCGGTGCTGCGGCGGGACCATTGGCTGACCGTCGCCACCATGCCGTCGAGATCGCCCTTCAGCGGCGACTCGTAGGCGAGGTGGTGGGTGGCGTGCTCGCCCACGATATTCACGATGCCGGAGCCGGCCTTGCGGCCGTTGTGCATGTTGGCGAAGGCGTTGCCGAAGCCGGGGGCGAGGTGCAGGAGCGTCGCCGAGACGTCGCGCTTCATGCGGAAATAGCTGTCGGCGGCGCCGGAGGTGCCGCCTTCGAACAGGCAGAGGATGCAGCGCATCTCGGGATGGGAATCGAGGGCGCCGACGAAGTGCATCTCGGATGTGCCGGGATTGGCGAAGACGGTGTCGACGCCGCTGGCCAGCAGGGTTTTGACGAGCGACTCGGCGCCGTTCATGGGGGTCTCCGGTTTGTTGAACGGGCGGAGTTTGGGGGAGAGCGAAAGCGGGTGCAAGCCGAAGTGTCCGAGGTTGGACGGGGTGCTATGTCGCTGATATTGCTATGGATAGCGCTAACAGGAAGTCCCGGACGCCGTGATGTCCGAGGCATCTGTCTCGAAATCATGTGTATATTTTGTATTTACAAAAAGTAGCCGATACCTGCCATGAGACCCGTGCGCAGGAAAGCGAGGCATGAAGGAAGCCGGGCCATGACCGTCGTGACGGCAAGGGGCGCTGCTGCCCTGTCGCCCGGCGACGAAAAAGGGCCGGAGCGCGCGCTCCGGCCCTTTTCACGTGCGGTGCGGTCCCGCCTATTTGTTCTGCCGGTTCTCGATCAGGTCGTCCACGACCGAGGGGTCGGCCAGGGTCGAGGTGTCGCCCAGCGCGCCGTAGTCGTTCTCGGCGATCTTGCGCAGGATGCGGCGCATGATCTTGCCGGAACGGGTCTTGGGCAGGCCGGGGGCCCACTGGATGTGGTCGGGCTTGGCGATGGGGCCGATCTCGGTGCGGACCCACTGTTCCAGCTCCTTCTTCAGCTCGTCCGTCGGCTCCACGTCGTTCATCAGGGTGACGTAGCAGTAGATGCCCTGGCCCTTGATGTCGTGCGGGTAGCCCACCACCGCGGCCTCGGCCACCTTGGAATGGGCGACGAGCGCCGATTCCACCTCTGCCGTGCCCATGCGGTGGCCCGAGACGTTGATCACGTCGTCGACGCGGCCGGTGATCCAGTAGTAGCCGTCCTCGTCGCGGCGGCAGCCGTCGCCGGAGAAGTAGTAGCCCTTGTACTGCTGGAAGTAGGTCGCCTCGAACCGCTCATGGTCGCCCCAGACGGTGCGCATCTGGCCGGGCCAGCTGTCTTTCAGCGCCAGCACGCCCTCGGCGGGGTTGTCGGTGATCTCCTTGCCGCTTTCGGCCTCCAGCACGACGGGCTGCACGCCGAAGAAGGGCAGGGTGGCCGAGCCGGGCTTGGTCGAGATCGCGCCGGGCAGCGGGGTGATCATGTGGCCGCCGGTCTCGGTCTGCCACCAGGTGTCGACGATCGGCAGTTTGCCCTTGCCGATATTGTCGTTGTACCAGGCCCAGGCCTCGGGGTTGATCGGCTCGCCCACCGTGCCCAGCACCTTCAGCGAGGACAGGTCGTACTTGTTGGGGTACTCGGTGCCCTGGCCCATCAGCGCGCGGATCGCGGTGGGGGCGGTGTAGAACTGGGCGACCTTGTGCTTCTCGATCACCTGCCAGAAGCGGCCGGCATCGGGATAGGTGGGCACGCCCTCGAACATCAGCGTGGTCGCGCCGTTCGCCAGCGGGCCGTAGAGGATGTAGGTGTGTCCCGTCACCCAGCCGACATCCGCGCCGCACCAGAACACGTCGCCCTCGTGGTAGTCGAACGTGTATTCCTGCGTCATCGAGGCGAAGACGAGATAGCCGCCGGTGGTGTGCACCACGCCCTTGGGTTTGCCGGTGGAGCCCGAGGTGTAGAGGATGAACAGCGGATCCTCGGCGTTCATCGGCCGCGGCGGGCAGTCGGGGCTGGCGTGGTCCATCAGGTAGAGCACGTCGACGTCGCGGCCCTGGATCCAGGTCGTCTGGTCGCCGGTATGCTTCACCACCAGGCAGCGGACCTTGTCCGAGCAGTGCAGGAGCGCCGCGTCGGTGTTCGACTTCAGGTTCGTCTTGCGGCCGCCGCGCGGGGCGGTGTCGGCGGTGATGACGAGCTTGGCGCCGCAGTCGTTGATCCGGTTGGCCAGCGCGTCGGGCGAGAAGCCGGCGAAGACGACCGAGTGGATCGCGCCGATCCGGGCGCAGGCCAGCATGGCATAGGCGGCCTCGGGGATCATCGGCAGGTAGATGATGACCCGGTCGCCGCGCATGATGCCCTGGCTCAGCAGCACGTTGGCCATGCGCGAGACCTTTTCGTGCAGCTCGTTATAGGTGATGTGCTGCACCTCGCCGTCGGGCTCGTCCGGCTCGAAGATGATCGCCGTCTGGTCGCCGCGGGTCTTCAGGTGCCGGTCGATGCAGTTCGCCGAGGCGTTCAGCACGCCGTCCTCGAACCACTTGATCGAGACCTGGCCGAAGGTGAAATCGGTGTTCTTCACCTTGGTGTAGGGCTCGATCCAGTCGAGCCGCTTGCCGTGTTCGGCCCAGAAGGCTTCGGGGTCGTTGACGGATGCGGCGTACATCTCCTCGTAGGTGTCCGGCCCGATATGGGCGTTGGCGACGACCTCGTCGGCGGGCTTGTAGACGTTGTCCGATTGATCCAGCATGTGATCTCCTCCATCCCATTGCGCCGCCGGCCCAGTGCGGTGCGGGCCGGGGCGGGTGTCTCTCTGGGGTCGCGGGCCGTCAGATGGCCAGGTATTCGGCGCGCAGCGCCTCGTCGTCCAGCACTTCCTGCGCGGTGCCGTCGAACACCACGGTGCCAGTGTCGAGGATGACGGCCCGGTCCGCAAGCATCAGGGCGCGAATGGCGTTCTGCTCCACGATGACCGTGGTGATGCCCTGCTCCTTGATGATGTTCAGCGTCTTCTCGATCTCGTCGACGATCACCGGGGCGAGGCCCTCGTAGGGTTCGTCCAGCAGCAGCACCTTGATGCGCCGGGCGAGGGCGCGGGCGATGGCCAGCATCTGCTGCTCGCCGCCCGAGAGCGTCACGCCCTCCTGCTTGCGGCGCTCGCCGAGGCGGGGGAACAGCTCGTAGATGCGGTCGAGCGACCAGCCGGCGGGCGGCGCGATCTGCGCCAGCTGCAGGTTCTCCTCGACCGTCAGGCCGGGGATGATGCGCCGGTCCTCGGGCACCAGCTGGATGCCGCTGGCGGACGCCTCGTGGCTGGCCATCGGGTGCAGCGCCTGGCGGTCCAGCCAGACCTCGCCATGGGTCAGCTGCGGGCTGCCCAGCCGCGCCATGGCGCGCAGGGTCGAGGTCTTGCCGGCGCCGTTGCGGCCCAGAAGCGCGAGGATCTCGCCCTCGTGGACGTTGAACGACACGCCCTGCACGATGTAGCTCTCGCCGTAATAGGCGTGCAGATCCCAGGCCGAGAAGAAGGCCGGCGCGGTGGAGGCCTGATTGCCGTGCTTGGAGAAGTCGGGACGTTCGTAGCGTCCCGATTTGGTTTCTTCGATCATGGTCATCAGTGCGCCTCTCCGAGATAGGCTTCGCGGACCTTCGGGTGGCCCTTGATGTTGTCCGGCGTGTCCTCGACCAGGGGCGTGCCCTGGGCCAGGACGGTGATCCGCTGGGCGAGCGAGAAGACGACGTGCATGTCGTGCTCGATGATGCACATGGTGATGTCGCGCCGGTCGTTGATCTCCTTGAGCAGGTCGATCGTGTTGTTGGTGTCGGCGCGGGCCATGCCCGCCGTCGGCTCGTCCAGCAGCAGAAGCTTCGGGCGCTGCACCAGGCACATCGCCATCTCCAGCCGCCGCTTGTCGCCGCGCGACAGCGACGAGGCGAGCATGTGCCGTTTCTCCAGCATGCTGACGTCGGCCAGCATCTTCTCGGCCTCGTCGTTCAGCTCGCCCTCGTTGGCCACCGTCTCGAAGGCGTGCAGCCGGAACGAGCCGTCGCGCTTGGCGAAGCAGGGGATCAGCACGTTCTCCATCACGCTGAGATCGGCGAAGATCTCGGGCGTCTGGAACACCCGGCTGATGCCCATCTGGTTGATCTCGTGCGGCTTGCGGCCGAGCACCGAGTTGCCGTCGAACATGACGCTGCCGGTGTCGGGGATCAGCTTGCCCACGAGGCAGTTCAGGAGCGTCGACTTGCCGGCGCCGTTCGGGCCGATGATGGCGTGGACCGAGCGTTCCTGCACGCTGAGGTTCACGTCACCCAGGGCCTGCAGGCCGCCGAAGCGCTTGTTGACGCCTTTGACTTCGAGGATTCCCATGGTGTCCCCTTCCTTACTCGGCCACGTGCGGCGCGGGTTTCGGGTGATGCTCGGGGTCGTCGCCCGAGCCCTTCTTGCGCCTGCCGCGGACCCAGCGGGCGATCCGCTGGCCGCCCTCGACGAGGCCGCCGGGCAGGAAGATCACCACCAGCATGAACAGCAGGCCGAGCGTCAGGTGCCAGGACTTGCCGACGAAGAAGTGCGAGATGAAGATCAGCGCGTCCTCCATGCCGTCGGGCATCCAGCCGAACCACTGGTGCAGCATGTTGTCGTTGATCTTCGAGAAGATGTTCTCGAAGTACTTGATGAAGCCCGCGCCCAGGATCGGCCCCATCAGGGTGCCCGCGCCGCCGAGGATCGTCATCAGCACGACCTCGCCCGAGGCGGTCCACTGCATCCGCTCGGCGCCCGCCAGCGGGTCCATCGCCGCCATCAGGCCGCCGGCCAGGCCGGCATACATGCCCGAGATCACGAAGGCCGCCAGGGTGTAGGGCCGCGAGTTCAGGCCGGTGTAGTTGAGCCGGGTCTGGTTGGTCTTGATCGCGCGCAGCATCATGCCGAAGGGCGAGCGGAAGATCCTGAGGCTCAGGTAGAAGGCGAGGATCGCGATGACGGCGCAGAAGTAGTAGCCGATGTTGAAGGTGAACAGCCACCCGCCGATGTCGATCTGCACGCTGTCGCGCATCACCAGGCCGAACAGGTGCGGCGAGGTGGGAGAGTTCTCGCCCATCAGGATCTGCGGGTCGTCGGTATAGACCTGCAGGCCGGTCTCGCCGTTGGTCAGCGGCGTCAGCACCGAGTAGGCCAGGTTGAACGACATCTGCGCGAAGGCCAGCGTCAGGATCGAGAAGTAGATGCCGGTGCGCCGCAGGCTGACATAGCCGATCGCCAGGGCGAAGATGGCCGAGGTGACGATCGCCAGCAACAGGCCCGGGATGACGTTGTAGTCCAGAAGCTTGTACATCCAGACCACCGAGTACGATCCGACCCCCAGAAAGGCCGCGTGGCCGAAGGAGAGGTAGCCGGTCAGCCCGAACAGGATGTTGAAGCCGATGGCGAAGATCCCGAAGATCGCGAAGCGCTGCATCAGGTCCGGGTAGCCGGCGTTGAAGGTGGCCCCGGCGGAGCCCTCGGGGAAGGGCTGCAGCAGGATCGGCGTCGCCAGCGTCAGAAAGCAGACGATCAGCAGGAAGGTGGTGTCTTTCTTGGACAGGCCGAACATTGGCTTATTCCTCCATCACGCCCTTGCGACCCATCAGGCCGCGCGGCCGGGTCAGCAGGATGACGATTGCAACGAGATAGATGATGATCTGGTCGATGCCCGGCAGGATGTCCTTGATCCAGTTCATCGAGGCGAAGGCTTCGAGGATGCCCAGCATGAAGCCGGCCAGCACCGCGCCGGGCAGCGAGCCCATGCCGCCCACCACGACCACGACGAAGGACAGCACCAGGAAGTCCATCCCCATGTGGTAGTTGGGCGAGTTGATCGGCGTGTACATCACCCCGGCAAGCCCGGCCACGGCGGCGGCGATGCCGAACATGATGGTGAACTTGCGGTCGATGTTGATGCCCAGCATCCCCACGGTCTCGCGGTCGGCCATGCCGGCGCGCACGACCATCCCGAAGGTGGTGAACTGCAAAAAGGCGAAGACGGCGCCGATGATGACGAGCGCGAAGACGAAGTAGATCATCCGCCAGTAGGGATAGATGATCGCGTTCTCGGCAAAGCCGATCATCGCGCCGAAGTCGAACGACCCGGTGAAGGCGTCGGGCGCCGGGGTGGGGATCGGGTTGGCGCCGAAGAAGTACTTGATCAGCTCCTGCAGCACGATGGCCAGGCCGAAGGTCACGAGGATCTGGTCGGCATGCGGGCGCTTGTAGAAGTGCTTGATCAGGCCGCGCTCCATGATGAAGCCGATCAGCAGCATCACCGGGATCGCGAACAGGATCGCCAGGGGCACCGACCATTCGATGATCGCCTGCCCGGTCGCCTCGCCGAACCATCCCTCGACATAGGGGACATCCACCTTCAGCGGGTTGCCGAGAAAGTCGGTCCGGGTCTCGTCGACCACGGTGTAGGACAGCGACAGAATCCGCTGCAGCGTGACGGCGCAGAAGGCGCCCAGCATGAAGATCGCGCCGTGGGCGAAGTTCACCACCCCGAGCGTCCCGAAGATCAGTGTCAGGCCCAGCGCGATGAGCGCATAGGCGGAGCCCTTGTCGAGCCCGTTCAGCACCTGAAGAATGATTGCGTCCATGGTCCCCAACCCTGTGTCATAAGGGATGCGCCCGCCGGCGGTCTCCGCGGCGGCGACTTGCGGCAGGGCGGGGGTTAACCCCGCCCTGCGTAACGATTTTCCGGAAGGCGCTCAGGCGCCCGGGTTGCACTCGCCCAGGTTGCCGCCGTCGAACATCGGGTGGTCGGGCTCGTAGGTGACCTGCTCGGCCGGGGTGACCTCGACGACTTCGAGGAGGTCGAATTCCGACTGCGGGTTCTCCTTGCCCTGCACGACCAGCACGTCCTTGAAGCACTGGTGGTCGGCGGCGCGGTAGAGCGTCGGGCCGTTGCCCAGGCCGTCGAACTCGTAGCCTTCCAGCGCCTCGGCCACGGCGCAGGGGTTGAACGACCCGGCGCGGGTGACGGCATCGGCATAGAGCAGCGTCTGCACGTAGCAGGTATGCGCGGCCTGGCTCGGCGGGAAACCGTACTTGGTGCCGAAGGAGCGCACGAAGGCCTGGCTGCCCTCGTCCTGCAGCGACCAGTGCCAGTTGGTCGACCCCAGGATGCCCTTGACGTTCTCGCCGGCGCCGCGCGCCATCAGGCGCGAGTAGAGCGGCACGACGATCTCGAAGTTCTTGCCGTTTACCTGCTTCTCGCGCAGGCCGAACTGCACCGCGTTGGTCAGCGAGTTGACCATGTTGCCGCCGTAGTGGTTCAGCACCAGCACGTCGGCGCCCGAGTTCAGCACGGGGGCGATATAGGAGGAGAAGTCGGTCGCGGCGAGCGGGGTCTTGACGGTGTTCACCGTCTCCCAGCCCAGCGCCTCGGTGGCCGAGACGATCGACTCTTCCTGCGTCCAGCCCCAGGTGTAGTCGGCGGTCAGGTGATAGGCCTTGCGGTCCTTGCCGTAGCGCTGGGCCAGCACCGGCGCCAGCGCGGCGCCCGACATGTAGGCGTTGAAGAAGTGGCGGAAGCCGTTGGCCTTCTTGTCCTTGCCAGTGGTGTCGTTGGAGTGGGTCAGGCCGGCCATGAAGATGACGCCCGCCTCCTGGCAGAGGCCCTGCACCGCGATCGCCACGCCCGAGGACGAGCCGCCGGTGATCATGATCGCGCCGTCCTTCTCGATCATCGACTTCGCCGAGGCGCGCGCGGCGTCCGACTTGGTCTGGGTGTCGCCGGTGACGTATTTCACCTCGCGGCCCAGGATGCCGGTGCCGTCCAGCGCCTTCGACGAGAAGGTCGACAGCATGCCGCCGTCGCCGCCGCCGTTCAGGTGCTCGACCGCCAGTTCGTAGGCGCGCAGCTCGTCGGCGCCCTCGTCGGCATAGGGGCCGGTCTGCGGCACGTTGAAGCCCAGCGTCACCTCGCTGTCGCCCGGCGCGTTGGTGAAGGCCGAGGCGGCGGAAGTGAAGATCGTGGGCAGCGCAAGACCGGCGCCGGTGGCGGCACCGGTACGCAGTACCCCGCGGCGAGTCAGGTTCGTTTTGGACATGTAATCCTCCCGTTGCGTGAACGTCCTGGCGGGCCGATCCTCCACGGCCCACCGCACCCTTTTACAGGATGTCATCATTAATGAGTGGCGCAGGAAAACATCGCAACAAGGGCTTTTAACGCAACGGAAAATCTGTAAAGAAATACACAGTGCGCGCGCCGCATTTGTAAAGGAATTTTCAGCGCGGCGCGGAAACCGTTGCGATTCAAGGGGGTGGCCGATGCCCGCCGGAGCGTTGACAGGAAGCCGGATCCGCGAGCGCCGGACGATGCTGGGACTCAAGCAGTCGGTGTTAGCGCGCACAGTCGGAATTAGTGCGGCATATCTGAATCTTATCGAGCACAACAAGCGCAGAATCGCGGGCAAGTTGCTGACCGACATCGCCCGTGCCCTGGAGGTGGACCCGGCGGTGCTGGCCGACCGGGCCGAAGCGTCGCTGGTCGCCGGCCTGCGCGACGCGGCGGCGGTGACCCCGGATGCCGGCGCCGAGGAGGGCCGGGCGGAGGAGTTCGCCGGCCGCTTTCCGGGCTGGGCGGCGCTGGTGGCGGCGCAGCGGCGGCGGATCGCGCATCTGGAGCGCGTGGTCGAGGGGCTGTCCGACCGGATGACCCACGACCCGCATCTCGCCGCCTCGCTGCACGAGCTTTTGTCGACGGTCACGGCGATCAACTCCACCGCCTCGATCCTGGTGGAGCCGGGCGAGATCGCGCCGGAATGGCGCGACCGCTTTCACCGCAACATCCACGAGGACAGCCAGCGGCTGGCCGAAACCAGCCAGGCGCTGGTGAACTACCTCGACGCCACCGGCGAGCAGGCGCAGCCGGTGGGCGCGCCGCAGGAGGAACTCGAGGCCTGGCTGGAAGCGCGCGACTATCACCTGCGCGAGATGGAGCGGCTCTTGCCCGCGACGCCCGCGGCGATGGTGCAGGAGGCGCCGGAGCTGACGACCACCGCCGGGCGGGCGCTGGCGGAGGAATGGCTGGCCCGCTACCGCGCGGATGCCGAGGCACTGCCGCTGGCGTCGTTCGAGCCCGCCGCGCGCGAGGCCGGGTACGACCCGGGTCCGCTGGCCGCGCGCTTCGGGGTCGGGATGGGCACCGTCCTGCGCCGGCTGGCGGCGCTGCCGCCGCCGGAGGGGGCAGGGCGGCTGGGGCTGGTCGTCTGCGACGGCTCGGGCACGCTGACCTTCCGCAAGCCGGTCGACGGCTTCCCGCTGCCGCGCTTCGGGGCGGCGTGCCCGCTCTGGCCGCTCTACCAGGCGCTGAGCCGGCCGCTGGCGCCGGTCCGCGCGGCGGTGGAGATGGCCGGCCGCGACCCGCGGCGCTTCATGGCCTATGCGGTGGCCGAGCCGATGGGCGTGCCGGGCTTCGACGCGCCGCCGGTCTTCGAGGCTGTCATGCTGATCGTGCCGGGCGACCGGATGCGGGTGCCCGCCGAGGGCGCGCTGCGGGTCGGCACCTCGTGCCGGATCTGTCCGCGCGGCGACTGCACGGCCCGGCGCGAGCCGTCGATCCTGGCGGAGGTCGCGTGAGCGTGCTTCCGGGCCGTTCGCACGCACTCGCCCGCCGGCGCGAGGCGGCGGAGGCGTTAAGGCTCTGGGGCCGCGTTGGCTTTTGACACCCGCCCGGCCTTGGGCGATAGTCGCCGGAACGCGCGGGACGACCGGGGCGGAACCAGGGGAGGGGTTCGGCGAATGGGCAAGCGTGTTCTTCTGATCGAGGATGAACCGAACATAATCCAGGCCATCAGCTTCATCCTGTCCCGCGACGGATGGACCGTCGACACGCATGCCGACGGCCGCACCGCGATGGACGAGGTCGCCCGGCGCCGGCCGGACCTGATCATCCTCGACGTGATGCTGCCCAATCGCTCGGGCTTCGACATCCTGGCGGATTTGCGCGCCGATCCGGGCACCGAGAGCCTGCCGGTGCTGATGCTGACCGCCCGCGGCCAGGCGCGCGACCGCGACCTGGCCGAGCGGATGGGGGCGAGCCGCTTCATGACCAAGCCGTTCTCCAACGCCGAAGTGCTGGAGGCGGTGCGCGATCTGGTGACGGCATGAGCCGGCGCCCCGTCTTCCTGGAGCGCCGCGGCTATCGCCGCCGCCGGATGATGGACGGGGCGCGGATGCTGCCCGTGCTGGGGGCGTTCCTGTGGCTGATGCCGCTGGTCTGGGCGCTGGCGCCGGAGCGGGTGATCGGCACGGCGGGCGGCGGCATCTATGTCTTCGCGGTCTGGGCGGCGCTGATCGGCGGCGCCTGGGCATTCTCGCGGGCGCTGGTCCGGCCGGACGCGCCGGCAGTGCCCGAGACCGGGGCCGGCCCGGACAGGACGGACGGCTCGGGCGGGCCGGACGGGTCGGGCGGATGATCGGCTTCAACATGCTGGTCGCGGTGTGCCTCGCCTATGTGGCGCTGCTGTTCGGCGTGGCCTTCGCCGCCGAGCGGCGGGCGGAGCGGGGCGATGTCGGCTGGCTGCGCTCGCCGCTGGTCTACACGCTGTCGCTGTCGATCTACTGCACCGCCTGGACCTTCTATGGCGCGGTCGGCTACGCGGTGAATTCCGGCCTGGAATTCGTGACCATCTACCTTGGCCCGACGCTGGTGATGGTGGGCTGGTGGTGGCTCCTGCGCAAGCTGGTGCGGATCGGCCGGTCGCAGCGGATCACCTCCATCGCCGACCTGATCTCGTCGCGCTACGGCAAGTCGAACCTCCTGGGGGTCTTCGTGACGCTGCTGGCGGTGATCGGCACCACGCCGTATATCGCGCTGCAACTTCAGTCGGTCACGCTGTCCTTCGCCGTCTTCTCGGCCGATGGCGGTGGGGTGCCGGAATTCGAGCAGCTCGACACCACGGCGGTGGTGGTGGCGGCGGGGCTGACGCTGTTCACCATCCTGTTCGGCACAAGGACGCTGGACGCCAACGAGCGGCATCACGGCGTGGTCACCGCCATCGCGCTGGAGGCGGTGGTGAAGCTGTTCGCCCTGCTGGCGGTCGGGGTCTTCGTGGTCTGGGGGATCGCCGGCGGGCCGGCCGATATCGCGGCGCGGATCGCTCAGTCCGACATCGCCCGGTGGGAGCCGGCGGCGGGGCGCTGGGCGGGGCTGATCTTTCTGTCGGGGGCCGCGTTCCTGTGCCTGCCGCGCATGTTCCAGGTGATGGTGGTGGAGAATTCCGACGAGCGGCACGTGGCCGTCGCGTCCTGGGCCTTCCCGCTCTACCTGTTCCTGATGTCGCTCTTCGTGATCCCCATCGCGGTAGTGGGGCTGGAATTGCTGCCGCAGGGGAACGCGGACCTCTACGTGCTGACCGTGCCGCTGGCAGAGGACCGGGACGGGCTGGCGATGCTGTCCTTTCTGGGGGGCTTTTCCAGCGCGACCTCGATGGTGATCGTCGCGGCGATCGCGCTGTCGACCATGGTGTCGAACCATATCGTGATGCCGATCTGGCTGTCGCTTCGGCGCGAGGCGGCCAGCATGTCGGGCGACGTGCGCGACGTGGTGATCACCGCGCGGCGCATCTCCATCGCCGCGGTGCTGCTCTTGGGCTATCTCTATTTCCACTTCTCCGGCGGCTCGACGGCGCTGGCCGCGATCGGGCTGATTTCCTTCGCCGGCGTGGCGCAGGTGCTGCCGGCGCTGCTGGGCGGGCTGTTCTGGCGCGGCGCGTCGCGCAACGGGGCGGCGGTGGGGCTGGCCGTGGGCTTCGTCGTCTGGGCCTACACGCTGTTTTTGCCCAGCTTCGGCGAGAGCTTCCTGATGTCGGGCGCCGCCGTGGCCGAGGGGCCGTTCGGGATCGGCTGGCTGCGGCCGCGGGCGCTGTTCGGGATGGACGGGCTGGACCCGGTCGTACATTCGGTCTTCTGGTCGATGCTGCTGAACACGGCGGCCTTCGTCATGGTCTCGCTTTTCAGCTTTCCCGGCCCGCTGGAGCGGCTGCAGGGCGCCCAGTTCGTCAACGTCTTCGAGCATTCCAGCAGCGCGCGCGGCTGGGCGCAGGGCGGGGCGGAGGCGGAGGATCTCTTGATCATGTCGCAGCGCATCCTCGGGTCCGACGCGGCGCAGGCGCTGTTCCAGCGCGAGGCGGCGCGGCAGGGCGGGGGCGGCTATCTGCCGGACACCACGCCGGACTTCATCGAGACGCTGGAGCGCGAGCTTGCGGGCTCGGTGGGCGCCGCGACGGCGCATGCGATGGTCGGCCAGATCACCGGCGGCGCGTCGGTCTCGGTCGAGGACCTGATGGCGGTGGCCGACGAGACGGCGCAGATCATGGAGCACACCACGCAGCTGGAAGCGCAGCGCGAGGAGCTGTCGCGCACCGCCCGCCAGCTGCGCGAGGCGAACGAGAAGCTGACGCTGCTGTCGATCCAGAAGGACGCCTTTCTCAGCCAGATCAGCCACGAGCTGCGCACGCCGATGACGTCGATCCGCGCGTTTTCCGAGATCATGATGGCCGAGGCGCCGATGGCCGAGGCGGATCAGCAGCGCTTTGCGACGATCATCCACGACGAGGCGATCCGGCTCACGCGGCTTCTGGACGATCTGCTGGATCTGAGCGTGCTGGAGAACGGGCAGGTCTCGCTCAACTGGCAGGAGGCGGACCTGCATCTGGTGATCGAACGCGCGGTTGCCGCGGCGGGCCTGCAGGGCAGCGCGCTGACGATCCGGCGGGATCCGGCGCTGGAGAAGGTGCGGCTTCTGACCGACACCGACCGGTTGGCGCAAGTGTTCATCAACCTGATCGCGAATGCCGAGAAATACTGCGATGCCGCGCGGCCCGAACTGCGCATCGCCGTCGCGCAGCGGGGCGAGGGCGTGCGCGTGGACTTCGTCGACAACGGCTCGGGCATTCCGAAGGAAAGCCAGTCGATGATCTTCGAGAAGTTCTCGCGCCTGACGGATCAGAGCCGGGCCGGCGGCGCCGGGCTGGGGCTGGCGATCTGCCGCGAGATCGTCGACCGGCTGGGCGGGTCCATCGCCTATCTGCCGGGGCAGGGGGGCGCGGCCTTTCGGGTGACCCTGCCGCTGGCGCAGGCGAAGGCGGCCGAATAGGCCGCGCCGGCCGCGTTTCTTTCCGTGTTCGGGGGTTTCTCAACCCTTTCGTAACCCCGGTCTGGCAGGTCTGGGGCGACGGGCGGATCGGGCAGAGGCATGGGCGACGACAAGGACATCCCGGTATTGCGGCGCAAGGCGGCGGCGCGGCGGGCCGCGCTGGGCCTGGCCGAAATGACGCCGACCAAGGCGATGCGCCTGGCGCTGGCCAAGGCCGGCGATGCGGCGCTGTGCGTGCCCGTCGCGCTGCGCGGGATGACGGAGGGCAGCCTGTCGCCCGACGGCCTGGCCGACGCGCTGCCGGAGCGCGCCCTGACCCTGCGGCTCGACGGGCCGGGCGGCGCGGTGGCGCTGGCGGTTCTGTGCCCGCAGGCCGTCGCCGCGGCGACCGAGGCGCAGACGATGGGCCGGGTCCTGAAGGCACCGGCGGCGGAGCGGCGGCCGACCGGCACCGACGCGCTGCTGGTGCGCGACTTCGTGGAGCAGATCCTCGCCGCCTTCGCCGCCCTGGCGGCGGACTGCCGCGGTCTGCCGCCGATCGACGGCTACGGCTTCGCCGGCCGCATCCCCGAGGCGCGGGTGGCCGCGATGGCGATACAGGACGCCCCGCACCTGCATCTGACGGTCGACATGACCTTCGCCTCCGACGCGAAGGAGGGCAGCCTGCACCTGATCCTGCCGACACGGGTTCCGGCCCGGCCGGACCCGCCGGCGGCGGAAACCGATTGGTCCGCCGCCATGGAAAAGGCGGTTCTTGCAAGCGCGGTGCGGCTGGAGGGCGTGTTGTGCCGGATCAGGCTGCCTTTGGCGGAGATCACGACGCTGGAGGCCGGGCAGGTGGTGCCCTTGGGGCGGGCCACGCTGGACGGTGTGGAACTGCGCGCGGTGGACGGGCGCCGCATCATCACGGCGCGGCTGGGACGCTCCGGCGCGATGCGTGCGGTGCGGCTGCATGTCGGCGGCGACGACGCGGCGTCGGGCGGCGCCGGGCCGCAGGCGGCCCTGGCGCCGGAGACCCCGACGGACACGCCACCAGACGATGCGCCGGCCGCCGATGCGCCCGCCGCCAGCGCGCCGCCGCCGGCGCCGATGGCCGAGCCGGCATTTCCGGAGGCACCGGCCGATCTGGACCCGATGCCGATGGCCGCGCCGCTGGATCTGCCGGAGTGAGCGGGACGCAGCCGCGGTCAGCCCTTGGCGAGTTGGTCGATCTGGCCGCGCAGGCCGGCCAGGTCATAGCCGGCGTCGGCCGCCGCCTTCACCAGCGCGTCGGTGGGCTGCTTGCCCGCCTGGCTGAGCGCCCAGACGATGGTGCAGCGGGTGCCGGAGCGGCACCAGGCAAAGACCGGGCCCTCCGCCTCGGCCAGCGCCTTGCCCTGCGTCTCGACCATGTCCATCGTCATCGCGCCGTTGACCACCGGGTTCTCGACATAGGTCAGCCCCGCCGCCTCGGCCGCGTCGCGCATGGCGGCGGACTGGTGGCTGGGCGGGACCTCGTCGTCGGGCCGGTTGTTGATGACGGTGGTGAAGCCCTCGGACGCCAGGGCGGCGAAGTCCGAGGGCTCGATCTGCGGGGCGACCGCGTAGTCGGGGGAGATGCGCCGTATGTCCATGCGCATGGTGTACGACTATGCGGCCATGGCGTCTACCCAGCGGCGCGCCGGCGGGGCGACGGCCATGCCGGCCAGCATCGCGGCGAGGAAGACGAGCCCGCCCCAGCCGCCGAAGGAGACCGAGGCCAGCGCCGGCCCCGGGCAGAGCCCGGCCAGCCCCCAGCCCGCGCCGAACAGCAGCGAGCCGACGACGAGGTTGTGGCCGAGCCGCGGCTCGGGCTTTGGCGGGAAGGTGCCGCCGAGCTTCGGCGCCCGGCCCACGGTGAAGCGCCAGGCGACGGCCATCGGCAGGATCGCGCCGCCGAGCACGAAGGCGAGCGTCGGATCCCAGGCCCCGAACACGTCGAGCCAGCCCTGCACCTTGGTGGTGTCGACCATGCCCGAGACGAGCAGACCGGCCCCGAACAGGCCGCCGGAAATCAGTGCGAAAAGCAGGCGCATGTCAGATCACCCCCAACAGATGCTTGAACAGCAGGACGGACATGCCGCCCGCGAGAAGATAGAAGACCGTCGCCACGATCCCGCGCAGCGAGAAGCGCGAGATGCCGCAGACGCCGTGGCCCGAGGTGCAGCCGTTGGCCAGCCGCGAGCCGATGCCCACCAAGAGGCCGGCGGCGACGATGACGAAGACGTTCTGCGAGATATGCGTGTCGACCTCGGCATAGAGCGGCACCAGCATCGGCGGCACCGCCACCAGCCCTGCGACGAAGGCCGCGCGCTCGCGCCAGTTCGACTTGCCGGAGCCGTCCACCAGCCCGCCGACGATCCCCGAGGCGCCCATGATGCGCCCGTTCACCAGCAGGAACAGCGCCGCCGCCCCGCCGATCATCAAGCCTCCGAGGAAGCCGTGTATCCAGTCCTGTTCGATCATTCTTCCTGTCCTTGCAGCCAACTGCGATGCGCCCCGCGGCGGGGCTCTGTCCGAAACCTCGGCATCATATAGTGTTTTTTGCATGTGTTGCAACGCTTGACCTGTATCAATGTGGCCGGGGCGGATTTTGCCTCTAAATGTCGCGAAGGGAGACAGACATGCCGATGAAGACGATCGAAGAGCGCCGCGCGGATCTGGAGGCGCGGCTGGCCGAGCTGGAGAACCGGCTGCACGGAATCGAGGAGGAGCTCGATTCGCATCAGGCGCGCGACTGGGAGGAGATGGCCACCGAACGCGAAGGCGAAGAGGTGCTCGAAGGGCTCGGGTCCAGCGGTCAGGCGGAAATCCGCAAGATCAAGGCGGCGCTTCAGCGGATGGACGAGGGAGAATACGGGTACTGCGCCCGATGCGGCGATTCCATTCAGCCGGAGCGGCTGGATGTGGTACCCTATACGCCGTTGTGCCGCGCCTGCGCCGGAGCGACCGCGAAGCCCTGACACGGGCCTGACACGGGCCTGACACGGGCCTGACACGGGCCTGACACGGGCGCGGACGACTGGGGGAACCAAGGAGATGACTGCCATGGCATTCGAGGACATGAAGGCGGCGATCAGCGCCCTTCTCGACGAGATCGCGAAACGGCCCGAGGACCGGCACGTGCTGCAGGAGCAGCTGCGCGAGAAGATCTCGGAGCTGGAGTCGATGGGCCTCCCGGTGCCGGAGGACTACCGCAGGTTCGAGGCGCAGCTCGAGGACGAGGACGCGGACGACCTGTTCGACAACATGCCGGTCTGATCGGCCATTCTGAACGGCCAGTCTGAACGGTGGCGCCGGACGGCCGGGGTGCGCGGCCCGGCCGGCGGTCAGCCGAGGACGATGCCGACGATCACCAGGATCAGCCCGAAGACCGACAGGAGCAGGGCGCCCATGTTCAGCGGGATCACCCGGCGCACCCGCTCGCGCAGTTCCGCGTCGGGCAGCTGCGCGCGGCGGGCCTTCCAGACCAGCACGATGCACCAGACCAGGCCCGCCAGGCCCACCAGCGACACCGCCGCGCCTATCCAGATCAGCCAGTCCATGCCGCTTTCTCCCGTCTTGCGTCCGGTCGGGTAGCGCGGATGCCGCCGCCGGGCAAGCCCGGCCTTGCGGGGCGCGGGCGGGGGCGGTATTTCGCGGGGCCTGAGACGAGAGGCAGGAGACCCCCCGAGAATGAGCGACACCGCCACCGACGCCCCCGACAGCTATCGCGTGACCGCCGACGAGCTGCGCCAGTTCATCGAGCGATTCGAGCGGCTGGAGGCCGAGAAGAAGGATCTCGCCGACCAGCAGAAGGAGGTGATGGCCGAGGCCAAGGCCCGCGGCTACGACACCAAGGTGATGCGCAAGGTCATCGCCCTGCGCAAGCGCGAGCCCGACGACATCGCCGAGGAAGAGGCGGTGCTGGAGATGTACAAGTCCGCCCTGGGGATGTGAGCGCGCGCGGGGGCGTTCCGAAAGGCGCGCGTCCGCGCAAGATCTTTCCCGAAATCGGCGCCGCGACGCGCCGGTCCGGCCGCCTTGTCGGGTTTTGCGGGCGGGATGCGCGTATTTTTGCCAGGATGAAGCCTGCGGGGCGTGCCGGCGGCGGCGGGCGCGCGCTGGACAGGGCGGCGGGGCTGGAGTAGGGCGCAGGTCATGGCCGAGCAAAACGCTCAACTAAGCGCGCCGCGACGGCGGCTGCGGATCGACCGGTGGTCGGCGGGCGCCGTGGCGATCGCGGCGCTGGTCCTGATGCCGATCCTGTCGGTCGTGTGGATCGCGTTGCACCCGACCGAGAATATCTGGCCGCACCTGATCACGACCACGCTGCCGCGGTATTTCGGGAACACGCTGCTGCTGACGCTGTCGGTGGGCGTGCTTTGCGCGGCGACGGGGACGGGGCTCGCCTGGCTGATGGCGATGTACCGGTTTCCCGGCAGCCGGGTGCTGCAGTGGCTGAACCTGCTGCCGCTGGCGATCCCGGCCTATGTCGGGGCCTATGCGCTGGTCGACTTCCTGGAATATGCGGGGCCGGTGCAGACGGCGCTGCGCGAGCTGTTCGGCTGGCAGTCGGCGCGGGACTACTGGTTTCCCGAGATCCGGTCGCGCGGCGCGGCGATCGTGGTGCTGTCGGCGGCGCTTTATCCATACGTGTTCCTGCTGGCGCGGCAGGCGTTCCGCGAGCAGTCGGGCTGTTCCTACGAGGTGGCGCAGGCGCTGGGCGCGGGGCCGGTGCGGCGGTTCTTTGCCGTCGGGCTGCCGCTGGCGCGGCCGGCGATCGCGGCGGGGACGGCCGTGGCGATGATGGAATGCGTCAGCGATTTCGGCACGGTCGACTATTTCGCGGTGCAGACGCTGACCACCGGCATCTTCAGCGTCTGGCTGCAATCGGGCAATGCCGGCGGCGCGGCGCAGATCGCCAGCGTCATCCTGGTGCTGATCTTCGCGCTGGTGGCGATGGAGAAGCTGGGCCGGCGCCGGGCCAAGTTCTACCGCCTGTCGCGGTCGCAGCGGCCGATGGAGCCGGTGCGGCTGTCGGGCGGGCGCGGCTGGGTCGCCTTCGGCTTCTGCGCCTTTCCCTTCGCCTTGGGCTTCCTGTTGCCGGGCGGCGTGATCCTGGCGCATGCGCTGGACAATCCCGAGCACTGGGTCGATCCCGGGCTGGGTCGCGCGCTGCTGCACACGCTGACGGTGGGCGGCACGGCGGCGGTGCTGACCGTGGCGGCGGCGCTGTTTCTGGTCTATGGCGTGCGGCTGGCGCGCAGCCCGCTGCCGCGGATGCTTTTGCCCTTCACCACCATCGGCTATGCCGCGCCGGGCGCGGTGCTGGGGGTCGGGCTGCTGATCCCGATGGCCGCGGCGGACAACGCGATCGCCGACGCGGTGGAGGCGGCGACGGGCTGGGACCTGGGGCTTCTGATGACCGGCTCGGCCTTTGCCATCGTCTATGCCTATGTCGTGCGGTTCTTCGCCATCGCGCAGGGGGCGGCGGATGCCGCCTTGGGGCGGGTGTCGCCCAGCCTGCCGATGGCGGCGCGGTCGCTGGGGCGGTCGGCCGGCGGCGCGCTGCGCGACGTCTATGTGCCGCTGATCCGGGGGTCGGTGGGCACGGCGCTGCTCCTGGTCTTCGTGGATTGCGTGAAGGAGTTGCCGGCGACGCTGCTTTTGCGCCCGTTCAACTACAACACGCTGGCCACGCGGGTGCACGAGAAGGCGTCGCTCGAGAAGATCGGCGAGGCGTCGCCGGCCGCGTTGCTCGTCGTCGGGGTGGGGCTGCTGGCGGTCCTGTTGCTGGCCCGCACGAACCGCTGAGCGGGGGCGAGCGCCGGGCCCGCGTTGTCGGCGCGGTCAGCCGAGCCTTGGGCCCGCCCCGTCG
Source organism: Psychromarinibacter sediminicola (assembly GCF_029168335.1). GTDB lineage: Bacteria > Pseudomonadota > Alphaproteobacteria > Rhodobacterales > Rhodobacteraceae > Psychromarinibacter > Psychromarinibacter sediminicola. The sequence continues at coordinate 37,194 of NZ_JARGYC010000004.1, forward strand.
GCCTCGGCGTCGATGATCTCGGTGGCGCGGACGGCGAAGCGCTCGGCCAGCGGCGCGAGCGAGGCCGCGTTGTCCGCCGCGGCGCTGCCGGCGCGGGCGCGCTCGGCGATGCCGATGAAGATGACGGCGAAGCGGAACAGCGCGAAGACCATGTGGAACGGCCGCAGCGGCGGTGTCGGCGGCGCGTGGCGGCGATACTCGGCCACGAATTCGGCGCGGGTCGGGATGCCGGCCGTCTCCCAGTCGGTGCCGATCAGGCCGCCGTATTCGTCGTGGCCGGTGGTCCATGGCATCACGCAGAAGCCCAGGTCGGCCAGCGGGTGGCCGAGCGTGGACAACTCCCAGTCGAGGATCCCGATCACCTTGGGCTCTTCGGGGTGGACCATCAGGTTGCCCAGCCGGAAATCGCCATGCGCGATGGCGGCCGCGCCGTCCTCCTCGGGCATGTTCGCGTCGAGCCAGGCCGCCACTCGGTCCAGCGCCGCGATCCGAGGCATTTCGGAGGCGTCGTACTGGCCCGACCAGCGGCGCAACTGGCGTTCGAAATAGCTGCCCGGCTTGCCGTAATCGCCCAGGCCGACCGTCTCGGGGCGGACGGCGTGAAGCCGGGCGAGGCTGCGCGCCATGGCGAAATAGATCCCGCGGCGCTCGGCCGGCGTCATTCCCGGCAGGGTGCTGTCGGTGAAGACCCGCCCGTCGAGCCAGGCCATGACGTAGAACGGCGTGCCGAGCACCTGCGCATCCTCTTCCAGCCACAGCGCCTCGGGGACCGGCACCTCGGTGCCGGCGAGCGCCTGCAGCACCCGGAACTCGCGTTCGATGGCGTGGGCGCCTTTCAGGATCGGCCCTTCGGGCTTTTTGCGCAGGGCCAGGCGGCGGCGGTCTGTGACGAGTTTCCAGGTCGGGTTCGACTGGCCGCCGGCGATGGGCTCGGCGCGGCGGAGCGACTCGCCCGGCGACCGGCGCGCCAGCCAGCCCCGGAGGGCGTCGAGATCAAGCCCGTTCATGTGCGGGCGTCTCGTGGGACGGGCGCGGCCGCAGCGGGGGATCAGCCGCCGGCATCGGGCCATGTCCAGAAGTCGCGCCCCTCGTCGGCGAGGTGGCGGTTCAGCACCATCTGGTGCACCTCGTCGGCGCCGTCGACGAGCCGCGCCTGCCGGGCATAGCGATAGATCCATTCCAGCACGGTATCGCCGGAGTAGCCGCGTGCGCCGTTGATCTGAATGCCCACGTCGGCCGCCTTGTGCAGCAGATTGGCGACGTGGATCTTCGCCATCGAGACCTCCTTGCGCGCCCGGCTGCCCTGGTCCAGCGCCCAGGCGGCCTTCATCACCAGCAGGCGCCCGATCTCGATCCGCATCGCCAGGTCGCCCAGCATGATCTGCACGCTCTCGCGGTCGGCCAGGCGCATGCCGAAGCCGTGGCGGGTTTCGGCATAGGCACGCGCGATCTCGACGCAGCGCTTGGCGAGGCCGAGCCAGCGCATGCAATGCGTCAGCCGGGCGGGGCCGAGGCGCATCTGGGTCGCCCGGAGCCCCAGCCCCTCGCCCAGCAGCACCCGGTCGGCGGGCAGGCGCAGGCCGTCATAGACGATCTCGCAATGGCCGCCGTGCTCTTCCGGTCCCATGATCGGGATGCGCCGTTCGATCCGCCAGCCGGGATCGTCCCGGTGATGCAGGAAGGCGGTCAGCCCGCGCCGCGCGTCGTCGGAGGTGCGGGCGATGGTGATGAAATGGGCGGCGTCCTCGGCCCCGGTGATGAACCATTTCCGGCCGCGCAGGACATAGTCGTCGCCGTCCCGTTCGGCCGTGGTCCGGATCATGCCCGGGTCGGAGCCGCCGCCGGGATGCGGCTCGGTCATGGCAAAGGAGGACCGGACTTCGCCGGCGGCGATGGGGGCCAGCCAGCGCGCCTTCTGCGCGTCGTCGGCGGCCATCTCCAGCAGCATCATGTTGCCGTCGTCGGGCGCGGCGGAGTTGAACACGACGGGGCCGAAGACCGAGCGGTTCATCTCCTCGTAGCAGACGGCCATGTCGGTCTTGCTCAGCCCCTGGCCGCCGGACTCGGGTTTCAGCTGGAGACACCACAGCCCCTCGGCCCTGGCCCGCGCGCGCAGCTCGCTCAGCCGCGGCTCGGCGATGTTGCCATGCGCGTCCCAGGCGTCCGGCTCGGCCTCGGCCGGAAGGATCTCGTCGGCGACGAACCGCGCGATGCGGGCGCGATAGGCCTCGACCTCCGGGGGTATCGTGAAGTCCATCTGTCCGGTCCCCTGTCCTCGGGCGCCCGCGGGGCGCCGCGATCCCGGTCCGGCCGTGCCCGGCGGCCGACCGGCCGCGATATCCGCCCGCCTGACGCGCGCGGACATCGAGCGGTCGTCGGTTCCTAGCCCTCCGCCCCGGCTGCGTCAATCGAGCGCCGGTTTCGGACGGGTAGGCGCCTGCGCGGCCGCGTGCGCCCGGGCATGACGTGCGGCGCCCGGCAATATCATTGCGCCGTTTCCATGATCTCCGCATAGGCCGCGTGATCCGCCTGCATGCGGCGGAAGACGCGGTACTTGCGGTCGTGGTAGCCGGCCAGCGCCGGGCGCGGCGCGCGGGTCTCGGCGGCGGGGGCCATCGCGGCCATCGCCGCCGCAGCGTCCGCATGGTGGCCGGCGGCGACCGCGCCCAGCATCGCCGCGCCCAGAAGCACCGGTTCGTCGACCTGCGGGCAGGCGACGGCGCAGGCGGTCGCGTCGGCCATCTCGCGCAGAAACAGCTCCGACCGGGCGAGGCCGCCCGAGGGCACCAGCGTGTCGACCGCCAGGCCGGCCGCGCGCATCTCCTCGACGATGTGGCGCGTGCCGTAGGCCAGCGCCTGGATCGCGGCGAGGTAGTCGAGCGCGAGGTCGTCCGCGCCGGTCTCCAGCGTCAGCCCGTCGATGGTGCCGCGCCGCCACGGCTCGGCCAGGGGCGAGCGGTTGCCGTGCCAGTCGGGCTGGACGTGGCGCCGCGCCGTCAGCGTGGCGGTCTCGCCGCCGGGGCCGGCCAGCGCCGCCAGCCGCTCGGCGAGCGCGGCGTGGACGCCGCCCGGCGCGGCGGCCAGCTCGGCCGCGGCCGCGTGGCGGGCGATCACCGCGTCGAGCAACGCGCCGGCGGCGGACTGGCCGCCCTCGTTGCACCAGGTCCCGGGCGTGACCGCGCCCCAGTAGGGCCCCCAGACGCCGGGGACGAAGGCGGGCTCGGGGGACAGCGCGATATGGCAGGTCGAGGTGCCCGCGATCACCGCCAGCCGCCCTGCCGCGCCCTCTCCGCCCGCGCCGAGCGTGCCGAGCGCGCCGGCATGGGCGTCGATCAGGGCGGCGCCGACCGGCGTGCCCTCGGCCAGCCCCAACTCGTCCGCCGCCCGCGCGTCGAGCACCCCGGCGGGCGTTCCCGGCGCGAGAAAGCGGCTGCCGATCCGCGCGCGCCCTTCCCGCGTCAGCTCGCCCAGCCCGATGGCGTCGAGAAAGCCGTCGTCCCAGCCCTCGCCCTGCAGGCCGCGATGGCCCATATAGGTCCACTTGCACACGGCGGCGCAGAGCGAGCGCGCCTCGGTCCCGGTCGCGTGGTGGACCAGCCAGTCGGACAGATCCCAGACCCGCGCCGCCCTGGCCCAGGCGTCCGGCGCCTCGCGGCGCAGCCAGCGCAGCTTGGGCATCTGCATCTCGGGGCTGATCCGCCCGCCGACATGCGCCAGGGGGTCGCCGCCGATAGCGTTGATCTCCGCCGCGTCGTCGAGCGCTCGGTGGTCCATCCAGACGATCACGTCCTGATCCTCGGCGCCGTCGGGATCGACCGAGACCGGGGCGCCGTCCGGGCCGGCCGCCACCAGCGAGCAGGTCGCGTCCATGCCGATCCCGTCGACACCGCCCACGCCGGCGGCGGCGCGCGCCGCGGCGGTCGCGCGGCAGACCGCCTGCCAGATATCGGCGCTCGCGTGCTGCGCCCAGCCGGGGCGCGGCCGCCACAGCCCGATCGCCGCCTCGCCCGTCCCCAACAGCGCGCCCGACCCGTCGACGATCCCGGCCCGCGCCGAGCCGGTCCCAACGTCGATCCCAAGATAGCGCGGCATCGCTCCTCCCGAGTCTTGCCAATCCGCGGTGGGCCGGCCCCGGCCGGCCCCACGGGCACTCTATCGAACCGACGGCAGATGGACAGCACCGAGTGGGCGCGTGGCACGGGGTGCGGTCGGCGACGAGCGGGGCCGGCACCGGAGGGAACGCGGGCTCGGCGATGCGACCCGCCCCGCGCCCTATGTCGCGATGGCGCGGTCGGCCTCGCTCAGATCCTCCGGCAGGTCGTCGAAGCTGGCGTAGTTCAGGTCGTAGAGCTTCGCGTAGAGCCCCTTCTGCGCCATCAGCGTCTCGTGGTCGCCCTCTTCGATCTTGTGGCCCTGCTGCAGCACGACGATCCGGTCGGCGTTGCGGATGGTCGCCAGCCGGTGGGCGATCACCAGCCCGGTGCGGCCTTCCAGAAGCCGTTGCAGCGCCTTCTGGATCTGCATCTCGGTATAGCTGTCGATATTCGCCGTCGCCTCGTCCAGCACCAGGATCTTCGCATCCGCCACCAGCGCCCGTGCAAAGCTGAGAAGCTGGCGCTGGCCGAGGCTGAGATTGCTGCCGCGCTCTTCCAGCATGGTCTCGTAGCCCAGCGGCATCGCCTGGACGAACTCGTGCGCGCCGACGGCCTTCGCGGCCTCGACCACGTCGTCGTCCGAGGCCCAGTGCGAGGAATAGCGGATGTTCTCCATCACGGTCCCGGTGAACAGGTACGGCTCCTGCAGCACCATCGCGATATGGCGGCCCAGGCTTTCCTGGGTGACGTCGCGCACGTCGTGGCCGCCGACCCGCACCGCGCCCGCCTGGACGTCGTAGAACCGGTGGATCAGCGAGATCGAGCTGGACTTGCCCGAGCCGGTGGGGCCGACCAGCGCGACCCGCTCGCCGGACTTCACGTGGAAGCTCACGTCCTTCAGCACCGGATGCTCCGGATCGTAACCGAAGGTCACGCCCCGGAACTCCACCGAGCCGTCGTCCTCGGGCCCCAGCGGCACCGCGTCCGGGGCGTCGGTCACGTCGACCTCGACGTCGAGCACCTCGGTCAGCCGGTGGCCCGAGGCCATCGCGCGCTGCATCACCGAGTATTGCATCGTCAGCGAGCGGATCGGATCGAAGAAGCGCTGGATGTAGAACAGGAAGGCGACCATCACGCCCACCTCGATCCGGCCCGACACGACCATCAGGCCGCCGCCGACGACGACCACCGCCATGGCGATGCCGGTCAGCGTGTCGACGATGGGGATCATGATCTGCGCCAGCCGCGAGGCCCTGAGATGCGCCTGATAGGTACGCCCCACCAGCTGGCCGTAGAGCTCGGCGTTCAGATGCGCCCGGCCCATCGCCTGCACCGCGCGCACGCCGTGGATCGCCTCGGCCAGGGCGCCGTTGGCGACCGAATTCGCCTCGTGCGCCGCCATGAAGGCCGCCCGCGCCTTGGCCAGCCACAGCACCCGCACGCCCAGCAGCACCGGCAGCACCATCAGCACCATTGCCGCGAGCTGCCAGTCGAGCCACAGCATCACGCCGACGATCCCGACCAGCAGCGCGATGTCGCCGACCGACTGCACCGAGGTCTCCAGGAATTCCTGCATCGAGTTCACGTCGCCCTGCAGGCGCGACATCAGGCGGCCCACCTCGGTCTTGTCCATGAAGGACAGCGACACGTGCTGGAGGTGAGCGAACATCTTGCGGCGGATGTCGAACAGCACGTTCTCGGCCATCCAGCCGGTCACCCGCTCCTGCGTCAGCGAGGCCGCGTAGTTGACCGCGATCGCCACCCCGAACAGCGCGACGATCCCGGCGAGCAGGCCCGGCGGCGCGTCGGGCGCCATGCCGTGGTCGATGGCGTAGCGGATCAGAAGCGGGATCGTCAGCTGCGAGACGGTAAAGACCAGCACCGCCGCGACGGCGATCCACACGCGGCGGCGGTAGGGATGCACGAAGGCCCAGATGCGGCGCACGACCTTCCCGTCGAAGACCCGGCCGAAGATCTCCTCCTCGATCCGGTCCGAGCCGACGACGGCCCGCATCCGGGCCCGCCCGTCATCGTGCGGATCGCGCGGTTCGCCTGTGCGGGTCGGGCTCATCGGGCGTCCTCCGTCTGGTCCAGCACATCGGCCTCGGGATGCATCTGCAGGTCGTAGAGCGCCTTGTAGCGGCCGCCCAGTGCCAGGAGTTCCTCATGCGTGCCCCGCTCGACGATCCGGCCGTTCTCCAGAAACAGGATGCGGTCGGCGTGCATCAGGCTGGCCAGCCGGTGCGCCACGATCAGCGTGACGCGGTCCCTGGCATAGTCCTTCAACGCGGCGCGGATGCGGGTTTCGGTGCCGGCGTCGATCGCGGCCGTGGAATCGTCGAAGATCAGCACCGCGGGCTCCATCATCAGCGTCCGCGCGATGGACAGCCGCTGGCGCTGGCCGCCCGACAGCGACACGCCGCGTTCGCCCACGACGGTGCGGTACTGGTGCGGCAGGCCGAGCACGTAGTCGTGCAGCTGCGCCGAGTCCGCGCTGCCGCGGATCCGGCGATCCTCGCTGAACGGGGCGGCATAGGCGATGTTGTTCTCGATGGTGGTGGTGAACAGGAAGCTGTCCTGCTGCACGATCGCCACCGCCTGGCGCACCGAGGACAGCGTCACGTCGCGGATATCCTGCCCGTCGATGGTGATCGCGCCCTCGGTCGCGTCGTAGAAGCGCGGGATCAGGTGCATCAGCGTGGTCTTGCCGGCCCCGGGCGGGCCGATGATGCCGATGGTCTCGCCGCGCGTCGCCTCGAAGGAGATGCCGGATATCGCGCGCTGTTCGCCGGCGCCGTGATAGGCGAAACCCACATTGTCCAGCCGCAGCGTGCCGTCGGTGATCTTCAGGTCCTGCGCGCCCGGCGCGTCGTCGATCTCGACCGGCATGTCCAAGAGCTGGAACAGCCGCGCCCCGCAGGTGGAGGCGCGGGCATAGGCATTGACCATCAGGCCGAGCTGGCGGACCGGCATCTGCAGGATCGTCATGAAGGTCAGGAAGGTCGCCAGCGTGCCCACCGTGATCTCGCCCGACGCCACCTGCCGGCCGCCGAACAGCAACACCAGCCCCATCGCGGCGAAGAAGGCAAAGGTCATGGCCGAGGTGTTGCGCACCCGCACGTCGATGCGGCGGTGGCTGAGCTCCAGCGCGTCCTTCGACGAGCGGTCGAACTTCGCCATCTCGTGATCCTGCGCGGCGAAGGCGCGGACCACGCGGATGCCGGCCAGGTTCTCCTCCATCTTCTGGCTCAGCACGCCCAGCTTCTCCTGCAGGATCAGCCAGGTGCGCCGCAGGGTCAGCTGCATGACCGAGCTGCGCCAGGCCGCGAAGGGCACGAAGGACAGCGCCAGCAGCCCCAGCACCACGTCGGTGGACAGCAAAAGCCACGCACCGATGCCGATCAGCAGGGTCAGGAGCAGCGTGCGCACCAGCGCGGTAGAGAAATACATCCGCACCCCCTCCAGGTCGAGCATGCCCACCGTGATCAGGTCGCCCGAATGGGTGCGGTCGTGGAACGAGAAGGGCAGCCTTTGCACCTTGTCGTAGATCGCGTTGCGCAGATCCTGCGCCAGCGCGTGGCCCACCGATTCCGCGGCGTAGTTCTGCGCCAGCGTGAACAGCCCGCGCAGCACGCTCGCGCCCAGGAGCGTCAGCGCGATGACGACCAGCGCCCCGACATCCGGGTCCGCGCCGGCCATTGCCTGGGTCCGGTCGACCGCGTCGCCCAGGATGACGGGGATCGCCAGCTGCATCACCACCGCCGCCACGGTGGCGGCAAAGGCGATCCCGGCCCGCCGGGGATAGCGAAAGCACATCCGGGTGATGCGCGCGATCGCGCCCAGGCCCTTCTGGGTGTCGACGGCGGCGGTCCGGCGAAACATGCGGTCGTCGGGCGCATTGTCGGGCGCGGCGTCGGGCGCAGTTTCGGGCGCGGAGGCGTGATCTGGCCGTGTCATCTCGCTTGTACCGCCGGCGCTGCGCCGCGGCCTCCTGCTGGGTCCGGCGTCGCGCCGGTGTGTGGATAACTGCGCGTTTCGAAGCCAGCCGCTGCAGGTCCGCACTGCAGGTCAGAGGGGATGGCACGGCGCCAAGCACGCCCGGACCGGGCGTAGCTCGCGTATAGCAGCCTGGTTCACGGATTTACAAGATTGCCCGGACAAAGCGATGACGGCTTTGCCGCGATCGGCATCGAGCGCCTCGGGCCACGGGCCGGCCGCGTCCGCCGCGCCGTCAGGCGTCCGGGTCGGGTTTCGGCGGCCGGCCCGAATGCGTCCAGCCGGCGGGTCTGACGGTCCGCTCGGCGTCGAGCGCCTCTTCGGTCAGGAACTTCGTCGTGCTCCAGCCGCCGTCCACGGCCAGCGTCTGCCCGTTGATCCAGCCCGAGGCGGGCGAGGAGAGAAACCAGATCGCCTCGGCCACGTCCTCGGGACGGCCCATGCGGGGCGAGGGCGTCATGTCCAGGTTCATCCGGCGGAAGCCCTCGACCTGCAGCCGGTCCTCCGTCATCGGGGTCGGCACCACCCCGGGCGCGACCGAGTTGCTGCGGATGCCGGCGGATCCGTACTGGCAGGCCATGTGCCGGGTCAGCCCGTCGAGCCCCGCCTTGGCCGCGGCATAGGCGCCGCCGCGCAGCCCGCCGAGGATGGCGAAAGTGGAGGAGACGTTGACGATGGTGGCCTCGTCGCCGAAGGCGCTAAGCGCCGCGCGGCACATGCGGAACGGGGCGCGCAGCATCAGCCCGAGGAACCGGTCGAGCGTCGCGTCGTCGGTGTCGTGGACGGGCTTCGGCCCGCCCATGCCGGCGTTGTTGACAAGGTGGTCGAGCCGCCCGAAGGCCGCGGTGGCCGCGGCCACCGCCCGCTCCGGGGCGTCGTCGGCCGTCACGTCGACCGCGAGCGTCTCCAGCGGCGCGTCGAGGTCGGAACACTCCGCCCGCATCCGGTCGAGTTTCTCCGGATCCCGGCCGACGCCGACCACGGCGCAGCCGTTCTTCAGGAAGGTGCGGGCCGTGGCCAGGCCGATCCCGCTGGAAGCTCCGGTGATCAGGGCGACGCGCATGGGGTCCTCCTAGGCCGGTTGGTGCGGGGCGCGAGGGCGGCCGGCAGATCGAGCAGCGGCGCCGGTTCGCCCAGCCGTATCAGGACATGGGCCTGTTTCAGATAGTGGTGGATGTCGGCCTCGGCCGAGAAACCGATGCCGCCATGGACCTGGATCGCGGTGCGCGTGTTGAACAGCGCGGCCCGCGGCGCCAGGCGGCGCAGGGCGGCGACCTGGAAGGCGGCGTCGTCGCGGCCGTCGCGGGCGGCTATGGCGGCCATGTCGAGCTGGGCCGACAGCATCTCGGCCTGCAGGCCCATATTCGCGCAATGGTGCTTGATGGCCTGGAACGCGCCGATCGGCTTGCCAAACTGGCGCCGGGTCTGCGCGTAGTCGACGGCGAGGTCGCGGGCGGCCTCGGCGATGCCCAGAAGCTGGGCGGAGACCAGCAGGTCGGCGGTCAGACAGGCCCTGTCGTCGCCCTCGGCGATCCTGCGGCCGCGGCCCGGGGCCAGCCGGCTGGTGGCGATGCCGCCGTGGCCGAGCCCCGCGACCGGCTCGGGCGCCGTGCCGCCGAGCTCGATGAGCGACAGCCGCCGGCCCTCGAACGCAAGCGCGAGCGCGGCGCCCTCGGCGTCGATCAGCAGGTGGCCGTCGCCGTGCGGGAGGGCGGGGCAGACCTCGGCCGCGCCGGCGGCGATGCGCTCGGCGAGCGCCGGTTCCGCCTGCCGCGCGGCCAGACGGCAGGCCAGCGCCCCCGCGACGGCCCTTGGCGAGACGAGATGGTGGCCGAGACGGACATGCAGCAGCGCCTCCTCGACCAGCGTGAAGCCCGCGCCGCCGTCCTCTTCTGACGCCGCCAGGAGGAAGCCGCCGAACTCCGCAAGCGCCGCCATGCTGTCGGTGCGGGGCTCCCGAAGCCGGGCGACCGGGTAATGCGCCGCCAGCATCGCCGTCGCGGCGTCGAGGATCTGGCGCTGGTCGTCGGTGCGGTTCAGATCGCAGGTCATGGCCCTAGCTCCGCGGCAGGCCGAGAATGCGCTCGGCGATGATGTTGCGCTGGATCTCGGCGGTGCCGCCGGCGATCGTTTCCGAATAGGCCTCCAGGTAGTCGTGGGTCGGCGGCGTGTCGGTCAGCGCCTCGGCCCCCAGGATGTCCATCGACGCCTGCGCGATGCGCTGGGCGAGTTCGGCGAAGACCAGGCGCATCAGCGAGCCGTCGGAGGATGTGGCGGAGTCGCGGAACACGGTGCGGTAGGTCATGGCGCGCAGCGCGGCGGCCTCGGCCCGCAGATCGGCCAGCCGCTCGGCCGTGGCGCTGCCGGGGGCGGGCTCGGCCCGGGCGATCAGGTCCTCGACCTTGATCGACAGGGCCAGTTGCACGCCCATCGCGGCGGTCCGGCGCTCGAACCCCAGGGTCGTCATCGCGGTGCGCCAGCCGTCGTGGAGGCCGCCGACGACGTTCGACAGCGGAATGCGCACGTCGTCGTAGAACACTTCGGCGAAATGCGTCACGCCGGCCATGTTGCGGATCGGACGTACGGTGATGCCGGGGGCCGTCATGTCGCAGATCACCCAGGACAGGCCGCGGTGGCGGTCCTGGTCGGGATCGGTGCGGATCAGCAGTTCCTGGTAGTCGGCGATGTCGGCGAAACTGGTCCAGATCTTCTGGCCGTTGACGACGATCTCGTCGCCCTCGACGCGGCCGGTCGCGGCGAGCGACGCGAGGTCCGAGCCGGCGCCGGGTTCCGAGAAGCCCTGGCACCAGACGGAGCGGCCCTCCAGGATGCGGGGCAGGTGAAACGCCTTCTGCGCGTCGCTGCCCAGCGCGATCAGCGTGGGGCCGGCATGGTTGACCGCGACGAAGGTGCAGTCGAGCACCGAGGGCGCCCGGGCGCGGACGTATTCCTCGTACCACAGGATCAGCTTTTCCCCCGGGGCGCCTTGGCCGCCGTATTCGCGGGGCCAGCCGAGGCCGGACCAGCCGCCCGCGTGGCAGGTCGCGAGCCAGTCGAGCGCATAGTCGCGGGCGGGCTGGCCGTCGTAGGGCGCAGGCGCCGCGGGCACGTTGTCGGCCAGCCAGTCGCGGGCGGCGCGGCGGAAGCATTCGTCGTCCTCGGTGATGTCCAGGCGCATTGCGGGCTCAGCGCCTTCCGGCCGGGGCGGCCCGGCGGCGCCCGCGGACGCCCGCGCCGCATGTGACTCCGGGCTGGCCGGTGGTCGACGACATGCGCAAATCCTTCCTCCCGTTCGCGATCCCATTATATGGACCGTGCTGGCCGCCACCCGTCCGGCAGCGCCGGCCGGAAGGGTAAAGCCCTGACCGGCATTGTTCAACTCCGATGTGCCGCCGCTCAGCTTGACAGGCGCACGGTCTCGCGGCACGGTTCGGGGACTGCACCGACAGGAATGCCGTCCCGAATAATGGGATAACGATCGGATAAGGCGGGGGGAGGACGCGCTTGCATTTCGACTGGACCGAGGAGGATCGCGCGTATCGGGCACGGGTTCGGGACTTCCTGCACCGCGAGCTTCCGCCGGACTGGCCGGAGATCGCGCGCCACGGGCCGGGGTCGAGGGCGCAGACCGATTTCAGCCTGGAGTTCTGCCCGAAGCTGGCCGAGGCCGGGCTTCTGGTACCGCACTGGCCCGAGGACTGGGGCGGCGCCGACCGCCCGACCTGGGAGCATTTCATCCTGGGCGAGGAGATGTGGGCCGCCGGCGAGCCGCGCGGGGCGCAATACATGAACGTCAACTGGATCGGCCCGACGCTGATGCGCTTCGGCACCGAGGAGCAGAAACGCCGCTACATCCCGCCGATGGCGGCCGGCCGGGCGATCTGGTGCCAGGGGTTCTCGGAGCCGAACGCCGGCTCCGACCTGGCCGCGTTGCGCACGCGCGCGGTGCGGGACGGCGACGACTATGTCATCGACGGAACCAAGATCTGGACCTCCTATGCCGGGATGGCCGAGACTTGCTTTTTGCTGGCGCGCACCGGCGGGCCCGAGAGCGGCAAGGCGGGCATCGCGATCTTCCTCGTCCCGATGGACACGCCGGGCATCGAGGTCAGGGCGATTCCCAGCCTGATCGGTCACGGCGACATCCACGAGGTGTTCTTCACCGGGATGCGCGTGCCGGCGACGGCGCGGCTGGGCGAGGAGGGCGAGGCCTGGTCGATCATCCGCTTCGCGCTCGCGAACGAGCGGGTCGGCATCCCGCGCTACGAGCTGTCCGCCCGCGTGCTGGAGCAGATGGTGGAGGATCTCAGGCAGCAGGGGCGCTTCGACGACCCGGTGATACAAAGCCGCGCCGGCGCGGCGGCCGCGGATTGCGAGGCGGCGCGGATGCTGACCTACCGCGTCGTCGACGGCAAGGCGCGCGGCGCGGCGCCGGGCGCCGAGGCCAGCGTCGCGCGGGTCGCGGTGGTGGCGGCCGAGAACGCGGTGATGGATTTCGGGCTCGACTTCCTGCCCGAGGCCTTCTCGGGCGGGGCGCGGCCCGCCTACTTGTCGCATCACGAGCGCGCCATCGTGACCGGTATCGCGGCCGGCGCGGCGGAAATCCAGCTCAATCTGATCGCGCACCGGTTTCTCGATCTGCCGAAGGTGGCCTCCTGATGCGGTTCGAGCCGAACGAAGACCAGGCCACGTTCCTCTCGGTCCTCGACCAGATGGCCGAGGACGCGGGCGCGGCCTGGGAGGTTCCGGCCGACTGGTCGCGGTTCCAGTGGGCCGCAGGGCTCGACCGGACGCTGGAGGAGAACGGCTTTTTCGATTGCGCGGCCGAAGAGTCGCTCGGCCCCGTGGCGGCGGCGGCGATGGTGCACCGGCTGGCGCGGCTGCCGGTAACGCTGGAGGTCGCGGCCTCGGCCCTGCTGCGCCCGTTCCTGCCCAAGGGCCTGCCGCGCCCGGTCGCGGTGATCGACGACAGCCCGGCGGCGCCGATCCGGTTCCTGCCGGTCGCGGCGTCGGTTCTGTCGCTCTCGGGCGACGCGGTGCGCGTGGCGGTCCTGGCGGAGGGCGACGTACGGCCGGTGGACAGCCTATTCGCCTATCCGATGGGGGTGTTCGCCCGGACCATCGGCGACTGGCAAAGGCTCGACGCCGACCCGAACGCGGTGCGCGAGGCCTGGCGCGTCGCGCTGGCGGCCGAGCTGGGCGGCACCCTGCGCGGCGGCCAGGACGCCGTGCTGGCGCATGTGCGCGAGCGGCGCCAGTTCGGCCAGCCGCTGGGCAGCTTCCAGGGGGTTCAGCACCGGCTCGCGGGCGCGGGCACGAAGATCGAGGCGGCCTACTGGATGACGCTGCGCGCGGCGCAGGGCGTGGATCCGGCCGACTCCGCCGTCGCGCTGGGCTATGTCCAGAATGCCGCGACGGCGGCGGTCTACGACCTGCACCAGTTCATGGGCGCCATGGGCCTGACCCTGGAACACCCGTTGCACCGCTGGACCTATCGCGCGCGGCTGCTGAAATCCGCGTTGGGCGGCCCGAGCGGCAATTTCGGGCTCGTCGCGCGCCGGAAATGGAGAGCCGCATGAGCGAGCCGCCCGCCTTCGAGATGCTGACGCTGTCCCGCCGGGGGCGCCGGCTGGACATCACGCTGAACCGGCCCGAGGCAATGAACGCCTTCGGCAAGGTGATGCATGCCGAACTGGTCGACGCGCTGCGCTTCGCCGCGGGCGACGACGGCTCGGACGTGATCGTGCTGACCGGGGCGGGCAAGGCGTTCTCGGCCGGGGGCGACCTGGCGCGGATCGAGGAGTTCCAGGCCGACCCGTCCGAGTTCGACCGCGAGGCCGAGGATGCCAAGCGGATCGTCTTCACGCTGCTCGACATCGAAAAGCCGGTGATCGCGCGGCTGAACGGCGCGGCCGTGGGGCTGGGCGCGACGCTGGCGCTGCTCTGCGACGTGATCTTCGCCGCCGATCACGCCAAGATCGGCGATCCGCACGTGACGGTCGGGCTGGTGGCGGGCGATGGCGGCGCGGTGATCTGGCCGCAGCTCATAGGCTTCGCGCGGGCCAAGGAATACCTGATGACCGGCCGGCTCCTGACCGCGGCCGAGGCGGCGGAGATCGGGCTGATCAACCACGCCGTTCCGGCCGCCGAGCTGGATGCGCGCGTGGATGCGTTCTGCGACGAGCTGCTCGGCGGTTCGACGCAGGCGATCCGCTGGACCAAGACGGTGGTGAACCTGGAGCTCAAGCGCATCGCGCATGCGCTGATGGATCCGGGGATCGCCTACGAGTCGCTGTCGGTGCGCAGCGAGGACCATGCCCGCGCGGTCCGCGCGATGCGGCAGGAGATCGCCCGGAAGAAGGGCGGCTAGGATGTCCCGATGACGCGGCTGGACGACAGGGTGGCGGCGTTGCGGCGGGCCGGGCGCACGCGGCGGGCGCAGGGCGAGGGGCTGGGCACGCTGGCGCTGCGGCGCGCGGCCGCCGACCCCGACCGCGTGGTCGTCAGCGAGGCGGCGCGGTCGGTCACCCGCGGCGAGATGCTGGACATGGCGCTGCGGCTCGGCGGGGCGCTTCTGGCCCGCGGGCTGCGCCCCGGCGCGGCGGTCGCGGTGCAATTGCCCAACTGGTGGGAAGCCTGCGCGATCAACCTGGCCGCGGCGCTGTTCGGGTTCCGGCTGGTGCCGCTCTTGCCGATCTACCGCGCGGCGGAGCTGGGCGCGATCCTGCCCGCCTGCGAGGTCGCGGCGATCTTCGTGCCCGAGCGGCTGGGGGACACGGCGTATCCTTCGCTCGTCGCCGGGCTGCCGTGGCGGCCCGCGCAGGTGTTCACGGTCCGCGGCAGCGGCCCGCAGGATTTCGCCGCGCTGGTGCGCGAGGCGCCGGCGGAGCCGCAGCTGCCGGACAGCGACGACGCGAAGATCGTGCTCTTCACCTCCGGCAGCACCGGGCAGCCGAAGGGCGTGCTGCACGGCCACGCGAACCTCGACGCGATGATCCGCGAGGTGGCGACGTTCTGGGAGATCGGCGCGCAGGACACGCTCTACGTGCCGTCGCCCATCGGCCATATCGGCGGGTCGATCTATGCGTTCGAGTTCCCCTGGATCACCGGCTGCCGCGCCGTGCTGGCCGAGCGATGGGATCCGGACCGCGCGGTGCGCGAGATCGAGGCGGAGGGCGCGAGCTTCATGGCCGGGGCCACGCCGTTCCTGTCGGGCCTCCTGACGGCCTCCGAACGGGCGGGGTCGCGGCTGCCGACGCTCCGCCGCTTCATCTGCGGCGGGGCGAGCGTGCCGCCGGAACTGGTGCTGCGCGGGCTGGACCGGTTCGAGAACGCGGTCGTCTCGCGCGCCTACGGCTCGTCCGAGGTGCCGCTGGTCTGCCCCGGCATTGCGACCCGGGACGAGGCGGCGCGGCGGGCCGACACCGACGGCGAATGCACGGCGGAGCTGCGGCTGCTGGCCCCCGACGGCACGCCCGCCGCCGAGGGCGAGGCCGGAGAGATCGCGGTGCGGGCGCCGCGGATGCTTCTGGGCTATCTCGACCCGGCCGACGAGGAGGGCGCCTTTACCGCGGACGGGTTCGTCCGCATGGGCGATCTGGGCCAGCTGATCGAGGGCCGGTTCCTGCGGATCACCGGCCGGATCAAGGACATCATCATCCGCAAGGGCGAGAACATCAGCCCGCTGGAGATCGAGAACGCGCTGGCGCGGCACGAAGCCGTGCGCCAGTCCGCCGTCGTCGGGATTCCCGACACCGAGCGCGGCGAACTCGTCGTCGCCTTCGTGGTCCCGCGGGCGGGGCAGGCGTTCGACCTCGCCGCGATGACCGCCCACCTGACGGCGCTCGGCCTGGCGAAGCAGAAGTTTCCCGAGCGGCTGGAGATCGTCGACAGCCTGCCCGTCACCGCCGTCGGCAAGGTGAAGAAGGCCGAGCTGCGCGAGATCGCGATGCACGGGACGGGGACGACGGCATGACCGCGGCGCCCGTCCTCCCGCCCGTCCCGCGCCGAACTTGCCGGGCCGGGCGGCGCTGTCTAGGGATGTCAGAACGCAACGCACCGGAGGCGAGCCCCATGGCGCAAGACGGAACCCAGGCCATCCGCCGTGCCGCTGCCATCCTGCAGCGCATCGCGCGGGTGTCCGAGGCGGCGCCGCCGACGCTGCGCGAGATTTCCCGGGCGATGGACCTGCCGCGGTCGACGACGCACCGCATCCTGAAATGCCTGACCGAGACCGGGCTGGCCGACTACGACCCGCAGACCCGCCGCTACGAGATCGGCCTGCTGAGCTACGAGCTCGGCCTGGCGGTCACCGATCGGGTGCTCGACCTCCTGCCGCTGCGCCGGGCGGTCGACCGGGTGGCGGCGCGGACCGGGGCGACCTCCTACCTGATGCGCCGCTCCGGGATTGAGGCGGTCTGCATCCACAAGGCCGACGGCACCGCCGTGATCCGGGTGATCCCGGTCGAGGTGGGCCAGCGCCGGTTCATGGGTGTCGGGGCCGGGGCGACCGCGCTGCTGGCGGAACTGGACGACGCCGCCGTGGAGCGCATCCTGGCGGAGATCGAGGGCGAGCTCGACGCGTATGCCGACCTGAGCGCGGACCGCATCCGCCGCGCCGTCCAAGCGACGCGCGAGAGGGGCTATGCCGAAAGCGCGCGGCAGGTTTACAGTTCGACCTACGGACTCGGCGTCGCGGTGCGCACGGCGCACGGGCAGGCCGATTTCGCCGTCTCGATCGCCGCCCATGCGCCCGAGGTAAGCGACGATCTGATCGGCACCTGGCGGGCGATCATCGACGAGGAGATCGCCCGCGCGACGGGCGACCGGGCCGGCCCGGGTCCGGCCACGCAGAGCGGATAGCCTCCGCCGCCGGAGGTTCGCTCCGGCGGTGGCGCAGCTGGGCACGGAGGAGCGGAACGACCATGCCGAAAGTATACGAGGAACTCGCGCGCGCCCTGGCCGCGGCGGACCAGGGGCCCGTCTTCGGGCTCGTCGGGGATGCCAATCTCTATCTGGTGGATTGCTTCATCCGCGCACATGGCGGCGACTACGTCGCGGCCGCGAACGAGAACGGCGCGGTCCTGGCGGCGCTGGGCTATGCCTCGGTCTCGGGCCGGGTGGGCGTGGCGACGGTCACGCACGGCCCCGCCGTTACCAACACGTTGACCGCCCTGGCCGATGGCGTCCGCTCCGGCCTGCCGGCGCTCTTGATCTGCGGCGACACGGCCGTTGCCGACCGCCAGAACCTGCAGAACATCGCGCAGCGCGAGGCCGTCCTGTCCACCGGCGCCGGCTTCGAGCAGGTGCATTCGGCCGAGACCGCGCGCGACGATCTGATCCGCGCGATGCGGGCGGCGGCGGCCGAGCGGCGGCCCTATGCGCTGAACCTGCCCACCGACCTGCAGCACGAAACCGTCGCCGCGGCGCAGGGCGCGATCCGGATCGCGCCGACGCCGCCCGCGGTGGTGCCGCAGGAGGGCGACGACCTGCACGAGGCCGTCGCAGTCCTCGCGGCGGCGAAGCGCCCGCTGGTGCTGGCCGGGCGGGGGGCCTGCGATGCGGAGTCGCGCGCGGCGCTCCTGCGGCTGGCCGACCGGCTGGAGGCGCCGCTGGCCACGACGCTGAAGGCGCGCGAGCTGTTCCGCGGCGAGGACTGGGACCTCGGCATCTTCGGCACCCTGTCGGCGCCCGGCGCGGTGGAGGCGATCCTGCAGGCCGACTGCGTGATCTCCTTCGGGGCGAGCCTGTCGAGCTACACCACCTCCGACGGCGCGTATGTGGAGGGCAAGCGCGTGGTCCAGGTCAGCCCGCGCGCGGCCGACCTGGGGTGCTGGCACCGGCCCGACGTCGCGGTGCTGGGCGACGCGGCGCCGACGGTGGAGGCGCTGCTGCGCTGGCTGGACGAGGCCGAGATCGCGCCGTCGGGCTTCCGGGGAGAGCTTGCGCCCCGGGGGCTCGGCGACTTTCCGGCGGCCGAGGCGCCGGCCGAGGGGCTGGACTGTGTCGCGGCGCTGTCGCGGCTGGAGGCGCTCCTGCCGCGGCCCCGGACCTTCGTGATGGATGGCGGCCGGCACATGATCAATGCGCTGCAATACGTCACGGCCGGCGACCCGCAGCACTATGTCCACACGACCTCGTTCGGGGCCATCGGGCTGGGCATGGCCTATGCCGTCGGGGCCGCCAAGGCCGCGCCCGACCGGCCGGCGGTGCTGATCTGCGGCGACGGCGGTTTCATGCTGGGCGGCCTGGCGGAGTTCAACACGGCGGTCCGGCACGCGCTGGACCTGACGGTCGTGGTCGCCAACGACGGCAGCTACGGGGCCGAGCACGTGCAGTTGCGCAACAAGCAGATGGACCCGGCGGTCAGCCTGTTCGCCTGGCCCGACATCGCCCCGGTGGCCGAGGCGCTGGGCGGGCGCGGCGTGACCGTGCGCGAACTGGCGGACTTCGCGGCGGTCGAGGCCGCGATCGCCGAGGGCCGGCGGCCGCTCCTGATCGAGCTGAAGCTCGACCCGGACAGGATCGGGACATAGGCGGCGCGCTGCACCCCCGATGTGTCCCGTATTATGAGACGAGATCGGCGTTGCGGACGGTCGGTACATGCGAAAACCATCGCGCGATGGGCAAGAGATGGGAAGGAATTGCCTGATACCGCATTTCGCCGGCGCGGGCGTCACTGAGCAGTTGTCCCACATGGTAGGAGGTGTTAGCCTTCCGTCGATTGCGGGGCGACACTGCAGACCGCAAGTCGTCCGTTGTGTCGATCGGGAGGAGAAAACGATGCGAATGGGGATAACGAAGGGCGTCTCCGCGCTGGTGCTGGCGACCGCGATGGCGGCCGGGCCGGTCTCGGCGCAGGAATGGCTGGACAACCTGGAGCCGCGGGTGCTGCAACTCGCCGACTTCTCGGGCGACCAGACCGCCAATTTCGGCAAGGCGATGGTCGAGTGGGAAGAGGCGATCACCGAGTTCACCGACGGCAAGATCACGTTCGAGAACTACTGGTCCTCGTCGCTTCTGAACGCGCTGAACACGCTGGAGGGCGTGGGCGACGGGGTCGCGGATGTCGGTCTGATCATCCCCAGCTACTATCCCCAGCAGCTGCCCGTCGGCACCTGGCTGTTCGGCCTCGGCGGCGCGCTCAGCGGCTCGACGGTGCATGACGTGGCCGCCGGCGGCGCCACCGCGCTGGAGACCGTCCTGACCCTGCCCGCGCTGGAAGAAGAGTATGCCCGCCACAACCTCGTGGTCATGCAGGGCACCTCGACCCCGGCCTACAACCTGCTGTGTAACACGCCGATCTCGTCGCTGGAAGAGGCCGAGGGCAAGCGCGCCCGCGCCATTGGCGGCGTCTGGTCCGACACC
This sequence comes from Psychromarinibacter sediminicola, assembly GCF_029168335.1. Lineage (GTDB taxonomy): Bacteria > Pseudomonadota > Alphaproteobacteria > Rhodobacterales > Rhodobacteraceae > Psychromarinibacter > Psychromarinibacter sediminicola. The sequence continues at coordinate 56,651 of NZ_JARGYC010000004.1, forward strand.
GTCGAGGCGCTGGGCATGACGCCGGTCAGCATCGCCTGGAACGAGGCCTACGAGGGGCTGCAGCGCGGCGTGTTCGACTGCATGGTGATCAACCCCAACCAGTATGCCGACGGGCTGATCCTGAAGGACGTGGCGCCGGAATACGTGCCGGTGACCTTCGCGCAGCTGCAGGCGTCGACCTGGGTGATGAACAAGGACACCTGGGAAAGCTTCCCGGTGGAGCTGCAGAACTTCATCATCAAGGAAAACGTCCGCGCCGCCTACAACATCTGGAAGGGCTATCTGGAGATCGAGGCGAAGGCGGGCGACCTGATCGCCGAAGGCGAAGAGATCCGCACCCACGACGTGTCCGAGCTGGAACCGGTGGCCAAGGCGCAGCGCGAGGCGGCGCTGGACGAGCTGGCCGAGAGCGCGCCGCCCAGCGTCGAGAACCCGCAGCAGGTGGTCGACGAGTACCAGGAGCGCATCGACTACTGGACCGGCGTTCTGGAAGAGCAGGGCTATCCGGTGGCCGAGCGCACGCCGGAAGCGATCGTCGACGCCTTCGCCGGGCTGCGCGACGTGGACCTGTCGGCCTTCTACGAGCGCTACAAGGACGAGGTTCTGCCGACGCTCCTGAAGTGACGCCGCGCCGCCGCCCGGCGCGGTCCGGGCGGCGGCCGCGCGCCCCCTTGCGGCCCCGACAGAAGGAACGCCGTTCGTGACCGACCGCAGCGATCCGCCCGCCCGGCGCGCGCCGGCCGCGCTCCGTCTGATCGACGGGCTGGCGGGGCTCTTCGCCTACGGGGCGGCGGCCGCGCTGATCCTGCTGGCCGCGTCGGTCTTCGTCGACGTCGTCGGCCGCAGCTTCTTCAACGCGCCGTTCACCGGGACGCTGGAGATGACGGCGAACTGGTGGATGCCGACGCTGACCCTCTTCGCCTTCGCCTATACCGAACGCCGGCAGGAGCATATCAAGGTGACGATCCTGCTCGACGCGCTGCCCTTGCGGATGCGCCAGATCGTCGAGGGCGCCTTCGGCGTGCTGGCGACGGCGCTGCTGATCGCGCTGACCTGGTACACGCTGGTCGACGCGCTCGACAGCGCCGGCTACCGCGAGACCACCTCCTCGCGCCCGCCGGTCGCGATCTGGCCGTTCAAGTTCGTCGCGGTCGCCGGGATCGGCCTGTTCGCGCTGCAATACGCCGCCAGCACGTGCCGCTACTTCCTCGGGCACCTGCCGCGCTATCACGCCTACGACACGGACGCGGATCTGGGATGACGCCCCCCGACGAGACCGGCGGCGACACGGCGGCCCCGGCCCGCTACGGCCGCAGCAAGGTGCCGCTGGTGCTGTTCGCCATCGGGCTCGCCGTGGCGGCCGGCGCGGTCGCGGCGATGCTCTGGCTGGACATCTCGAACCGCCAGATCGGCGGGCTGGTGATCGCGCTCAGCATCGTGCTTCTGCTGATGGGCATTCCCGTGGGGGTCGCCATGCTGGGCGCCGCGCTCCTGGGCCTCTATGCCATCAGCGGCCTTCGGGTGGTGACCTCGACGATGGAATCGGCGGTCTTCGACGGCGCCGAATCCTGGTCCTACAGCGTGATCCCGATGTTCATCCTGATGGGGATGATCCTGTGGAAGTCGGGCCTGACCGAAACCGCCTTCGAAAGCGCGCGCCGCTGGCTCGGCTGGCTGCCGGGCGGGCTGGCCGTGGCCACGAATTTCGCCGGCGCCGCGCTGGCGGCGTCGAGCGGCAGCACCATCGGCATCACCTATGCGCTGGGCCGCGTGTCGATCCCCGAGATGCTGAAATCGGGCTATCACCCGCGCCTCGCGGTCGGCAGCGTCGCCGCCGCCGGCACGCTGGGCCAGATCATCCCGCCGAGCCTTCTGCTCGTCGTCTATGCCGGCGCCGCGGCGGTGCCGGTCGGCCACCAGCTGCTCGCCGGCGTCCTGCCGGGGCTGATCCTGGCGGCCGCCTTCGCGCTGATGATCGTGGTCCATGCCAGCCTGCGCCCCGGGCTCGCGCCGCGCGTCGACATGAGCACGGTCACCTGGGCCATGCGGTGGACCTCGCTGGTGGGCGTGCTGCCGATCCTGCTGGTGATCGTCGTGGTGATCGGCGGCCTCTTCGCCGGCATCTTCACCGCCACCGAGGCCGGCGTCTTCGGCATGCTCACCGCGCTGGTCTTCGGCACGTTCCACCAGCTGCGCGGCGGCCGCGGCTGGCGCGCCGTCGGCACCATGTGCCGCGAGTCCGTCGTGGGCACGCTCCTCGGGACCGCGTCGGTCTTCCTGCTGATCATCGGGGTCGAGGTTCTGACCCGCGCGATGGCGCTCAGCCAGGTGCCGAACATGCTGGCCCAGGGCATCCTGGACATGGGGCTGGGGCGCGTCGAGATCCTGCTGATGCTGATCCTCGTCTACCTGTTTCTCGGCATGTTCATGGACACGCTGGCGATGATGCTGCTGACGATCCCGGTCCTGCTGACGCCGCTGCAGGCCGTCGGCGTGGACCCGCTGTGGTTCGGCGTGTTCCTGGTGGTGATGGCCGAGGTCGGGCTGCTGACGCCGCCGCTGGGCATCCTGACCTTCATCGTCCACCGCATCGCCTCGGACCCCGAGGCCAATCTCGGAACGACGATCACCCTGGCCACGGTGTTCCGCGGCGTCGCCCCGTTCGCCGTCACCGCGATCCTGGTGCTGCTGCTGCTGATCGCGTTCCCGCAGATCGCGACCTGGCTTCCCGAGGCCGGGGCGGGGTCCTGACCGGCGCGGGCCCCGCGCCGCCGTCGCAAGACAGCACTCCCGCATCCGCGCACCAACGGTCATCTGGCCCGTCCGCTATCGAGGGTATATGGCGCCCCGATCCGCCCCTGTATCAGGTGGGCACGGCCGGTCGTCGCCGACGCCCCGCCCGCCAGACCAAGGAGACCCGACACGATGCCAAAGCTTCTCTTCATCCCCGGCAGCCTCCGCGCGGCCTCGTCGTCGCGCGCCACCGCAGAGGCGCTGATGCGCCGGCTGGAGGAGGTGGCCGCGTGCGATCTGGCCGATCCCGGCCGGCTGCCGCATTACAATGCCGATGTCACCGACGACGCCGCGGTCGCCGCCTTCGTCGCGGCCATCGACCAGGCCGACGGGCTGGTCTTCGTCACCCCGGAATACAACTACTCGATCCCCGGGCTTCTGAAGAACGCCATCGACTGGGCGTCGCGCCCGGCCTATGCGTCGGTCTTCGTCGGCAAGCCCTGCGCCATCGTGTCGACCTCGGGCGGGGCGCTCGGCGGCGTGCGGGCGCAGGCGCATCTGAAATACGTCCTGAGCGGGATGCTGGCCGCGGTTCACCCGTGCCGGGAGCTGGTCATCACCCATGCCAATGCCCGGCTGTCCGACGGCACGCTGGACAGCGACGAAACGCTCGGCATGGCCGAGGACACCCTACGCGCCTTTACCGCCGCGCTCAGCCGGGCCGCCTGACACAGGGCCGCGGCAAGGGACCCCGTCATCCCTCGGCCCGCAAGCGTGACCGGGCCAGCGCCCGGTCGCGCAGAAGGCCCAGGACACGCTCGGCCGCCGGGCTCATGCCGCCTTCGGACCGGCTGACCAGTCCGTAGGCCTTCACCACGATGTCCGAGCGCACCCGCAGGCGGTCCAGCCGGCTGCCGAGCCCGGAGTCGTTGATGTAGAAATCCGCGACCGCGCTGGCCAGCGGCGCGATCGCGTTGGTCCCGTGAACCAGCGCCAGGGTGAACAGCGTCGAGGTCGTGCCCAGCACCCGCCGCGGCAGGTCGTGGCCGTTGGCCAGCAGGTAGCTCTCCGCCGTCTGCCGCAACAGTCCGCCCGGCGGCTGCATGACCCAGTCATAGTTCAGGCAGTCCTCGAGCCCCGCGTCGCTGCGGCGGGTCAGCGGGTGGCCGCGGCGGACGATCAGGCTGATCGGTTCCTCCTGCAGCGGCACGAACCGGAACGGGCGGCTGTCCGCCCCGTCGGGGATGCGGCCGATGAAGAAGTCGAGATCGCGCGACAGCAGCGCCTCGGCCAGCTTGACCGAGGTGTCGATCTCGATCCCCAGCTCGATGCCGGGATAGGCGACGCGCAGGTCGCGCACGACGGGCAGCAGCAGTTGCAGCGACGGCCCGGTGACCGAGCCCACGCGGATCTGGCCGCTGGTGCCCAGGCTGGCCTGGGTCACGCGCTCATGCGCCAGGTCCAGCTCGTTCAGCACGCGGGCGGCGTCCCGTGCCAGGCTGCGGCCCGCCTCGGTCAGCGTGATGCCGCGGGGGTGGCGGCTGTAGAGCTGCGAGCCGGTCACGTCTTCCAGTTGCGCCAGCAGCCGCGACGCGGCGGGTTGCGTCAGCCCCACCCGCTGCGCCGCTGCCGCGACCTGCCCGGTCTCCGCCACGGCGGCGATCAGCCGGAGCTGCGACATCTTCAGCCCGCGGCGGGCCAGGGTGTCCGTCCGCGCCGCGCGCGGCTGCTGGTCCAGCGTGTCCATTGCGACGGCTCCGCGTTGTGTCGGTCCCGGCCAGTGTGGCCGGGATGCGGAGGCCGTGCAATTCCCGATATGCCATTTCTGCATGTCCAGAAAGAAAATCGGAATTATCTAGGAATGACAGGCAGTGCTACCTGTGTCGCTGCGTCAGGCTCGGTCGAGCCGGCACCGCCCGGCCCGGGCGGTCGAGGGAGGACAGCAAGAGACGGACCGCAAGCGCGCGCGAAAGCCTTGTCGCGTGACAGGAGAGGTTCGCCTGGAGGCACGCCGGACATGCTGCTTTCGCAATTCCTGCGGGACGACGGGCGCATCCAGCTGGTTGCGCGCGAAGGCTCCGAGGCGTTCGAGGTCGCCACCTCCGACACGCTCTACGATCTGGCCCGCGCCTGCGCCGCCACCGGCGAGGGGCTGCGCGAGCGGGTGCTGGCGCTGGGCCTGTCCGGCCCGGTCGACCTGGAGGCGCTCTACGACGAACACCGCCTGCTGCCGCCGCTCACCCATCCCGACCCGGCGCATCTGTGGCTCACCGGCACCGGGCTGACCCATCTCGGCGCCGCCGTCCCGCGCGCGGAGATGCCCGATGCGGGGCCCGATGTGGAGGCGGCCGAGGACAGCGATGCGATGAGGATGTTCCGCATGGGTGTCGAGGGCGGCAAGCCGCGCCACGGCATCGCGGGGGTCCAGCCGGAATGGTTCTTCAAGGGCACCGGCGTCGCGCTGGTGGCCCCTGGCGCGGCGCTGACCCGGCCGGCCTTCGCCGAGGACGGCGGCGAGGAACCGGAGGTCGCCGGCCTCTACGTGGTGGCCGAGGACGGCACGCCGGTCCGCATCGGCTTTGCGCTGGCCAACGAGTTCTCCGACCACGTGATGGAGCGGCGCAACGCCCTCTACCTGTCGCATTCCAAGCTGCGGCAGGCGTCGGTCGGCCCCGAAGTGCTGATCTCCGACCTGCCCGAGACCGTCGCCGGGATCAGCCGCATCCGGCGCGGCAACGAACTGGTGTTCGAGGCGCCGTTCCTGACCGGCGAGACGAACATGTCCCACAGCCTCGCCAACCTGGAGCATCACCACTTCAAGTACGACGTCTTCCGCCAGCCGGGCGACGTCCATATCCACATGTTCGGCACGGCGACGCTGTCGTTCAGCGAAGGCGTCATGGCGCAGGCCGGCGACGTCTTCGAGATTGAGGCCGAGGGCTTCGGCCTGCCGCTGCGCAATCCGCTCGCGGTCAGCGCGAAGCCGTCGCCCGACCGCGCGGTGGAGGTGCAGACGCTATGAGACCCGCCCGGACCCGACATCGGAACACCCCGCAGACCGCCCGGCCCACGGGCGGCGCGACAGAACGAGGACACGCATGAAAGTCAACGCCGCCATCCATCGCGACTTCCGCATCGCCGAGATCGACGACCGGCTCTACGCCGCCTTCATCGAGCATATGGGCCGCGCCATCTATTCCGGCATCTACGAGCCCGGCCACCCCGAGGCCGACGAAATGGGCTTTCGCCGCGACGTGATGAAATTCGTCAAGGATCTCAACATCCCGGCGATCCGCTATCCCGGCGGCAATTTCGTCAGTGCCTACGACTGGAAGGACGGGATCGGCCCGAAGGAGGAGCGGCCGGTGCGGCTGGATCTCGCCTGGCGGTCGAAGGAGACCAACCAGGTCGGCATCAACGAGTTCGCCTGGTGGGCGAAGGAGGCCGACATCGAGATGATGCTGGCCATCAACCTGGGCTCCAAGGGCCTGCAGGACGCGCGCGAGTTCGTCGAATACGTCAACCACCCCTCGGGCAGCTTCTGGTCCGACCTGCGCCGCAGCCACGGCGTCGAGGATCCTTACGACGTCAAGATGTGGTGCCTGGGCAACGAGATGGACGGTCCCTGGCAGATCGGCCACAAGGAGGCGCCGGAATACGGCCGCCTCGCCAACGAGACCGCCAAGGCGCTGCGCCAGCTGACGCCGGATGCCGAGATGGTGGTCTGCGGCTCGTCCAACGACCAGATGCCGACCTATCCCGAATGGGAGCGCGAGGTGCTGGAGGAGTGCTACGAGAACGTCCACCACATCTCGCTGCACAAGTATTTCGGCAACAACTCCAAGGACACGCTGAACTTCTTCGGCAAGATCGAGGAGACCGGCCGCTACATCCAGTCCATCGCCGGGGTCATCGACTATGTGAAGGCGAAGAAGCGGGCGAAGAACGACGTCCATATCTGCTTCGACGAGTGGAACGTCTGGTATCACATTCGCGAAAGCGACACCCAGCGCTGGAAGACGTGGGACTGGCCCGAGGCGCCGGACCTGCTGGAAGAGGACTACAACTTCGAGGACGCGCTGTTCATCGGCGGGCTGCTGAACGAGTTCATCCGCCGCTCGGACCGCGTGAAGATCGCCTGCATCGCGCAGCTGGTCAACGTGATCGCGCCGATCCGGGCGGAGCGCGGCGGGCCAGCCTGGCGGCAGACGATCTACTGGCCCTACCAGATGGCCTCGCTGCACGGCCGCGGCACCGCGCTGCGCGTGGCGGTGGATGCGCCGACCTACGACTGCCGGGTGGCGGACGACGTGTCCTACCTGGACATCGCCGCGACGCATGACGCGGGCGCCGGCACCGTCACCGTCTTCGCGCTGAACCGCCACCTGACCGAGACGGCCGAGCTGGACATGGCGCTGACCGGGTTCCCGGGCGCGTCGCTCGTCATGCACAAGGTGATGGAGGGCCACGACCTTGCCGCCACGAACGGGCCGGACAAGCCCGACGCCATCGCGCCGCGGGACGGCACCGGCGTCGGCATCGAGGACGGCGCGCTCAAGGGGCGGCTGGCGCCGCTGTCCTACCACGTCCTGAAATTCAAGGTGGCGTAAGGGGGTCGCAGCCATGACAACGGGCGTCAGCCTCAAGAACGTGCGCAAGAGCTTCGGCTCGGTCGACGTGATCCACGATGTCTCCATCGACATCCCCAAGGGCGATTTCGCCGTCTTCGTCGGCCCGTCGGGCTGCGGCAAGTCCACGCTCCTGCGGATGATCGCGGGGCTGGAGGACACCTCGGGCGGGCGGATCGAGATCGACGGCAAGGACGTGACCGAAGAGGAGCCCGCCGACCGCGGCGTGGCGATGGTGTTCCAGAACTACGCGCTCTATCCGCACCTGACCGTCTTCGACAACATGGCCTTCAGCCTGCGGCTCGCCGGCGCCAAGAAGGACGTGATCCGCGAGAAGGTGGCCGAGGCCGCGCGCATCCTGCAGCTGACCGACCACCTGGCCAAGCGGCCGGCGAACCTGTCGGGCGGCCAGCGCCAGCGCGTCGCCATCGGCCGCGCCATCGTGCGGCAACCCTCGGTCTTCCTTTTCGACGAGCCGCTGTCGAACCTGGACGCCGAGCTGCGGGTACAGATGCGCCTGGAACTGGCGCGGCTGCACCGCGAGCTGGGCGCGACGATGATCTACGTCACCCACGACCAGGTCGAGGCGATGACGCTGGCCAACGACATCTTCGTGCTGCGCGACGGCTGGGTGCAGCAGGCGGGCACGCCGCTGACGCTCTACGACGACCCCGACAACCGGTTCGTCGGCGGCTTCATCGGCTCGCCCGCGATGAACTTCTTCGAGGCCGAGGTCACCGGCGGCGGCGACGGCGTGATGCAGGCCCGCACGCGGATCGGACAGCACACGTTCACCGCCAGGCACACCGGCGCGGCGCCCGAGGGCCGGACCGTGACGCTGGGCATCCGCCCCGAGCATATCGCGCTGGCCGAGGACGGGCTGCGCGCCAAGGTCGACATGGTCGAGCAGCTCGGCGGCGTGTCGTACCTGCACGTCAAGCTGGAGGACGGCAGCAACGTGGTGGTGGAGCGCCACGGCCTGCGCGAGGCGCTGGAAGGACACACGGTCGGCCTGACGGCCGAACCGGACGACATCCTGGTCTTCGACCCCGAGGGTCGGCGGCTGAGGTGAGAAGCGCCGGCGCATGGGGCGCCGGCGACGCACACGATCATACTGGGAGGACTTCAAGATGATCCGAACGAAGACGATACTGGCCGCCACGACGGCCACGATGCTGGCCGGGCCGGCGCTCGCCCAGACCGAGGTGGTCTGGTGGGACTTCCTCGCCGGCGGCGACGGCGTGCGCATGAAGGCGCTGATCGAGGAGTTCAACGAGGAACATCCCGACATCAACATCACCGCCACCACGCTGGAATGGGGCATCCCGTTCTACACCAAGGTGCGCACCTCCGCCGCGGTGGGCGAGGGGCCGGACATTATGACCTATCACCTGTCGCGCATCCCGCTCGCGCTGGAAGAGGGCGTGCTGTCGCCGATCACCGACGACGACCTGGAGGCCGCCGGCCTGTCGACCGACGACTTCTTCCCCTCGGCCGTCGACGCGGCGAGCGGACCTGACGGGACGCTCTACGCGGTGCCGTTCGATATCCACTCGATCGTGCTCTACTACAACAAGAGCTACCTCGAAGGCACCGAGTTCCTCGACGACAACGGCGAGCTGACCGGCATCGACAGCCTGGAGGACTTCAACCGCGCGCTGGAGGTCGCCGAGGAGAACGGCTCGGAGAACCCGCTCAGCTTCCAGACCGGCGGCGAGGGTGGCGTCTGGCGCGTCTTCTACACGCTGCTCGGCCAGCAGGGCGGCCAGCTGATCGAGGACGGCGAGGTCCTGCCCGGCGACAACACCGAAAAGGCCACCCGCGCGCTGGAGATCATGCGCGACTGGCGCGAGGCGGGCTGGATCCCCGAGCAGGCGGAATACGAGGCCTCGGTGGCGCTGTTCACCTCCGGGCAGTCGGCGTTCCACATGAACGGCGTCTGGGAAGTGCCCACGATGACCGACATGGCGGCCCAGGACACGCTGGGCTTCGAATGGGGCGCGGTGCAGGTGCCGACTCTGCTGGACGAAACCGCGACCTGGGCGGATTCCCACGCCTTCGCGATCCCGGTCCAGGGCGAGGACGAGATGTCGGAAGAAAAGCGCGACGCGGTGATGACCGTGATCGGCTGGATGAACCGCAACTCCATCGGCTGGGCCGATGCGGGCCACATCCCGGCCTACGTGCCGACCACCCAGAGCGACGCCTATCAGTCGATGGAGCCGAACGCGACCTATGCCTCGCTGGCCGACACCGCGTTCTTCGATCCGCGCAGCGAGATCGCGGGCGTGGCCTCGCCGGTCTACGACACGGCGCTGAACATCATGATCCCGTCGATCCACGGCTTCTTCCCGCCGGAAGAGGCGGTGGCGCAGCTCAAGGACGAGCTCGAAGGCGCGATGGACTGATCCATCCGCCCACCGGGGGCCGCGGCTGACCGCGGCCCCTCCCTTCAACCTTTCGGGACGCGCAGATGGCCACCAAGAACAAGACGCTCCGGCGCAATCTCATCGCCCTGTCGCTGATCGCGCCGTTCACCCTGACCTTCCTGCTGGTCTTCGCCTGGCCGACCTACAAGGTGATCCAGCTCAGCTTTACCGACGCGCCGCTGATCGGCGCCGGCGAATGGGTCGGGCTGGACAACTACCGCGACCTGCTGGGCGACCGGCTGTTCTGGATCGCGCTGAAGAACAACGGCTATTTCCTGCTGCTGACGATCATCCCGACCACCGCGATCGCGCTGGCCATCGCGCTGGCCGTCAACCGGCTGAAGGGCTGGGTGCAGGCGCTGATCCTGGCGGTCTTCTTCCTGCCCTACATCCTGCCGGTCTCGGTGGTCACGCTGATCTGGGCCTGGATGCTCGATTTCCAGTTCGGCATCCTGCAGCCGGTCATCGAATTCTTCGTCGGCGAGCGCGTCGCCGTCTTCCGCGACCCGTACTGGGTGATGCCGATGATCGCCGTGGTCACGATCTGGTGGACCAACGGGTTCAACGTCCTGCTGTTCCTGGCCGGCCTGCGCAACATCCCGCAGGAGCTCTACGAGGCCGCCGCGCTCGACGGCGCGACGCCGCGGCAGAAGTTCCTGCGCGTGACCTGGCCGCTTCTGTGGCCCGTCACCGCGCTGGTTCTGACATTGCAGCTGATCCTGCAGCTCAAGCTCTTCGACCAGGTCTACCTGCTCAGCCAGGGCGGGCCGTTCAACACCAGCCAGGTGCTGCTCCTGCTCGTCTACCGCGAGGCGTTCCAGCAGAACGACGGCGGCTATGCCTCGGCGGTGGCGCTCGTTCTGTTCGTGATCATCATGGTGGTCTCGATCCTGCAATTCCAGCTGCTCCGGATCAGGGGGAAACGATGAACGGCCGAAAAGTCGAAAACCGGATTCTCAGCTTCATCACGATCCTCGGCGCGGTGATCTGGATCTTCCCGCTCTACTGGGCCGGGGTGACATCGGTGCGCACCGAGGAGCACGTGGTCTCCGCCGGTGCGGGCCTGCTGCCCGACCAGTTCAACCTGTCGAGCTATATCGACGCGCTGTTCAACACCCAGATGCTGACCTGGTACTGGAACTCGGTCGGCACCTCGGTGATCCTGACCGTGGTGGTGATCATCTCCGGCATGATGTGCGCCTACGCGATCAGCCAGATGCGCTTTCCCGGCCGCAAGCTGCTGTTCGGCATCGTGCTGGCCAGCTTCATGATCCCGGCGCAGGCGCTCGTCGTGTCGCAGTTCATCCTGATGAACGAGATGGGGCTGATCAACACCTGGGCCGGCATCATCCTGCCGCAGCTGATCGTCCCGGTGGTCATTATCGTCTACAAGCAGTTCTTCGACGCGGTGCCGAAGGAAATGCGCGAGGCGGTGCTGCTGGACGGCGGCGGCGAATACGCGCTGCTGTTCCGGGTCTACCTGCCGCTCAACTGGGGCATCACCACGGCGCTGGCCATCGTCACCTTCATCACCGCCTGGAACTCGTTCTTCTGGCCGTTCCTGGTGGTCACGACCGAAAACAAGATGACGATTCCGGTGGGCATCACCCAGGTCAACGACGCCTTCGGCGTGTTCTATGCCCGGCTGATGTCGGTGGCGCTGCTCGGCGCGATGCCGGTGGCCGTCGCCTACCTGATCTTCCAGCGCCGCGTGACCGAGGCGGTGATGATCTCCTCCGGCGTCAAGGGCTGAGTGGGGCCGGTCACTCCGCCGCCTGCACCCCGCCCGGCACCGGCCAGGGCGGGGCCACGTCACAGTCCCGCGCCAGCCAGGTGAGCCCCGCGACCGTGTCGGCCTCCAGCGCGATGCCCAGCCGGTCGCTGCGCGCCAGCTCCGCCTCGCGCAGCTCGCCGGGCAGGCGGACGTCGCCCGGCGCGCCCGAGGCGGCGACCGCGGCGCACAGCCCCTCGATCCGGTCGTCCCACGCCTCGCGCGGCATCCAGCGGCGGATGTCGAGCGCCAGGAACACGTGCCCGCTGTTGCCCGCCCGCTCGAAATCGCCATAGAGCGAGCCCACGCCGTCGGAGACGCCCGCGCCGGTCAGCACGCCCGCCAGGATCTCCACCATCAGCGCCAGCCCGAACCCCTTCGCCCCGGCCGCCGGCAGCAATGCGCCGCCGCCCGCCGCCGCCGGGTCGGTCACCGCCGCGCCGTCGGCATCGACGACCAGCCCCTCGGGCAGCGCCCGGCCGGTGCGCCGGCAGTCGCGCAGCGTCGAGCCGGCCAGCCCCGCCGTCGACATGTCCACCAGAAGCCGCCGCCCCCCGGCGCGCGGCGCCCCGAAGGCCAGCGGGTTGGTGCCCAGCACCGGGCGCCGCCCGCCATGCGCCGCCACCTTCGGGAACGAATTGCTCAGCGCCAGCCCCACCATCCCCCGATCCGCCGCGCGGGCCAGGAAACAGGCGCCGGAGCCGAAGAAGTTGCTGTGGCTCACCCCGACCGTGCCGATCCCGGTCTCCTCGGCCAGCGCGACGGCCCGGTCGATCACCAGCCGCCCGGCGTGCTGGCCGAAACAGTCGCCGGCGTCGAGATGCGCCAGCGACGGCCCCAGGTCGCGCCAGCGCGGCGCGGCGGGGCAGCGGATCAGCCCGGCGCGCACCCGCTCCAGCAGGATCGGCAGCCGCTCCAGCCCGTGATTGCGCCGCCCGGCGGCGTCGTTCCACAGAAGGTTGTCGCAGACCGTTTCCGCCTGGTCCGCGTCCACCCCGGCGGCCGCCATCAGCCGGCGCACGAAAGGCGCCAGTGCGTCGCGCGGCACGCGCAGGGCAGGGGCCGGATCAGGCACCGCGCGACCACAGCCGGCGCCGGAGCCCGCCCAGCGTCTCGGCCGCCCGCGCCAGCGACGGCAGCGGGTCGCGCAGGCTGAACAGCGGCAGCATCAGCCGCCGCACGGGCAGCGTGCCGAGCCAGGCGCGCAGGGTCAGCTTGCCGGCCCGGTTCAGCTCCAGGAACGCCCGGACATCGCGCAGCGGATACCACAGCGTCAGCCCCTGCCGGTAGCTCTGCACCGACGGCCCGGGCTGCCCCGTGGCATCGCAATAGACGAACAGGTCCGTCGGCACCCCGGCGCGCACCAGCAGCCGGTGCGCGGCGGTGAGCCGCGTGTTGATCTCGATGACCTTCAGCCGGCCGTCGCGCGGGTCGCGCTTGAACTCGATATTGGCCAGCCCGCGCCAGCCGATCCCCTGCAGATAGCGCAGCCCCGCCTCCGCCGTCTCCGGCAGCCACTCCGAGACATGATAGACCGCCGGCCCCCGGTTGGCCGGCAGCCGGCGCAGCACGCGCTTGGTATAGTGGAACTGCGGCCGGCCGTCGTCGCCGATGAAGGTATAGTAGCTGCTCAGCAGGCTGTCGGGGCCGGGGATCATCTCGACCACCATCACCTCCAGCCCGCGCTCGGCCGCCAGGGCGACCTTCTCGACGACCTCGTCATAGCTGTCCTCGACGATGAACAGCTTGCGCCCGAAGGCCTGCACGAAGCGCCAGGTGTGGATCGGCTTGACCATCACCGGGAAGGTCAGCGCGTCGCGGATCGCCGGCAGATCCGCCGGGTCGGAGACGCGCCAGTGCCGCGGCGCCGGCACGTCCGCCTGCGCTGCCAGCTCGATGGTCCGCGCCTTGTCCAGCATGTCGGCCCGCAGCCGGGTGTCGAACCGCTCCAGCCGATAGCGCGCGCGCAGGGCGTCGGCATGCGCGATCACGAAGGCGATGGCGTCGTCGTCCATCGCCATCACCACATGCCCCGCGAACCGCGAGCCGTCCGGCGACAGCAGAAGCGCCGCCCAGTAGTCGTGCGGCGCCACGCCGGCCGGGACCGGCAGCGCCTCGGCCACGTCGCGGCTCCAGATCGCATAGCAGCCCCGGGTGCCGCAGACCCGCACCTCGATGCCGTAGCGCGCCAGGTTGCGCGCCATCTCGACCGCATTGGCCTCGCCGCCCAGCGCGAGCACCGGCACCGAGGGGTCCAGCCCGGTGGGAATCCGAAGGTCGCTCACGGGTCCACGACTCCGCTGCCGGTCTCGAACAGATGCGCCAGGACCCGCTGCGCCACCGGCGCGCGGGCGGCGGGGTCCGAGATCAGGACATGGTGATGCAGGCCGGGATTGGCGTTGACCTCGTGGACCACCGCGTCGGTCTCCGCCAGCGGGCGCGACACGTCGCCGGCCAGCAGGTCGACCCCGGCAAAGCGCACGCCCATGTCCCGCACCAGCCGCCCGATCCGGTCCACGATATCGGGATGGATCGCGTCGCGGATGCTGTGGTTCTGGGCGGCGGCGTTCTCGTTCACCGCGCCCTTCACCGTGACCTCCGTACCCGCCGCCGGCACGTGGCGCAGGCCCAGCCCCTGGCGCGCCAGCGTGTTGCGCATGTCCTCGTCCAGCCGCAGCGGGCTGAGCGCGACCGGCTCGGCGGCGTCGCGGCGGCGCACGTTCTCCTGCCGGATCAGCGCACGCAGGGTGCTGCGGCCGTCGCCGGTGACGCGCGGCCGTTCGCGCCGCACCGCGTCCAGGAAGACCCCGTCCAGGTACAAAAGCCGGATCGACTCCCCGCCCAGTTCCTCCTCGGCCAGCAGGCGCGGGCCGTAGCCCGAGGCGTAGCGCGCCGCACGGCGCAGCGCCGCGGCGGTGCGGATGCCGGTCGTCACCCCGCGCCCGCCGCCGGTGCCCGCCATCGGCTTCACCGCGACCGGCGCGCCCAGCAGCTCCAGAAAGGTCTCGGCATCGGCAAGCCGGCCCGGCGAGAAGGCGCAATAGGCCGGCACCGGCAGCCCCCGGTCCGCGAACAGGCGGTAGCAGAACGCCTTGTCGCCCACCACGTCGAACATCAGCGCATTGTCCAGCATGACCTCGGACTCGCGCAGATAGGTCACCATGGGCCCGCGCCGGATGCAGGTCAGGCGCAGCGGCGTCGGCTCGACCGTCGCGCCTATCTCGCGCGCGGCCTCGGCCCAGAGCCTGTCGTAGAACCGCTGCCGCACCGGCGCGATCCGGCGCCGCTGCACGGCGGCGGACAGGTCCAGCAAGCGCCGCGCGCGGTAGAGCCGCGGCAGGCCCGGACGCGGCAGCCGGACGCCGCGCGGAACCATGCCGGCCGCGTCACTCATCGAACAGGCATCCCGCCGCCGCCAGCTGTTCGTCGACCCAGGCGTTGGAGAAATCGCCCTCGATCACGCTGGCCACATAGGAGGCGAGCCGCGCGCGGTCGGCCGCCAGTCGCGCCAGGATCTCCCGCGCGTGGCCCTGCGGCACCACCGTCACCCCGCTGGTGTCGGCGCGGACCACGTCGCCGGGATGCACCACGATGCCGCCGCAGCTCACCGGATAGTTGATCTCGCCCGGCCCACGGTGCAGCGGCCCGAACGGCGTGACGCCGCGGGCATAGACCGGCAGGCCGCATTGCTTCAGCCCCGCCAGGTCGCGCACCAGCCCGTCGATGACGAAGCCCGCGATGCCCCGGTGCCGGGCCTTGTTCGCGACCAGGTCGCCGATGACGGCGGCGTTGGTGCTGCCGCGCGCGTCGACCACGACGATGTCGCCGGGCTCGGCGATGTCCAGCACCTTGTGGACCATCAGGTTGTCACCGGGATAGACCGTGACGGTACAGGCCGGCCCCACCAGCGGCGCGTCGTTGACCAGGTTGTGAATCTGGCTGCCCATCGCGTACATGCGGTTCATCGCGTCCGAGATGTCGGTGGATTCATACTCCCCGAACTGCGCCACCAGCGCCCGCGGCAGCCGCTCGAACCCGGCGCGCACCCGAAAGCCGGGGCCGGGGCTCATCTCGGAGGATTTCGGCTTCTGCGCACCGATGGACTTGTCGAGCATCGCGCTCTCCCTGGGGTTCGGAACCTTGTCAAAGCGGCGGTCGAGGGGGCGGTGCTGCGGGATCGTCACCCCCGCTCCGGCACCGGGTCGCCACCGTTTCGCCAAGATTTCGCCATCGGCGCGTTCGGGACAAACTTCCGCCCGGCGCCCGCCGGGGTTGCGGGACAATGCGGTTCCCGGACCCGGCATTGTCCCTGGGCGGGCAAGGATCGCCTCGCGCGTGGCTGTTTGTGCAATGGAGCTACACAACCGGGGGTAGAATGTGCTGCAGCACCACACAACGATTCGCCGGAGCGGGGTTCTCCGGGCCTCCGCGGCCGGTTCCCGCACGGCCACCGGCCGGGCCGGCGCGGACCACGGCGCGTCGGATCGCACCGCCGCGACCGCGGCGGTGCCGTGTACTTGCAGGGGGTCGGTGTCTCGGCACGGCAATGGCCTGCATCCGGTCGTCGCCGGGCAGGCCCGCGCCGCGCGCCGGAGTGCGCGTCAGACAGGCTCGGCCGCCCGGCGATAGATGTTCTCGCCCAGCGGGTCGTCGCCCACGCCGTTCGCCTTGATATAGAGGATCGCCGTGCCCGCGCCGCGCACCCGCTCGTGGTAGAGGCGCGAGCCCCAGAACACCACCAGATCGCCGACGCTCTCGTTCAGCATCCGCGCCGCGTCGCTGTCATAGAGCGCCCGGATCGTCTCCGGATCCTCCTGGCCCAGGAAGACGGCGTGATCCTCGGTGTTCTCGCCGGGGTCGAGATCGGGAAAGGCGCAGACGGTCGACCCTTCCGGCAGGCGGATCGGCAGCCCGATCGAGTAATGCGACGCCGCGCGGTCCTTGTGCGGGGCCGGGAAGGGCGCGGCGTGGTCGTCATAGACCTTCAGGTGCCGCTCGGCGACGGTGAAGTCGTCCGGCGCGATCCCGGTCAGCGCGGCCAGCCCCCGGCGAAACGCCTCGGCGCTCTCGTCGGAGGGGAAGTCGAAGACGAACTGCCGCTTCTTCCCCTTGATGTTCCAGCTCCGGCTCTCGCGCGCGTCCTCGGCCAGGCAGGCGTCGAGAAACCCGGTCAGGTAGGCGACGAAATCGTCCGACAGGACATCCTTGAGATGCGCGTATCCCTTGGTCTGCAGCTCGGGCGCGGCGACGGCGGGATCGTACTTGAAGATCATGATGGTACTCCTGAAGCGGCAATGGCGGAGAGGAAATGCGACGCCGCCGAGAACGTCGGAAACATCCAATCGCCTGCCACCCGGATCACGCATCTGTCAACGCTGCGCCGGGTCCGGCCGGGGTTTCGCCGGATAACATATTGAAATCGCTGGTTTCAGTTTGGTAAACAAACGGTTTCCGCGGCCGCCGGGCCGCGCGCAGCGCCCCTCGGGCCGGTCTCAGCCGTCCACGATCTCGCCCACCTCCAGCACGTAGATCGCCCGCCGCCCCGCGTGCGCGCTGTCGATCGACAGCCGCCGCCCGTCGCGGCTCCAGCGCGGATGCAGGTCGCAACGCAGCGGCCCCTCCAGCTCGGGCGGCGAATGGAACCGGCCGATATCCACCCGGGTTCCCGTCTCCATGTCGTACAGCATCAGCGTGCGCCGGTCCTCGGCATCGGGGTAGGTGTCGGTCACGAACCAGCGCCCGCCGGAGGCGAAGTTGCAATGCCCGTCGCAGTCGAACACGTCGCCGCCGACGACCTCGTAGCCCGGCGTGCCCATCAGGTCGAACATCAGATAGTCGTCTTCGCCGTCCGGCTTGCGCCCGTGGCCCATCAGATGCGTCTCGTCGCGATAGGTGAAATGGCTGAAATAGCCGTTGTCATGCACCTTGCGCAGGTCGCGCCCGTCCGCCGTGGCGCGGTAGAACCGGTCCGAGAACGGCCGCCGCGGATGCTGCCGGAACCAACGGTTGAGAAAGACGAAATTGCTGCCGCCGGGCGACCAGGTCAGGTGGTTCACCCACATCGGCGCGATGTCCATCGTCTCCTGGTGCTCGATCCCCGCCAGCCGGTCGAGCGAGACGATCAGCTCGCTCTCGCCGGTGGCCAGGTCCATCTTCCAGATGCCGTCGTCGTCGGGGTGATAGTCGTCGATCCGCCCGCCCGTTCCGTCGGCATAGCCGTAGCCCGGCCGCGTCAGGTGCAGCCGCGCGAAGTTGAGGCACAGCGCATGCGTCTCCGACACGGCATAGACGGCGCGGGGCAGGCGGCGGGTCTCGCCGGTGACCACATTGCGGATCTCGGCGCGAAAGGCGTCGCCCTCGCGGATGTTGTAGATGATCGTGTCCTCCGGCGCCGAGGGCAGCCATTGCAGCATCGTGCCCTGCTGCCAGCTCCAGGCGGTGGTCTCGGTCAGCGGCGCCCAGGCGTTGCCGCCCTCGGTGTCGATCAGCCCGATCTCGATGGCATCGTCGACGCGCGGCTGCCGGTCGATGAACCCCGCCCGCATCGCAAGGTG
The DNA here is from genome assembly GCF_029168335.1 of Psychromarinibacter sediminicola. Lineage (GTDB taxonomy): Bacteria > Pseudomonadota > Alphaproteobacteria > Rhodobacterales > Rhodobacteraceae > Psychromarinibacter > Psychromarinibacter sediminicola. The sequence continues at coordinate 74,766 of NZ_JARGYC010000004.1, forward strand.
ATACCGGCCCGAGGCGTTCCACGGAAACTTGTCGTAATAGCCGAACCAGAACTGCCCGTCGGGCGTGATCGCCCTTGCCTCGACCGGGTGCTGCACGATGCTCATGGCGTCCCTTCCGAAAAGTCGAGCGCCAGGGCATGGCCGCCCAGCCGCAGGGTCACGGTGGCGCCCTCTGCCGCGATCTCCGGTGCAGGGCGGGTGAGCGGGACGGGATCGGCGCCGTCCTCCGCGACGAAGGCGGCCAGATCGTCGCCCGCGCCGACACGCAGCACATAGCGGCCCGACCCGCCGTCGAGCGCGATGCCCGAGGCGGCATTCTCCAGGCTCATCGGCGCCCCCGAGCTCAGCGCCACCAGCACCCGGCCGAGCCGCAGCCCGAGCCGGCCGTCCTGCACTGATGTCTCGTCCGCGTGGTCGCAGATCGCCGGCACCGGCCCCTCGGCCACCAGCTCGCCGGTCCCGACACGCGCCGCGCCCTCTCCGGCCAGCGCCACATCCGTCCCGACCCGCATCTGCCAGCGCCCGCCGCCGGCGCAAAGCACCACGGGTCCGTCGCGCCACACCGCGCGCCGGTCGTCGACATGTCCGCCCGGCCCGGTCCGCAGCGCGAAGGCGCGCACCAGCGCCGGGCAGTCATAGCCCGCCGCCGCCAGCGCCAGCGTCTCCGGCCCGGCGCAGCCCGGCAGCCCGACGCCCCACAGCAGATAGCCGAGCGCCGCGAAGCGCGAGATGCCCGACGCCTCCGGCCCCTCCGCCGGCCCCACAAGCGCCCCGCCGCCGGATCGCAGCGCCAGCCCCAGCGCCGCCCGGTCGAGCACCGCCTGCACCAGATCCGCCAGATCCGACCGCGCCATCGCCAGCGCCACCAGCCCGGCCAGCACCTCGGGCGTCTCCAGCGCCGCGTCGCCGGCAAGCCCCGCCGCCCGCAGCCGGGCGCCCGCGTCGTCGCGCAGCCCCGCGACGGTCCCGGCGATGCAGGCGGCGAGATCCTCGCCCCCGGCGATCCCGCGCAGCGTCGCCGCCGCCGCCGCACGCGCCTCGGGCGCCGCACTCTCCTCGGCCAGCGCCAGAACGGCGAAGGCGAAGGCCGGCGCGTCCGCCACCGCGGCCAGCGCCGCGTCGTCCTTCTGCCAGGGCGCACCGCGCGCCATCCGGGCCAGCGCCGCCACCGGACCGGCGCGCTCCAGCTGCATGTCGATCACGTCGCCGCCGAGCGACGCCCCCGGCCGCTCCGGCGCCTGCGCCAGCCGCTCGGTCGCCAGCGTCAGCGGCAGCCGCCGCTCCACCGGCACGCCCTCGTGAAACTCCGCCCGTGGCGGGCTCAGCACCACCTCGTAGCGCCCCGGCGGCAGGTTCAGCGCCTGGCCCAGCCCGATCTCGCCGTCGCCGCGCTCCAGCGTCACCTGCGTCTCGGCATGGATGCGCCCCAGCCCGTCCACCAGCCGGGCCAGGACGTCGCAGCGATCCGCCAGCCCCTCGGCCAGCACGGTCACCGCCGCGCTGCGCGGATGCACCCGCCGCGCCAGCCGCAGCCGGGGCAGCACCCGTTCGAACTTCGCCTGCCGGTCCAATGTCGTCTTCATGCCGTCACCGCCTTTCGCACGCCCTGCAAGTCCAGCCGCTCCGCGTAATGGCACCGCACCTCCTGCGCCGCCCCGACCGAGCGCAGCGCCGGCGCCTCCCGCTCGCACCGGTCGCCATCGTTATGCGGGCAGCGCGGCGCGAACGGGCAGCCGGTCATCGTCAGATACGGATCGGGCAGCCCGCCCTTCACCGATTGCAGCCGCGCCCCCGCCCGGCGCTGCCCCAGCTTCGGGATCGAGTGCAGCAGCGCATGGGTATAGGGATGCTTCGGCCGGTAGTAGATGTCGCGCACCGGCCCGGTCTCGACGACGCGGCCGAGATACATGATGACGACGAACTCGGTCATCTGCGCCACCACGCCCAGATCGTGGGTGACGAAGACGATCGCCATGCCGTCCTCTTCCTGCAGCCGCCGCATCAGCGCGAGGATCTGCGCCTGCGTCGTCACGTCGAGCGCGGTGGTCGGCTCGTCCGCCATCAACAGCCGCGGCCCGCAGCACAGCGCCATGGCGATCATCGCCCGCTGCCGCATCCCGCCGCTGATCTCGTGGGGGTACATGTCCACGATCCGCTCCGCCCGCGGCATCGCCACCCGGTCGAGCGCCGCGACGGTCTCGGCCCGCGCCGCCTTGCGGCTCAGGTCGCGATGCAGGATCAGCGCCTCGCCGATCTGGTCGCCGATCGTGTGCACCGGCGACAGCGAGGTCATCGGCTCCTGGAAGATCATCGAGATCTCGGCCCCCCGGATCGCCCGTGCCGCGCGCCCGTCCTGGTCCAGCGCGGCCAGATCCGTCACCTGCCCGTCGGCGCGGGCATAGAGGATGCGGCCGCTCTCGATCCGCCCCGGCCTGGGCACGATGCGCAGGATCGAGCGCAGCATGACGGACTTGCCGCAGCCCGACTCGCCGACGATCCCCACCGTCTGCCCCGGCTTCACCGACAGCGACGCGCCGTCCACCGCCCGCACCGTGCCCTGCGGCAGGTGGTAATGGGTACACAGATCCTCGACCTTCAGAAGCGGGGTGTCAGCCATGGACCGCCTCCTCCTGCGCCACGCCCTCCAGGTCCAGTTCCTCGGCCCGGTGGCAGCGCACCTTGCGCCCGTTCACCTCGCGCAGCTCCGGATCCTCGGTGCGGCAGCGCGCGACGCAATAGACGCAGCGCGGATGGAAATGGCAGCCGGGCGGCAGGTTCACCGCGTTGGCCACATCCCCCTGCAACAGGTGCGGATGCCCCTCGACCTCCGGGTCGGGCACCGGCACCGCCGACAAAAGCGCCTCGGAATAGGGGTGCAGCGGCCTGGCGAACAGATCGTCCGTCTCGGCCAGCTCGACGATCCGGCCGACATACATCACCGCCACGCGGTTGCAGACATATTCCACCACGCCCAGGTCGTGCGCGATGAACAGGAAGGTCAGGTCGCCGTCGCGCTGCAGATCCTGCAACAGGTTCAGGATCTGCGCCTGCACGGAGACATCCAGCGCCGAGACCGGCTCGTCGCAGACGATCACCTTGGGGTTCAGCGCCAGCGCCCGGGCGATGCCGATCCGCTGGCGCTGCCCGCCCGAGAAGGCGTGCGGATAGCGGTTCATGTGCTCGCGGCGCAGGCCCACCCGCACCAGCAGGTCGCCCACGCGCTTTTTCACCTCGGCCCCCGTCGCGAGGCCGTTGACGATCATCGGCTCGCCGATGATCTCCAGCAGCGTCATCCGCGGGTTCAGCGACCCGATCGGGTCCTGAAAGATCATCTGGACCTCCAGCCGGTAGGGCTGCAGCTCCTTGCGCGACAGCGCCGCAAGATCCACCGGCCCGCGGTCGGGGTCGTCATAGATCACCTCGCCGCCGGTGGGGTCGTGCGCCCGCACGATGCAGCGGCCCAGCGTGGTCTTGCCGCAGCCCGACTCGCCCACCAGCCCCAGCGTCTCGCCGCGCCGCAGGTCGAAGTCGATGCCGTCCACCGCCCGCACCGCCCGCGGCGCCTTGCCGAACAAGGGCTTCTTGCCGCCGAAGTGCTTTTTCAGGTCCCGGACCTTCAGGATCGCATCACTCATCGCCGCCTCATTTCGAGAAGGGATCCGCCGCGTCGCGCGCGCCGTCGCCGACGAAGTTGAACGCCAGCACGATGACGATCACGCACAGCGCCGGCCCGATCCACAGCCACGGGTAGAACTGGATCACCTGGATCTTCTGCGCCTCCTGCAACAGAACGCCCCAGCTGACCGTCGGCGCGCGCAGGCCCACGCCCAGGAAGGACAGCGCCGTCTCGCCGATGATGATCGTCGGGATCGCCAGGGTGATCGTCACGATGACATAGCTCATGATGTTGGGCACCAGATGCTTGCGGATGATCCGCCCGGTGCCGGCGCCGTAGACCCGCGCGGCGGTCACGAAATCCTGCTCGCGCAAGGCCAGGAACCGCCCCCGTGCCACCCGCGCGGTCGAGGTCCAGGAGATCAGCGACAGCACCACGAGGATCGCGAAATACTGGTAGACGGCCGGCCAGTCGCGCGGCACCGCCGCGGCAAGCCCCAGCCATAGCGGGATCGTCGGGATCGCGATGATCGCCTCGATCACCCGCTGCGTCACGCTGTCGACCCAGCCGCCGTACAGCCCCGAGACCCCGCCGATGATCAGCCCCAGCACCAGGCTCAGCATCACGCTGACCAGCCCCACCGACAGGGTGATCCGCGCGCCGTAGACCAGCCTGGTGAACATGTCGCGGCCGAAACTGTCGGTGCCGGCCAGATAGATATAGCCCTCCGACACCCCGAACAGATGCACGTCCCAGGGGATCAGGCCCAGCAGCTTGTACTCGGCGCCGCGCACGAACAGCTCGATGGGATAGATCTGGCTTTCGTCGCGCGTATAGACCGGCCGCAGCGTGTTCAGGTCGCGGGTCATTTCGTAGCCGTAGACGAAGGGCCGCCGCAGCTCGCCCTCCGGGCCGATGATCTTCACCCATTGCGGCGGGGCGTAGAGCTGACGCGAGCGCTCGTTCGGGGTCGAGGGCGCCCAGAACCCCGCCGTCGCCATCACCAGATAGGCGAATAGCAGGAAATAGCCCGACCACAGCGCCACCCGGTGCCGCTTGAACTTCCACCACATCAGCCGCAGGGGCGAGGCGATGGCGGCCCGGCTCTCGGCGCGCGGCTCGGCCTCGTCCAGCAGCTCCTCGGCCGGCATGTCGGTGCGCACTTCGCTCATAGCCGGATCCTCGGGTCGGCCCAGACCAGCAGCAGGTCCGAGATGAAGGTGCCGATCACGGTCAGCACCGACAGGATCAGGATGATCGAGGCGGCGAGGAACATGTCCTGCGACTTCACCGCGTTCAGAAGAAGCGGCCCCGTCGTCGGCAGGTTCAGCACCGTCGCGGTGATCTCGGTCCCCGAGATCATCGCGGGCAGGGTGAAGCCCACCGTCGACAGCACCGGCGAGACGGCGACGCGCACCGGGTACTTCATGATCAGCCGCCACTCCGACAGGCCCTTGGCGCGGGCGGTCTCGACATAGGCCTGGGACAGCTCGTCCAGCAGCATGCCGCGCATCACCCGCATCGTCGCCGCCGTGCCGGAGGTGCCGATGATGATGATCGCCAGCGCCATGTTGCGCGACATGTCCAGCACCCGCGCGACGGACCAGGGCGCATTCTCGAATTCCGGGCTGAACAGCCCGCCGACATTGCCGCCGAAATACCGCGTCGACAGGTAGATCAGCACGATGCCCAGAAGGAAGTTGGGGATCGCCAGCCCGATGAAGCCGACGAAGGTGAACAGATAGTCGCCCACCGAATACTGCTTCACCGCCGAGTAGATGCCGATCGGGATCGCCACCGCGTAGACGAAGATCGTCGTCGGGATGGTGATCGCCAGCGTCAGCGGCAGCCGCTCGGCCAAGAGATCGCCCACCGTGCGCTGCAGCTGGAAGGACAGCCCGAAATTGCCCTGCAGCACGTTGGTGATCCACCGGAAATACTGCATCAGCAGCGGCTCATCGAGCCCGAACTGCTGCCGCAGCGCCAGGATCGCGTCCTGGGTGATCCGGTCGCCCGCCGCGATGGACGACACGTAGGAGGTGACGAAGTCGCCCGGCGGCAGCTGGATCACGAAGAAGGCCACCATCGAGATGATGAAGACCACCAGGATCATCTGCAGCACACGTCTGACGATGTAGGAGCCCATGACCTGCCGACCGTTCCAAAGCGCGCCGCGGTCCCTCGCCGTCGCGCGACCCGCTCAATCCTGTTCGTTGCGCATGTCCCGGACGCCCGAGACCGGTGCCCGCGCTTGCCGCGACATGCCCTGACCGGCCCCGGGCACGCCGCCGCGCCCGGGGCAGGGGAGCTTCAGCCCTGTTCGCCGACCCACTCGCCGCCTTCGAAATAGGTCTGCTCGATCTGGTACTGATAGTTGCCCAGCCAGTCGTAGCTGGTGAAGCCCTGTTCGGGATAGTTGCGGAAGTTCGTCCCCAGGATCACCGGGATCGGCACCTCGCCGACATCGCCGATGTTCCACAGGTTCTCGGCGTTCAGCCGCAGGATCTCGGTGCCGATCTCGTGCCGCCGGTCCTCGTCGACCGTCACCTGCATCTCCTCGAACAGCGCGATCACCTTCGCCACGTCGCCGGTGGGCTCGATCCCCTTCTCGCCGTCGGTCTCGCGCCACCAGGCATAGGCCGCGCCCCAGGCGTTCCAGCCGCCCGAGGCGTTCATCGGCACGTGCCATTCGGGGCTGTGCGGGAACATCGTGTCCGAGCACTTGTCGGCGATCCAGATCCCGACCTCCATGTCGTTGTTGTCCAGAAGCGTGCGCACCTGCTCCCGCGCGATGGGGCGGATGTTGAAGGTGATCCCGACCTCGCGCATCAGCTCGATCAGCAGCTCGCCCACCTGGGTCGAGCCGGGATCGTCCACCGGAAAGTCCATGTTCATCACCAGCGGCGCGCCGTCGGGCCGCAGCCGGATGCCGTTGCCGTCGCGCTCGCTCAGCCCCACCTCGTCCAGCAGCGCGTTGGCGGTGTCGGGGTCGTAGGCGGTGTCCTTCTTGACCCAGTCCTCGTTGCGCCAGGCGGAACCGGGGATCATCTGCACCTGCGACGGCACGCCGAAGCCCAGATAGACCACGTCGGCGATCAGCTGCCGGTCGATGGCGTGGCTGACCGCCCGCTTGAAGCGGATGTCGTTGAACAGCGCCTTCAGGACCGGATCCTTGACCTCGTGGTTCAGCATGATCGTGTGCTCGGCCCCGCGCGAGGTCAGCCACAGCCGCGCCTCGTAATTCCCGCGCTCGGCGTTCTCGCGATACAGCGGCAGGTTGGTGAAGGTCGTGTCGGTGTTCACCCAGTTCATCTGCCCCGCCGCGATGGCCGCGTCGCGCACGTCGCCGGATTCGAAGTTGGTCACCACGATCTCGCCGATATACGGCAGCTGCTGGCCCTCCGGGTCGACCTTCCAGTACCAGGGGTTCCGCTCGGCCACGAGCGTGTTCAGCTCCATCGGATCGCGCAGCCGGAACGGCAGCAGCGTGGGCTGCTCGGGGTGCTGGAACGGCATCATGTACTGCGCCGCGCTGTGGTTGTTGAACAGCTCGTCCCAGGTCGAGAAGCCTTCCTCGTCCACCTTCGCCGCCAGCGCGTCGGCCGCGGCGAAATCCTCGTGGTACTGCTCCAGGTAGTGCCGCGGCAGCCAGCGCGGAATCTGCGCGCCCACCCAATGCGCCAGAAGGCCCGGCAGGTTGGCGTGCGGCTTCGACCAGGTCCACTGCACCGTGTAGTCGTCGACGACCTCGAACTCGGGCACCTCGCCCGCCACCACGAACTGCGACAGCGGCGAGGGCGTCAGCGCCGTCTTCAGGTTCACGTGGTTCCACCAGAAATCGAAGCAGGCCGCGTTCAGCGGCGCGCCGTCGGAAAACCGGATCGGCCGGATATGCAGCACGAAGGTCTTGCCGCCGTTGGTGTATTCCCAGCTCTCGGCGAGGTTCGGGATGATGGTCGAGCTGTCCCGCGCGATCCGCAGGATCGGCTCGGGCCCCCAGGACGACCGCGCCTGAAAGCCGCGGTTCTGGATGATCCCGGTGCGGATCGTGCCGCCGTATTCGCCGATCTCGTTCATCGGCTCCACCACCACCGGCTCGGCCGGCAGGCGCTCTTCCACCGGCGGCAATTGCCCGGCGGCGACCAGCTCGGCCAGCTCCGGCGCCTCGCTGTATTTCATCCCCTGCGCCGCGGCCGGGCCGACGAACCCCAGCGTCGCGCCCGAGGCGGCCGACGCGGCCGCGGCCGCCGAGACCTGCAGGAACTTGCGGCGGCTGCCGCGGAAAACGGAATCGGTCATGTGGTCCTCCCTGTCACCCCCTCCTCGGGGCGGAATGTGGAGCCGGCGGCGCTGTGACCGCGCCTTGCCGGCCTGAGAACGATACCAGCATCGGCGCCGGTCATCGTTCGATTTGCTGGGCGGAGAATCTCGAACATCCCCCCACCCGGCGCGGCCCGGTCAGGCCCGCACGGCCCCCGCATCTCCGAACCAGTGCTGCGGGACCGCGTCGCGTTCGGCGTCCAGAAGCGCGTCGATCAGCGCCTCGGTATCCTCGATCGTGTTCGACAGCGGGTCGGTCAGCAGCGCCCGCCGCAGGAGGTCGCGGCTGCCCTCGTGCACCGCCTCGGCGGTCAGCTCGTGGGTGTCCAGCACCACCTCCTGCATCCCGCGCAGCCCGCGCGGCATGTCGCCTACCGGGCGCGGCACCGGGCCGGTCTCCATGTCCAGGTCGCACAGCAGTTCCAGGAAGGCGTCATCGGCCATGTTGCCGACCGCGCCGCGGTTTTCCGTGTTCACGTAGAAGGGCTTGTCCAGCCCGGCCCACATCGCCTCGATCACGTCGGTGGCGTGGTCGGGGCCGAAATCCTCCATGAAGGCCGCGACCGGGCGCGCGCCGGACAGATAGGCGTCGATGCCGTCCCACATCTCCTGGTGGCGGCGATAGCGGTCCTCGGTCTCCCACAGCTTCAGCGCGGGCACCTGCGTGGGCATCACGCCGTGGCCCTGCCAGAACCGGACGTATTCCTTGGTGTGCGACACGCAGGCGGGCACCACGCCGAAACTCTCGTACAGCTGATAGCCGATGGCGTCGTTGTGCAGCGCCTTGGCGCCGGTGTCGCCGCCATCGGTCTCGGTCGCGGCGCGGCGGCGGATCGACTCGGCGATCGCCGGCATCACGTCGCGCCCGTCATGGGCGGCGATCAGCACCCAGGTGAAATGGTTCACCCCGGCGATTCGCAGGTCGAACGCGGCGTCGGTCGCGGCATCCAGCGGCGCGCCCTCGGCGATCAGCCCGGCGCGCTCGGCATAGGCGCGCTTGACATGCGGCATGTGCAGGCTGTCGCACAGCGCAAAGCTGCGCAGGTCGGGCGCATAGCGGCGCAGCGCGATGCCGTTCACCGCCGCGGGGTTGATATAGTTGATCACCCAGGCCTCGGGGCACAGCGCCCGGATGTCGCGGGCGCAGGCGAAGATCTCGGGCAGCTCGCGCATCGCCCGGAACGCGCCGCCAGGGCCGATCGTGTCGCCCGAGCACATGCGGATGCCGTATTTCTCGGACACCACCGTGTCGAGGCCGCGGAACCGCACCGTGTCGCGGGCAAAGCTCAGCACCACGAAATCCGCCCCCGCCAGAACCGCGCGCCGGTCCGCCGAGGCCTCCAGCCTCAGCGCCACGCCGGTCTCTTCGATCACCGCCCGCGCCAGCCGCTCCAGCTTGTCGAGCCGCGCCTTGTCGGTGTCGACCAGCGCCAGCGTGCCGGTGTTCAGGTGGCCGGAATGCACCATCTGCCAGATCGCCTGGCGGCCGAAGAACAGGCTGCCGGCGCCGATGATGACGACCTTTGGTCCCTGTTTTGGTCCCTGTGCGGGCATGTCTCCTCCCTGGCTCGGTCCGGGCCCGTCCTGCGCCGCTCTTGCGTCGGCGTCGTCCGGTCATGATAGTGGCGGCGCCCCGGCCTGTCGTTCGGATCCGAAAGGTGAGAATCTTGAACGCCGACATCTTCGAGGTCTATCGCGACCGCAGCGCGCTGGTCCTGCCGGATCTGCACGGCATCGGCCGCTGCGACACCACGCTGCCGCGGCTCGGCGGCGCGCGGTCGGACGGGCTCGACTTTCTGGAGATCGGCTACCTGCACGAGGGCCGCATCGAATGGCTGACCGAGGACGGGCTGGACGAGGCCGGCCCCGGCTCGATCATCATCGACTTTCCCGGCGACTGGCAGGGCGGCGCGAGCGCCGTGATCCATCCCTGCCGGCGGTCCTGGATCCGGTTCGATCCCGGCGATCTGCCCGATCTGCCGGGCCTGCGCAGCGGCACCGGCCGGCGGCTGGCCGCGCGCATCGCCGCTATGCGCCGCCGCCACTTCCCCGCCTCGCCGGGTATCGAGGCGCAGTACGAGATGATCCTCGCCCAGCAGCGCGCGCCGACGCTCTTCGCCGAGGAGATGAGCCGCGCCGCCTTCCACCAGATCCTGTTCACCGTGGTCAACGACCATATCGACGTGGTGCGGGCGCAGCATTCGCCCACCGTCGAGGCGGCGCTGGCGATGATCGAGGAGCAGCTCTTCGAGAAGCTGACCGTCGCCGACCTCGCCGCCCGGCTCGGCCTCAGCGCCGGCTATTTCCACGAGCTGTTCCTGCGCGAGACCGGCCGCACGCCGGCCAGCCACCAGATCGAGCGGCGCATCTCGGCGGCGCGCAACCGGATGATGGCCAGCGACCTGTCGATCACCGAGCTGTCGATGGATCTGGGGTTTTCCTCCAGCCAGTATTTCGCGACCGTGTTCAAGCGCCATGTCGGCCTGACCCCCAGCGAATACCGCGCGCTGCGCCGCGGCGAGATGGACGACGCCACCTTTCACGACCTCGCCTGGGGCAGCCACGGCCCGGGCGCCCGCCCCCTCGCGCCGGAGTGACGGCGGCGGCCGGCCGGCGCGCGATCCGGTAACCATTTGTTAAGAAACGGAAAATGTTTCGCGCGCGAAACATTTTCCCGGGGGCGCCCGCTGCGCCCGGCCGGGCGCCGCCGCTCAGCCGCCCGTCAGCAGCGCGGCGATGTATCTGCCATAGGCCGTCTTGCCCAGGCTCTCGGCCCGCGCTTGCAGCTGCGCCGCGGTGATCCATCCGAACTGATAGGCCAGCTCGTCCAGGTTGCCCACCTGCAGGCCCTGCCGCTCCTGCAGCGTCCGCACGAAGTTGCCCGCGTCGAGCAGCGAGGCGTGGGTTCCGGTGTCGAGCCAGGCATAGCCGCGGCCGATGCGTTCGACGCGCAGCGCCCCGTCGCGCAGATAGCCCTCCAGCAGATCGGTGATCTCCAGCTCGCCCCGCGCCGAGGGCGCGATGCGCCGGGCGCGCATGGGCGCGCTGCCGTCCAGGAAATAGAGCCCCGTGACCGCATAGCGCGACGGCGGCCGGTCGGGCTTTTCGACGATGGCGCGCGCCCGCCCCGCCGCGTCGAACTCCACCACGCCGTAGCGTTCCGGGTCGGAGACGCGATAGCCGAAGACGGTCCCGCCCTCGGCCTGCGCGCCGGCCCGGGCCAGCAATTCCGGCAGGCCATGGCCGAAGAACATGTTGTCGCCCAGCACCATCGCCGAGGGCGCGCCGCCCAGGAAGTCTTCGGCCAGAAGATAGGCCTGCGCGAGCCCGTCGGGCGACGGCTGGGCGATGTAGCTCAGCGAAAGCCCCCACTGGCTGCCGTCGCCCAGCGTGCGTCGGAACTGGTCGCCGTCCCGCGGCGTGGTGATCACCGCGATCTCGCGGATGCCCGCCAGCATCAGCACGCTCAGCGGGTAATAGACCATCGGCTTGTCGTAGATCGGCAGCAGCTGTTTCGGCACGCCCTCGGTGACCGGATAAAGCCGGGTGCCGGACCCGCCGGCCAGAAGGATGCCCTTTCGCGTCACCATCGCTGCGCCTCCCGTGCCGGGCCGATCCCGAGCTCCCGCAGCACGGCGTCCAGACCCGCGCGCCAGTCGGGACGGGCGAGCCCCAGGGCGGCCTCCGTCCTGCTGCAGTCCAGCCGCGCATCGAGCGGCCGCGCCGCCGCCGTGGGGTACGCCGCGCTGGGGATGCCCTCGACCCGGACCTTGCGGCCGCTGCGCGCGACGATGGCCTCTGCGAAACCTTTCCGGCTGACCTCCGGCCGGCCGGCATAGTGATACGTCCCCGAGAGCGCCGGGGCGTCCTGCAGCCGCTGCGCCACGCTCAGGCAGGCCGCGGCGAGGTCGGCCGCGGGCGTCGGCCCGCCGATCTGGTCGTCGACGATGCGCAGCGCGTCGCGCGCTTCGCTCAGGCGCAGTACCGTCGTCACGAAGTTGCGGCCATGCGCCGAGAACACCCAGGACGTCCGGAGGATCGCATGCACCCCGCCGGCGGCCCGCACGCCGCGCTCGCCCGCCAGCTTGCTGCGCCCATAGGCCGAGAGCGGCCCGGTCGGAGCGTCCGGCGCGATGGGCCGCCCCCCCGCGCCGCCGAAGACGTAGTCGGTCGAGAGATGCACGAACGGCACGCCCAGCCCCGCACAGGCCCGCGCCATGGCAGCGGGGGCGTCGGCGTTGACCCTGTGGGCCTGCGCCTCCTCGGCCTCGGCGCGGTCGACGGCGGTATAGGCGGCGGCGTTGATCACGGCGGCGGGCCGATGCGCGGCGATCGCCGCGGCACAGGCCTCCGGATGCGCCAGATCGGCCGCGGCGCGGTCGAGACAGACCGCCGCCGGCGCCGCCCGCGCCAGCGCCCGGGCGAGTTGGCCCGTGCGTCCGAAGACCAGGATCATCGGCCCAGCCCGCGCCGCCGGCCGACGCCGCCGCGCGCCGTCAGCGCCCGCCACCAGCCCTCGTTTTCGAGATACCAGCCAACGGTGCGCCGCAGCCCGTCCTCGAAGCCGACCGCGGGCCGCCAGCCCAGCTCGTCGCGGATGCGCGCGGGGTCGATGGCATAGCGCGCGTCGTGCCCCGGGCGGTCGGGCACGAAGACGATCCGGTCGGCATGAGACCCCCGCGCCAACGGGCGCATGTCGTCCAGGACGGCGCAGAGGGCGCGGACGAGGTCCAGGTTGCTGCGCTCGGTCTCGCCGCCGATATTATAGCGCCGCCCCGGCCGCCCGGCCTCCAGCACCCGCAGAAGCGCGTCGGCGTGATCCTCGACATAGAGCCAGTCGCGCACGTTCGTCCCGTCCCCGTAGACCGGCAGATCCTTGCCGGCGATCGCGTTGAGGATGATCACCGGGATCAGCTTTTCGGGAAAGTGGTAGGGGCCGTAATTGTTCGTACAATTGGTCAGAAGACAGGGCAGGCCGTAGGTCTCGAACCACGCGCCGACGAGATGGTCCGACGCGGCCTTCGAGGCGGCATAGGGCGAGCGCGGGTCGTAGGGGCTTGTCTCGGTGAACCGGCGCGAGGCGCCGTGCGGCAGCGTGCCGAAGACCTCGTCGGTCGACACGTGCAGGAAGCGGAACGCCTCGGGCCGGCCCCGGCCCGCCCAGTAGCCGCGCGCCGCCTCCAGCAGGTTGAACGTCCCGGTGACGTTGGTCTCGACGAAGACGCCCGGCCCGTCGATCGACCGGTCCACATGCGACTCGGCGGCCAGGTGCAGGACGGCGTCCGGCGCATGGGCGGCGAGGATGCGGTCGAGCGCCGCGCGATCCCGGATGTCGGCCTGCTCGAACCGGTAGAGCGGGCTGTCGGCGACGCTGGCCACGTTCGCCGGGCAGCCCGCATAGGTCAGCGCGTCCAGGTTGACGACCGCGTGCCCCCGCGCCACGGCCAGCCGCACCACCGCCGATCCGACGAAACCGCAGCCGCCGGTGACGAGGATCTTCATGCCCCCTCCCAGACGAAGGGCGTGTCCAGGTCGCGGAGCAGCGGCGCGGCGGCGTCCTTGTCGGACAGCACCGGGGCGCGGCCGGCGAGCGGCCAGTCGATGCCGATGTCGGGATCGTCGAAGCGCACCGCGCCCTCGCAGTCCGGCGCATAGTGGTCCGAGCACTTGTAGACGATCTCGGTCTCCGGCACGAGCGTCACGAAGCCGTGCAGGAAGCCTGCGGGGATCAGCATCTGCCGGCCGTTCTCGAAGCTGAGCTCGGCGCCGACCCAGCGCCCGAAGGTCGGGGCGCCGCGGCGGATGTCGACCGCCACGTCCCACAGCCGGCCGCGCCCGCAGCGCACCAGCTTGGCCTGGGCGTGCGGCGGCGCCTGGTAGTGCAGGCCGCGGAGCGTGAAGGGGGCGTGCGACAGCGAGTGGTTGTCCTGGACGAACGGGATGTCGAGCCCGTGCTCGGCCATCCTGCGCGCGTTCCAGGTTTCGCAGAGAAAGCCGCGGGCGTCCCCGACCCGGTGCGGTCTCAGGAGCCGGACCCCGGGCAGATGCGTCTCCTCGATGTCGAGCGATCCGGCGGCCACAGGCGATCCTCCCAACCCGGCGGCCGGGGACGCGACAGGCGCCCCGGCGAGCGGCAGCCTATGCGGGTCGCTGCCCGTCTGCAATTTGGCTTTGCCGCCGCGGCGGGGGTGTGGCGCGGGGTGCTGCGACGTTGACATGAATAATGATTCATGTTTCACATATTGCGACCGTATCGGGAATACAGGGAGGACCCCCGAGATGAAGCCAATCTGGAAAGGGCTTGCGTCGGCCGCGGTGATCGCATGTGCCGGGGCGGCCCAGGCCGAGATCCGCATCGCCCATGTCTACGGCAAGACCGGCGCGCTCGAAGCTTATGCCGAGCAGTCCCATGTCGGGCTGATGCTGGGGCTGGAATACGCCACCGACGGCACCATGGAGATCGACGGCGAGCCGATCGACGTGCTGGAATTCGACACCCAGCTCGACCCCGCCCAGGGCCGCGCCGCGCTGGCCGAGGCCTATGGCGACGCCGACGCGCATATCGCGGTGGGGCCGGTCAGCTCGGGCGTGGCGCTGGCGATGCTGCCGGTGGCGCAGGAATACGAGCGCATCCTGATCGTCGAGCCGGCGGTGGCCGATTCGATCACCGGCGAGAACTGGAACCGCTATATCTTCCGCACCGGGCGCAACTCCAGCCAGGACGCCATCGCCAACGCCGTGGCGCTGGGCGGCGAGAACGTCGCCGTGGCGACGCTGGCGCAGGACTATGCCTTCGGCCGCGACGGCGTGGCCGCGTTCCGCGAGGCGCTGGAGGAGACCGGCGCGCGGATCGAGCACGAGGAATACGTGCCGACCGACACCACCGACTTCACCGCGGCGGCCGAGCGCATCTTCAACGCGATGGAGGATGTGGACGCCGAGCGGAAGTTCCTGTTCATCATCTGGGCCGGCGGCGGCAACCCGATGTCGGCGATCAACGCCATGGACCCGGGCCGCTTCGGCGTGGAGATCGCCACCGGCGGCAACATCCTCGCCGCGCTGACCGCCTACAAGGAACTGCCCGGGCTGGAGGGCGCGACCTATTACTACTACGAGATCCCGGACAACCCGGTGAACGACTGGCTGGTCGAGACCCATATGGACCGCTACGGCACGCCGCCGGACTTCTTTACCGCGGGCGGCATGGCGGCCGGTATCGCCGTGGTCGAGGCGATCCGCAAGGCGGGGGGCGCCGAGGACACCGAGGCGCTGATCGAAGCGATGGAAGGCATGGAGTGGGAGACCCCCAAGGGCCTGATGCGCTTCCGCCCCGAGGATCACCAGGCGCTGCAGTCGATGTACCACTTCCGCACCGAGGTCGAGGAAGACGTGCCCTACGGCATCCCGGTGCTGGTCCGCGAGCTGGGCATCGACGACATGGACATTCCGATCCGGAACTGACCGTCCGCCCCCGCCCGGTGCAGGGCGGGGGCCCCCGAATACCCCCGGAAACCCCTTGGCGTGCATGGCGGGCGTGGCCCGCCCCCACGGAGGCCCCCCGTGTCCCAGACGCTTCTCGAAACCGATGGCCTGACCGTGCGCTTCGGCGGCCATGTCGCCGTCGACGCCGTGAGCTGCGCCTTCCGTGCCGGCGAACTGACCGCCATCGTCGGGCCGAACGGGGCCGGCAAGACGACCTATTTCAACCTGATCTCCGGCCAGATCGCCGCCAGCGCCGGCCGCGTGCGGCTGATGGGCGAGGACGTCACCCGCCTGTCGGTCGCCGAGCGCTGCCGCCGCGGGCTGGGCCGGGCGTTCCAGCTGACCAACCTGTTCCCCGACCTCAGCGTCCTGGAGAATGTCCGCCTGGTGATCCAGGCGCGCCACCGCAAGGGCTTCAACCTGCTCTCGATGGCCTCGGGCCATGCCGAGATCACCACCGCCGCCATGGCCGTGCTGGAGCGGGTGCGGCTGTCCGACCGGCGCGATCACAAGGTCTCCGAGCTCAGCCATGGCAACCAGCGCAAGCTGGAGGTCGCGATGCTGATCGCGCTCGACCCGATGGTCTACATGTTCGACGAGCCCACCGCGGGGATGAGCGTCGACGAGGCGCCCGTCGTCCTCGACCTGATCGCCGAGCTGAAACACGACAGCGACCGCACGATCCTGCTGGTCGAGCACAAGATGGACGTGATCCGCACGCTCGCCGACCGGATCATCGTGCTGCACAACGGCGCGCTGGCCGCCGACGGGGCGCCGGCCGAGGTGATGGCCTCGGACGTGGTGCAGGAGGCCTATATGGGAAAGGCGCTGGAAGATGTCTGACGTTCTGCGGATCGAGGGGCTTTTCACCGACATCGCCCAGTATCACATCCTGGAGGGCGTCGACCTGGCCGTGCCGCGCGGGCAGGTGACGATGCTTCTGGGCCGCAACGGCGTCGGCAAGACCACGACGCTGAAGACCGTCATGGGCCACTGGGCCGCCAAGGCCGGCAGCATCCGCTATGACGGCCAGGACATCACCGCCTGGCCGACGCCGGCGCGGGCGCGGGCGGGGATCGGTTTCGTGCCCGAGGACATGGGCATCTTCACCGACCTGACCGTCGAGGAGAACATGGTGCTGGCCGCCGCCTCCGGCCCGCCCGACGCGGCGCGGCTGGAGCGCGTCTTTGCCGCCTTTCCGCCGCTGAAGACCTTCTGGAAATCCGAGGCCGGCACGCTTTCGGGGGGGCAGAAGCAGATGCTGTCCATCGCCCGCGCCATGGCGGAGGAGCGGGTGCTGTACCTGATCGACGAGCCGACCAAGGGGCTGGCGCCCGCCATCGTGTCGACCATGGCCGGCGCGCTGCGCGAACTGAAGGGGCAGGGGGCCTCGATCCTGCTGGTCGAGCAAAACTTCGCCGTGGCGAAGGCGCTGGGCGACCATGCGGCGGTGATGGATGACGGCCGCATCGTCTGGACCGGCGCGATGGCCGAGCTGGCGGCGGATGCCGGGCTGCAGGAGCGCCTGATGGGCCTGAGCATGGAGGCAGAGTGACATGAGCGCAGCCCCCGACCACGCCCCGACGATGACGCGGGCCTCCTTCGCCCACCGGCTGGGGCAGGCCGCGCCCTATCTCCTGGTGCCGGTGCTGATCGTGCTGGGGTTCCTGTCGATCGGCTCGTCCTCGTCCTGGCTGACGCTCACCGTCTCGGGGCTGGCCATGGGGATGATGATCTTCGTCATGGCCTCGGGGCTGACGCTGGTCTTCGGGCTGATGGACGTGATCAATTTCGGCCATGGCGCCTTCGTGTCGCTCGGCGCCTTCGTCGGGATCTCGGTGCTTCTGGCGCTGACCGGCTGGACGACGGCGCCGTCGCTGTTTCTGAACCTCGCCGCCGTGCTGCTGGCCATCGCCGCGGCCATGGTCCTGACCGGGCTGGTCGGCTGGGGCTTCGAGCGGGTGATCGTGCGGCCGGTCTACGGCGCGCATCTGAAACAGATCCTGGTGACGGTGGGCGGGCTGATCGTGGTGGAACAGCTGATCCACGTGATCTGGGGGCCGGACGAGATTTTCCTCAACCGTCCCGAGACGCTAAAGGGCGCCGTGACCTTCGCCGGCGCGGCGCTGGAGAAGTACCGCATCCTCGCCGTCGTGCTGGGGCTGGCGATCTTCGTCGCGATGCGGCTGGTGCTGCGCCGCACCAAGATCGGGCTGATCGTGCGCGCCGGCGTGCAGAACGGCCAGATGGTCGAGAGCCTGGGCTACCGCCTGCGGCTCGTCTTCATCGGCGTCTTCGTGGCCGGCTCGGCGCTGGCGGGCCTGGGCGGCGTCATGTGGGGCCTTTACCAGGAGGTCATCACCGCCGGCATGGGCGAGCGGATGATGATCCTGGTGTTCATCGTGGTGATCATCGGCGGGCTCGGCTCGGTCGAGGGGGCGTTCATCGGCGCTTTGCTGGTGGGGCTTTTGCAGAACTACATCGCGTTCCTCGCGCCGAAACTGGCGCTCGTCTCGAATATCGGCCTGATGGCCGCCATCCTGATGTGGCGGCCGCAGGGGATGATGCCCGTCGTGAAGGCGAAGTGACATGCTCGTGAACCTGATCTCCGGCGACACGCCGCGCTCGGCCGTCCTGACCGTGCTTCTGCTGATCGTGCTGGTCTGCCTCGCCGGTGCGCCGTTCCTGTTTCCCGGCGTGCGGTCGCTGGAGACGGCGGCGACGATCTGCATCTTCATCCTGCTGGTGGCCTCCTACGACCTGCTGCTGGGCTATACCGGCATCGTCAGCTTTGCCCACACGATGTTCTTCGGGCTGGGCGCCTATGGCGTGGCGCTGGCCTCGATCCATATCGGCCGCGGCTGGGGCGCGCTGATCGTGGGCAGCTTGTCGGGCGCCGTTGCCGCCGCCGCGCTGGCGCTGATCATCGGGCTGTTCTCGCTGCGGGTGCGGGCGATCTTCTTCGCGATGATCACCCTGGCCGTCGCCTCGGCCGTGGCGGTGCTGGTCAGCCAGCTGTTCAACATCACCGGCGGCGAGGACGGGCTGACCTACCTGATCCCGCGCGAGCTGACGCCCGCCTTCCGCATGGGCGAGCTGTTCGGCGTGCGGGTCAACGGGCGGGTGCTGAACTACTACCTGATCTTCGTGGCCTGCCTGGCGCTGTTCCTGCTGCTTCTGCGCATCGTGAACTCGCCGTTCGGCCGGGTGCTGCAGGCGATCCGCGAGAACGACTTTCGCGCCGAGGCGATCGGCTACCGCGTGGTCTGGTACCGCACGGCCGCCACCTGCCTGTCGGCGGCCATCGCGGCGCTGGCGGGGGCGCTCTATGCGATCTGGCTGCGCTATGTCGGCCCCGACACGACGCTGTCCTTCGAGATCATGCTGGACATCCTTCTGATGGTGGTCATCGGCGGCATGGGCACGATGTACGGCGCGGTGCTGGGCGCGGTGATCTTCGTGCTGGCGCAGAACTACCTGCAGAACCTGATGGGAGTCGCCGCCGAGGCGACCGAGGCGCTGCCGATCCTGCCGCTGTTCCTCGACCCCAACCGCTGGCTGCTGTGGCTGGGGCTTCTGTTCATCCTCAGCGTCTATTTCTTTCCCACGGGGATCGTCGGACGGCTCCGGTCCGGTCGCTAGGCGTGGACCGGCCGGTCATCCTGCTGCATGGCTGGACCATGCGCGGCGCGGTGTTCGACGCGCTGCGCGTGGCGCTGCCGGCGGGCCTGCGGGGGCTGGCGCCGGACCTGCCGGGGCACGGCGCGGCGCCGCCGGCCTGGCCGATGCTGGACGTCGCGGCCGAGCAGGTGCAGGCGCTGGTCGCGGCGCATCCCGGGGCGCTGCTGGTCGGCTGGTCGATGGGAGCGGCGGTGGCGTGGCGGATGGTCGAGCGGCATGGCTGCGGCGGGCTCTCGGGCCTGGTCACCGTCGACATGTCGCCGCGGCTGGCGAACGGCGCGGGCTGGCGCCACGGCCTGCTGGGCCAGAGCGCCGCGGACGTGGCGCGCACGACGGAGCGGATCGAGACCGACTGGCCCGGCACCGCCGGGGCGGTGGCGGCGACGATGTTCGCGGATCGCGCGGGGCCTGCGCATTTCCCGCGGGAGCGGGCGCTGCGGCAGATCCTGTCGAACGATCCGGCCGTCATGCGCCGCTGCTGGGCCGAGCTGGCCGGAATGGACCTGCGCGCTGCGGCTGGGCAGGTGGCCGTGCCCTATCTCGTCGCCCGTGGGGGGCGGAGCCGGGTTTATCCGGCCTCCGCCGCCGACTGGCTCGCGGCGCAGGCGCCGGAGGCCAGGGTCCACGGCTTCGCGGCGTCGGGCCATTCGCCGCCGTTGGAGGAGCCCAGGGAGATGGCCCGGGTATTGGGGGCGTTCGCGGAAGGGCTGTGATTGGAACGGTGTCCGGCGCGGGACAAGGCCGAAGGCCGCCGCGCGCGTCGTCGGGAGTGCGGGGTGTGGGGCACGAGGATGACCCCTTCGAACGGTGCCTGGCGCGGAACAAGGCCCCAGGCCGCCGCGCGAGCGCCGACGCGCCCCGGTGCGGCGGCGCTGTGGTAACCGTTATCGCAGAGCTCGGAGGTCGTCCGGACTTGGCAGCCATAAAGCGCGCCGTTCGAAGGTCGGTGCGCCCCCGCGCGCGTCGGCCCTCGCGCGGCTCCTCACGTTGCTTGGGAATGGCCAGTAGTGTCGGTCCACTGGACGTTCGGCATATGCGTTGACACCTTCGAACGGTGCTCAGCGCGGAACAAGGCGAAGCCGCCGCGCAAGCGCCGCCTCTCGGCGATTGCTCTGCAATCGCCTGTCGGCAGGGCATTTCGCAAACGAAATGCCCGAGAGACCCGCCCCAACGCGGCGGCGCTGTGGTCGACGTTATCGCAGAGCTCCGAGGTCGCCCGGACCTGGCAGCCATAAAGTGCGCCGCTCGACGTTCGGTGCGCCCCCGCGCGTGCCGGCCCTTGCGCGGCTCCTCACGCTGTTCGAACGTCTTCGGTCGTGGCGCCCAGCGCCTCCGGGGCTCCGCCCGTCCGCACCGGAAAACGTCCACTGGACGTTTTCTTCTTCGGTGCGAACCCACGCGCGTCGGCCCTTGCGCGGCTTCTCACGTTGCTCGAGCGGCCCGGCGCTCCCGCAACGCCTCACCCCGCCGCCACCACATCCTTCGCCTTCACCAGCGAACGACCCTCGCAGACCACCGTCCCGTCCGCCAGCGCGCAGGTCGCGCGCAGATCCACCAGGTGCTTCTCCGGCCTGACCCGCGTCACCTCCACCCGCGCCGTCAGCCGCGCCCCGAGGGGCGCCGACCCAAGAAACCGCAGCTCCTGCTTGAGATAGTTCGTCCCCGGCCCGGGCAGCTCCACCCCCAGAAGATAGGAGAACAGCGCCGCGATCAGAGGCTCGGGCACGGTCTCGCCCGGCCCGGCGCCGGACAGCGCGGCGAAGGCGTCGAGATCCGCCGCCGTGTAGGTCCGCGCGATCTCGGCCGCCGCCCCGACCCGCATCAGGCCACCTCTGCCGCGCCGACGAAGAGCTCGGCGCCGTCCGCGGCGCGACGGGCCGTCATCTCGATCCGCCCCGGCCAGTCGCCCGCGACCCGCAGCGTCACCGGCTCGCCCGCGAAACAGGGCGCCGGGAACATCATCTCCTGCCGGAGCTGGCGCGTTTCCGGCCGCGCAGCCATCACCAGGCCCCAGAGTTTCGCGTAGATCAGCATGCCGTGGCTGACCGTCCGGCCAAAGGCCGTGCGGGCCGAGAAGTCCGGGTCCACATGGATCGGGTTGTCGTCGCCGGAGACGGCGGCGAAGGCGTCGAACTCGGCCTGGGTCGGGGTCCACGCCGCGGTGATCTCAGGCATCGTCCAGCATCTCCTTCAGATCCGGCTTGCGCACCTTGCCCGCCGCCGTGCGCGGCAAGTCCTCGACCACGCGGAACCGGGCCGGCACCTTGTAGGCCGCCAGCCGCGCGCGGCACCAGGCGCGCAGGGCGTCGGTGTCGAGCGCCTCGCCCGGCCGCGCGATCAGGAAGGCGGCGCCGGTCTCGCCCCATCGCGCGTCGGGCACGCCGACGACCGCCGCCTCAAGCACCGCCGGATGCGCGTGCAGCACCCGTTCGACCTCCGCCGGATAGACATTCTCGCCGCCGGAGATGAACATGTCCTTGATGCGGTCGACGACATAGAGATACCCGTCCGCGTCGCGCCGGCCGACATCGCCGGTCTTCAGCCAGCCGTCCTCGGTGAAGACGGCCCGCGTGGCGGCGTCGTTGCGGTAATAGCCGGGGGTGACGTTGGGCCCGCGAAACTGGATCTCGCCGGTCCCCGCGGCGCCCGGGGCCACGCCGGCCAGGCGGATCTCGTTCATCATCTGCGGCTTGCCGACCGAGCCGATCTTGGCCTCGGCGGCGGCGGGGTCCATCAGCGTGCCCATCGGCCCCGTCTCGGTCATGCCATAGCCGTTCAGCACGCGCGCCCCGCGCGCGGCGAAGAACCGGATCAGCGGGTCGGGCAGCGGCGCGCCGCCGCAGCCGCAGCGGATGCCGGCCCAGTCCACGTCGTCCACCAGATCGGACAGGCTGAACGCCTGATAGATGGCGGGGACGCCGAAGAACTGGGTGACGGCCCCGTCGCGGCAGAGCTGCAGCAGCGCCTCGGCCTCGAATTTCGGCAGCACGGTGGAGCTTCCGCCCGCGAGGAACAGCGGCAGCGTGTAGAGGTTGATCCCCGCCGTGTGGAACAGCGGCAGGAAGTTCACCGAGCGGTCCGCGGCGGTCATCGAGACCGACTGCATGACGCTGACGGCGTTGGCCCAGGCCATGCGGGCGGTCTGGATCACCGCCTTCGGCCGGCCCGTCGTGCCGGAGGTGAACAGCAGATACCAGGGCCGGTCCGCCGGCACCGTCTGGGGCTCGGAGCGTGGCGGCAGGCTCTGCCAGTCGTCCAGGTCCCCCTCGAAGGCGTAGCGTGCCAGCCCGGCGGCCTCGGCGATCTCGGCGGCCAGGTCGGCGAAGGCGGCATCGTGCAGGATCGCCCGGGCGCCGACCGGGGCCAGCGTGTCCAGAAGCTCCGGCGCCGGCTGGCGCCAGTTCAATGGGCACAGGACGATCCCGGTCTTCTGGCAGGCGAAGAGGGCCAGGAAGAACGCGACGGCGTTGTGGCACAGGATCGCCAGCCGGTCGCCCTCCTGCAATCCGGCCTGCGTGAGCCCCGCCGCGATCCCGCCGGCCGCGCGGTCGACCGCGGCGAAGCTCCAGTCGCGGCCGTCCCGGAAGGCGAGCGCCTCTGGCGTCAGTTCCGCCCGCTTGGCGGCCATGTCGGGGACGGCGTCAAACATGCGAGGTCTCCTTGCCGGCGGCGAGGAAGGCGTCCATCCCGGCGCGCGTGTCGCCCCGGTCGATGCGGTCGAGGAAGGCGTCGGTCTCGCGGTGGAGCCGCTCGCGCAGTGCGCTTCGCCGGGCCGCGTCCCAGATCAGGGCCTTGGCGGCGAGTTGCGCGCCCGTCCGGCCGTCGGCCAGAAGCCGCCGCGCGGCCGCCTCCGGTTCGGCGTCGCAGGTATCGGCGAGGCCGGCCTCCACGAGCGCCGGGCCGGTCAGGCGGCGGTCGCAGAGCAGCCAGCGCGCCGCGCGCCCCGCGCCGATGCGGTCGGGCAAAAGCGCCGTCCAGCCGCCGTCGGGGGCGAAGCCGACCCTGGCGTAGTAGGGCTGGACGAAGCAGCCGGGATGAACCGCCGCGACATCGGCCGCGAACAGCAGCCCCGCCGCGCCGCCGGTGACCGCGCCGCGCGCCGCGACGGCGACGAGGCAGGGCAGCGCGACGAGACGCAGGACGATCTCCTGCAGCTGCGGCACCAGCCGGGCGGCGAAGGCACGCGCCTCGCCGCGCGCCGCCGCGTCGCGGAAGGCGGCCACGTCGCCCCCGGTGGAGAAGTTGCGCCCGCCGGAGATCAGGAGCGCCGCCGCCCCGGCCGCCTCGGCCCGGTCGAGCGCGTCGGACAGATCCTGCAACAGCTGCGGCGTCAGCGCGTTCGCGCGCGGCGCGGTCAGCGTGAGACCGGACAGCGCGGTGCCGTCCGGCAGCGTGTCGAAGGCCACGGCGACGCTCACGGTTTCGGCCCCAGCCCGTCGCGGATCAGGGCGAAGGCGCTGTCGACCACGTGGTCGAGATCGGGCTTTTCCTCCCACAGCACGAAGCGGTCGCCGAGCGTCTTGGCGACGCCCATCAGCGCCCAGGCCCGCACCTCCTGATCGCCATGGGCGATCTCGCCCGCCTCCGCGGCGGCGCGAAGCCGGGTCGCATAGGCCCGGGCGAAGGTGGTGAAATAGCCGCGATAGGCCTCGGGGTCGACAAAGCGCGCCTCCTCGACGATGCGGTAGAGCGCCGGGCGCGCGGCGACGAACTGCAGAAACGCGCGCAGGCCGTTCTTTTCGGCGGCCAGCCGGTCCGGCGCCCCGTCGATCGCCTGGGTGACCGCCGCGCGGGTCGCGTGGCCCATTTCGAGGACGAGCTCGTGAAACACCGCCTCCTTGGTCGGGAAGTAGATGTAGAAGGTGCCCAGCGCGGTGCCGGCCTCGCGGGTGATGTCGGCGATGGAAGCGGCCGAGAAGCCCTTCTCGCCGATCACCTTTTCCGCCGCCTTCAGAAGCGCTTCCCGTCGCGCCACGCCGCGCCTGGTCCGTGGGGCCGTGCCGTTCGCCATGATTCATGAATACTGATTCATGTTTCAATTTTCAAGGCGCAATGCCCCGGGCCCTGGGCCGCGGCGGCGTCCCCCGGCGCGCAAGAGTTTTTTTGAAAACTCTTGGCAAAATTCTTCGAAGAATTTTGCGCTATGCCTCCGGGAGCCACGCGGGCAGGGCGCCCGCGTCTTTCAGCCGGGCCCGCGCCGCGTTCAGCCGCCGGCGGAAGGCCGGCGCGTTCATCCGCGACAGCACGTGGGCGCAGTAGAGCGCGGTCAGGTAGGGCCGGTCCAGATCGTCCAGGTCGAACAGCAGATTGCGCAGGAACCGGCTGTGCTCCCGCCGCCGGCGCATCAGCGCATAGAACCCCGCCCGCGTCAGCCGCCCCTCGGCGGCCTCCTCGATCAGCCGGTGCAGCACGTCCATCTCGCGCAGCGAGCGCGCGATATGGTGGCGGAAATGCCGGCAGCGCAGATGCGCGACATTGTCGCCGCGGAACAGGCTGGCATGCACGGCGTCGAGCGTCTCGCACGGGTCGTAGACCACGTGCATCCGCGCCGCGCCCTCGGCCATGTCGGGCGCATAGCCGTAGCGGTCGCGGAAATCCAGCATCCGCGAGGCGGGGAACCGGCCGTCCCATTCGGCCACCTCCGGATCCAGCGTGGCCTGCGGCGAGATCGCGACGACGGTGGCCCCCGGCGCCACCACCGAGAAGGCCGCCGCCGCATAGCCGCCCATCCCGGCGCCGTAGAAGGTGACCGCGTCGAACTCCTCGAAGAAGGCGTCGTCCACCATGTCGTCGAGGACGGCATAGACCGCCGCGCTGCGGAACCAGGTGTCGCCCGACGCCGCGAAATGCAGCACCGACCAGTTCTTGTCCTCGGCGAAGTCCAGCCCCAGCGGCAGCCCGTGCTCGGCGATCTCCAGCGTGTCCTGGATCCGCTCGAAGGTCACCAGAAGCTTCGGCCCGCGCGCGATGTAGCTGACCGAATGGTCGTCATCCAGCAGGTGCTGGAACCCGTCGGCCCCGGTCTCGGCCCTCAGCGCGTCCAGCACCTCCTGGGCGCTTGCGGCGGGTCTGGTCATCGTCGCGGTGTCTCGCATGCGTTTCGTCCTGTCGTCCTCGGCCTCAGCGCTTGTGTACCACCAGCAGTTGATCCCGCCGGCCCTTTACGAAATGCGCCGGAAACACGAAGCATCCCGATATGTCGGCCCGCATGTCGTTGAACGCGGCCCGGGTCTCTGCGTCCGGATGGTCGAAGATCCCGCTTTCGACATAGCTCTGAAAAAGCGCCGCAGTTTTGACCGAACCCGGACCTTCCAGCGACGCGGGCTGATGGCGCAGGTCCTCCATCACGTAAAGCCCGCCGGCCGCCAGCCGCGGGAACAGCGCGCGGAAGCCGTTCTGCTGGTGGTGGCTGGCATGGGTCGCGTCGTCGATCACCAGGTCGGGGGCGCCGTCGACGGCGGCGGCGATGGCCGCCGGGTCCTCGAAGTCGCACGGGGTATAGCCCAGACGCGGGTCGTGCACCGGCGCGGCCGGCGCGCGGTCGAGCGCGGTGAAGGCGGCTTTCGGGAAGTAGTCGAGCCACATCTTTACCGTCGCCTCGGCCGTCGGCGCCGAAAGCTCCGGCCGCTCCACCCCGATCCCGCCGTCGAGGCCCAGGAGCACCACCTTCAGCCTGCGCTGCCGCAGCGGGTGAAACAGCATCTGGTAAAGCTCGGTGTAGCGGTGCTTGGCGCTGCCCCGGTCCGACCCCGCCGCGTCGGCCAGGTCGGTCAGGTTGACGACGCCGCGCCCGCGCCGGTCCTCGGCGGTCAGCCGCTCGGGCGGTTTCGGCGGGGCGGGCAGGGGCGCGTCCGACGGCACGATCCCGTGTTTCTTCAGCAGCCGGCCCAGAAGCGAGTCGGGATCCGGCTCGGCCCCCGCTTCCTGGGTCAGCCGGCCGCGGATGCGCCGGCCGTAGAGGTGGATCGACAGCGTCTCGGGCGTCAGGAACCGCTCCACGTCCGCGCCCGGCCGCACCAGCAGCTGCCGGTCCCGGAACCCGATCGGGTACAGCACCGCGCGGGGCAGCGCGAAGCGCACGTCGCCGGTCTTCTGCAGAAACCAGGTCAGCGCCCGCGGCCCCCAGGCGCCCCATTGCTGGTCGCCCACGCCCACCGGCGTGCCGGCCTCCTTCGCCGCGCGCAGCTGGGCCTGCTCGTCCTCGGGCAGCCATTCGGGGATCGCGTATTCGTCCGAGGTGAAGGCCACCAGCTCGGCCAGCGTGTCGCTGTCGCGGGGCAGGCCCAGCACGCCGTTGTTCACGTGATGCTCGGATTCCCAGCCGTAGAAATGCCCGTTGTCGGTGGTGAACGGCTTCACGCAATAGGCGTCGGTATCCGCCCAGATCAGGTCGTCCGACTGCGCCAGCATGTGATAGCGGAACCGGTCGGCCTGCGGCGCCGGGCTGCCGGTGCGGCTGTGGCGGATCACCCGGTCGTCCGCCAGCACCGCGTTGGCATCCGCCACCTCGACACCGTCGGGGATGTTCTGCACCGCGCCATAGGTGAACAGCTTCACGTGCTGGCCGGCGTCCAGGAAGGATTTCAGGCAGAGCTGCTCGACATAGCTCAGCGCGCCGCCGATCCACAACGCACCGATCTGATATTCGCGGGGCAGGACCGTTCCTCCTTATGATCGGCGCAATTTATGTGTAATACCGCCGATAATCGAGCAATGGATCGCAAATGCGCATCAAAAAGGCAATCTTGATGGCAGGTAAGGGCGGAAATGCGCCCGGAGGCGCGCGGTGAGGGTTCTGCTGGTCTCGGCGCTTCGCGACGAGGGGCCGCATCTTCTGGAATGGGTCGCGCATCACCGCGCGCTCGGGGTGACCGATTTCCTGCTTTTCTCCAACGACTGCTCCGACGGGACCGACGCGATGCTGGATGCGCTGGCCCGGGTCGGCGTGGTCCACCGGCGCAATCCGCCGCCGCAGGGCAAGTCGCTGCAATGGAACGCGCTGAAGGAGGCCTGGGGCCATCCGCTGCGGAAACAGGCCGACTGGATCCTCTGCATCGACAGCGACGAGTTCGTGAACCTGCGCCCGCCTTTGAAGACGCTGCCCGACCTGATCGGCGAGATCGAGGGCGCCGACGCCATCGTGATGCCCTGGCGGCTGTTCGGCCATAACGGCCAGCGGCGGCTGGTCGACGCCCCGACCACGCGGCTGTTCACCCGCGCCGCGCCGGAGGCGTGCGACTACCCCGTCGGCGCGCGCCAGGTGAAGACGCTGTTCCGCCGCAAGGGGCCTTTCGCGCAGATCGGCGTGCACCGCCCGCGGATGAAGAAGGGGCAGGCGGATCAGGCCTACTGGGTCGACGGCTCGGGCGTGTACCTGCCGGATGCGTTTTCACAGAACGAACAACGCATCGCGCTATATGGCCATCCCGAGGCGTCGAGGCTTGTACAATTGAACCATTACTCGCTGCGCTCCGCCGAAAGCTTCATGCTCAAGCGGCGCCGGGGCCTGCCCAACCGCAAGGGCAAGCCGGTCGATCTGATGTACTGGGTGGAGCGGAATTTCAACACGGTGGAGGACACGTCCATCGCGCATCTGGAGCCGGGCACGCAGGCCGTGCTGGCCGAGCTGGCGGCGATCCCCGGCCTGGCCGATCTGCACGCCCGCGCCCATGCCGCGCATCACGCGGCCTTCGAGGAGATGTTGCGCGAGGAGGCGGAGCTGAAGCTCTATGGCCGGCTCTTGCTGGCGGCCGACAGCACGCCGCTGCCGCAGGACGAGATCGCCGAGCTGATCCGGAGGTTCCAGCGTGCCGGATGACCTGCCCGTCTTTCTGCGGCGCCGGCTGACTTCCGGCGCCCACGGCGCGCTGCGCGTGATCGAGGCGCTGCGCTGGCCGTCGCCGTTCGGCAGCGCGGTGCGGATCTGGTTCGCCCAGGGCGCGCGGCCGGAGATGGTGAAACCGGGGGCGGCGGCGGGCGAGATGCACCTGAAGAAGGCCCTCGTGGTCGGGGCAAACCTGATCGTCACCGGCGAGGCGCCGGCGGGCGACGGGCCGCTGCGCGCCGCCTTTGCCGCCGGGGCGGCCGATCTCGACACCGCCGCGCCGGAAACCGGGCTGTTCGACGGCATGGCCGTGCTGCTGGCGCAGCGTCACCGCGAGCCGGCGGAGACCGTGGCGCGGTGGCTGGGCTATCATGTCGACAGCCAGGGCGCCGACGCCGCGCTGATCCTCGACCGGGCGCCGGACGACGCCGGTTTCGCCGACGCGCTGGAGCGGCTGACCGCCGCGATGCCGGGGCTTAAGCGGCTGGTCGTGGTCTCTTGCGCCCTGCCGCTCGGCGGGGCGAAGCAGCCCGCGCTGGGCGACCCGCGCACCGCGCCGCGCCGCTGGGGCGAGCCGGCCGCGCCCGACCCCTGGCGCGCGCCGCTGGGCGAACCGCTGGTCTATGACGCGCTGAAATGGCGCTTTCTCGCCCGCGCCCGCGCGGTCGCCGCCCTCGACCCCTGCGACCTGGCCGTGGCCGCGCCGGGGGCCGCGACGGTCTTCGACCGCGTGGCCGCGACGGAAAGGGGCGTCCTGGCGCTGGCCGGAGAGCCGGTCTATCCCTGGCGCCTGCGCAAGGGGCAGCGGCCGGCGCACGGCGACCATGTCTGCCGCCTGGCGCCGCCGGGCGACGGACCGGCGCGCTGGGCCGCCGATCCGAAGCGGCTGGGGCCGGACGCCCTGTGGCTCGCCGGCGGCATCGCGGGGCAGCGGCCCGAGCGCGCCGATCCGGCCCGGTTCGACCGCTGCATGTCCGTCCTGTTCCCCGACAACAAGGTGCAGGAGCTGGTCGACAAGGACCGCCTCGCCGCCGACCCCCGGCTGATCGCCCGCGCCGAGGACCTGTTCGGCGCCAAGCCCGTGCGCCCGCCCGCGGCGCAGGCCGCCCCCGCCCCGGCCGCGGACCCGCTGCCCCCCGCGCCGTCCGAGCGTACCGTCATCGTCACCTGCATGAAGAACGAGGGGCCGTTCCTGCTGGAATGGCTGGCCTATCACCGGATGATCGGGGTCGACGACATCCTCGTCTACAGCAACGACTGCGACGACGGGACCGACACCTTGCTGGACCTCCTGCAAGCGCGCGGGCTGGTCCAGCACCGCGAAAACCCGTTCCGCGCCACCGGCGACAAGCCCCAGCGCGCCGCCCTTGCCGCGGCGGCCGACGAGCCGGTGGTGCAGCAGGCCGGCTGGATCGTCCCGATGGACGTGGACGAGTTCATCAACATCCACGCGGGCGAGGGCCGGCTCGCGGACCTCTACGCCGCCGCCGGCGCGGCGAACGCGATCTCGATGACCTGGCGGCTGTTCGGCAATGCCGACATCGCGCAATACCAAGACAGCCCCGTCACCGAGCAGTTCACCCGCTGCGCGCCGCGGCTGATCCGCCGGCCGCACCAGGCCTGGGCCTTCAAGACGCTGGTCCGCAACCAGGGCCTGTTCCGCCGCCTCGCCGTCCACCGCCCCAAGGGGCTGAACGCCGCGCGGGCGCATCAGGTCCGCTGGGTCAACGGCTCCGGCCGGCCGATGCCCGCGCGGTTCCTGCGCTCCGGCTGGCGCTCCACCGCCGATTGCTGGGGCTACGACCTAGTGACGCTGAACCACTACGCCGTACGCTCGGCCGAGAGCTACCTGGTCAAGCGCCGCCGCGGCCGCGTCAACCACGTCGCCCACGACCAGCACGAGGGCTACTGGTTCCGCATGAACAACAACGCCGAGGAGGACCGCTCGATCCAGCGCCACCTGCCGGCGCTGCGGGCCGAGATCGACCGGCTGATGGCCGACCCCGAGATCGCGGCGGCGCATCGCCACAGCGTCGCCCGCCACCGCGCCACGATCGCCGAGCTGAAGACGCAGGACGACTATCGCCGGCTCTACGACGCGATCACCTCCGACCGGATGCGGCGGCTGTCGCGGATGCACGCGCGCTTCGGCATGAACGTGTTCCTGCGCGGCCCCCGGGTGATCCCCGACCGGGTGCTGGCCGACGATCTGCCGGCGTCGTTCGTGTTCAACGTGGCGCCGCCCCGGGGCCGTGCGGCCGACTGACAGGGGCGCGCACGGGCGGGATCGGTTGCGCCCCCGGGCGGGATGAGCCTAAATGCAGCCCGGCAAAGGAGAAACGGCATGACAGGGGGAGGGCAGCGATGAAGTTCGGCAGTCCGGCGGTGACCTTCGTCTATCATCTCGGCGTCCACTGCACCGACGACGACCTGCTGGTGCGCTCGCTCCTGCAGGACGGCGTCGCGCTGCAGGACCGCAACGTCATCGTCCCGCGCCCGCGCACCTACCGCAAGATGGTGCGCGAGCACATGCACCAGTACCGCGGCGAGCCGATGCCCGAGGCCGAGCAGGAGGCGCTCTACGAGGCGATCCTCAAGGGCTATCCGGCCGAGCGCGTGATCCTGGGCGACCAAGACTACCTGTGCCTGCCGCAGGGCGTGTTCGACAAGGGGCAGCTCTATTCCAAGGCCGGGATGCGGACGATGTGGCTGCGCTATCTGTTTCCCGAGAACCCCTGCGAGTTCTTCATCGCCATCCGCAACCCCGCCACCTACTTGCCCGCCGCGCTGGCGCAGAAGAGCATGCCGGGCTACGACGGTTTCGTGGGCGACGCCGACCCGCACGAGATGCGCTGGTCCGGCGTGATCGAGCGCATCCAGAACAACAACCCCGGCTGCCCGATCACCGTCTGGTGCAACGAGGACACGCCGCTGATCTGGCCGGAGATCCTGCGCGAGATCACCGATACCGAGCTGTCGGCCCCGTTCAAGGGCGACCACGACATTCTGAAGTCGATCCTGAAGGACGAGGGCTTCCGGAAGATGGAAGCCTATCTGGAAAGCCACCCGCCGGCCCACGAGATGCAGCGCCGCCGCATCATCGCCGCCTTCGCCGAGAAGTTCGCGCGCGACGACGCGCTGGAGGAGGAAATCGACCTGCCGGGCTGGACGCCCGAGCTGGTGGACGAGGTGACGGCGATCTACGAGGAAGACGTCGCCCTGATCGAGCGGATGGCGGGGGTGACCTTCATCTCGGCGTGAGCGCCGCGCGGAGCGGGCCGGTGCGGGGGATGGTCCCGGGGTCGCCCCCTGGGGGCGCCCTCAGAAGAACGCCTGCAGCCCGGTTTGCGCCCGCCCGAGGATCAGCGCGTGGATGTCGTGGGTGCCCTCGTAGGTGTTCACCGTCTCCAGGTTCACCATGTGCCGCATCACCTGGTACTCTTCCTGGATGCCGTTGCCGCCATGCATGTCGCGGGCCATCCGGGCGATGTCCAGCGCCTTGCCGCAGTTGTTGCGCTTCACGAGCGACACCATCTCCGGCGCCCCGCGCCCCTCGTCCATCAGCCGCCCGACGCGCAGCGCGCCCTGCAGGCCCAGCGCGATCTCGGTCTGCATGTCGGCCAGCTTCTTCTGGAACAGCTGGGTCTGCGCGATCGGCCGGTCGAACTGCTTGCGGTCCAGCCCGTAGGCCCGCGCCGCGTGCCAGCAGAACTCGGCACAGCCCATCGCCCCCCAGGCGATGCCGTAGCGCGCCCGGTTCAGGCAGCCGAACGGGCCCTTCAGCCCTTCGACATTCGGCAGGAGCGCGTCCTCGGAGACGGCCACGTCCTTCATCACGATCTCGCCGGTGACCGAGGTGCGCAGGCTGAGCTTGCCGCCCACCTTGGGCGCCGACAGCCCGTCCATGCCCTTGTCCAGCACGAAGCCGCGGATCTTGCCGCCATGCGCCTCCGACTTGGCCCAGACCACGAAGACATCCGCGATCGGCGCGTTCGAGATCCACATCTTCGAGCCGTTCAGCACATAGCCGTCGGCGGTCTTCTTCGCGACGGTCTTCATGCCGCCGGGGTCGCTGCCGGCATCCGGCTCGGTCAGGCCGAAACAGCCGATCAGCTGGCCGCTGGCGAGGCCGGGCAGGTATTTCTGCCGTTGCGCGTCGGTGCCGTAGGCATGGATCGGGTACATCACCAGGCTCGACTGCACCGACATCATCGAGCGATAGCCAGAATCCACCCGGTCCAGCTCGCGCGCGATCAGCCCGTAGGTGACATAGCCCGCGCCCAGCCCGCCATAGGCCTCCGGGATCGTCGAGCCCAGCAGGCCGGCCTCGCCCATCAGCGGAAACAGCTCGGGCGCCACGGTCTCCTCGCGGAAGGCGTCGATCGCGCGCGGCTGCAGTTCCGACTGGGCGAAGGCATGGGCCGCGTCGCGCAGCATCCGCTCGTCCTCGGTCAGCTGGTCCTCCAGAAGGAACGGATCCTCCCAGGCGAAGGGGCCCATGTTGGGGGCGTCCTTGGCCGACAGCTTGGTCTCGACGTTCATGGCTCTCTCCCTTGCGCGCGTCCGGCGGTCGCCCGTTTGATAGAGCAGGCGGCGCCCCGGGGCAATCGCGCCGCCGCCGCCGCGGCGCGCAGGGCCCGCCCGTGCCCCGCGTATGGGGATGTTTCCGACCCGCCCGCGGCCTGCCGGCCCGCCCGACCGGTTGCAATCGCGGGGGGCGCGGCCCTAGCTAGGGGCGATGCCGCATCCGCTCGACCGCCTCCGCGCCGACATCCGCGCCTGCACGCTCTGTGCCGACCGCTTCGCCGCCACGGCGACCGGGCACGAACCGCGCCCGGTCGCCTGGTTCGAGCCGGGCGCGCGCATCCTGGTGGCCGGGCAGGCACCGGGGGCGCGGGTGCATGAATCGGGCGTGCCGTTCGACGACCCCTCGGGCGACCGGCTGCGCGACTGGATGGGGGTGGACCGCGACATCTTCTACGACCGGAGCCGGGTCGCGGTGATCCCGATGGCCTTCTGCTTTCCGGGCTACGACGCCAAGGGCTCCGACCTGCCGCCGCCGAAGATCTGCGCGCAGACCTGGCACGCCCCGCTGATGGCGGCGCTGGGCGAGGTGCGGCTGACCCTGCTGGTCGGCGGCTACGCCCACAAGTGGCATCTGGGCACGAAGGCCGGCGTGACCGAGACGGTGGCGGGCTGGCGCGACCACGCGCCCCGGGTCTTCCCCTTGCCGCACCCGTCCTGGCGGAATACGGCCTGGCTGAGAAAGAACCCGTGGTTCGAGGCGGAGCTCTTGCCGGTGCTCCGCGACCGGGTGGCAGAGGTGCTTGAGCGATGACCGACGAAACCCCGATCGACCGCGCCCACGCCGCGATGACGGCCGCACCCGGGGACGACGCGGCGCGGCTGCGCTTCTACGAGCGGGTGGCCGAGGCGGAACTGGTGCTGCTGCTGGCCGAGGAGGCGCAGGGCGAGCGGGTCGAACCCGCGCTGTTCGACGTCGAGGGCGGCCGGGTCGTGCTGGCCTTCGACCGCGAGGACCGGCTGACCGGCTTCGTCGGGGACGCCGCGCCCTACGCGGCGCTGTCGGGCCGGGCGCTGACGGGAATGCTGGCGGCCGAGGGGATGGGCTTCGGGCTGAACCTGGAGGTGGCGCCCTCGTCGATCCTGATTCCGGCCGACGCGGTGGCGTGGCTGGCCGAGACGCTGGGCCGGCGCCCGGCGGAGGTGGCCGAGCGGCCCGAGGATATCGCCGCGCCCGACGGCGTGCCCGAGGCGCTCCTGGAGGGGCTCGACCGCAAGCTGGGGCTGGCGGCCGGGCTGGCGCCGATGGCCTACCTGGCCTCGGTCCGCTATCGCGGCGGCGGGCGCGGCCACCTGCTGGCCTTCGTCGACGCGGCCGACGGGGCGGAGCCGGCGCTGGCGCAGGCGGTGGGCGAGGCGCTGACCTTCTCGGGGCTGGAGGCCGGGGCGCTCGACGTGGGCTTCTTCGCGGCCTCCGACCCGGCAGCGGCGGCGCTGGCACGGCACGGGCTGAAGATCGAGCTGCCGGAGCCGGAAGCGGCGCAGGTGCTGGCGCCGGGGGCGCCGGGGATGGACCCGGAGACACCGCCGAAGCTGCGGTAGCGGCTGAGAGGGCCGGGGCGCAGGTGCCGGCCGGTGGCGACGGTCGGCGGCGCCGGATTGCGTATTTGGAACGAGAAGAAGCAGGGGGGGTGCGCGCTGAGGACCGGCGGGCGCCTTGGTGGCGGTCGGATGCGGCGGACTGCGTATTTGGAACGAGAAGAAGCAGGGGTGTGCGCTGCGGGGAGGGGATCGCGGCCGGGCAGGGCGGCCGGCGCCTCGGGGGTCGTGGCGCGGAATTGGGCGGTGCGGGGCCCGGCACTCGACAATCTCGCGCGTGTGGCGGAATTGTCGACGAAACGGGAACGGTGGCAGTCTATGCTTGCCAAGTCACAATCCCGTGTGGCTCTGTGACCCTCGTGTTTTTTCGTGTGACCCGCGTCGCCGGCGGTCCGGTGCCGGGCAGGTGAATATGTGATGGACCGACCCGACACCCGTATCCTGCCGTTCAGCGAGGTTCCCGCCGCGGCCTGGGACGCCGTGGCGCCGACCGCCGGGCGCTGCCCGATGGTGCTGCGCGACTGGACCCTGTGCACCGCCGAGGCGGCGCCGCCGGGCAGCGAGGTGAAGGTCGTGGTCGCCGGGCCGCCCTCCGACCCCGAGGCGCTGCTGCCGCTCCTGGTCGAGCCGGGGCCGCTGCGCCGTCACCGCTTCATCGGCAACGACGACGGCGGCGTGGCGATCCCCGCGCGGCGCCCCGAGGCGCTGGCCGCCGTGGCCGAGACCGTCGCCGGCCTGCGCGCGCCCCTGAGCCTGGGCTACTACCCGGCGGCCTCGCCGGCGGTCGACCTGCTGCGGCACGCCTGCCGGGGGCGGGCGATCGCGCTGGCGCGGCCGCAGGACCGGCCCACCGCCCCCTACCTGGCGCTCGACGACAGCTGGCAGGCGCCCGAACGCCACCTGAAGAAGAAGACGGCGCAGTCGATCCGCCGCCGCGAGCGCCGCCTGCGCGAGCTGGGCGCGCTGCGGGTGGACTTCCTAGAACCCTCCGAGGCGGAGGTCGACGCGCTGATCCTGGAGGCGGCGGATGTCGAGGCGCGCGGCTGGAAGCGCGCGGCCGGCACCGCGCTGGTCGACGACGCGCGGCAGCTGACCTTCCTGCGCCGCTACGGCCGGCGGCAGGCGCGGGCCGGGCGGCTGCACCTGACCTTCCTGTCGCTCGACGACCGCCCGCTGGCGATGAGCATCGGCGAGGTCGTCGACGGCGTCTACTGGGCGCACAAGACCGGCTACGACGCGGGCTACGGC
Source organism: Psychromarinibacter sediminicola (assembly GCF_029168335.1). Lineage (GTDB taxonomy): Bacteria > Pseudomonadota > Alphaproteobacteria > Rhodobacterales > Rhodobacteraceae > Psychromarinibacter > Psychromarinibacter sediminicola. Next base: position 110,060 of record NZ_JARGYC010000004.1, read on the forward strand.
CGGTACGGCCCCGGCATCCTGCTGCAGTACCACCTGATCCGGCACCTGGCCGGGCGCGGCGTGACGCGGCTGGAGTTCTGCGGCCAGCTGGACGACTTCAAGCGGACATGGACCGAGACCGGCGTGGCGACGGTGACGCTGCGGGTCTATCCGCTGAACCTGCTCGGTGTCGCGGCGATGGCGACCGATGCCTGGGCCGAGGCGCGGCACAGGCTGGCCCGGCGCGCCGGCCGCGCCCGCCGGCGGTCGCGGCCGGGCGGCCGGCGCCGCCAGACGCATAGCGAAGAGCCGCCGGCCGACGAGGTGGCCGAGGCCGGCCTGCCGCTCGGCTAGGCGCGGCCCGGGCCGGGCCGGGCAGGCGTCAGTCCGGCGCGTCCGCCATCGCGTCGATCGGGGCGACGAAGGCGATGAACAGGGTGCAGGGACCGTCGGACAGGCAGTCCGCGCTGTGCGGCTTGCGCGCCGGGCCGTAGCCGTAGGTGCCGGGCGCCAGCGTCACCGGATCCTGCCCGTCATAGGTCACCGACATCTCGCCCTCGACCAGCACCATCCGTTCCGGCGAAGTGTGCCAGTGCCGCGGGATCTCGGCCCCGCCGGGCACGCGGTAGAAGATGTCGGCATTGGGCTCGGCCGGATTTCCGTGCAGCACGGCGATGCCGCAGCCCTCGGGCATGAAGCCGGGGCAGGGCCCCCAGTCCAGCGCGTCGGAGTCCACGGTGCGCGCGACGGCCATCTCCTGCGCCGGGGCCGGCCCGGCGGCGAGCGCGGCAAGGCCCAGGGCGGTGGCGAGCGGGATGCGGATGGACGGTGTCATGTCTCCTCCTTCGGGTTGCAATACCGCCGGCCTGGCATCGCGGGGGCCGGGCCATCCAGTCCACGGACTGTACCGCCGGCGCCGGCCCTGATAGGGTGACAGGCGATGGCCGACAGCCGGTATCGCCAGTTCTGCCCCGTCGCGATGGCCGCCGAGGTGCTCGACACGCGCTGGACGCTCGTGCTGCTGCGCGAGCTTCTGGGCGGCTCGACGCGGTTCAACGAGCTGCGGCGCGGGCTGCCGAAGATGTCGCCGACCCTGCTGTCGCGGCGGCTGCGCGAGCTGGAGGAGGCGGGAATCGTCCGGCGCGAGCCGGTGCCGGGCACGACGGCCCACGACTACCTCCTGACCGACGCGGGCCGCGACCTGGCGCCGGTGATCGAGGCGCTGGGCATGTGGGGCCAGAAATGGGTCGATGCCGAGCCCAGCCTGAAGAACGTCGATCCCGGCCTTCTGATGTGGGACATGCGCCGCAACCTGAACCCCGAGCCGCTGCCGGACCGGCGCACCGTGGTCTCCTTCGTCTATTCCGACCAGCCCGCCGAGCGGGCGCATTGGTGGCTGATCGTGGAGCCGGGGCAGGAGGTCGACCTGTGCTCGGTCGATCCCGGCTACGACGTGGACCTGTATGTCGCCACCGACCTGCGCTGCATGACGGCGATCTGGATGGGCCTGACCACCGTGCGGCGCGAGCGGGACCGCGGGCGGCTGGAGCTGACCGGCGACCGCGGCATCGCCGAGGCGGTGCCGGAATGGCTGGGCGGCAGCCCCTTCGCGGTACAGAAGAAGCACGACGGCGCCTCGGTCGCGCCGTAGGGCGCGGGGGCGTAGATGGAGTGTCGGGATACAATTGTATGCTGCGGACGCGCGGAAGCCGGGGGACGGCACGCAGCTTCCGATTGAGAGGTTCGCAGGCTCTTACTTGGGCAATCACATTGAACTCGTGGTAGCCACTTCGCCAAGTGCGCTGAATCGTGTGCGGCCCTTGATGGCTTGCAGATTGGCTCATCAGTACATATTGTTATGTAATAAGGGACAGACCGGCACGCCTGCACGCGAAAAATCCGGCACGCCTGGACGCGAAAAGCAAAGTGACGGGGCACCATGAAAAATGACCGTCATAGAAATCGTTGCACTTGTCGCAAGCATCATGACTATCGTCATGTTCGTCGATAACTATTTCTAGTTAAACTGGAAACCAAGGACTACGTGATAAGGCGGGCAGAACTGTCCCGCCTTTTCTGCCTCTAAGCCGCAACGTTCGGTTGGCTTAGCCGTAGGCCCGGCAAGGATGGAGGCTTTCATGAAGGACAACGTCGATGTCGTCGCCCGGCATTTCGAGGATGACGGGGTGATCCCGAACAACCCCGACCTGCCGGTGGTGATCCTGAAGGCGGCGCTCGACCCGGCGCTGAGCCCGGCGGAGGTGCAGGAGATCCACCGCCGGAACGGCTGGGGCGGCGGCTGGGTCTATACCGTCTTCGACTACCACCACTGGCATCCCGACGCGCACGAGGCGCTGTCGGTCGCGGCCGGCGCGGCGGAACTCATGCTGGGCGGCCCGGGCGGCGAGGTGTTCCGGGTCGAGGCCGGCGACACGCTGGTCCTGCCGGCCGGCACGGGGCATCGCCGGCTGTCGGCCAGCCCGGACTTCGCGGTCTGCGGATGCTACCCGCCGGGGCAGGAGAGCTATTCCACCCGCCGCGGCGTGGCGCATGAGCGGGGCGACGGGCCGGCCGAGGTGGCGCGCGTGCCGCGGCCCGAGACGGACCCGGTCTTCGGCGCGGACGGGCCGCTGATCGAGGCGTGGCGGCGCTGAAGCGGGGCACGCCCGCGCGTCACTCCCCCAGCTTGGCGTGCACTTCCTCCAGGTCGATCTCCTCCAGCGGCATCTTGTTCGAGGGGTCGTAGAAGTCGTACTTGAAGACCTCGAAGTCGCGCTTGTAGATCTCGTAGACGAGATGCATCGACAGGTCGTCGAAATAGTCCTCGACCGGATGCGCGCGCTTCGGCCCGTGGCCCTCGGATTCGTTGAACCGCGGGATCGTGGCCAGGTCGACGGGATGCGCCACCTCCACCGCGTCGAGCACCGACTGCATGCCCTCGTCGAATTTCTCGGTGAAGAAGATGTTGTCGTACTGCCCGCCATTGACGATGAAGGTCGAGATATGGCCCGACATCGCCGACCAGTGGATGTCCGGATCCATCGGGCGGCGCCAGCGGATCGTGTCGCGGGCGAACAGCAGGAACCGCCGGAAGCTCTCGATCTGGTCGAACTCCCCGCGCCCGTTCTCGCCGCCGACCTCGATGCCGTATTTCTGGATCAGAAGCGGCACCAGGTTGCCGCGATAGCGCCGGCCGTTGCGCTGGATGCCGCAGATCTTGTCGAAGAAGGACGACAGGATGCGGCTGTAGGGATTGCGCACGCAGGTGAAGGAATAGGACTTGTGGCCCAGGACGTTCGCCTCGATCTTCTTCTGGCTGGCGTCCTGCGCCCATTTGTGAAGCCCGTCCTTCGAGTCGTGGATATCGCCGTCGAAGAACCGGCCGTGGTCGGAGTAGAACATGATCTGCCCGATGGTCGAGCAGGCGCATTTCGGGACCACCCGGTACACCATGCTTTCGCTCTCGGTCATCCAGGTGCCGGGAAAGCCCATCTTTTTGCCTCCTGATGCCGGACCGTCCGCGCCTGCCGCGATCCTGGCTTTGATTGGGTTTAGAAAAGATCAAAGAACGGGTGTCATATCAATCCTTCTTCAAGCTAATAAGTCCACCAGAGGGCAACAAACGGGCAGACCGCTTCGGACATGGCGAGAATCGCGTTCATTCTGTTGTGCCACAAGGATCCGAAGGCCGTCGTCGCGCAGGCACAGCGGCTGACGGCGATGGGCGACTATATCTCGATCCATTTCGACGCCCGCGCCCGGCCCGAACAATTCGAGGAGATCCGCGCCGCGCTGAAGGACAACCCCTCGGTCGCCTTCGCCGCGCGCCGGATCAAGTGCGGCTGGGGCGAATGGAGCCTGGTCGAGGCGACGCTGCAGGCCGTCATGGCGGCGGTGGAGAAGTTCCCGCGGGCGACGCATTTCTACATGCTCTCGGGCGACTGCATGGCGATCAAGTCGGCCGAATACGCCCATGCCTTCCTGGACGCCGAAGACGTCGACTATATCGAAAGCTTCGACTTCTTCGAAAGCGACTGGATCAAGACCGGGATGAAGGGCGACCGGCTGCACTATCGCCACTTCTTCAACGAGCGCCGGCACAAGCTTCTGTTCTACGCCAATCACGGGCTGCAGAAGCGGCTCGGGCTGCGGCGCGAGGTGCCGCAGGACATCCGCGTGATGATCGGCTCGCAATGGTGGTGCCTGCGCCGTCGCACGATCGAGTGGATCCTCGACTTCGTGCGCGCGCGGCCGGACGTGGTGCGGTTCTTCCGCACGACCTGGATCCCGGACGAGACGTTCTTTCAGACGCTGGTGCCGCACCTGGTGCCGGATGCCGAGATCCGGCGGCGCACGCTGACCTTCTTGATGTTCACCGACTACGGGATGCCGGTGACCTTCTACAACGACCATTACGACCTGCTTCTCAGCCAGGACTACCTGTTCGCGCGCAAGATCAGCCCCGGCGCGACCGAGCTGAAGCAGCGGCTGGGCGAGCTGTTCGTCTCGTCCGAGAGCACGTTCCAGATCTCGAACGAGGGGCGCAGCCTGTTCGAGTTCCTGGCCGGGCGCGGCCGGATCGGCCGGCGTTTCTCGCCCCGCTTCTGGGAGACCGAGTCGACGCTGGGGCGCGAGCGCGAGCTGATGATCGTGGTCTGCAAGAAATGGCACGTGGCCAAGCGCATCCTCGACCGCATCCGCACCGTCACCGGGCTGCCCTGCATCGAATACCTGTTCAACGAGGAAAGCTGCCCGCTGCCGGACCTGGGCGGCATCCAGGCGACGATCGAGAAGCGCACGCGCCACCGGCGGTCGCTGATGCGGATGCTGTTCGACTATTACGACTCGAACCGGCTGGTGATCTGCCTGGACCCGTCCAGCATCGACCTGATGCGCGACTTCTACGCCGACCGCTCCACCACCAAGATGCTGGAGGTGGAGTGCAGCTTCAGCAAGCCCTTCCTGATCGGCCACGCCAAGCGCGTCAGGCTGGCGGGCGACCGGACGCCGCCGGACACGCTGGACGCGCTGTTGCCGACGATCCGGTCGGACTTCGTCTACGAAAGCGACCAGATCCGCGATTCCGGTTTCGCGCATGTCTACCGGCTGCAGGAGGAAGGGTCGGTCGACGACAACCTGCTGGCCCTTGCACGGTTCCTCGATATCCCCGAGAACAGGGCGCGCGAGATCGCCGAGACCGGCTATCTGTTCGTGGATTGAGCCAGACGCGGGGGGCACATGGGCTACCAGTACGACGACCAGAACATATTCGCGAAGATCCTGCGCGGCGAGATCCCGAGCGAGCCGCTGCTGGAGACCGAGCATGCGCTCGCCTTCGAGGACATCCGCCCGCAGGCGCCGACGCATGTGCTGGTGATCCCGAAGGGGCCCTATGTCTGCTACGACCACTTCGCGCAGGAGGCCACCGACGCCGAGATCGTCGACTTCACCCGCGCGGTGGGCGAGGTCTGCCGGCGGCTGGGCCTGGAGCGGAGCGGCTGGCGGCTGATCGCCAATGCCGGGGCGGACGCGGTGCAGGAGGTGCCGCATATGCATGTGCATATCCTGGCCGGCCGGCCCCTGGGCCGGATGCTGGAGCCCGCCGGATGAGCCGGCCGCAGGGCGCGTCGCAGCGCCCGGGCCGCCCTTGCCCGCCGCCGCGCGATGGCTATCATCGCGCCCCGAGCCCGACATGACCACGCCAGAACGAGCGAGCCACCGTCCATGAGCATCGAAGCGCCCGAAGTCGAATACGTCACCAAGACCCGCGTCGCCTGCGACGGCGGCGAAGGCGCGCTGGGCCACCCGCGGGTCTGGCTGCAGATCCCGCCCGAGGTCGGCTGGGTCGAATGCGGCTATTGCGACAAGAAGTTCATCCTTGAGGACGACGCGCAGCCCGGCCACTGACCCGGGGGCGCGCGCGCCCCGCGGCATGCCGTGCCGTCACGCAACTGTGCCATGGTGCGGTAACGAATCCGCGCTATCCTTTCCCGCATGAGCACCGACGATCCGTCCCCGCCCGCCGCGATCGACGACCGGCCCTACAGCCGGCCCGAGCTGATCAGCGATGCCGTCGTGCATTTCGCCGCGCTGGTGCTGGCCGTGGGCGCGGTGCCGGTGCTGATCGTGCTGACCGCGATCTGGCGCGGCGACGCGCCGGGGATCGTGGGCGTCACGCTCTACGGCGTGACCCTGATCGGGATGCTCGTGGCGTCTTTGGCCTACAACCACCTGCCGCGGCCCGAATGGCGCGAGTGGCTGCGCCGGCTCGACATCTCGGCGATCTATTTCAAGATCGCCGGCACCTACACGCCCTTCACCCTTCTGTCCAAGGCCGGCTGGGGCATGCTTTCGGCGATCTGGTCGGTGGCGATCCTGGCGACGCTGGGCAACCTGCTGATCCGCTGGCGCTCGCCGGTCGTCGGCATCGTGATCTGCCTGGCCATGGGCTGGGCCGTGGTGCTGGGCGGCCGCGACCTGATGGCGCAGATGTCGAGGCCGGTCCTGGTGCTGATGCTGGTCGGCGGGGGGCTCTATTCGCTGGGCACGCTGTTTCTGCTGCTGGAGCGGATGCGGTTTCACAACACGATCTGGCACGTCTTCGTCGTGGCGGCCTCGACGGTGTTCTTCGTGGCGGTCTTCCTGCACGCCGCCCGGACCGCCTGAGGCGCGTCGTCCCGGTTGGGGCGCGTGTTGCATCGGGCGGGATTTGCGTATTTTTCAACGAGAAGAAGCCAGGGCGTGGGCGCGGGGCGGCCGGTGTCTCGGCATCGTGGAACGGGGGCTGTGCGGCGGTGCACAGGGCGGGGGCTTTTCCCGGGCCGGGGGGCGCCCATATTGCTGGGAACGCTTACTGGGAGACCGATCATGACCTTTCGCCCCGTCACCGGCACCACCCGCGCCAAGCCGACGCTGGAAGGCGCCGGCGTGCATCTGCACCGCGTGTTCGGCTTCGGCGACACCTCCGAGACCGACCCGTTCCTGCTGCTCGACGATTTCCGCAACGACGCGCCCGAGAAATACCGGCAGGGCTTTCCGTGGCATCCGCATCGGGGGATCGAGACGATCACCTACGTGCTGGAGGGCACCGTCGAGCACAGCGATTCGCTGGGCAATTCCGGCGCGCTCGGCCCCGGCTCGGTGCAGTGGATGACCGCCGGGTCGGGGATCCTCCACCAGGAGATGCCGCTGGGCAACGCGAAGGGCCAGATGCACGGCTTCCAGCTCTGGGCGAACCTGCCCTCGTCGCTGAAGATGACGGCGCCGCGCTACCAGGACATCCAGGGGGCGGATATCCCGACGGTGGTGGACGACGACGGAACCTCCGTACGGGTCATCACCGGCAATTTCTGGGGCAAGGCGGGGCCGGTCGACGGCATCGCCGCCGATCCGCTGTACCTGGACGTGAGCGTACCGCCGAACACCCGCAAGGTGCTGCCGGTGGACACCTATTCGCACACCTTCGCCTATGTCTTCGCCGGGGCGGGCACGTTCCGCGACGCCTCGGACCCGGTGGGCGTGCGGGTCGAGAAGGAGGTGGACGGGCAGGAGCTGAACATCCGCGACCTGACCGGCAACCGCACGCTGGTGCGCTTCGGCACCGGCGACGAGATCGTGGTGACGGCCGGGCCGGAGGGGGTGCGGTTCCTGCTGGTCTCGGGCAAGCCGATCCAGGAGCCGGTGGCCTGGCACGGGCCGATCGTGATGAACACCCGGGCCGAGCTGCAGCAGGCGATGCGGGAGCTGAACAACGGGACGTTCATTCGTTCGGCGCATTGAAGGGGGGCGTCCGAGCAGTGTGAGAAGCCGCGCAAGGGCCGACGCGCGCGGCGGCGCTCCGACTTCTGATCGGTGCGCTTTATGGCTGCCAAATTCGGACGACCTCAGAGCTCTGCGATAACGTCCACCACAGCGCCGCCGCACCGGGGCGCGTCTCTCGGGCATTTCGTCCCGAAATGCCCTGCCGACAGGCGATTGCAGGGCAATCGCCGAGAGGCGGCGCTTGCGCGGCGGCTTCGCCTTGTTCCGCGCGGGGCACCGTTCAAAGGGCGGATCGTACATGCCCCACAAAACAACGAAGGGGCGGAGAACTTCTCCGCCCCTTTCTCGTGATCTCGCCGGATCGGCAACCGCTCAGGCGGCTTCCTGCGCCTTGGCGTCCTGCTTCTGGCGGTAGGCCAGTTCGCGCTGCAGCGACCGGGCGGCCAGGTGCATGCCCGAGGCCTGCAGGTCTTCGATACGGTTGATCAGCTCTTCGTTCGTCATGCTCATGTCTTGCTCCTTGTTGTTCTTGCGTTCGAACGCCAGGGAACGCGGCGCGCGCAACCGGCGGAGAACGCTGGATGGACGCTGAAGGGCCCTGACTGGAAGCGACCGGGACCATGGAACAGCGCGGATCGCGCCGACATCCCGGTGCCGGGCGCAGAACCGTCGTAACGGCGCGCCCGAGCGATGGGCGGAATATGGCCGGTCGCGGCAGGAATATCAACCCGTTACCGGGCGACGTCGCGTCAGGCGTAGGTGCGCGCCTCGATCGGCGTGCGCTCGATGGCGTCCAGAAGCGCCCGCAGGAACAGCTCCTCCGCCCGGTTCTTCACCGCCGCGGGGTTCCAGACGACATGCACGTCGATCGCCGGCAGGCCGGTATAGGGCGGCACCTGCCACAACAGCCCGTCGGCCACGTCGCGCCCCGCCACGTGAACGGGCAGGGGCCCCACGCCCATCCCGGCCACGATCATCCGGCGCACCTCTTCGAGATGCGACGACGAGCCGGTGATCTTCTCGCCCAGCTCCGCCTGCGCCCGCATCAGCGTGACCGGCTTCAGCACGTCGTGCAGCCGGTCGGTGTCGAAGCTGACCGACTTGTGGCCCGCCAGGTCGCCGCGGGTCAGGTCGGAGCGCCCGAACAGCGGATGCGGCGGGCCGCAGAACAGCCCGAAATACTCGCGGTAGAGCCGGCGGTACTCCAGCCGCGGCGAGTGGCTGCGCACCAGGCAGACGGCGAGCGAGGCGCGCTTGGCCACCACCTCGGCGATGGCGTCGGCGCTGGACAGCACGCCGATCGACAGGCTGGCGGCCGGGTTCTGCGCGTGGAACCCGGCGATCGCCTCGTCGAACAGCGGGCAGACCACGTGGCTGGCCACGGCGATCTTGACGTGGCCCTGCACCTCGTCGGTGATCTCGCGCATCAGGGTGGACAGCCGCAGGACCGAGCCGTTGATCTCCACCGCCTCGCGGTACAGCAGCCGCCCCGCGTCGGTCAGCGCGTAGCGGCCGGGCGAGCGGTCGATCAGCTTGCGGCCGATCCGGTCCTCCAGCTTGCGCAGCGCCGCCGAGACCGAGGGCTGCTTCAGCCGCAGCTCCTGCGCCGCATGGGTGACCGAGCGGCTTTCGGCCAGCACCACGAAGGTGCGCAGCAGGTTCCAGTCCAGTTCGCGCGCGATGCGCTCGGGGGAATGGGGGCGGGTGCCGTCCATCATAGTCACCAGCTATATTCAGAATTTCAATTATCTATTTGATCTATGTGTCCCCGCTTTTGCAAGCTTGCCTTGATGACGTTTCCCAAGGACACGTGAATGTCGGTCGAAGCCCGCGAAGCGCGCCAGCCCTGGATATTGCTGACCCCCGCCCTGACGGCGGTGACGCTTCTGCTGTTCGTGCCGCTGGCCTTCATCGTGGTCTACAGCTTCTGGCTGCGCACCGCGACCGGCGCCGACGAGGTGGGCTTCTACCTGGACAACTGGCGCGAGGCGCTGACCGACCCGTTCTACCGCGACATCCTGCTGAACACGCTGAAGATCGCCTTCATCACCACGCTGGTCTGCGCGCTGATGGGCTATCCGGCGGCCTATTTCATCGCCCGCTCGCGCGGCAACAAGGCGCTTCTGCTGCTGCTGCTGATGCTGCCGTTCTGGATCAGCTACATCATCCGCACGATGAGCTGGATCAACATCCTGGGCGTCTCGGGCGCGTTCAACACCGCGTTCATGACCATCGGGATCATCGATGAGCCGATCCAGATGCTCTACAACGAGACCACGGTGATCCTGGGCCTGGTGCATTTCCTGCTGCCCTTCATGATCCTGAACGTCTTCGTCAGCGTCGACGGCATCGACACCAATCTGGAGGACGCCGCGACCTCGCTGGGCGCGACGCGCTGGCAGGCCTTCGTGCAGGTGACGCTGCCGCTGTCGCTGCCCGGCCTCGCGGCGGGGAGCCTGCTGTGCTTCGTGCTCGGGGCGGGCACCTACATCACGCCGCTGGTCCTGGGCGGGCCGACCGACGCCATGTTCGCCAACCTCGTCTTCGAGGCGATCATCACCCAGCTCAACTGGCCGATGGGCTCGGCGCTCAGCCTGATGCTGCTGGTGGTGCTGGGCGTGCTGGTGATGATCTACAACCGCTATCTCGGAATGGCGCAGCTGATGAAGGGGCTGGGCTGATGGGCTGGAACCTGATCCGCGGCTGGACGGTGCTCGTCTACGTTTTCATGTTCCTGCCGGTGGCGGTGGTCGTGCTGCTCAGCTTCAACGCCTCGCAGTTCGGCTCCTTCCCGATGACCGGCTTTTCGTTCCGCTGGTTCGTGGAGCTCTGGAACAACGACGCGATCCTGCGCGCGTTCCGCACCTCGATCGTGCTGGGCCTCTTGACGGCGCTGATCTCGACCACGCTGGGCGTGCTGGCCAGCCTGGCGCTGGTGCGCTACCGGGTGCCGGGGGCGAACATGGTCTCGACCCTGCTGATCGCGCCGATCCTGGTGCCCGAGGTGGTGCTGGCCGTGGCGCTTCTGCTGTTTCTGAACTTCCTCGGGATCAACAAGTCCTTCACGCTTCTGCTCTTCGGCCACGTGATCTTCACGCTGCCCTTCGTGATCCTGGTGGTGCAGGCGCGGCTGGTGGCGATCCGGCGCGACGTGGAAGAGGCGGCGATGAGCCTCGGCGCCTCGCCGATGCAGACCTTCTTCCAGATCACCCTGCCGCTGATGCTGCCGGCGGTGCTGGCCGGGGCGCTCTTCGCCTTCACCATCAGCTTCGACGACATCACCGGCACCCTGTTCTGGAAACCCGGCGGGGTGGAAACGGTGCCCACGCAGATCTTCGCGATGCTGAGGAACTCGATCAGCCCCGAGATCAACGCGCTGGGCACGGTGATGATCGTGATGACCGTGGGCCTGCCCCTCCTGGGCGCGGCCATCGCCCGGCAACTCGCAAGAAGAAGCGGCACCTGAGAACCGCGAAAACCCAAGTCCGACCAAGTCCGACAAGGAGACACGACGATGAAGAAGATGGACAACACCACCCGCTACGAGCGCCTGCGCGCGCGCTACATGAACGGCGATCTGGACCGCCGGACGTTCCTGGGCCTTCTGGGCGCGGCCGGCGCGGCCTATGGCGTGGTCACGCCCTACCGCGCGCTGGCGCAGGAGGTCAGCGAGGTGCGCTTCGACGGCTGGGGCGGCGTGGTGTCCGAGGCGCTGCGCGAGAACGCCTTCGACCCGTTCACCGAGGCGACCGGCATTGAGGTGGTCGACGGCACCTTCGGCGGCGCCGACGAATACATCAGCCGGGTCAAGGCCAGCCAGCCGGGCGAATACAACATCGCCCACCTGTCCGGCGTGTTCGACTATGCGCGCTATCACAACCTCGGGCTGTCCACGACGCTGAACGAGGACAATATCCCGAACCTGCAATACGTGATCCCGAAACTGATCGACGTGTTCCGCAACGTGACCGACGGCAACCTGTCCTGCGTGCCCTACGACTACGGCACCACCGGCATCGCCTATAACCGGGCCCACATCTCGGACGAGGAGATGCAGGAGAAGGGCGCGAACATCCTGATCGACCCCGCCTACGAGGGCAAGATCGCCGGGTGGAGCGACTGGCGCACCCGCATCTGGTTCGCCGCGCTGCAGACCGGGCAGGACCCCAACAACGCCACCGACATGGACGCGATCTGGGAGGCGATCCGCACCCATCGCGACCTGGCGCTGAAATACTGGGGCTCGGGCGCCGAGTTGATGAGCCTGCTGGCGGAAGAGGAAATCTACGTCACCGAGGGCTGGTCCGGCCGCATCTACGCGCTGCAGGAGCAGGGCCACGACATCGGCTACATGGACCCGCCGAACGGCTACGGCTGGCAGGAATGCATGTTCGTCCTGAAGGGCTCGCCGATGGAGGCCTGCGAGGAGCTTCTGAACTTCATGCTGGAGCCCGAGACGGCGATCGCGGTGGCCGAGGGGCAGAACTATCCGCCCGCGCTCGACCCGCAGAAGGTCGACCTGGGCGACAAGATCCCCAAGCTGCCCGCCTTCGACCCGACCGGCACGCTCGACGGGCTGACCTTCGCCGACCCGGCCTACTGGAACAGCCACGAGCAGGAATGGTCCAAGACCTTCGGCCGGGTGCAGAAGGGTTACTGAGCCGCCATGACAACCACCCCCCTCCCCTGACAGGGGGGAGGGCCGGGGAGGGGGCGGCC
>NZ_JARGYC010000050.1 GCF_029168335.1 Psychromarinibacter sediminicola
CCGCCGGGGCGCGGTCGAGCTTTGCGATGCCGGAGACATAAGCATGTATGTCGAACACTTGGCACCGTCCTCGCCAGTAGCGCCGCCCCGGTGGGGGCGGGGCGGCGCTGCACGGCGTTCCGCCGCGCGACGCAGGTGGACATGTCCCACGGAAAACCCAGTGCCGTGTAGTATGGACGTCCGCGGATGTGTTACCGCTATCTATAACAACATCAACATCTTAGACCCCGTCCAACCTCGGACACCTGCAATTCTCGCCGGCTTGACTTTCGTTAAGGCCCCGCGCCCGCCCGTCCCGCATACCCCCATCACCGAGATTGGGCGAAGGAGAGCGCGATGCGCGAAGTCATGACCAAGAGCATGGCCCGCAACATATTCTACGGCGGGTCCCTGTTCTTCATTATCATCTTCGTGGGCCTGTCGGTGCATTCGCACCGCTACATCACCACGACATCCACCGACCACGAGGGCATCACCGAAAGCGTCGCCCTCGGCAAGCAGCTGTGGGAAAAGCACGCCTGCATCAACTGCCATTCGATCATGGGCGAGGGCGCCTATTTCGCCCCCGAGCTCGCCAACGTGATGACCCGCTGGGGCGTCCAGGACGACCCCGAGGGCGCCTACGAGGTGCTGCGCGGCTGGATGGAGGCGATGCCCACCGGAATCGAGGGCCGCCGCCAGATGCCGTATTTCGAGCTGACCGAGGAGGAATACCGCGCCCTGGCCGACTTCCTTCTCTGGACCGACGAGATCGACGCCCAGGGCTGGCCCCCGACCGACGCCGGCTGAGAAAGGACAAGAACAGATGAAATACGCAACTCAGAAGATCGCGCTGGCCTACTTCTCGGTCGCGCTCGCGCTCTTCGCGATCCAGATCGTGGGCGGGCTGCTCGTCGGCTACGTCTATATCGACCCCAACTTCCTGTCGGAGGTCCTGCCGTTCAACATCCTCCGGATGCTGCACACCAACTCGCTGGTGGTCTGGCTGCTGCTGGGCTTCTTCGGCGCGGCCTATTTCCTGATCCCGGAAGAGACCGAGCGCGAGATCCACTCGCTGATGCTTGCCTACCTCCAGCTGATCATCCTGGTCGTCGGCACGATCGGCGTCGTCCTGACCTATGTGTTCAACCTGTTCGAGGGCAACTTCCTGCTCGGCAAGGAAGGCCGCGAATTCCTCGAACAGCCCAAATGGGTCAAGGCCGGCATCGTCGTCGCCGCGCTGATCTTCCTCTACAACGTCACCATGACGGTCCTGAAGGGCCGCAAGACGGCGATCTCGAACGTGCTGCTCCTGGGCCTCTGGGGCCTGGCGCTGCTGTTCCTGTTCGCCTTCTACAACCCGGAGAACCTGGCGCTCGACAAGCAGTACTGGTGGTACGTCATCCACCTGTGGGTCGAAGGCGTGTGGGAGCTGATCATGGCCTCGATCCTGGCCTACCTGATGCTCAAGCTCACCGGCGTCGACCGCGAGGTGGTCGAGAAATGGCTCTATGTCATCGTCGCGCTGGCGCTGTTCTCGGGCATCCTGGGCACCGGCCACCACTACTACTGGATCGGCACGCCGGGCTACTGGCAGTGGATCGGCTCGATCTTCTCGTCGCTGGAAGTCGTCCCGTTCTTCGCGATGATGGCCTTCGCCTTCGTCATGGTCTGGAAGGGCCGCCGCGACCACCCGAACAAGGCCGCGCTGCTGTGGTCGCTGGGCTGCGCCACGCTGGCCTTCTTCGGCGCGGGGGTCTGGGGCTTCCTGCACACGCTGCACGGGGTGAACTACTACACCCACGGCACGCAGATCACGGCGGCGCACGGGCACCTGGCCTTCTACGGCGCCTATGTCTGCCTGAACATCGCGATCTTCACCTACGCGATGCCGATCCTGCGGAACCGCGACCCCTATAATCAGGTGCTGAACATGGCCGCCTTCTGGCTGATGTCCGGCGGCATGGCCTTCATGACCTTCACCCTGACCTTCGCGGGCACCGTGCAGACGCACATGCAGCGGGTGCTGGGCGAATACTACATGGACGTCCAGGACCAGCTCGACATCTTCTACGTGATGCGGTTCTTCTCCGGCGTCGCGGTGTTCATCGGCGTGCTGCTGCTGATCTACGCGCTCGCCTGGCCGCGCCGCGAAGTCATCACGGACGACGCGTCCGTGCCGGCGGAGTGATGACCATGGACGGCACTTATATCGAACGGGAGGGGGCGGCGAATGCCCCCTTCTACCTCCCCCAGGGCGACGAGTGCGACCTGTTCGCGGCCGCCCATGCCAACACCCTGCCGGTCCTGCTCAAGGGGCCGACGGGCTGCGGCAAGACCCGCTTCGTGGCCCACATGGCCGCGCGGCTGGGCCGGCCGCTCTATACCGTGGCCTGCCACGACGACCTGTCGGCGGCGGACCTGATCGGCCGCTACCTGCTGAAGGGCGGCGAGACGGTCTGGGTCGACGGCCCGCTGACCCGCGCGGTGCGCGAGGGCGCGATCTGCTATCTCGACGAGGTGGTCGAGGCGCGCAAGGACGTCACTGTCGTGCTGCACCCGCTGACCGACGACCGGCGCATCCTGCCGATCGACCGCACCGGCGAGGAGCTGGAGGCCGCGCCGGGCTTCATGCTCGTCGCCTCCTACAACCCCGGCTACCAGAACATCCTCAAGACGCTGAAACCCTCCACCCGGCAACGCTTCGTCGCGCTCGACTTCGACTTTCCCGCCGCGGCGGAAGAGGAACGCATCGTCGCGCAGGAAAGCGGCCTCGACCCGGCCCGCTGCAAGCCGCTGGTCCGCCTTGCGGGCAAGCTGCGCGGGCTGAAGGGGCAGGACCTGGAGGAAGGCGTCTCCACGCGGCTCGTCGTCTACACCGCCACCCTCATCGCGCAGGGCATGCCGGTGGAACGCGCGATCCGCGCGGCCATGGTGGAACCGCTCACCGATGACGAGGATATCAAACGCGGGCTCCTCGATCTGGTCACGGCAGTCTTTGGGTGAGGCCCGCCGATGACACGGATCCACTTCGAACCATGGGAACCCGAAGAAACCGTCGGGAAACTGTGGCATTCCTTCGCCAGTCGCCTGGATGCGCCAGAGGCGCATGAAGGAGCCGCGGTCGACCTCTCTGAGGTCGGCGGGCGGCTGGCGGTTCTCTTCCGGGGCCTGGGTGGCAGCCCGTCCGTCGAGCTGCGCCCGGTCTCGGAGGAGATCAGCCATCACCGGCTGTCCTGGCGCCGGCGTCTTGGCACCGAGGCCGAGACGGCGCCGCGCGCCAGCTTCGACGGCGAGGTGCTGCGCCTGCCCGCGCGGCTGGCCGTGTTCCCCGCGCGCGAGGCGAACGCCGCGCTCTATCTCTGGCTGGCCGCCGCGGCGGCCCATGCCCCCGACCGGCTGGCCGAGGACGACCCCCTTCGCGCCGACCTGCGCGCCCTGCGCGCGGCGCGCGCCATGGTGGCGGACACGCTGGCCGATGCGCCCGGCCTCGCCGGGCTCTACGAGGCGCTTTCCGAGGCCGTCGCGATGCAGCGGCCCGCGCGCCGACTGCCCGCGGCCGAGGCGCAGGTCGAAAGCGTGCTGCGCCACATGCTGGGCGAGCCGCTGCCCGAGGCCGCCCGCCCCCTCTGGGAGGCGATGACGAGCGGCGACCTCTCCGGCGTCACCGCCCCGCGCGGCTATCGCCCGTTCCGCCCGGTGCCGCTCTGGCCCGAGCTGCGCGAGATCGAGGCCAGCGCGCGGCACGAGACCGAGGACACCGAAACCGGCGAGGGCGAGCCCGAGACCGAGACCGAAGAGGGCAAGGCCCACCGCGCCAAGCGCAAGAAATCCGACCAGGCGGAACGCAGCGACAGCTTCATCCTGCACAAGTTCGAGGCCATCCTCAGCTGGGCGGAGTTCATGAACCTCAACCGCCGGGTGGACGACGACCCCGACAACGCCCGCAAGGCCGCCGACGACCAGGAGGAAATCGGGCTGGGCCAAATCAGCAAGGCGCCACCCACCAAGCTGAAACTGCATCTCGACCTCGCCCCAGAGGACGTCGACCGCGAACGGCTGTCGGCCGAGATCACCTATCCCGAATGGGACGCGCGCAGCGGCGCCTACCTGCCCGATCACGCCTGCGTCTTCGCCTCGGTGGCGGAACCGGCCGAAGACGCCCACGTCTTCCGCGACCCCGCCGCCGCCCGCCGCATCCGCGCCGTGAAACGCCAGTTCGAGGCGCTGCGCCCCGGCCGCGTCACCACGCGCGGCCATCTCGACGGCGACGCGCTGGACATCGAGGCCGCCGTGCGCGCCGAAACCGACCGCCGCGCCAATGGCGAGGGGACGGAACGGGTGTGGATGCAGACCCGCCCGCAAGCCCGCGACCTCGCCGTGTCGATCCTGCTGGACGTGTCGCGCTCCACCGAAAGCGCGGTGACCGGCCGCGCCGTCATCGACATCGAGCGCGAGGCGCTGGACGCGCTGGCGCTCGGCCTCGACGCCTGCGGCGACGACTTCGCCATCCACGCCTTCTCTTCGCTGAAGCGCAGCCGCGTCTACGTGCAGACCTGCAAGAGCTTCGCCGAGCCGATGGGGCCGATGGTCGAGCGCCGCCTCGCCACGCTGAGGCCCGGCTTCTACACCCGGATGGGCGCGGCGATCCGGCATGTCTCGGCGGAGCTGGCGCAGCAGTCGCGCAAGCGGCGGCTGCTGATCGTCATCACCGACGGCAAGCCCAACGACCTCGACCACTACGAGGGCCGCCACGGCATCGAGGACACCGCCATGGCCGTCCGCGAGGCGCGGCGCGCGGGGCAGTCCGTCTTCGGCGTCACCGTCGACCGCACCGGCAAGGCGTGGTTCCCGCGGCTGTTCGGCCAGGGCGGCTTCGCTGTGATCCCGGACCCGGAAAAGCTGATCTTCGCGCTGCCGCAGATCTACCGCCACCTGGTGGGCGCATGACCGAAGCGCGCGGTCTCGACGCCCTGCCCGGCGAGCTGATGATGTGGGTGCTGATCGTCAGCGAACTGATGGTCTTCGGCGCCGGGCTGACGGCGATGCTGGCCATGCGCCTGACCGATCCCGCGAGCTTCGCCGCGGCGCAGGAGCACCTGTTCCAGACCGGCGCCGCGCTGAACACCGTGGTGCTGATCACCAGCGGTTTCCTCGCCGCCCAGGCGCTGGCCTGGCGCCGCGCCGCCCGCCGCATGGCCGCCCGCGCCGCGCTGGCCGGCGCCGCCGCGCTGGGCGTGCTGTTCCTGTGGATCAAGGGCGCCGAATACGCCGCGAAGGCCGCCGACGGCATCGGCTGGGACAGCCACCCGTTCTTCACCTTCTATTACGGGCTCACCGGCTTCCACGCGGCCCATGTCGCCGCGGGGATCGTGCTGCTGCTGCTCGTCGCCTGGCGCGACGCGCCGCAGAACATCGAGGCCGGCGCCATGTTCTGGCACATGGTCGACCTTGTCTGGGTTCTGCTCTACCCCGTGGTGTACCTGCTCGGATGACCGGCCTGTCGCGCCCGCTCCTGCGCGCCTGGGCCTGGCTGACCGGCCTCAGCCTCGCCGCCGCGCTGGCCACGCTGGCCCCGGTCCCGCCCTGGGCCGTCGCCGCCGCAACGCTGCTGCTGGCGCTGGCCAAGGCGCGGCTGATCCTCGCCCGCTACCTCGACCTCGCCCGCGCGCCCTGCTGGCTCTCGGGCACCATGCTGGTCCTGGCGCTCTGGGCCGCGCTCGCCTTCGCGCTCTACGCCGCCCCCGCGCTCACGCCCTGAACGCCGCCGCCAGCTCCTCGGGCAGCGCGAACTCGTCCAGCACCCGCGCCCGCGCCTCGGGCGACATCTTGCGCGCGGTCTTCTCCACGATGTCCTGCACCTTTTCCGGCGGATGCTTCGCCGCGAAGGGCGCGAAATACCACTTCAGGAAGGTGAAGCAGATCACGTCCTCCAGCGCCTGCACCTGGTCGTCGCGCTTGATCCCCTCCTTGCGGATCATCCGCCCCACGGTCTCGACGTCCTCGTCGCCATAGCCCGCGGCCCGCATCAGCTCGCCCACCCGGTCGGCATGATGCTGCGCCAGCGTCCGGCGCCATTTCAGATAGCCCGCCCGGCCCTCGGGATACTCCGCCCGCGGGATCACCCAGCGTTCGATATGCTGCCCCCGCGCCGCGATCCGCAGCACGTCCGGCGCCTCGGGAAACAGCCGCTCCGCCTCCGCGCTCATCCGGCGGCCGTAAAGCTGTGCCTCGGGCTCGCCCTCGTCGCGGCGCGGATCGGCCGCGTTCGCCGCGTCGATCGCCTCCAGCACCTCGTCCAGCCGGCTCATGCCCGGCTCCACGCATCGGCCGGGTCGGCCTCGACATAGTCGCGCAGCTGGTCCACGTCGGCGATCTCGGCATGGTTACGGGAGATCTTCACCCCCGCCGGCTTCAGCCGCGAGAATGCCCGGCTCAGGCTCTCGGGCTTCATCCCCAGCCGCCCGGCGATCAGCACCTTGTCATAGGGCAGCGTCACCCGGCACGCCCCGTCCTCGGCATCGCACAGCGTCAGCAGGAACTGCGCCACCCGCTGCGCCCCGGTCTCGGCCTTCAGCTGCTCCAGCTGCTCGACCAGCGAATGCAGATGCGCGAAGGTCGACGCGATCATCGAGACGCAGGCTTCCGGGTCGCGCCGGATCAGCTGCAGCAGATCCTCGGCCGGGATCATCATCGTGCGGCAGGCCGTCGAGGCCTCGGCCGACACCGGGTAGTCGCGCCGCCGGAACGCCACCGCCTCGCCGAAGCTCTCGCCGCGGGTAAAGACGTTCACCACCGCCTCCGACCCGTTCGGCGCGATGCGGTACAGCTTCACCCAGCCGTCCAGCACCACATGCACACCGCCGCAGGGCTCGCCCTGCAGAAACAGCGTCTCGCCCCGGTCGTAGCTGCGGAACACCGCATGCGACAGGATCGGCTCGATATGCTGGTCCGGCAGCGACTGCATGAACAGTGAATGGCGGGCCACCGCCTTGTCGTTCTCGTGTGCCACTGGGGATTCCCTTTGTTCGCGGGAGCGGACGCTACACCACTCCACCGGGCAACGCACGCCCGGATTCGCCACCGGCATCCCGGGTCTTGACAATTGTCATGGCACGCCCGGCCCCGGCCCCCGATGCTGGCGCCGACAGATCCACGACGGAGCGCCACAGATGGACTACCAGAGCTACTTCCGCAGCCGCCTGACCGACCTGCGGGGCGAGGGCAACTACCGCGTCTTCGCCGAGCTGCAGCGCGACTGCGGCGGCTTCCCGGCCGCGCGGCACTACGCTGCCGACGGGGCGCGGGACGTGACCATCTGGTGCTCCAACGACTACCTCGGCATGGGCCAGCATCCGAAGGTGCTCGCCGCCATGCACGCCGCGCTCGACCGCTGCGGCGCGGGCGCAGGGGGCACGCGGAACATCTCGGGCACCACGCACGACCATGTCCTGCTGGAAAACGAACTCGCCGACCTGCACGGCAAACAGGCGGCGCTGCTGTTCACCTCGGGCTACGTGTCGAACTGGGCGGCGCTGGGCACGCTCGCCTCGCAAATCCCGGGCTGCATCGTGTTCTCCGACGCGCTGAACCACGCGAGCATGATCGAGGGCATCCGCCATTCCCGCGCGCAAAAGGTGATCTGGAAACACAACGACCTGGACGACCTGGAGGCGAAGCTCGCCGCCGCCCCCGCCGACGCGCCCAAGCTCATCGCCTTCGAGTCGGTCTATTCGATGGACGGCGACATCGCCCCCATCGCCGAGATCTGCGACCTCGCCGACCGCTACGGCGCGATGACCTACCTCGACGAGGTGCACGCGGTCGGCCTCTACGGCCCGCGCGGCGGCGGCGTGGCGGAACAGGAGGGGCTGATGCACCGCCTGACCGTGATCGAGGGCACGCTGGGCAAGGCGTTCGGCGTGGTCGGCGGCTATATCGCCGCCTCGGCCGAACTTTGCGACTTCGTGCGCAGCTTCGCCTCCGGCTTCATCTTCACCACCGCCCTGCCGCCCGCCGTGGCCGCCGGCGCCGCCGCCTCGGTCCGCCACCTCAAGGAATCCGCGGCCGAGCGCGAGATGCAGCGGCAGAGGGTGGCCGAGTTGCGCGCGCGGCTCGACGCGCTGGGCATCCCGCACCTGCCGAACCCCAGCCACATCATCCCGGTGATGGTGGGCGACCCGGTGAAGTGCAAGTTCATCTCGGACACGCTCATGAACGAATTCGGCATCTACATCCAGCCGATCAACTATCCCACCGTCCCGAAAGGTACCGAGCGGCTGCGCATCACCCCCTCGCCGGTCCATTCGGCGGCCGACATCGACCGGCTGGCCGAGGCGCTTGGCGAGCTGTGGATGCGCTGCCAGATCGCGCGCAGGCCGATGGCGGCGCAGTAGCGCGGATCGCCCCGATGCGTCCGTGCGCCCCGGCCCTTGCGCCGGGGCTTTTCTTTGCCGCCCCTGCGGCGTGGCCGGCCACAAGAAAAGACCCGGCCGCGCGGGGCGACCGGGCCGGGGGTCCAAAGAGTGGTGGCTTTCTGTCGGAAAAGCGTCAGGACCCCAGGGAAGCAAGATAGGCGGCCATGTCGTCGGCGCCCTTGCGGTGCTTGTAGGTCATCTTGGTGCGCACCCGGTCCTCGTCCAGCACCTCCTGCAGCCAGGCCTTCGGATCGGTGATGTAGGCGGCCAGGTTCTCTTCGTCCCAGACGAGCCCTTCCTCGCCCGCGGCCGCCAGCGAGTCGCCGTAGCGGAAGTCCTCGACCCCGGCCACGGGCCGGCCGATCACACCATAGAGGTTCGGGCCGGTGCGGCCGCCCTTCTGGATCGCGTTGCCCTCGTCGTCGACGATGGCGTGGCACGACTTGCAGCGGCGGAAGTCCTCTTCGCCCGCGGCCGGATCGGCCGCCTGTGCCGTGCTCGCAAGCATCGGCAGCACCGCCAGGGCCGAAAGCATCCTGTTGATTCTCATCCTTTTCTCCTCTCGTTCAGGTCTCGCTCAAGGGGTAAAGGCTCTCCAGCCGCGCCTCCTTGACTTTGCTCAAGAGCCGCCTGGCCTCGGCCCCGCCACGGGCCAGGCACAGCCCCGTCGACAGCGCGTCGGCCAGGGCGGCGGAGGGTGCGCTCACCGAGATCTGGCGGATCGTCGGCCGCACGGCCGCGCCTTTGCGCGGGTCGAGGATGTGGCCGATGCGGCCCGCGTCATCCAGGACGGTGCCCAGCGGCGCCGAGGTGGCGAGCGCCCGGCCGCTGAGCGCGCGCGGCTGCCGCTCTCCCTGGATCGTCACGGGCCAGCCCTCGGCCTCCTGCGGCCCGCCCAGCGCCAGGATCTCGCCGGTGTCGATCAGCACGTCCGCCACGCCCTCGGCCCGCATCAGCCGGGCGACGCGGTCGGCGATGTAGCCCTGGGCGATGCCGTTCAGCGTCAGCCGCTGGCCGGGGCCCAGCCGGACCGCCGCGCTGTCGAACACGACCCGGTCGAAGCCGATGGCCGCGCGGGCCTGCGTCAGGTCGGCCGGGACCGGCGCGTGGCCCTGCGCATGTGCCTCGGCCAGCACCTGCCACAGCGGCTGCACCGTCGGGTCGAACGCGCCCCCGGTCGCCCCGTGGACGCGGCGCGCCGTGGCAAGGCAGTCCAGCATCTCGAAGGACGGGGCCGCGAGGCGGCCGGCAGCGTTCAGCCGCGACAATTCCGAGGCCGGGCGATAGAGGCTGAAGATATCCTCCAGCCGGTCGATCTCGGCCATGGCGGCGCGGGTAATCCGGGCGGCCTCGGGGTGGTCGAGCACGATCTGCGCCCGCGCGCCCAGCGCTGTGCCCTGCCAGCGAAAGGCCTGCGCGGCCGGCGCGGCGAGACAGGCGGCGGAGGCGATGGTGAAGAAACGGCGGCGGGTCAGGGTCATGTCAGTGGCTCCCCTCGTGGCGGGACAGCGCGCCGAGCCGGGCGGCGATGTCGGTGTCGGTTGCGTGCGGCTCGGGCGGGGCGGTGTTCAGCACGTCGGCGGCCGCGATCTCGTCGAAGCGGCGGAGCGCGCCGCCGTGATCCACCACGAAGGCACGCGCCGCGGCTTCGTCGGAGAAGGGCACGAATTCCGGCGCCCCCATGCCGCCCATCCGGTCGGAGCCGATGACGTAGACCGCCTCGGACACCTCGACCCAGCCGGCCGGCTCGGCCCAGCTGTCGGCGCCGGCCATGTCCTGCACGTAGGTGGCCACCACGGCGTGCGCCTGTTCGGGCATGTGCAGATAGGCGATGGCATCCTTCACCTGGCTGAAGAACAGCGGCGCGGCCATCCCGTCGAGGTGGATCTGCCCCTTCGGCCCGTCGTGGGTCAGAAGATCCATCTGGCAGTAGTGGCCGACCGCGCCGGCGGTGAGCTCCACCGGGGCGGGCAGCTCGGCGATGTCCTCCTTGCAGGCGGCCAGCGCCAGCGCGGAGAGGGTCAGGAGAAGAAGGCGTGTCATGGTTGCACCCGTGCAAAGGCGGCCCGGGCCAGCAGCGCCGCGGCCACCGGCCAGGCGATCAGCGACGCGAGCGGTTTCCAGGCCGCGATGGAATGGGCCGCGCCGGCGAGGCCGGAGGCGGCGCCGACGGCGTCGGACGCGGCGAGGTTGAAGATGCGAAAGGCGTCGGCGGGGTTGGCGACCAGCAGCCACGGGAAGACCCGCGTGGTGAAGGCGCCGCCGTCGTCGGCGACGATGGCCGCCAGCAGGCCCAGGTCGTAAAGCACGATCGCCACCAGCCACAGCCCGATGGCCATGCCGGCCGCGCCCGAGGGCCGCCGCGACAGGCACGACATCGCGTGCCCCAGCGCGAGGAACGCGGCGCCCAGCAGCACCGAGGTCCAGATCAGCCGGATCAGCGCGGGCAGGCCGGCGGCGGCATCCGCGCCGCCCAGGCCGAAGGCCACCCCCGCCGCCACGGCATAGCCCAGCACCACCGCCAGCGCGACGACGCCGAGCTGCGCCAGGAGCTTGCCCAGCAGCATCTCGCCCCGGCCGATGGGATAGGTCAGGTGCAGGGGCAGCGTGCCGCGCTCCACCTCGCCGGCCACCGCGTCGAAGGAGATCAACAGCGCGATCAGCGGCACGAGATAGACCGACAGCGAGGTCAGGCTCGCCACCGTGATCGACAGGCGGTCGACGCCGAGGTCGCCGGTGGGGGCCGAGCCCGCGACCGACAGGACCAGCGAGAACAGCGCCATCATCGCCACCGCGATGGCCACCCAGCGGTTGCGCAGCGCGATGGCGAACTCGATCCGGGCGGTGGAGAAGATTCGGGACAGCATCACGCGGCCCTCCGGCTGATATGGGCATAGATGTCGTCGAGCCCCGGGGGCACGACGTCGAAATCGGCGATGGCATCGGCGGCGCCGGACAGGCGCGTCATCATCTCGAGCTTCGCGGTCTGCGGGCAGGTCAGGGTCAGCATGCCGGCGGCCGCCGTCGCCTCGGGGAAGGCGCTGGCCACCATCGATTCGCGGCCCGCCTTGGCGCGGACATGCACCGTCAACGGCAGCGCGGCCTGCGTGCGCAGGTCGCCCAGCGTGCCCTCGGACACCTTGCGCCCCTTGGACAGGATGACGATGCGGTCGGTCCGCGCCTCCACCTCCGACAGCGCGTGCGAGGACAGAAGGATCGCCGTGCCGCGGGCGGCCAGCTCGTCCAAGAGGGCGTAGAACTCGCGGCGCGAGACCGGGTCGAGGCCCGAGGTCGGCTCGTCCAGCACCATCAGGCGGGGGCTGCCGATCAGCGCCTGTGCCAGACCGACGCGCTGGCGCATCCCCTTGGAATAGGTGCCGATCCGGCGGCGCGCGGCATCGGCCAGCCCGACCTTGTCCAGGAGCGCGTCGGCGTCCTTGGGGTTGCCGCCGCGCAGGCGCAGGTAGTGGCGGATCTGCTCGCGCCCCGTCAGCGCCGGATGGAACGCCACGTTCTCCGGCAGGTAGGCGGTAAGCGCGCGCGCGACGGGCGAGCCGGGGGCGTGGCCGGCGACCGAGATGTCGCCCGCGCTGCGGTCGACTAGGCCGAGGACCAGCTTCATCAGCGTGGACTTGCCCGCGCCGTTATGGCCCAGGAGCGCCACGCGCTCGCCCGCCTTCAGCTCCAGGTCGACGGCGTCGAGGGCGGTGTCGCGACCGTAGCGCTTAGTCAGGTTGGAAAGGCTGAGTATCGTCATCGGTTTCTCCGGTCGCCCAGAGCGGTTCGGCCCGGGCCAGCGTCATCACGTCTTGCGGCACTTCCGGCGTCGGCGGGGCGGTCAGCGGGTGGCTGTCGACCACGCCGCCGGGCAGCGTCGCGGGGAATTGCGCCTGGCTCCAGCGCACCAGCTGCACGGCGGGCGCGCCGAGCAGCAGCTTGGCGGAAGGTTGCGACCACAGGATGTGGTCCATCAGGTCGTTGGGGCGGTACGGGCTGTCGGCCCGCGCATCGCCGTCGAGGTCGAAGGCCGGGTGGTCCGACCAGAAGTTGCCGCGGCCCTCGAAGCTCCATTCGACGTCGCGGGTACCGACGTATTTCACCTGCGTGCGGTTGCCGATGAAGGCGTTGCCGGTGATCGTGTTCCGCTCGGACCCGGCGGTGAAGTGGATGCCGATATCGCAGCCGTCGAAGCGGTTCTCGGCCAGAAGGTTCTGATGCGAGTTGTAGACGAAGGCGCATTTCGCGGCGCCGCCGGTCACCAGGTTGGCGAAGACGTCGGATTTCTTGGTGTAGTTCAGCATCACGCCGTAGTCGCGGTCGTTGATCGAGATGTTGTCCCGCGCCACGATCCGGTCGGAATACATCATCGCGAAGCCGAGGTGGTTGCCGATCGAGATGTTGCCGACGACCTCGCTGTCGTTGGTGTACATGTAGTGGACGGCGAAGCGCAGGTCGCGCATCAGGTTGTTGCGATAGACGTTGCGCTTGGACACGTTGGAAAAGATGCCGTCGCGGCCGTAGCGGATCTCGTTATCCTCCACGACAGAGCCGGGGGCGTTCCAGACATAGACGCCGTTGCCCCGGTCGTTCATCCGGTCGAGGCGCAGGCCCTCGATCCGGTTGCCCCTGACCAGCGCGTCGCGGGCGCCGTGGATGTCGACCCCGACGAGGTTGCCCTTGAGGTCGTTGTCGAGAACACGCGCGTTGCGGGCCTTCTTGGTCAGCTTGACACCGGCATTGATGGGTTCGTGCACCCGGCCGGAATTCACGATGGTCAGGCCCTGGACCGTCACGTCGGCCGCATCGACCGTGACGACGGAGCCTTCGCCGCCGCCGTCGATCACCGCGCCGTCCGTGCCCGTCAGGGTCAGCGAAATCTCGATCGCCACCGGGCCGGCGTACCGGCCCGGGGCAAGGACGAGCTCGTCCCCCGCCTCTGCGCGGTCCAGCGCGAGGACGAGCGCGTCGTCGCCCGGCTGCACCTCGACGCGGGCCGCAAGCGCGGGCGCGGCGAGGATCAGCGCGAGAAGGAGGGGGACGAGACGTGTCATGTGCCGGTGGGCTCCACGAACATGCGGCCGCGCATTTCCATGTGCAGCGCGTGGCAGAACCACTGGCAGTAGTACCAGTAGACACCCGGCTTCGACGCGATGAAGGTGGCCGAGGCGGTGGCCTGCGGCGCGAGCTCCATCGCGACCCCGTGGTTGTTCAGCGTGAAGCCGTGGGTCAGGTCGTCGATGTCGTCGAGGTTGGTGACATAGACCGTGACCTCGTCGCCCTGCTTGACCGTGAAGCTTTCCAGGCTGAACTGCGGCGCCTCGGACGTCATGTAGACGCGCACCTTGTTGCCGTCGCGGATCACCTGGTCCTGCCAGTCGTCGAGGTCGACGCCGTCCGCCTCGGCCTGGGCGCGGGCGTCGGCCCACATCGGGTCGTTCCGGTCCCAGACCGATTTCGGCGTCACCACCGAGCGGTGGACGATGATCGAGTCGTGCGGCTCGGCGAAGGTCGGGCCGTCATGCACCAGCTCCATCTCGGTGCCGTTCAGCGCGAAGAGCTGCTCGTTCTCCGGCTTCAGCGGGCCCACGTTCAGGAAGCGGTCCTTCGAGAACTTGTTCATCGAGATGTACCACTTGCCGTCCGCCTCCAGCGTTTCGCCCATCGAGGTGGAGTTGTGGCCGGGCTGGTAGTGGACGTCCTTCTTGTTGAGGATCGGATCCACCTCCTCGCCGTTATAGGCGCGCACGGCGTCGGCGAGGTTCCACATCACGACCTGGCTGT
Organism: Psychromarinibacter sediminicola; assembly: GCF_029168335.1. GTDB lineage: Bacteria > Pseudomonadota > Alphaproteobacteria > Rhodobacterales > Rhodobacteraceae > Psychromarinibacter > Psychromarinibacter sediminicola. The sequence goes on from NZ_JARGYC010000050.1 coordinate 14,178, forward strand.
CGAGGAACAGCGTGGTAAAGGCGTTGCCCTTGCCGTCGAAGCAGGTGTGAAGCGGCCCGAGGCCCAGTTCCGGCTCGGCCACCACGACCGAGCGGGGATCGAGGCTGTCGTCCTCGAACAGCGCGTCGAACTTGGTGACGTCCAGCACCGACACGGTCGGCGACAGCTTGCCCGCGATGCAGAGGTGCTTGCGGTCCGGCGCCATGTTGATGCCGTGCGGGCTGTTCGGGATCGGCACGTAACGGGTGTAGTTCTTGTTCTGCCCCTTGCGGCCGTCCAGGACCTTCACGCCGTTCAGCTCGATATAGTCGCCGTTCTCGATGCCCTTCTCGATCTCGGCGATGTTGAAGATGACGACGTGGTCCATCTCGGCTTCCATCATCTCGGCGAGGTTCATCCCCATTTCCGAGTTGTAGGAGGTCGAGAAGGCGTATTTGCCGTCATAGTCGGCATCGGTGTTGTCGAGGTTGCCCGACACCATCACCTGCCACGCGACCTTCATCTCGTCCGCGTCGATGGCGGTATAGAAGTTCACGTACTTGGACGGTTCGTCCAGCACCGACCCGTCGTTGACCATCGGCACCTCGTCCTCGCCGTTGGCGAAGACGTAGTTGGTGCGCGGCCATTTCTGCGGCCGCAGGCCGTGGATCGCCTTGGCGTTGGGGATGTCGATGATCTTGTCGGGCTTCATCACGTCGCAGCGCACGCGGGCGACGCGGGTGTTGGCCTTGTCGTTCATGAACAGGAACCGGCCGTCGTACTTGCCCTCGGTAAAGGACATGTGGACGTGGTGCAGGTCACCGTTGTCGTGGACGGTCTTGCCCTGCGCGGCTAGGAACTCCTTGGTCTCCGGCAGCATGTCCTGGGTCAGGATCTTCAGGCTCTCGTTGGTCTGGCCCCAGCCGGTGGCCGAGCAGCGGTTGAAGACCGGCACCCGCATCAGCTCGCGCATCGACGGCACGCCGAGAATGCGCATCTCGCCGGTCTGGCCCGAGGACCAGAAGCCGTAATACTCGTCCAGTTCGCCGGGCGCGGGGCTGGCGTGATCGCCGGACTGCGCCCAGGAGGCTTTGGTGCTGGCCGCGGTGGTGACCGCAGCGGCCCCGCCGAGCAGGCCCAGCCGGCCCGCCGCGCCGCCGCCGACGAGTGCCGCGCCGGTGGCGGTGGCGCCCATGAAGCCGCGGCGGCTCAGGCCCTTCTTCTCTGTGTCAGACATTCTCCGTCTCCTTCCTACGGTTGGTCATGTTCGGGTGGTTGGCGACCGTCGCGTCGAGCGTGCGGTCGGGGGCGCCCATCTTGGCGCGCCGCTTCATCTTGCGGATCACCACGGGGCATTTCGCTTCGGACTGGTACAGCACCTGGCAGTGCAGGCAGTTGATGCACTCGTTCGGGTTGATCTCTCCGGTCGGGTGGATGGCGTCGACCGGGCACTCGTTGGCGCAGGTCTGGCAGGGGTTGCCGCACTCGTGGTAGCGCTTGAGCCAGTCGAACATCCTGAGCCGCGCGGGGATCGCCAGCGCCGCGCCCAGCGGGCAGAGATAGCGGCAGAAGAACCGCTCCACGAACAGCCCGGCGATGATCAGCGCGGCGGCATAGGCCACGAACGGCCAGGCGCGGATGAAGTTCAGCACGATGGCGGTCTTGAACGGCTCCACCTCGGCCAGCGCCTCGGCCTGCTCGATAGAGGCGAGCGAGACGCCGAACAGCCCCAGGAAGATCATGTACTTCACCGGCCACAGGCGCTCGTGCAGGCCCCAGGGCAGGGTGATCTGCGGGATGCCCAGCTTGCGGCCGATGCGGTTCGACAACTCCTGCAGCGCGCCGAACGGGCAGAGCCAGCCGCAATAGGCGCCCCGGCCCCAGAAGATCAGCGCGGCGGCGACGGCGAACCACAGGATGAAGGTCAGCGGGTCCAGCAGGAAGGCCTGCCAGCTGAAATCGGTGGTCAGCGCGCCGAACAGCGCCATCAGGTTGACGACCGACAGCTGCGCGTTGGCGTACCAGCCCAGGAAGACCAGCGTGACCGTCAGGAAAGACATGCGGAACCAGAAGGTGAACCGCTCCGACCGCGTCACGTAGCTCTGGAAGAAGAACGCCAGGGTCAGCATCGCCAGCATCGCGCCGAGCCCGGCGATCTCCAGCGTGTTGTCGGCCCAGATCCGCTTCCAGAGGGCCTGCTGCGCGGCGGCCTCGCTCTCGGGCGTGTCGACCACGGGGGACGGCTCCGGCGCGACCTCGCGGGTGAAGCGGGCGGGCAGCTGGTAGCCCAGCTCGAAGGTGGTGAAGACCTTCTCGATGGCCGCCACCTCGCGCTGAACCAGCAGCTGCAGGCGGAACGGCTTCGTCGGGTCGAAGCCGACATCGGCGGGGATCTTGAACAGGTCGCGCTCGGTGAACTCGGGCGCGTCGTCCAGCGCGATGGGGCCCATGCGCCGGTGGCCGCGGTCGCGGAAGCGCACCGTCACGTCGTCCTGGATCAGCACGATCCGGTCGAAGATGCCGCCCCGCACATAGCCCGAGCCCTTGAAGGAATACATCCCGCGCCCGACCACGGCGATGGCGTGCTCGCCCTCGTCCAGCCACTCCTGCAGGTTGCGGTTGTCCGCCTCGCCCAGGATCGCCTCGCCGATCGGCGGCACGCTGACCAGCGCCATCTGCATGTCGATGAAGGTCGTCTCCGGCGGCTCCTCCAGCGCGCGCTCGGCGGCGCGCGGGTCGTCCATCGCGGCGAAGGCGGCGTTGACCTGGCCCACGTCCAGCGACATCCGGCGCACGGTGCCGTCGCCTTCCATCTGCATCCAGCTGTCCGGCGCGGCCGCATCGGCGTTCAGCTCCAGCACCGGGCCGTCGGAAACCTCGGGCGACAGCCCGCCCAGCCCCAGCGCCCGCGCCACCTTCAGCCCCGCGCGCACGATGGAATCGTCGATCACCATGACGGTGACCGTGGCGCCGGAGATGATGTTGAGGTCGTGCGAGGAGCCGCGTTCCTCGGCCTCGGCCACCAGGTCGAGCCCGCGATACTCGGCGACCATCGCCTTGATCTCGCGGTCGGGGATGCCGATCAGCACGATGGGTTCGGAATGCTTGACCAGGTCGACGCCGAGGACGCGGGCGTCGCTGTCGACGGCGACCATGGTGTGGATCGGCTTGCCGGAATAGCCCGTGGTCCCGACGAAGTCGGACGTCACGAAGACATGGCCGATCTCTTCGCCCACGCGCAAAAGCGGGGCCACCGGCACGTCGTCCCGGATCGGGCCGTAGGCATCGGCCCCCTCCACCAGATCCGCCGGGGCGACCTTTGGCAGAAAGCGGGACAGGACCGGCGACGTCTGCGCCGCGGCCGGCAGCGTGGCCAGCACCGCCAGCAAAAGCGTGACGGCGCCGGCGAGGCGTGCGAACGATGTAGGTGCGCGTTTCATGACCAGCTTTCTAGCCGGTCGGCGGGCGGTGACTCTTGACTTTGGTCAAAAGTCCAAGCCATTAATTTTCATATATAATTCAGCGCCTTATGAGGCGCATAGGCACACCGGAACCGCCCCGCATCGCAAGCCGCGCACCGTCCCGGCCGCAGCGGGCCGCGCCGGTTTGCATCGCGCGACCGGCGACTCGATATCTCCGGGGGCAGCCGCGCCTGTACGGCCCGCTCGCGTCAGTCCACGACCCGGATGCGCCGCGGCCGTTCGCGCACGATGACGCCCTTGCGGGCGAGATCGGAGATCGCGCGGCTGACGCTCTCGGCGCTGGTTTCCAGGTAGTGGGCGATGTCGCCGCGGCTCATGCTCAGCTCGACCGTGTCGCAGTTCTGCCGCCGCGAGAGATCGCTCAGAAACCACCGCATCCGCTGCTCGACCGAGCCGGTCCGCGCCAGGATCAGCCGGCGTTGGTCGCTCGACGCCTGGGCCCCCAATGCATGCCACAGCTCGCGCATGACCGCGCCGGCGCGGTTCGGCGCACAGTTGATGCGCTCGGGGTCCAGATCGCAGAGCCAGCTGTCCTCCAGCGCGGTAATCGCCACCGGATCCTCGGAGAAGGTGGAAATCACCGGATCGCCCGGAAACAGGAAGGCCGCGACTTCGGGATGGCCGTCGCGGTTGAGATACTCGACCTTCAGCGTGCCCTGCCGCACCATCAGGAAACGGTCGGTCAGCGCCTCGGCCTCCAGCACGCGGCCGGACGGCAGCTGGAGCGCACCGATCGCGCCGTTCTCCGGCTGGATGTCGGTGGCATGGCGCATCCCGAGGCGGCGCAGCGGGCAGGCCGCGCAAAGCTGCGGGCCGGTGGCGGTATGGGTCGGCATGGGCGTCTCTTTCCGGGGTCTGGCTGCTCGCCTGTGCAAAGCTCCTATTCTTTGAGCAGGTAGCGAAAAACTGACGCAGATCAAAAACGCAGCCACAAGTTGTGAAAGACTGATGTGAGTCGCAGCTATCCGGAGGCCAGCCTTGTCGTCAGCCCCACCCGAGAATGCCACCGAAACCGCCAGCAAGCGGCACGAGACGCTTGCCTTCCTGTTCCTTGCCTTCGTCCTGTTTCCGGTGCTCGCCATCGTGCTGGTCGGCGGGTTCGGATTCATCGTCTGGATGCAGCACCTCATGTTCGGCCCGCCGGGGGTGTGACCGGCATGGGGGAAAAGACGGCCGAGGCCCTGCCACGGCGGGCGCTGTTCGGCGGAAATGGAACCGCGGGCGTGATGCCCTGGACCGACCCGCAGCGCATCTTCGAGCGCTGTACCGGCTGCGGCGCCTGCACGCGCGCCTGCCCCGAGGGGATCGTCACCTCGGGGCGCGGCGGGCACCCCTACATCGAGTTCACCAGCGCTTGCACCTTCTGCGGCGCCTGCGCCGAGGCCTGCCCCGAGGACGTGTTCGACACCGCCCGCACCCCGCCGATGGCCGCCGTCGCGCGGATCGGCGAGAGCTGTTTCGAACCGCTGGGCATCTCGTGCCGCGCCTGCGAGGACGCCTGCCCGGAAATGGCCCTGCGCACCCGTCCGCAGCTTGGCGGCACCGCGCGGGTGGAGGTGTCCGACGCTGCCTGCACCGGCTGCGGCGCCTGCGTGTCCGTCTGCCCCGTCAACGCCGTGGAGATCGTGCCGAATGCCTGAACACCACCTGTCCAGCCTCGTGGTCCATGCCAAGCCCGACGCGCTCGACGACGTGTCGCGCCGGCTGGAGGACGAGGGCTGCGAGATCCACGCCCGCAGCGAGGCCGGCAAGCTCGTCGTCACGCTGGAGGCCCCGCATCAGCGCGAGCTGAGCGACGCGCTGACCCGCATCCAGCTTCTGCCCGGCGTGCTCGCCGCCACGCTGGTCTTTCACCACGTCGAAGAAGACGAAGAAACCCAGGAGACGCCCGCATGAACCTCACCCGCCGAGACGTCCTGAAATCCCAGGCCATCGCCGCCGCCAGCGCCGCGGCCGGCATCTCCGCCCCCGCCGCGGCCCAGAACATCGTGACCGAGCGCGAGCGCACGGAACTGCAGTGGAACAAGGCCGCCTGCCGGTTCTGCGGCACCGGCTGCTCGGTGATGGTGGCCACCCGCAACGGCCGGGTCGTCGCCACCCACGGCGACGCCGAGGCCGAGGTGAACCGCGGGCTCAACTGCGTGAAGGGCTACTTCCTGTCCAAGATCATGTACGGCGCCGACCGGCTGACCCTGCCGCTGCTGCGCAAGCGCAACGGCGTCTACGACAAGACCGGCGATTTCGAGGAGGTCAGTTGGGACGAGGCCTTCGACGTGATGGCCGAGAAATTCAAGGCGACCCTGCGCGAGAAGGGGCCGGAGGCCGTGGGCATGTTCGGCTCGGGCCAGTGGACCGTGTGGGAAGGCTATGCCGCGTCCAAGCTCTACAAGGCCGGCTTCCGCTCGAACAACATCGACCCCAACGCCCGGCACTGCATGGCCTCGGCCGTCGCCGGTTTCATCCGCACCTTCGGCATCGACGAGCCGATGGGCTGCTATGACGACTTCGAGCATGCCGACGCCTTCGTGCTGTGGGGCGCGAACATGGCCGAGATGCACCCGATCCTCTGGACCCGGCTGACCGACCGGCGGCTGTCGGCGCCGCATGTGCGCGTCGCGGTGCTGTCGACCTATCACAACCGCTGCTACGACCTCGCCGACCTCGAGATGACCTTCACGCCGCAGACGGACCTGGCGCTGCTGAACGCCATCGCGCGGCACATCATCAAGACCGGCAAGGTCAACACCGACTTCGTGGACAAGCACGTCAACTTCAAGCGCGGCAACCCGGATATCGGCTATGGCCTGCGTCCCGAGCACCCGCTGGAACAGGCGGCCGAGAACCCCGACGCGGCCGGCGGCTTCACCGACATGACCTTCGAGGAGTTCGAGGAGTTCCTGGAGCCCTACACCTTCGAATACGCCGAGGAGCTGTCGGGCGTGCCCGCGCGGCGGATCGAGGAGCTGGCCGAGATCTACGCCGATCCCGACACCAAGGTGATGTCGCTCTGGACCATGGGCGTGAACCAGCACACCCGCGGCGTCTGGGTGAACAACATGATCTACAACGTCCACCTGCTGACCGGCAAGATCGCCGAGCCGGGCAATTCCCCGTTCTCGCTCACCGGCCAGCCCTCGGCCTGTGGCACGGCGCGCGAGGTGGGCACCTTCGCCCACCGCCTGCCCGCCGACCTGGTGGTCGCGAACCCCGAGCATCGGGCCACGGCCGAGAAGATCTGGAAACTGCCCGAGGGCACCGTGCCCGGCTGGGTCGGCGCGCATGCCGTGCTGCAGAACCGCAAGCTCAAGGACGGCGAGATCAACGCCTACTGGATCCAGGTGAACAACAACCTGCAGGCGGCGCCGAACATGCTGGAGGAAACCTATCCCGGCTATCGCAACCCGGAGAACTTCATCGTCGTCTCCGACGCCTATCCCACGGTCACCGCGCAGGCGGCCGACCTTGTCCTGCCCACCGCCATGTGGGTCGAGAAGGAGGGCGCCTACGGCAACGCCGAACGCCGCACCCAGTTCTGGCACGAACTGGCGCCGGCGCCGGGCGAGGCACGCTCGGACCTGTGGCAGGTCATGGAGTTCTCCAAGCGGTTCACCACGGATGAGGTCTGGCCCGCCGAGATCCTCGACGCGGCGCCGGAATATCGCGGCAAGACCCTGTTCGAGGTGCTGTATGCCAACGGCAATGTCGATGCCTACGACGTCGCCGAGACCGAAGAGTACCCGAACCACGAATCCGACCATTTCGGGTTTTACGTGCAGAAGGGCCTGTTCGAGGAATACGCCCGCTTCGGCCGCGGCCACGCCCACGACCTGGCCGATTTCGACACCTACCATCAGGTGCGCGGCCTGCGCTGGCCGGTGGTGGACGGGCAGGAGACCAGGTGGCGCTTCCGCGAGGGCTACGATCCTTACGTCACCGAGGGCGCCGGCTGGGACTTCTACGGCAAGCCCGACGGCCGCGCGAACATCTTCGCCCTGCCCTACGAGCCGCCGGCCGAAAGCCCGGACGACGAGTACCCGTTCTGGCTGGTCACCGGCCGCGTGCTGGAGCACTGGCACTCCGGATCGATGACCGACCGGGTGCCCGAGCTGCACAAGGCCTACCCCGATGCGATGGTCTACATGCACCCCGAGGACGCCGCGTCGCTGGGGCTGCACCGCGGCAGCGCCGTCAAGCTCACCTCACGCCGGGGCGACATGCTGACCCGGGTGGAGACGCGCGGGCGCAACCGGGTGCCGCGCGGGCTGATCTTCGTGCCGTGGTTCGACGCCAACCAGCTGATCAACAAGCTGACGCTGGACGCGACGGACCCGATCTCGAAACAGACCGACTTCAAGAAATGCGCCTGCAAAGTGGAGGCCGCCTGATGCGATACCTGGGACTGAAGACGCTCGCCGCCGGCTGCCTGATCGCGGGGATCGCCGTGGCGCAGCAGTCGAACATCTCGACGCTGCGCATGACCGACCCGTTGAACGACGAGATGCCGCCGCCGATGCGGCCGGTGGAGGAAACCGGCCTCCGCCCTGCGCGGAACTACCCCGAGCAGCCGCCGATCATCCCGCACGACATCGAGGGCTACGAGGTCAGCGCGAACTACAACCGCTGCCTCAGCTGCCACGCCCGCGCCGCGACCCAGCGCAGCCAGGCGCCGATGGTCTCGGTGACGCATTATATCGACCGGCACGGCCAGGTGCTCGCTTCGGTCTCGCCGCGGCGGTACTTCTGCAACCAGTGCCACGTGCCGCAGCACCCCGACGTTCCGCTGGTGAACAACACCTTCATCGACATCGACACCCTACTGACGATGCCGGAGGAGTGATCCCCCATGTGGCGTTTCATCAAGAATCTCTGGACCGCGATGCGCCGGCCCAGCATGCATTTCTCGCTGGGCTTCCTGACGCTCGGCGGCTTCATCTGCGGCATCCTGTTCTGGGGCGGGTTCAACACCGCGCTGGAGGCGACGAATACCGAAGCCTTCTGCACCGGCTGTCACGAGATGCGCGTGAACGTCTATGCCGACCTGCAGCAGACGGTGCATTTCACCAACGCCTCGGGCGTGCGGGCGAAATGCTCCGACTGCCACGTGCCGCATGAATGGACCGACAAGATCGCCCGCAAGATGGCGGCGTCGAAGGAGGTCTATGGCTGGCTGTTCGGCACCATCGACACGCCGGAGAAATTCGAGGCGCACCGCCTGGAAATGGCCCAGCGCGAATGGGCGCGGTTCGAGGCGAATGACAGCCTGGAATGCCGCAACTGCCATTCCTTCCCGGCCATGGACTTCTCGCAGCAGAGCCCGCGGGCCGCGGATGCGCACCAGCGCGGGCTGGGCGAGGGCGACGACACCTGCATCGACTGTCACAAGGGCATCGCCCACAGCCTGCCGGACATGTCGGCCGAGACGGCCGCGCACGGGACCGGACCGCTGACGGTGACGCAAGCCGACGTGCCGGAACTGGACGCCTATCTCCGGTCGGGGACCGACGGCGACTAGCCCCGCGGGCCGCGCGGCTGCCGGCCGCGCGGACCCTTTTGCAGCCCACGGCGCGCGTGAAGGCCGGCCGCCCGGGAACCGAGACGGCACCGCACCCGGCATCGGCGGAGGGCCACCCAGGCCGGGCCGGTGGAACTTGAATGTCCCGATGCGGTCGCGTACCCTTCCGCGACCGAAGCTGGGGCCGACTCCGTCGGGAGCAGGGCAGCCTCTGGCAGGGTCGAGCAGGTTGGGATTCTGGATATGGCTGTCTCGATTGTGTGCCCGATGCACAACGAAGCCGAAAACGTCGAACCGCTGGTGCGCGAGATCCGCGAGGCCTGCGCCGCGATCGGCGAATTCGAGGTGATCCTCGTCGACGACGGCTCGACCGACGACACCGCCGCGCGGATCGAGCGGATGCAGGGCGAGTTCGATGGGCTCCGCCTGCTGCAGCACCCCGTCGCCGGCGGCCAGTCGGCCGCGGTGCATAGCGGCGTGTCGGCGGCCCGCGGCGACATCGTCTGCACCCTGGACGGCGATCTGCAGAACCCGCCCTCGGAAATCCCGCGGCTCGTCGCGCCGTTCCTCGCGCCCGACGCGCCCGCCCGGCTGGGCCTGGTCGCGGGGCAGCGCGCCCGGCGGCGGGACAGCTGGTCGAAACGGGCGGCCTCGCGCTTTGCCAACGGCCTGCGCAGCCGCATCCTGTCCGACGGCACCCGCGACACCGGCTGCGGGCTCAAGGCGTTCCGCCGCGACGCCTTCCTCGCCCTGCCCTATTTCAACCACATGCACCGCTTCCTGCCGGCGCTGTTCGCGCGCCACGGCTGGGAGATCGCGCATATCGACGTCGCCCACCGCGCGCGGGGCGGCGGCGTGTCCAAGTACAACAACCTGCATCGCGCGCTGGTCGGGATTCACGACCTGATCGGCGTGGCGTGGCTGCTGCGCCGCGCCAAGACGGTGCAGCCCGTGGAACGCTCTGCAGCTGCGCCCGAGGTTGCGCCCAACGCCGCGCCGCAGGAAAAACAGGAGGCCGCCGCGTGATCGACGCCGCGCTCGAATTCTTCAAGGTCCAGACCCGGGCCGAGCTGATCTGGGTTCTGGTGGGACTGGGCGCGCAGCTCATGTTCTCCATGCGGTTCATCGTCCAGTGGATCGCGTCCGAACGGGAAAGCCGCTCGGTCGTGCCAGAGCTGTTCTGGTGGCTGTCGATCTCGGGCGGGCTGACGCTCCTGGCCTATGCGATCCACCGGCAGGACCCGGTGTTCATCCTCGGGCAATCGCTCGGCGTCGTGATCTATTCCCGGAATCTCTGGCTGATCTATGCAGAAAAGCGCGCCGCGACCCAGACCGGTTGACGCCGTCACGCTGGTCCTGGGCGCGCTTGTCGCGATTACCGCGTATCGGCTGGCCCTGCTGCCGCTGTCGACGGCCGACCTGTTCGTCGACGAGGCGCAGTACTGGCTGTGGTCGCAGGACCTGGACTGGGGCTACTACTCGAAGCCGCCGCTGATCGCCTGGGTGATCCGGGCCGTCACCGACATCGCCGGCAGCGATGCCGCGCTCTGGGTCCGCCTGCCCGGCGCCTTCCTGCACGCGGCCACCGCCCTCGTTCTCATGGGGGCCGCGCGCCGCATCGCCGCGCCGGTGCCAGCCGCCATGGTGGCGCTCGCCTATGCCACGATGCCCTGCGTCGCGCTGGGATCCTTTCTGTTCTCCACCGACACGGTCCTGATGCCGTTCTTCGCCGGCGCCCTCTGGCTCTACCTCGTGCTGACCGAGCGCCGCTCGCCCTGGGCCGCCGCCGGGCTGGGGCTGTGCCTGGGGCTCGGGATGCTGTCCAAATACGCCGCGATCTACTTCGTCATCTGCGCCGGTCTGGCGGCGGTCGCCGTGCCCCGCGCCCGGATCGCCTGGCGCGACGCCGCCATCGCCGCGGCCGTCGCCGCGCTGGTCTTCGCGCCCAACGTGATCTGGAACCTGCAGAACGACCTGACGACGCTGTCGCACACCGCCGACAATGTCGAATGGGTGCGCAGCCCGGGTCTCTCCCTGAACTTCGCGGGCATGCTGGAATTCCTCGTCTCGCAATTCGCCGTCATGGGACCGGTCCTGTTCGCCGCCTACCTGTGGATCGCGGCCCGGGCGCTGCGCGGCGGCGACTGGCGGCAGAGGTGGCTCGTCTGGATGTCGGCGCCGATCCTGGTTCTGGTCTGTGCGCAGGCGCTCCTGTCCAAGGCCTACGCGAACTGGGGCGTGACGGCCTATGCCGCGGCGCTGCTGCTGGTCGTGCCGGTGCTCTGGCAGCGCGCACGCCGGGTGTTCTGGGCCGCGCTGGCGGTCAACCTGGCCTTCGTCGTCGCCATCCCGCTGGCCGCCACCCAGACGACGACCTGGACCCTCGGCAGCGCCGAGCGCCTGGTCCTCGCGCGCTACACCGGGCGGACCGATCTGGCGCATCGGGTCTTCGACATCGCCCGCGCCGAGGGCCTCGACGCCATCGTCGCGACGCATCGCAGCGTGCTGGCCGACCTCACCTATGCCGCGCGCGACACGGGGCTTCGCGTCTATTCGGCGCCGATCGACGGGCGGCCGCCGCATTACTACGCCCAGCGCCGCACGCTTCCGCTGGACGGCGGCGCCCCGGTCCTCCTGGTCGTGATCCAGGCCGACGCCCCCGTCTGCGAAAGCGCCGAGTCCGTCGCCCAATGGCAGCCGGGACCGGGCGCCTACCAGGACCGGACCGTCCGCGTCTTCCGGGCGCCCCGCGCCTGCTGGCGCCCCGCCTGACAGCGGCCGTTCCGCGGGAAACGGTAGACGATGGGCGGCCCTGCGATCCCGGACCACGTGCAGCAGCCTGTCATCCGCGCCACCGAATACGACAGCTTCCGGTCCGGACGTCAGGCGGCCAATGCGCCCGGTAACCTCAGAGCACCGCGGACAGGAACGCCTTCGTGCGCTCTTCCTTCGGCGAGTCCAGGAGTTTCTCCGGCGGGCCGATCTCGACAACGCGCCCCTCGTCCATGAACACCACCCGGTCGCCGACTTCGCGCGCGAAGCCGATTTCGTGCGTGACCACGATCAGCGTCATGCTTCCCGATTTCGCCAGGTCCCTCATGACGGACAGCACTTCGCCCACCAGTTCCGGGTCCAGCGCGCTTGTCGGCTCGTCGAAAAGCATCAGGAACGGCTTCATGGCCAGCGCCCGGGCGATGGCAACACGCTGCTGCTGCCCGCCCGAGAGCTGCGAGGGATAGTGGTTTTCGCGGCCCTTCAGGCCGACCCGCTCCAGCAATTCCAACCCATGCGCCCTCGCTTCCGCCTTTGGCACGCCCTTGTTCAGAACGGGCGAAAGCGTGATGTTCTGGAGCGCGGTCATATGCGGGAACAGGTTGAAGTGCTGGAACACCATCCCGATATCGACCCGTTGCTTGCAGGCTTCCCGCTCGCGCATTTCGTGCAGCCGGCCATTGGCGACACGATACCCGATCAGCGTGTCGTTCACCCAGATTTGCCCCGCATCGATCTCCTCAAGGAAGTTGATGCACCGCAACAGGGTGCTCTTGCCCGACCCCGACGGCCCGATCACGCAGACGGTTTCGCCACGATCGACGGTCAGATCGATGTCGTATAACACCTGATGGTGGCCGTAGGATTTGTTCACGCCGTTGATTTCGACGACCGGATTCTGCATCTCTTCACGTTTCTCGGACATGTCGTGCTACTTTTCCGCCGTAAATCGCTCGACGAAATGCTGAATGATCGAACTGGCCGCGACCACCGCCAGGTACCAGAAGGTGGCGACAAACAGCATCTCGATGGTGCGGTAGTTGACGCCGGAGATCGACTGCGCAACCGTCAGAAGATCACCACCGGCAATCACGGCGACCAGCGCCGACATCTTGATCGTGGTGATGAATTCGTTCCCCATCGGAGGCACGATGACCCGCATCGCTTGCGGCAACAGAATGTACCGGAGGGTCTGGCGCCCATCCATCCCGAGCGCCATCGCCGCCTGATACTGACCGCGCCCGATGGACAGCAAGCCACCGCGAACGATCTCGCTCATATAGGCCGACGCGCACAGGGACAGACCGATGATCGACGCCACGAAAGGCGTGAAGATGCGATTGGTCGGGGCCGAGAAGAACGTGATATCCGTAAAGGGGATGCCCAGACTGACCTGTTTCATGAACAGCCCGATATTGCCGACCAGGATCAGCAACACGATCAGCGGAATGCCCCGGAACACGAACACATAGCCGAACGCCACCGTGCTGAGGACCACGCTTTTCGACATACGCATGACCGCCACGACAACGGCAATCACCGTCGACAGAACGACCGCGATCACCGAGATCTCCAGCGTGGCCAGCAAGCCCTTCAGAATGGTCGGCGCCAACAGGAAAGACGCGACAACCTCCCAATGAATGAAGGGGTTCGTCGCAAAGGACCAGAAAACCTGTAGTACCAATAACGCAACAACGACCGAGAGCAGCAAGCGCCCCCAGTGCCGGACCGGCACGACGGCCGCATCGGGATCGATCTGTTCACGGACGTCTTTCGCGTCCGTGATACTCACATTGGTCATCGGTTGGCTCCTTCACCGGCTGAGACTGAAGTAAACGCCAGGCCATAGGCGAGGACCGGGGCGGCAAAGGCCGCCCCGCACGTTCGCGTTCAGTTCGCCATTTCGCCGACCGGCGTGTCCGTGAGTGCATTTACCTTCACCAGGTCCAGTGGCGGAACGTCGGCTCCGGCGTCATAGCGTTCCGCGATCGCCTGCCAGGTGCCGTTCTCGTGAAGACTCCGCAGGGCGCCGGCCAGTGCCTTCGACAGCCCGGGGTCTTCCTTCGATACGCCGATCCCCGCAAGCCCGGGGAAGAACTCGAACGATTGCTCCTGCGGCAGCTCGACGGCCTCCACACCGGGAATGGCGTCCGCCATCTGGGTCAGAACCGTATAGGTGTCCATGACGGCGTTGACCTGTCCCGACCGGAGGGCAGGCTCCTCGTTGCCCTGATACTCGTTGATCCTGATCGCGGCACTGTCGGCACAATACTTGGCGCTGGCATTCTTCACCACGTCCACGAAAATCGAGCCGAGCGAAACGCCGACGATCTGCCCGCAAAGGCTCTCCCAGTCGGAGACCTCGCTGGGGTTGCCCTCTTCAACGAGGAAGCCGATACCGGATTGATACCACGGCACCAGGTCGATGAGTTCCCGCTCGCGCTGCTCCGTCACCGATATCTGACCCCAAACGACATCGAACGTGCCGGCATCCAGACCGGGCAGCTGACCCGGCCACTGCGTGTTTCGCCACTCGAAGGTCACGCCGAGGATCTCGCCCATCGCGTGGGACAGGTCGGGCGCGATGCCCTTCGCGACGCTGGTATCGTTGACGTCCGCGAAGATCGCGGGCGGGTTGTCGAACGCCCCCGAGGCGACGATGGTCCCGGCCTCCTTGATATCCGCGGGCAGCAAATCCCGAAGCTCGGTATCGACGTCCTGTGCAGGAGTATCCTGTGCGTGGATTGCACCGGCACTCAGCAACCCCACCGCGCATGACAGCGCCAAGACCCTCGCGCTGTGCGACTTCAGAACCTGTTTTGTGGCATTCGATGGCATCGTTCTCGGCTCCCGTGTTGGTTCACTCTGACCCGTCTTGGGCGCGGGTTCCCGGAGTATGGTGTTTTAGACTAAGTCGTTTGGTGCGCTCAAAAATCACATTCTCATGTGACGCGGGGGCAGGATGGCCTGCCACGACGCAAATCCCCTATCGCTTTGTGATTGCAAGCGTCTTTGCGATCCCGCCTCCCCGAAGGCCCCCGGTCCTTGAGAAACCGACGGCTGTCGCGGCAGGCGGCGGGACGGCTGAAGGGGCGACTGTTTGGGCGCCCCGTCCGGCGGCGGCGCGGGCCGGATTGAGGCGACCGAGGGCCGCGAGGTGCGCCCGGTAGTCGGGGATTCCGCGACAGCCGGGACCACGCTGTTCCCCATGTCTCCGGGCTGTACACTGTTCGGCTGGCGACCCCTGGAGGACTCGAACCCCCAACCTGCTGATTAGAAGTCAGCTGCTCTATCCGGTTGAGCTAAGGGGCCGCACCGGGACCGGAATGCCCTTGCCTCGTGGGAAAATCAAGATGAAGCGGCGGCGCGGGGCGGATTTCGTCCGCACAACCGCGCAGGTCGCGTCGGGGCCTAGTGCGTCCACGCGCCGCGGCGGTCGGTGGCGAAGTTCTCGCCATAGCCGCGGGCGCGGATGTTCGGCTTGCGCTTGTGCGGCTCGAAGACCTGCGCCTCGATGCCGTGCTCCTTGGCATAGTCCAGCGCCGCCTCCTTCGTCGGGAACCGCAGCCGCACCTGCGCCTGCATGTCGCCGGATGTGGTCCAGCCCATCAGCGGATCGACCTCGCGCGCCGAGTCCGGCGCGAATTCGAGGATCCACTGCTTGGTCTTGGCGGTCCCGGATTGCATCGTGTTGCGGGCGGGACGGTAGATGCGCGCAGGCATGGAGCTTCTCCTGTCTTCCGAACGGGATATGACAGAGAAACCGGCCGCTTCGCAACCGCGCAATTCATCGCATCGGGGATCGGGAGGGCAAACGAGACTGCCGGCCGGTGACGTATGTCATTGAGGGGTGGGGTGGGTGCAACGCCACCGGCCGGCAGCCCGCTGCTGCTTGCCCGATCACGCTAGTCGAATCGCGCGACGGGCACAATACGAAATAAACTTTAGGTTGTTATGCGCGCTTTCTTGCCGTTGCCCCCGGGACACCGGCGGCGGGCCGGCGCCGGCGGCTCCCGCCATATCATGACAGATCCTGACGGAACGCTGTCAGCGGCCGGGGGTTGAAGCCCCAGGCGGCAGGTACAATTGTGAAACAGCCGCGGCAGCCCCCGAGTCTCTCCCAGCCTCCATCGAGTCCCCGTCATGCACAACAACCGCCCCGACCAGATGCCGATCCTGCACGCCGCCGCCGAGGACGTGCGCGCGCGCGAGAAGCTCGAAGGCGGCAAGCGCATCGTCATGCAGACGGAGTTCACGCCGGCCGGCGACCAGCCCACCGCCATCGCCGAGCTCAGCCAGGGCGTGCGCGACGCCGAGCGCGACCAGGTTCTCTTGGGCGCCACCGGCACCGGCAAGACCTACACCATGGCCAAGGTGATCGAGGAGACCCAGCGCCCGGCGATCATCCTCGCCCCGAACAAGACGCTGGCCGCCCAGCTCTACGGCGAGTTCAAGGGCTTCTTCCCCGACAACGCCGTGGAATACTTCGTGTCCTACTACGATTACTACCAGCCCGAGGCCTACGTGCCCCGGACGGACACCTACATAGAAAAAGAATCCCAGATCAACGAACAGATCGACCGGATGCGCCACTCCGCCACACGGGCGCTTCTGGAACGCGACGACGTGATCATCGTCGCCTCGGTCTCCTGCATCTACGGCATCGGCTCGGTCGAGACCTACGGTGCCATGACCCAGGACCTGCATGTCGGCCGCGAATACGACCAGCGCCAGGTGATGGCCGACCTCGTTGCCCAGCAATACCGCCGCAACGACCAGGCGTTCCAGCGTGGCTCGTTCCGGGTGCGCGGCGACGTGCTCGAAATCCACCCCGCCCACCTCGAGGATCGCGCCTGGCGGCTGTCCTTCTTCGGCGAGGAGCTCGAATCGATCACCGAGTTCGACCCGCTCACCGGCGAGAAGACCGACACGTTCGACCGCGTCCGCGTCTACGCCAACTCGCACTACGTCACGCCGCGCCCCACGCTCAACCAGGCGGTCATCGGCATCAAGAAGGAGCTGCGCACCCGCCTCGACCAACTCGTGAACGAGGGCAAGCTGCTGGAGGCCCAGCGCCTCGAACAGCGCACCAACTTCGACCTGGAGATGCTGGAAGCCACCGGCTCCTGCAACGGCATCGAGAACTATTCCCGCTACCTCACCGGCCGCGCGCCCGGCGAGCCGCCCCCGACCCTGTTCGAATTCATCCCCGACGACGCGCTCGTCTTCTGCGACGAGTCCCACGTCTCCGTCCCGCAGATCGGCGGCATGTATCGCGGCGACTACCGGCGCAAGTTCACCCTGGCCGAGCACGGCTTCCGCCTGCCGTCCTGCATGGACAACCGCCCCCTCAAGTTCGAGGAATGGGACGCCATGCGCCCGCAATCCATCTACGTCTCCGCCACGCCGGGCAGCTGGGAGATGGAGCAGACCGGCGGCGTCTTCACCGAGCAGGTCATCCGCCCCACCGGCCTCCTCGACCCGCAGGTGGAGATTCGCCCCGTCGAGATGCAGGTCGACGACCTCCTCGACGAGGTGCGCCGCGTGGCGCAGGCCGGCTACCGCACCCTCGTCACCACGCTGACCAAGCGCATGGCCGAGGACCTGACCGAATACCTGCACGAACAGGGCATCCGCGTGCGCTACATGCATTCCGACATCGACACGATCGAGCGCATCGAGATCCTCCGCGACCTGCGCCTCGGCGCCTTCGACGTGCTGGTCGGCATCAACCTCCTGCGCGAGGGGCTCGACATCCCCGAATGCGGCCTCGTCGCCATCCTCGACGCCGACAAGGAGGGCTTCCTGCGCTCCGAGACCTCGCTGATCCAGACCATCGGCCGCGCCGCCCGCAACGCCGACGGCCGCGTCATCATGTATGCCGACCGGATCACCGGCTCGATGGAGCGCGCGTTGAACGAGACCGAGCGCCGCCGCGAGAAACAGCTCGCCTACAACACCGAACACGGCATCACGCCCGAGACCGTCCGCAAGAACGTCGAGGACGTTTTGGCCGGCCTCTACCAGGGCGACACCGACATGAACCGCGTGACGGCCAAGGTCGACAAGGTGAAGCCGGGCGAGAACCTGCAGGCCCATCTCGAAGGCCTCCGCGACGATATGCGCAAGGCGGCCGAGAACCTGGAATTCGAGGAGGCCGCCCGCCTGCGCGACGAGATCAAGCGGCTGGAGGCGGTGGACCTCGCCGTCCACGACGATCCCCTCGCCCGCCAGCAGGCCGTGGAAAAGGCCGCCGAGGCGGCGGTCGGCTCGAAGGGCCGGAGTACCGCCGGGCGCGCGGGGCAGCGTGGGGGGAATGTGAAGCGGCGGAAGGGGTGATACAATGCCTGATGCGGGCCGCTAAAGGTACTGCATATCGAGCGAAAATCTTTCGATTAAGATTTCATTCAGTCTTGATCGTGGGATTAGTAGATTGCCTTCCTTGGCCGGCCGATCTTGACAACCGAATCTGTATTCGAAGGACTGACCATCTGGATGATTATCCTTGTACCACCAAGTTCCATGTTTCTCATTCTTAATGACTTCGAACCCAAAGCAAGCTGAGCACCTCTATTTACCTCGCAAAATCGGCCGCTGTCTGATTCAATCCGTCTGCACGGATTTCGGAGGATCGGATGGCCAAGTCGCCCGGATTATTTGACGTTGATGAGCGGCTACGCCGGCTGAGCGATATCGGCGATCAACTTGAAGCCTATGCTGCGGTTGTGGACTTCGAAATTTTCCGGACCGATCTCGACGGAGCGTTGGATTACAGCGATGGCGCCAAGGGCGGGCGGCCCCCCTTCGATCCCGTTATGATGTTCAAGATCCTGATCATCCAGGCGCAGAACAATCTCAGCGATGACCGCGCGGAGTTCCTGATCAACGACCGGCTGTCGTTCATGCGGTTTCTGGGGCTGGGTCTGACCGACCGGGTTCCGGATGCCAAGACGATCTGGGCCTTCCGCGAGAGGTTGATCAAGGCCGGGGCGATCGAGGCGCTGTTTGCTCGGTTTGATCTGGCGATCCGCAAGGCCGGCTATATCCCGATGTCCGGCCAGATCGTCGATGCCAGCCTGGTGTCAGCGCCCAAGCAGCGGAATACCGAGGGCGAAAAGCAGGATGTGAAGGCCGGGCGTGTCCCCGAGGACTGGAAGGGCAATCCCGCGAAGCTGTGCCAGAAGGACATGGACGCCCGCTGGACAGTCCAGTTCGGCAAGGCCCGGGTGCGTGAAGACGGCAAGCCGCAACCCGACATCGCGATCCCGACCTTCGGCTACAAGGCCCATACCAGCATCGACCGGCGCCACCGGTTCATCCGGAAATGGGACGTGACAGATGCCAGCCGCCATGATGGCCGGATGTTGCGGCGCGGGCTGCTTGACAGCACCAACACTGGCCAGAAGGTCTGGGCAGACAGCGCCTACCGATCGAAGCAGAACGAGCGGTTCATGGAAAAGAACGACTTCACGTCCTGCGTCCATCACCGCAAACCCAAGGGCAAACCGATGCCTGCTCATATCCGGCGCGGCAATGCCACACGATCAAGGCACAGAGCGCCGGTAGAGCATGTCTTCGCTTATCAGAAGGGGCCGATGAGGCTGGCGATCCGAACCATCGGGATTGTCCGTGCCAAAGCGAAGATCGGCCTCTCGAATATCGCCTACAACATGCACAGGCTGGTCCAGGTCAGGCGCGCAGGCGTCGCGTAGGTCACAAGCGCGCCGGAGCGACCGGCCGCGCCACCCACAGCGGCTCGTCACAGAATGCCCGGGACACGCAGCAGCCCCAACCGTCTTCGATCCCAACGCTCTGAACCCGTTGATAGAGGTGCTCAGCTGGCCTTATTGACTGCCCTGGATTCACAACCACACCCATTTCCGGCATGGCCACCACCCAGTCTTCGCGCCCGGAGATATGATTAAACCCTGGCATTGCGCCCCTTCCTGCGCCAAATCCCTTATACCTTCTGAACTCAAAATATGGATAAAACGCCGTAACGTCTGAGGAATTGTAAAGACTTGGCAGTATTGCGAATTTATAACTTCTTCCAGAGCGAGATCGCAACTCTACTTCCCAATCTAGATCGAGCTCAGCAACCCGCCTACGAGACATAAGGTCTTCGACATCGTAATGCTCCATTGCATATGCAGAGTCTCCAGTCCTTTTGTAGTATCTCCGGTCGTCCGGAGCCGAACTCATATGTGGCCGCCTCTCCGACAGCTATGGCTGAAATTGGGTGATGGCGCCTGAGAAGGCGGCGTATCGTGGCGGGTGCTGAAGCCTGCCAGAACCTCCCGAAGGAGCGATACGC
>NZ_JARGYC010000051.1 GCF_029168335.1 Psychromarinibacter sediminicola
CGCGCCGATCGCGATGGAGCAGGGCCTGCGCTTCGCCATCCGCGAAGGCGGCCGCACCGTCGGCGCCGGCGTCGTCTCCGAGATCATCGAGTAAGGCGCGTCCGCGCCCTTGCAGGCTGCCCCCGGGGCGGCGCGAGAGAACACGCAAAGGGCTGCCGGTCGGCGGCCCTTTTTCGTTGTCCGGGGCCTGCGGAAATCGCCCGCCGCAATGCCGCGGTTTGGGCTTGATTTTGCCGCGGGGAATGCGTACCCAGCAGGCCGGCCTTAGGGGTGTAGCTCAGTTGGTAGAGCATCGGTCTCCAAAACCGAGGGTCGGGGGTTCGAGCCCCTCCGCCCCTGCCAGGCCCGCCCTTCCGACATGCGAGGTCTACCCGGCGAAGTCTACCCGACGCCGCCGGCCAGCAGCGCTTCGATCTCGCTTCGCCGCGGCATCGACGGGGCCGTCCCTGGCCGCGTCACCGAGATCGCCGCGCAGGCGCAGCCGAACCGCACCGCCTCGACCGGGTCGCGCCCCTCGGCCAGCGCCGTGGCGAAGGCGCCGTTGAAGGCGTCGCCCGCGCCGGTCGTCTCGACCACGTCGCCGGCGCGGAAGGCCGGGACATGCTCGGACCGCCGGCCGTCATGGTATAGCGCGCCGTTCTCGCCCAGCGTGATGATCGCCGCCCCGGCGCCGCGCGACATCAGCCCCTCGGCCGCGGCCCGGGCCTCGTCCAGGCCGGAGACGGGGCGGCCGGTCAGCGCCTCTGTCTCGGATTCGTTGGGCGTCACGTAATCGCACAGCCCCAGCATCCCGTCCGGCAGCTCCGCCGCCGGCGCCGGGTTGAGCACCGTGGTCACGCCGGCCGCCCGGGCCAGCTCGAGCCCGCGCACGGCCGCCTCCATCGGCTGTTCCAGCTGCGTCATGAACACGGATGCGCCGCCGATCAGCCCGGCCTGCGCCGCGACGTAATCCGCCGTGATCGAGCCCGCGATGCCGGGGCTGATGATGATCGCGTTGTCGCCGGTGCCTTCCTCGATGAAGATGTAGGCCGCGCCGGTATAGCTCTCGTCCGACTGGGCCACTTCCGGGATCACCCCGGCCTCCTTCCAGGTGTCCAGCGCCATGTCGGCGAAGGGGTCGCGCCCGAGCTTGGAGATGAAATGCACCGTCCCCCCGGCGCGCGCCGCCGCCACCGACTGGTTCGAGCCCTTGCCGCCCGGTCCCAGCTTGAAGCTGTTGCCGAGGATCGTCTCGCCGATGCGCGGCATCCGGTCGGCACGGTAGGCGGTGTCGGCGACGAAAACGCCGAGGATCACGATCTTGCCTGTCACGGGGGTCCTCCTCAGGAAAACATGGCCTGTACCGCGCCCGCCATGGCCCGACCGATGGCGGCCTGCCCCTCGGCGGTCAGGTGGACGCCGTCGACGGGATCGACCTCGGCGACGCCGCCGAGATCGACGAATCCGGTGCCGAGCCGCCCGGCGACGTCGCGCAGGAGCGGCGCCAGCGCGCGGGATTTCTCTGCCGCGCCGGCGAACATCGGCGCCAGCACGCCGGTCTCGACCACCGGAACCGGGGCGGCGAGCAGGACGCCCGGGGCGCCGCGGTCCGGGCCGCTGCCGGACAGCCGGATGGTGGCGGCGATCCGCTCCAGCCCCTTGGCGATGTCGAAGGCGGGGGCGGAAAAGCGCGTCTTGGTGTCGTTGGTGCCCAGCATCACGATCACCAGGTCGAGCGGCCGGTGGGTTTCCAGCAGCGCGGGCAGGACGGTCAGGCCGTTCTTGTGGCTGCCCTCCACCGGATCGTCGAAGACGGTGGTGCGGCCCGGATGCCCCTCGGCGATCACTTCCCAGCCGTCGCGCAGCTCCGCCGCCATCACCTGCGGCCAGCGCTCGGCACGCGGAAACCGGCCCTGCGAGTCGAGCGTCGCCAGGGCGCGGGTGCCGTGCGTGTTGCTGTCGCCAAAGCACAGAATGGTGCGGTCGGTCAGCGCTCTCTCCTCCCCGGCAGCGGCTTGCGCCGCACGGTAGACCAGGGCGCAGGGCGCTGTCCATCGCCGGGGCGATGCATGGCGACACCGCGCCGGGCGCGGCCGGAGATTTCGGGATGACAGAACGGGCCGCCCGGAGTATCACCGGCGGGCAAGCGGCCCCGTGGCTCAACAGGATAGAGCAATCCCCTCCTAAGGGATAGGTTGCAGGTTCGAGTCCTGCCGGGGTCGCCATTGCGCGCCGTCGGCCGGCCCGTCGGGGGGCACGAGGCGGCGCACCAGCCGACGGCCTATTCCCGTTCCGCGCCGCCGGCGGGGGCGTCGCCGGCCTCCACCATCGACCGCAGCAGGGGCGGGACGCGCCAGGATTTCGGATCCTCCTTTGCCAGCGCCGCAAGGTCCGCCATCACGGCGGCCAGGCCCCATTCCTCGGCCAGCTTCATCGGACCGCCGCGCCAGCGCGGGAAACCGTAGCCGTGGACGAGCACGAGGTCGATGTCGGCAGAGCGGCGGGCGATCCCCTCTTCGAGGATCTCGAAGGCTTCGGCGATGATGGCCAGCATCATGCGGCGCGCGATCTCGTCGGGGGCGAAGCTGCGCCGCGGAAGGCCGGCCTCGGCCGACGCGGCCTCGATCAGGGTCTCGACCGCCGGCGACGGCGTCGGCTTGCCGTCGCGATAGTCGTACCAGCCGGCATCGGTCTTGCGGCCCAGCCGTTGCAGCTCCTCGACCATCCGGTCCGCTATGGGCACGTAGCGGTGATCGGGATCGTCCTTCGGGGTTTTCCGCCGCCGATTGGCATATGCGATGTCGAGCCCGGAGAGATCCTGCACCGCATAGGGCCCCATCGCCATGCCGAACGCCTCGACCGCGCGGTCGATCTCCCACGGCAGGGCGCCCTCGATCAGCAGCACGTCGCCCGCCTGACGATAGCGCGTCAGGATGCGGTTGCCGATGAAGCCGTCGCAGATCCCGGCCTCCACGGCGATCTTGCCGAGGCGCCTGGTCAGCGCGAATGCCGTCGCGAGGGTCTGCGGCGAGGTGTGCGCGGCGCGGACCACCTCGACCAGTTTCATCACATGGGCCGGCGCGAAGAAGTGCAGCCCGAGGAACCGCTCCGGCGCCCGGACCCCTTCGGACACGGCGTCGGGGTCGAGATAGGAGGTATTGGTCGCGAGGATCGTCGTCTCGGGCAGGGCGGCGTCCAGCCGGGCGAAGACGGCGCGCTTGACGTCGAGATCCTCGAACACCGCCTCGATGGCGATGTCGACGGGGGGCAGGGGGCCGTCGCCGTGGCGGACATCGAAGCGCTCGGCACGCATGGCCTCTGCGGTCTCTTGCGACAGCTTCCCGCGCGAGACGGCGCCGTCGAAGAACGTCGCGATATTGGCGCGGGCGCGCTCGGCGGCCGCGGCGTCCTGCTCCAGCAGCGTCACGCGAATGCCCGCCTGGCCAAGCGCATAGGCGATCGCCGCGCCCATCGTGCCGCCGCCGGCGACGAGGGCGGTGTCGATCGCCTGCGGCTCCAGCTGTTTCAGCTCGGGGCCGGCGCCGGCGCCGCGCTCGGCGAAGAAGATGTGGCGCAGCGCCCGGGCCTGCGGCCCCTGGCGCAGCTCCAGGAATGCCGCACGCTCGCGAGAGAGGCCCTCGGCCAGCGGCAGTTCGGCCGCCGCCTCCATCAGCTCGATCGCGGTGAGCGGCGCGATCTGGCCGCGCTGCCGCGTCTCGGCGTGGCGGCGCGCCGCCGCGGCGGCGTCGGGGGCGGGGGCCGGGGCCGGCCAGTCGTCGAGCGCGGGGCGGTCCAGAAGCTCGGAGCCCAGGGCGAGGGCGGCGGCGACGGGGTCGTCGGCCAGCGCGTCGACGAGGCCGAGCTCGCGCGCCTCCGCGGCCTTCACCGTCCGGCCCTGCGCGATGAGCGGAATGGCCGTGTCCAGCCCGACGAGCCGGGGCAGGCGCTGGGTGCCGCCGGCGCCGGGGACGACGCCCAGCGTGACCTCGGGCAGGCCGACGAGAGCCTTCGGCCCGGCGATCCGGGCGCGGCAGGCGAGCGCAAGCTCGAACCCGCCGCCGAGTGCCGCGCCGTTCACCGCGGCCACCGCGGGAAGCCGCGCGAGCCGGTCCAGCACCTCCGGCAAATGCGGCTCCAGCGCGGGGCCGTCGAATTCGCGGGCATCCGCCCCGGCGACGAAGGCCCGCCCGGCGCCCGTCAGGACCACGCGGTCGATCCGCCCGGCGGCCAGGGCCGTCTCGGCTGCGTCGCAGGCGGCCAGCAGCCCGGCGCGGACGGCCTGGCCGATCACGTTGACCGGCGGGTTGTCGATGGTGACGCGCAGCGCGCGGTCCGTGATCTCGTGGCGCACGGGGCTTTCGGTCATGGCTCTCCTCCCGGATTCTCTTCCCCGATGCGGGGGTCGCCTCCCCTATCCTGCCTCGGGGCGTCCGCGGTCAACCACCGGCGCCCGGCGCACGGGCGCCCCCTTGCGGAAACGTCAATGCGACTCTCGGGCGGCGAGGCGGCGTGGCCGGCAGGCCCTTGCCGGCGGCCGGGCGGAATCCTGCCCATGGATTTACGCGAACTTGACACTTTGCCCCCATACACGCTTTTTGGGAGCATACGGAACGAGGCGTCGAACAAGCCCCGCGGGACATGACCTGTACGCTACCGGATGTGGGGACATCCGGCTGTGCGGGTCGCGCGGGCAAATGGCGCCGTCAGGGACAGAGGCACGTTGGGGATGACGAGGCTAGGACTCCTGGGGCCGGTGGCGCTTATCTTGTCGCTTGTGGTCTCGGCGCCGGCATTTGCCGGGGGCGGATTTTGCAGTCACAAACTGACTAGACTGATACCGGAACGGCACCGCAGCGCGCCTGTGGGCAGCGCCGTGGTCCGGTCGGTCATGAACATGAGCGGCACCGACCGTGACGCGGTGCTGGAGCGCGAGGTGCTGGCGGGCAACATGCCGTCGTTCCTGCGCGACCTGGTGCCGGTCTCGATGTCCGGCACGGTCAACGGCCACGCGCTGGACATCACGATCTGCGTGACGCCGGATTACGTGGCCGTCGGCGACGACGACGACTTCGTGCGCGTGCCGCTGGGCATGGCCGCTGCCGCGCGCATCGCGGACGAGCTGGGCTTCCTGCTGCCCACGCCGCAGATGGTCGACCGCATCTACGAACAGGCCGAGGTTCAACTGCCGCCCGAGCCGATGAAGCCCGGCGGTGCGATGACCACCACCACCTACTTCAAGCGCCACGACGAGACGGTGGACCGCCAGGCCGGCCCCTATGGCCTGCACCCCGTCGCGCTGGTCGCCGGGATTAAGAAGGACGTGGTGATCTCGGAGCGTCTGCGCAAGCAGCCCGGTCGCGTGGCGATCTACGGCTGGCACCGCGGCGCCGGCCGCCCGATCCAGCCGCTGAGCCTGGTTCATGGCGCAGAGTACGCCGACTACTCCCACGGCATCCGGCTGGTCAGCCGGATCGCCTTCATCAACGGGCGCCCGGTCGCGCTGGACAAGGTGATGCAGGATCCTGACATCGCCGCCATCGTCACCGGGGAGGAGGGCCCGATGCGAGACGTTCGCCGGCTGATGGCAACGCTCTACCGATAAGCAAGTCGCAAAGACGAGGGACAGAACCGCCCGTGCGCCGCAAGGCCGCGGGCGGTTCGCTTTTTCGGAGGGGGTGCCGGTAAAAGGCGCGCTGCCGCGCAAGGTCTTCTCGGCTCGTGGCGCGGCGACGCTCTTGTGCCGGCGTTGCGCCTGTGGCGGCGTCGCGGGTCAGCTCCGGCTCACCAGAACAGAGGCCTGTTCCGCACCCGCCATCGCCCGGACCCTGCCTGACAGCCGGCGCCGCGCCGCTCAAGCGGAATAGCGGTCTCCACGCCTGCGGCGCGGACCCTCCGCGATTCCGCTTGCCCGTCGCGCCGCCGCCCGTCCGTTTGGGCCCAGGCGATGGCGGCTCCGGAACAGAGGCGGTTCGGGCGGGCTCAGTTCACCGTCTTGCAGCAACGGAAGCCGAGGTGGTAGTTGCGGTGGCTGTTGCCCGCCATCACCCGGCTGCCGTGCCAGTAGGGCGCGCGCCAGCGGCACCAGTCCTCGTGTGCGCGGTACTTGTCCCAGATGAACCAGCTGCCCTTCATCTCGGTCACGCCCAGGCCCGTCGAGCCGCGGCTGGCCATCTCGCCCGGCGACATCGGCAGGTTCATGTGCTCGGCCGCGTTGCCGTGCAGGTCGTAGACCCGAAGCCCGCTGGTGCAGTTCGGGAAGGCGCCGGTGGGATAGGTGTTGGTGCCGCAGCGCCCGAAATCGCCGCCGTTGCAGCCGGGGCTCTTGTTGGAATCCTGCGCGCAGATGCCGGTGCGGAAATTCGGCCCGTAGGCCCAGCGCTTCGACCCCGCGTAGCGGTTGTTGTGGATCGACCGCATCGCCGCCACCGACCCGGCGCCGAACGGATAGTCGGGCTCGGTCAGCGCGCCGGCGCAGGCGCCCTCCCATTCGTGCGCGTCGCAGATCCGCTTGCCCATCGCCGCGCAGATCTGCGCCGCCTCGTTGGCGCGAACCCAGGTGACGGGATAGGTGCAGGGGATGTTCGGGAACTCGAACTGGTCGATGCAGGCGGTCGCGTCCTCCGGCGTCTCGGTGCGCGGGTCGTAGAGCGGCGCCATGTACTTCGCCCCGCAGATCGCCTCGAACCGCGGGTTGTTGTAGGCCGCCGTGCCGCCCACCCGCGCGGCGCATTGCTCGGGCGTCATCGGGTGCCGCGTCGGCCCCGGGTTGCCCTGGCCCATGATCCCCGATCGCGCGAAGATCTCCTTGATCCGGTTCAGCTGGGCCGCCGAGACGCGATGCACCTGCTGGATCTGGCGGAACATCACATCGTTGTTCTGCGCCAGCGACTGTGCCTCCGCGCCCGCGGCCAGCGCCGCAAGCCCGACCGAAAACGCGACTGCCCGGATCATGTGCTTACTCCTTGCGGATCAGGTAGAAGACGTCGCGGTTGTCGGGATAGCCGATGAACCGCGGGATCACCCCGCTGCTGCCGCGCTTGTCCAGCTGCGACATGCCGCGCATGATGTGATCCACCTCGATCCCGCCGCCGTCGTTGAACGAGTAGAGCCCCATATAGGTGTGCTCCAGCGCGTTCATGTCCAGAAGCATCCCGTAGGTGCAGTCGTAGGCCATGAAGCTGCGGGTCATCGCCGAGGGCGTGGCGGTCGAGAAATAGGCATAGACCAGGTATTGCGTGTCCCCCTGCTCGATCAGGCAGGCACCGGCGCGCAGCGTCCTGAGGTCGGCATTGGCCGAGCCCGACCAGTTCCCCGGCAGCCATTGCGTGACATAGGGCCCCGGCTTGCCGTCCTCGACCAGCGGCGTGCCGTTCTGCCGGGCAAAGCGCAGGTTCGGCATCTTCTCGTAATCCGACTCCTCCCAGGTCTTCATCCCGATCTCGCCGTCCTGCGTCACATAGACGGTGGAC
Organism: Psychromarinibacter sediminicola; assembly: GCF_029168335.1. Taxonomy (GTDB): domain Bacteria; phylum Pseudomonadota; class Alphaproteobacteria; order Rhodobacterales; family Rhodobacteraceae; genus Psychromarinibacter; species Psychromarinibacter sediminicola. The sequence continues at coordinate 7,449 of NZ_JARGYC010000051.1, forward strand.
AGCCCGGGCCACAGCTTCGACAGGATCACCCCGTGCTCCAGAAAGCCGTAATGCGAGCCGTAATTCGCGTCGCGATACGGCCCGCCGCGGAAGGCGCCGTGCTGCCGCTTGAAGCCGGCGGTGAAGGCGGCGGTGATCCGGTCGGTCAGGTAGGGCGAGGCCATGCCCAGCGACACCAGCGGCGCCGCGGTGGTGAAGCCGTCGGGCCCGGGCATCCCGCGCGGGCGCACATAGGCCGGCGGGCGTGGCGACCAGCCCAGGCGTGGGTGGTCGGTGCCGCGGGCAAAGCCCAGGTCGAACCGCGACAGGTCGAAGGCGACGAAATAGTTGATCGCCCTGCTTTCCACCCCGTCCAGCCAGTTGGCGCCGGGGACGTCCATCACCTCCTGCGCGATCGATTGCGGCTGCAGCGCGCTGACGAACACGCCGTCCTGCCCCTCCACCGGGTACCACAGGCCGGTCGCCATGCCGCCCTCGGCGCCCTCCAGGTCGAAGGTGTGGTACTGCGCGACCAGCGGGCGCTGCCCCTCGGCATGGCGCACCTTGGCCGGCGGCGGGCCATGGGCGGCCGCGTCGTCCTCGCCGCCGGTGCCGAGTTCGCCGTCCAGCAGCGCGTACTTGTCCTTGTTCAGCGTGGCCTTCACCCAGGTCACGATGGCGTCGCCGCCCCACACATGGTCGCGCAGGAACTGCGAAGTGGCCTCCAGGCTGGTATAGGAGCCGCCGGTCTGCACCCGCAGGTACAGCCGGTCGCCGCAGACCGGCGCATAGGGCAGGTTGGCGCGGCGCGCCTCGGACAGCATCGAGGGCTCGCCGGCCCAGGGGGTGCAGCGATGCGTCCGCTTGCCCTCGGTGATCAGGATCTCCGGCCCGTCCGCGCCCTGTTCCAGCGACAGTGCGCGGTCGTCGGGCGCCGGGTTCTCCAGGTGGAACCAGCTGCGCCCGTTGCCCTCGCCCAGGCCGAGCAGGAACCACGAGTTGATGTTGGGGTTCAGGTTGATCAGCTCGACCTTGGTCTTGCCATCGGGCAGCACGGCCTCCTGCGAGTGGCGGTAGAGCTGCAGGTCGATGACGTTCTTGGCCACCTCCGCGTCATAGGCGGCGCGCAGTTCGGCCAGCCGGTCCTCGATGGGTAGGGCGGCTGCGGCGCCGGCCAGCGTCAGCGCGGCGGTGGTGACGGTCAGACGAAGGCGGAAACGGGAAAATGCACGCATTCTGAAAACGGTCCTGCTCCTGGAATAGTCCATTCTCGCCGCCGCCGGGCCGATCCCGACGGAAGCTCTTAAGAAAAGTCATAGAAAAGAAAACGCACCGGGAAAAGCCGGGGAATGTCGCCAATGCAAAATGTGATGTCGGCCGGTCGCGGCTGCCGCCGGATCAGGCGGCCGGGCGAAAGACGAACCGCTTGTCGAGCTGGAACTTGACGACATAGCCGATCGACAGGCCGATCACCGCGCCCAGCTCGCGCATCAGGTCCGCGCGCCAGATCAGCCAGAACGCGGTTTCCGTGCCCCAGAAGATCGCCGTCGTGAACACGCCGGTCAGGGTATAGCGGGTGAACTTCTCGCCATGGGCGCGGGCGCCGGTCGAGCCGTCCATGAAGATCCAGCGCTTGTCGAGCAGGTACTTCACCACCAGCCCCACGCCGGTGCCCGCCGCGATGGCCAGCGCCAGCCCCGTCGCGCCGCCCGTGTACCACAGCACGACCCGCTGCGCGCCGAGATTGGCGAGCGTGGCGATCACCGCGAAGGTGGCATAGCGGAAGATCAGGGTCGAAAGCGTCACGGTACAGATGGCTCGGCCGGGGCGATACGCACCCTTCCCCCCGTCCGGCGCCGATGTCAACGCCGCCCGCCCGGCGCGGACGGCCCGCCAGGGGCTCAGATCATCTTGATGACCTTCTTGTCGATGGCCAGCATGTAACCCTTGCGCGCGATGTTCTTCACCAGCATTTCGCTGACCATCTGGTTGCCCAGCGAGTCGCGCAGCCGCTTGATCCGCGTCGCGCCCGAGGCCTCGTCGCAGTCGGCGGCGTTCTTGCCGGATATCATCGCCTCGATCTCCGAGCCGGTCAGCACGTCCTCGTCCATCCGCGCCTCGGCCAGCACCGCCAGCGTCTCGATGGCGGCGCCGGTCAGCGAGAATTCCAGGTTGTCGTTGAGATAGACCTTGTTCTCGCCCCGGCTGATGATCAGCGACGACACCTGCAGCCCCGACCGCTCGATCTCCAGCACCCGGCGGTTCAGCGCGACGATGGTGACCAGGAAGATCAGCGACGCGATCAGCAGCGCCGTGGCGAAGACCAGCAGCACGAAGATGATCACCCGATAGCTCGCCAGCACCTCCGAGAACGCCGCACCGGATTCGGCGAGGATGCCCAGAAGCTTGGTCTCGGCATCGCTGTCGGCCGAGGTCAGGTCGTAGTTGAAGAAGATCTCGTCGACCCGGTCGACGAAGGCCGTGGCCGTCGGCAGGTTGAGGAACAGAAGGGCGGAGGCGATGGCCAGGATCGCGACGATCGCGATCAGGCCAATGGCGACGACCCGGCCGCCGGAGCGTCGGGTGGCTGCAACGTCGTTTCCGTTCTCGACCAGGCTCATGACCCGGATACTATTAGCCGGGAGCGACGCTGACTACCACGATGTTTATGAAGCACGCACGAGACGCCGGCCGCGGCCGGTGCCTTGGGGCGGTGCAGCCACCCGGACGCGCAAGGCACGCCGGGTGGCTACGATGGTATTTGCGGGCGGGTCCGGGTCATGACCCGGTCAGCCCGATATCCGGACGATCTGGATATTCGTGTAGCCCTGCGACTGGAGGAGGCTCAGGACGCCCCCGGAGTTGCAGGAACTCGACGGAACCGAGATCGTCGAATGAACGTACTGGCCCCCCCTCTTGGCCTTGAACTCGGCCGTGCATGCCGAAGCGGCTGTCGCACCGAATAGGCCCAGAGCAAGGGCGAGGATGATGGCTTTCTGTTTCATGCGGCGAATGTGCGCCGCTCGCACGGGTTATTCAATATCATCAGACGCTTTTGCGACGTGTTATCCGATAACCGCCCGGCGGAAACCCGCCGTTATCCGATAGCCCGGCGCCGATATTGCCTATCCCCGGCAGGCGGCCTCAACTCGTCCTGCGCGCGACCGCCGGACCCGTCTCCGGCCCTCGCCCCGTTACGCAGGTTCCCTTCACGAAAGGACACTCCAATGACCAATCGACTCATCGCCACCATGGCGGCCGCCAGCATTGCCCTTGCATCCTTTGCCGCCACGCCCGCCGCCGCGGGCGACAGCCAGCGCACCGTCAAGATGCTGATCGGCGTCGGCACGCTGCTGGCTCTCGGCCACGCGCTGTCGAACCAGAAGCGTCACACCGGCCCGGTCTATCGCTACGACACGCCGCGCAAGCCGCATTACAACCGCAACGTCATCGTCGTCCCGTCCTACTGCGTGCATGGCCACGGCCACAACCGCTGGGTCGACTGGGACTGCGTCCACCGGCACTGACGTCGGCCCCCGTTTCAACGAGCAGTGGTCCGGGCCAATGCGCCCCGGGCCATTTCGGGAGGGCGGGCGCCATTGCGGGGGCGTCCGCCCTTTCCTTTTCCGCTTGTCCGCGCCGGTCGCATCCGGTTTTCTGCCGCCATGCCTGCCGACCCGCCCGACTATTCCCACGAAGACTTCGCGCTGTCGCGCGGCGCCGCCCGGATCGCCGGTGTCGACGAGGTCGGCCGCGGCCCGCTCGCCGGCCCGGTGACCGCCGCCGCCGTCCGCCTCGATCCCAAGCGCATCCCCGAGGGCCTGCGCGACAGCAAGCAGCTGACGCCCGCGGCCCGCGCCCGCCTCGCCGCCGAGATCGCCGCCTGCGCCGATGTCTCGATCGCCCACGCCACCGTGGCCGAGATCGACGCCCACAACATCCTGCGCGCCTCCCATCTCGCCATGTGCCGCGCGCTGGCCGGCCTGGCGCGGCCCGCCGACCACGCCCTCGTCGACGGCAACGCGCTGCCCGACGGCCTGTCCTGCCCGGGCACCGCCATCGTCAAGGGCGACGCGAAATGTCTATCCATTTCAGCGGCTTCGATTGTGGCGAAAGTGTGTCGCGACACGCTCATGGTGGAGCTTGCGCAACAGTATCCCGGCTATGGATGGGAGACGAATGCAGGCTATGCCACAAAGACACACCTCGACGCCCTCCAATATCTCGGAGTGACCCCACACCATAGGCGGAGCTTCGCGCCGGTACACAAGATATTGTATCAAGCGGTTTCTATAACCCCCTGATTCAAAAAAGAAATTGACCGCGAATCGGCTTTGACTCATCTTTCTGCCAACGAACAACGGGGCGCGGGCAGAGCAGGCGCCGGGGACAGAGGCAGAGATGGGACACGCGGCGAAGGGGGCGGATCTTCCGCTCAACCGGATACTGGCAGGTGACTGCATCGAGGCGATGAACGCGCTTCCCGCGGGCTCGGTCGACCTGATCTTCGCCGATCCGCCCTATAACCTGCAGCTTCGCGCCGATCTGCACCGTCCCGACAACTCCCGCGTGGACGCCGTCGACGACGCCTGGGACCGGTTCGCCAACTTCTCCACCTACGACGAGTTCACCCGCGCCTGGCTGTCGGCCGCGCGCCGCCTCTTGAAGCCCAATGGCGCGATCTGGGTCATCGGGTCGTACCACAATATCTTCCGACTCGGCGCCGAGCTGCAGAACCAGGGCTACTGGATCCTGAACGACGTGGTCTGGCGCAAGTCGAACCCGATGCCGAATTTCCGCGGCAAGCGGCTGACCAATGCCCACGAAACCCTGATCTGGGCCAGCCGCGAGGAGGGCGCGCGCTATACCTTCAACTACGAGGCGCTGAAGGCGCTGAACGACGGCGTGCAGATGCGCTCGGACTGGGTGCTGCCGATCTGCACCGGGCACGAGCGGCTGAAGAACGCCGACGGCGACAAGGCGCACCCGACGCAAAAGCCGGAATCGCTCCTGCACCGCGTGCTGGTCGCCACGACGAATCCCGGCGACGTGGTGCTCGACCCGTTCTTCGGCACCGGCACCACCGGCGCCGTTGCCAAGATGCTGGGCCGCGACTTCATCGGGATCGAGCGCGAGACCGCCTATCGCGAGGTGGCCGAGAAGCGTCTTTCCCGCGTGCGCCGCTACGACAAGAGCGGCCTGGAGGTCACCCGCGCCAAGCGCGCCGAGCCCCGCGTGCCCTTCGGCACGCTGGTCGAACGCGGCATGCTGCGCCCGGGCGAGGTGCTGGTGTCGCAAAGCGGCAAGACGGCCAAGGTGCGCGCCGACGGCACGCTCGTCTCGGCCGATCACACCGGATCGATTCACCAGGTCGGCGCCGCGCTGGAAGGCGCGCCGTCCTGCAACGGCTGGACCTACTGGACCTTCCGCAAGGACGGAGAGCACGTGCCCATCGACGTCCTCCGCCAGCAGATCCGCGCCGAAATGAGATAGAAACGCACGGTCTACCGCCGGTGCCTGTGGCCTGAGCCACGGCACGACTAGCCCCGTCGACTCTGTCGACGGGGCCTTTTTTCACCCCATGCTGGTCCGGTCCGCCCGCTGCCGCGCGCGTCGCGCATCGTCGCGCCAGCTCAGCGCCGCGGCCGTGCCCCAGCTCAGGCAGTATAGCACCCCAAGGCCGAGGATATACCAGCCGTTCACCGGCCCGATGGAGGCCCGCACCGGCAATTGCGCCAGCTCGGTCAGCGGCTCGGGATGCACCACCAGCTTGCCGATATAGGCCGAGGTCTGGATCAGCAGGATCCAGAAATAGTTGCGCCGGATGCGCCGGCCCAGGGCGACCCACAGCGACACGTGATAGCGCGGCGACCAGTAGTCCTCGGCCAGCGTCTTCTGCCAGCCCTCCTCCATGTGCAGATCGCCGTCCTGCAGCATCGGCGCGAAGAAATGCGTCTCCATCCACCGGCACCGCGCCCGCCACACGTTGAAATAGCGATAGCGCCGCGCCTCCAGCATCAGGAAGAAGAAGGTGAGAATGCCGACCAGGATCAGCGGCAGCTCCGAGGCCGCGGGCGAGGAGAACGAGATCGACAGCGCGATGCCCAGCGTGACGACCGACCAGTTCGTCGTGGTGTCGAGCCGGGTGCGCCACAGCGTCGAGCGGTAGACCTCGCCGCGATAGAGATGGGCGAGCGCGCCGATCTCGGCGGCGTCCAGTTTCTTGCGTTCCTCCGATGCGTCGGTCGGCATCGCAGCCCTCCCAGGCTGCCAGCTTCGCACGCGCCCGGTTTTCCGCGCAAGGCTGACGGGCGGGGAACGGGGCGGGGACGCGCCGGCGGCACGGCCCGCCGCCGGCGCTTTCCTTTTCGCGACTCGCGTATGGCGTGCTATGCTGGCCCGCATTGCAACCAAGGAGATTTTACCATGTCCGACGCGACCGCGCGTGGCGGCCAGAGCGCCCCGGCCTTCTGGCGCCGCCTGCCCGACATGTGGAAATTCGTCACCGTCCTGCTGGCCATCGCGGCCACCGCGATCGGCGGCTACAAGTGGGTCGACGATACGATCGACGGGATGCAGGGCCAGATCGACGCGCTGTCGCTGCGGATCGACGGGGTCGCGAGCGACATGGTGCCGCCTTCCGAGCTGGAGAATTACGTCTCTGCCGAAACGCTTCAGCAGGAGACCTGCAACCTGAACCTGCAGCTGCAGCTTCTGGAATTCCGCGCCCTGTCGCGCGCCTATGGCGAGCTGTTCCAGATGATGAACGCCGCCGCCGACCTCTATCGCGGCCGCGCGCTGAGCCCGCTGGAGGAACAGCAGCTGGCCGAGATCGTCCGCCGCCGCAGTTCCATCGCGACCAAGAAGGAAGAGATCGATTCCGAGATGGATGCGCTGCAACGCCGCGCGCTCGCAAGCGGGGGGTGTGCGTGATGCGGTGGCTTGTCTGTGCGCTCTGCGCCCTCTGCGCCCTCGCAACGCCGGCGGCGGGGCAGGGGCTGATCCTCGAACAGATCGAGATCGCGCCGGTGGAGGTGCTGCAGGAAGAGGCCGAGAAACGTCGAACGACGCTCCTGGACGAGCTCGCCTCGGCCGACACCTTCGCGCGCAAGCTCGCCGTGGCCGAGATCGAGGGCGGGCTGACCGGCGATGCGGCGGTCCTGTCCGGGCTTCTCGACCTGCTGGAAGAGGCCGCGCGCACCGGGACCGCGCCGAGCGCCGAGGTGCTGCGCGCGCTGTCGGCCATGCGGCCCGAGGCCTGGACGCCCGAGACGCTGGCCCGCGGGGCGGCGGTGCTGGACCGTCTGGACGAGAGCGAGGCCGTCGACAGCGCCGGCGACTCGCGGATGATCGCGTCGCTGGCCGGCTCGGTCGCCTCGATCCGCGGCTTCGAGACGCTCTATGGCGAGATCCAGGGCTGGACCCGCGAAGCCGAGCAGTTCACCGATATCGACCTGTTCGTCTGCCGCGGGGCGCAGGACGACGAGCAGGCGGTGCGCGCCGCCCGCGCGCTGGGCGAGGCGATGACGCGGGACGCATTCGGCCGCATCCGTCTCTTGCGGAGCACCGAGGCGCAGGAGGCGCAGGTGAAGCTACCGCCCGGGCGGACGGTCATCGTCTACGACCGCGGGCATGGCGAGGAGAAGCTGCTGGGACAGCTGGAGCGGCTGATCGCGGAACAGGGCCTGCCGCCGGCGACCCCGCAGCCGAACACGTCGCGGCCGTCCTACTGGTATCTGTCGGTCTGGGTCTGTCCCTGACCCGGAATTTTACCAAAATTCCGGTCCGTTTTCTTGCCAAGAAAACGGCTACGGTCCCACCGGCACGCCCTCGGACAGACCGCGGACACATCGCGGCAGTTACCGCTATCGGTAACGATTACAGGAACTTGAACCCCCGTCCAACCTCGGACACCCTCACGCCGGCATCGGATGCGCGCCGGTCTTGTAGGGCGTCCAGTCCTCGATCTCTGGATAATGCTGCCGCCGCCAGGCCCGTACCTTCGGGTTCATGATCCGCCGCCAGAGCGGCGGCACCATCGCCGCGATCGTCATCACCGGATAGCCCAGCGGCAGCTGCGGCGCCTCCTCCGCGTCGTAGGTCTGAAGCAGCGGAAACCGCCGGCTCGGCTTGTAGTGGTGGTCCGAATGCCGCTGCAGATTGATCAGCAGCCAGTTCGACGCCTTGTGCGAGGCATTCCACGAATGCCGCGGCATCACCCGCTCGTACTTGCCGTCGCCCAGGTACTTCCGGGTCAGCCCGTAATGCTCGACGTAGTTGGTCAGCTCCAGCTGCCAGATGGCCGAGATCGCCTGCACCAGGAACAGCCCCAGCCCCGCCAGCCCGCCGACCGCGACGGCCAGCGCCAGCGCCGCCGCCTGAAGCGCCGCGTAGCGCCAGAACGGGTTCGCCCGGTCCCACACCGGCCGCCCCCGCCGCGCCAGCATCGCCTTCTCCGCCCGCCAGGCCGAGCCGGGGCACTCGAACAGGACACGGAAGAAGAACCGGTGGAACCCCTCGTTGTACCGCGCCGTCACCGCGTCCCGCGGGGTGCCGACATGCACGTGATGGACCAGCAGATGCTCGGTCCGGAAATGGCTGTAGAGCACCGTCGCCAGCAGCAGGTCGCCCAGCCACCGCTCCAGCCGGTTGCGCTGATGCAGCAGCTCGTGGGCATAGACGATCCCCACCGTGCCGGACAGGATGCCGACGTCGAAGAACAGCACGATCTTTTCCCAGGTCGCCAGATGCCCGGTATGGGTCGCGTACCAGATCGTGCCGTAGATCACGCCGGCCTGCACCGGGAACCAGATCAGCGTGATCAGCCGGTACCAGAAAAGCTGATCCTCGCCGGTTTCGGTATCGGCGTTCTCCTCGTTCAGCCCCAGCACGGCATCGAGGAAGGAATAGAGCCACCAGGTGCCCAGCGGCGGCAGGATCAGCGCCCAGCCGCCCTGCGTGGCGGCCAGCGCGATCAGCGGCACGAGGCTCAGCGACAGCCAGAACGGCAGCGCGCTCTTCAGGCGGGCGACCTGCGATGCGGGGATCATGCGACTGCTCCGTATTCTCTGCCCCCGGCGGCACCATACCGCCGCGAGGCGGCGCGAATCAATCGCTGTCGGGTGCGACGGATTCGGTGGCGGGCAGGGCCGAGGCGCCGAGATCGAAGGCCTTGCGCATCACCGTGGGTAGGCTGGCGGGCCGGAACGCGGCACGCGGAATAAAGTGGCCGCGGTCGGGCACCGCGTCACGCCCCACCTCGGCGACCCGCAGCGCCAGGCGCAGGTGGAAATGGGTAAAGGTGTGCCGCACCTCCAGCCCCGGATCCTGCCACTGCGCCTCCACCGGCGGCGCCCCCGTGGGCGCGTCGCTCCAGTCGCTGCCGGGCCAGCCCAGCATCCCGCCCAGAAGCCCCTTGTCCGGCCGCCGCTCCAGCAACCAGGCGCCGTCGCTGCGCCGGGCGAGATAGGCGATGCCGTAGCGCGTGGGCTTGGCCTTCTTCGGGGCCTTGCGCGGCAGGTCCGCCTGCACCCCGGCGGCGCGGGCCGCGCAGGGCGCCATCCAGGGGCAGATGCCGCAGGCCGGCGATTTCGGCGTGCAGACGGTCGCGCCCAGGTCCATCACGGCCTGCGCGTAATCGCCGGGCCGCTCGGCCGGTGTCAGCGCGGCGGCATGCGCCGTCAGTTCCGGCTTCGCCTCGGGCAGCGGCGTCTCGACCCGGTAAAGCCGCGCCATCACCCGCTCGACGTTGCCGTCCACCACCGCCGCCCGTTCGTCGAAGGCGATCGCGGCGACGGCCGACGCGGTGTAGGGGCCGATGCCCGGCAGCTTCAGCAACGCCTCGCGGGTCTCCGGGAACCGCCCGCCATGCTCCGACGCGACCACGCGGGCGCATTTCAGCAGGTTCCGGGCGCGGGCGTAATAGCCGAGCCCCGCCCATTCGGCCATGACCTCGCCATCCTCGGCGGCGGCGAGGTCCGTCACCGTCGGCCAGCGGGTCACGAAGCGGCGGAAATAGTCGCGCACGGCGGCCACGGTGGTCTGCTGCAGCATCACCTCGGAGAGCCACACGGCATAGGGATCGGGGCGCACCCCCGCGGCGCGGTCGGCCGGCCCCACCCGCCAGGGCATCGCCCGGGCATGGCGGTCGTACCAGGCCAGCAGGCTGTCGCTCAGCGACTCGTCACGCAATCTTTATGGCTCCCCGACAGGCTTTGCGCTGGCATCCGCACCGACGCGGCCGTTAGGATAGCGCCATGACGCGCGAGTGCCAGAGATGACGAAACCGCATGGCAAGGACCCCCGCCGCATGCGCGGGTTCGAGCGGGCCTCGGGCCTGCTGTCCACCCGCATCCGCGAGGTGGGCGAGAAGCGGGGTTTCGCGGTGTCGCGCCTGCTGACGCACTGGGCCGAGATCGTGGGCGAGGAGACCGCCGCCATCGCACGCCCGGTGAATGTCAGCTATGCCCGCGGCGGCTTCGGCGCGACGCTGACGGTGCTGACCACCGGGGCCAACGCGCCGATGCTGGAGATGCAGAAAGACCGGCTGCGCGAGAAGGTGAACGCCTGCTACGGCTATTCCGCCATCGCGCGCATCCGCATCACCCAGACGGCCCCCACGGGCTTTGCCGAGGGACAGGCGCAGTTCGCCCCCGCCCCGAAGGCCGAGCCGAAGGCGCCGGACCCCGAACTGCGCCGCGCCGCGTCCGAGGCCGCGGCCCCCGTGAGCGACGACGGACTGCGCCGGGCGCTTGAAGCGCTGGGCGAAAACGTCCTATCCCGACACAGAAACAACTGAGGCAGACCGATGAACAAACTCTTCCCGCTTGCCGGTGCCCTTGCGCTTGCGCTGGGCGCCGTGCTGTTCTGGCCAACGTCGAACTCCGGCAGCCTGACCGCCTTCGGGGCGGCCGAGGCACAGGAGGGCGAGGTCGACACCTCCATCGTCAAGGAAATGACGCAGGGCGACCCGGACGCGCCGGTCACGGTGATCGAATACGCTTCGGCCACCTGCCCGCACTGCGCGAACTTCCACAAGAACGTGTATCCGCAGCTCAAGGAAAACTACATCGACACCGGAAAGATCGAGTTCGTGTACCGCGAGGTCTATTTCGATCGTTTCGGCCTGTGGGCCGGCATGCTGGCGCGCTGCGGAATGCCGCGGGGCGACGACGCGGACGAAGCGGAGATGGAGACCGCGGAGAAGCGGTACTTCGGGCTGATGAGCATCATGTTCGACCAGCAGAAGCAGTGGCTCGACGCCGAGTCGCCGGCCGGCATCGCCGAGAACCTGTCGAAGATCGGCCGCACCGCCGGGCTTTCGGCCGAGCAGGTGGATGCCTGCCTGCAGGATGCCGAGATGGCGCAGGCCCTGGTGCAGGTGTTCCAGGAGAACGCCGAGGCGGACGAGATCAACTCCACCCCGTCCTTCATCATCAACGGCGAGAAATACTCGAACATGCCCTATGACGAGTTCGCCGAGACGCTGGACGGAATGCTGGACAACTGATGACGGCGCCGCTGGCCGGCCTTCGGGTCGTCGAACTAGCGCGTATCCTGGCCGGCCCCTGGGCCGGTCAGACTCTGTCGGACCTGGGCGCCGAGGTCATCAAGGTCGAAAGCCCCGAGGGCGACGACACCCGCCGCTGGGGCCCGCCCTTCGTGGAGCGCGAGGGCGACCGTTCGGCCGCCTATTTCCACGGCTGCAACCGGGGCAAGCGTTCCATCGCCGTGGATTTCCGGACCGAGGCGGGGCAGGACATCGTCCGCCAGCTTGCCGCCGGCGCCGACATACTGATCGAGAACTTCAAGGTCGGCGGGCTGGCGAAATACGGGCTGGATTACGAAAGCCTGTCGGCGATCAATCCGCGGCTGATCTACTGCTCGATCACCGGGTTCGGGCAGGACGGGCCTTATGCGCATCGCGCCGGCTACGACTATATCATCCAGGGCATGTCCGGGCTGATGTCGATCACCGGCGACCCGGAGGGGCAGCCGCAGAAATGCGGCGTGGCGATTTCCGACATCTTCACCGGGCTCTACTCGGTCTCCGCCATCCTCGCGGCGGTCCACCGGCGGCACGAGACCGGGCGCGGCCAGCATATCGACATGGCGCTTCTGGACGTGGCCACGGCGGTCACGGCGAACCAGGCGATGAATTACCTGACCACGGGCCAGCCGCCGCAGCGGATCGGCAACGCGCATCAGAACCTGGTGCCCTACCAGGTCTTCGACTGTGCCGACGGCTACATGATCATCGCCACCGGCAACGATGCGCAGTTCCAGCGGCTGTGCGACATGCTGGGTCTGCCGGAGCTGAAGGACGACCCGGACTTCGCGTCGAACGCCGACCGGATCGCCAACCGCGAGCGGCTGATCGCGGCGCTGACGGCTGAGACGCTGACGCGCGACAAGGCCGATCTGCTTGCCGATTGCGAGGCGCGGGGGATCCCGGCGGGGCCGATCAACGACCTGGGCGAGGTCTTCGCCGATCCGCAGATCGTGCATCGCGGGTTGCGGATGGAGCTCGACGGCGTGCCGACGGTGCGCCCGCCGTTCCGGTTCTCCGACGCCGAGCCGAAGCTGGAACGGCCGTCGCCGGAGCTGGACGAGCATGGCGCGGAGATCCGATCGGAACTGAAACGGGGCTGACCGGTCAGGCGCGTGTCGGTTCCACGACCGGCAGCAGGGCGTCGAAGGCGGTCCAGTCCTCCAGCGTCAGCCGCACGGGCAAGGTAAGCACTTTCTGGCGGAAGGATTTCGGCAGCCGGACGGCGTCCTTTTCGGTCGTCACGAGCTGGGAGCCGAGCAGCGACGCCTCGTGCTCCAGCCGCCGCATCAGCGGTTCGGTCAGCGGCTGGTGGTCGCCCAGGGGTTCCGCGCGCTTCAGGTTGGCGCCAAGGCCGCGCAGGGTGGCGAAGAACTTCTCCGGATGCCCGATTCCCGCGAAGGCCAGCACGTCGAGCCCCGTCCAGTCCATGCCCGTCTGCAACGGTTCCAGCCGGCCCCGGATATGCGGCACGGCGATGGCCTCGCCGCAGCGCGCGGCGAAGCTTTGCTGCGCCGCCGCGTCGCCCAGCGACAGCAGGGCGTCGGCCCGTGCCAGCCCGGCCCCGACCGGCTCGCGCAGCGGTCCGGCGGGAATCACCCGCCCGTTGCCGAACCCCGCCCGTGCATCGACCACGATGATCGCGAGGTCCTTCTCGACGGCGGGGGACTGAAACCCGTCGTCCAGAAGAACGAGTTGCGCGCCGGCGGCTTCGGCTGCGCGGACGCCGGCGGCACGGTCCTTGGAAACCCAGACCGGCCCGAAGGCGGCGATCAGAAGCGGCTCGTCGCCGACCTGCCCGGCCCGGTGGCGGCGTTCGTCGACCTGGAGCGGCCCCCCGGCCGTTCCGCGATAGCCGCGGCTGACCACATGGGCGGCGACGCCCCGGTCCCGCAGCCGCTGCAGCAGCGCGATGACCGTGGGGGTCTTGCCGGTGCCGCCGGCGTTCAGGTTGCCCACGCAGATCACCGGGACGGCGGCGCGATAGCCGTCCTGCGCGACCCGCCGCGCGGTGGCGCCGGCGTAGATCGCGGCCAGCGGCGACAGCGCGGCCGCCTGCCAGCCGGGACGATCCGGCGACGCCGACCAGAACCGCGGCGGGCGCATCAGGCCGTTTCCCGTTCGTCGAGCTCGGTCAGAATGAGGTCCATCGCGCGATCCGTCACCTCGGCCCCGGCGGAGCAGACCTTCCAGGCCTCGTGCGCCATCTCGGCGGCGGCCTCCGGCGACAACAGCTCTTCCAGCGCCGCGGAGAGCTGTGCCTGGTTGCGGACCATGCGCGTGGCGCCGGCCGAGGCGAGCCGGCCGTAGGCCCGCCGGAAGTTCCGCACGTTCGGCCCGTGGATCATCGCCGAGCCGAGCGCCGCGGCCTCGAACGGGTTGACGCCGCCCGACGCCTCCAGCGACTGGCCGAGGAACGAAACGGCGGCGAGCCTGTACCACAGGCCCAACTCGCCCAGCGTGTCCGCGATATAGATCTGCGTGTCGGGGTCCGGCGCCACGCCGTCGGACCGCAATGCCGTCGCGAAGCCCTGGTCGCGGATCGCCTCGGTCAAATGCCGGCCGCCCTCGGCGTCCTCGGGCACCAGGATCAGCAGCAGCCGGTGCGTCTGCCGAAGCGCGTTGCGGTGCGCCTCCAGCACCGGTTCGATCTCGTGGTCGGCGGTGCGCGCGGCCAGCCAGACGGGCCGCCCCGACAGGGCAGCTGCCAGCGATTCCCGCTCCGCGTGATCGCAGGGCAGGGCGGCCGTCCCTTCCTCCAGATAGCCGGTCATCTCGATGCGGGCGGGGTCCGCGCCCATCCGGCGCAGCGCGCCGGCCTTCATGGCGTCGCCGGTGATGACTTGGCCGAACGGGGCAAGCACGGTGCCCGCCAATCCGGGCCAGAACCGCCAGCCGGGCGGGTCCGGCGGGGCGGTGTGCGCGTCGACGAGCATCAGGGACACGCCGCGCGCCGCCGTCTCGCTGGCCATCGCGGGGCGGATGTCGGGCTCGGTCCAGAGCGACAGGGCCGGGCTCCAGTGATTGAGGAACCGCCGTATCGCCGGCAGCGACTCGTCGGGAGCGATCTGAGAGGCCATTCCCGGCAGGGACGCGCGCCGCCGTGCCGCGGAGGTCGTGAAGACGAAGCTCAATTCCTCGCGCTCCATCCGCAGACGGTGGGCCAGTTCGCGCGCGGCCAGCGCATGCCGGTCCTGTCCGGAATGCACCCAGATCACCGGCCCCGGCGGGCGCTGCACCGTCGCGTGGCCGGCGCGCTCCTTTTCCGGCGACGCGCCGTCCTCGGCCGGTGTCGCACGGGCCATGGCCCGCCGCGCGGCCCGGTCGGAGCGGGCGCGGGTGGCCAGATACAGTTTTAGCGACAGCGACTTTCCCATGCGGCGGCTGTCAGCTTTCGAGCTCCTCCGTCGACGAGGCTTCGGCCCCCTCGTCGCGCAGCCGGTGCAGGTGGGCGATGAAATAGCGCATATGCGCGTTGTCCACCGTGCGTTGCGCCGCGTCCTTCCAGGCGTCGTAGGCGCTGGCGTAGTCGGGGAAGATGCCGACGATGTCGATCTCGTCGACGTTCTCGAACACGGTCTTGGAGGGATCGACGAGCTCGCCGCCGAAGACGAGGTGCAGTCGCTGTGCCATGGAAACTCCTTCCTTTGCGGTCGGATCATACCTAGTCAAGCGATCCGCACGGGAAAAGGCCAATCGCGCGTCGCGGCGGGCGCCGGGTCAGCGGGGGGCGAGCCGGGCCAGCAGCGCAGCGTGCAGCGGCGCGGGCGCGGCGATGGCGCCGGGGCTGGAGGCGCTGGCGCTGTTGAAGCGCAGCGGATGGCCGGCGGCGTCGGTCACGCGCCCGCCGGCCTCGGTCACGATCAGGCTGCCGGCGGCGATGTCCCAGTCCCATGTCGGGCGGAGCGTCAGCATCGCGTCGAACCGGCCCTCGGCGACGAGGCAGAGGCGGTAGGCCAGCGAGGGGCGGAAGTGGCGCTTCATCGCCGGAACCTCGCCGGTCCAGTTCTCGGCGGAGAAGAGCGGGCGGGAGGCCAGGACGTTCGCGCCGGTCGGATCGGCGGCGGTGCCGGCGCGGATCGGGGTGCCGTTCAGCGTGGCGCCGGTGCCGCGTCCGGCCGCGTAGAGCTTGTCGTGCTGCGGCAGGAAGACGACGGCGGCGGTCGTTTCGCCCCGCTCGACCACGGCGAGCGAATGCGCCCAGGTCGTCTGGCCGTCGACATAGGCGCGGGTGCCGTCGATCGGGTCGACGATGAACACCCGCTCGGCGGCGAGGCGGGCGGGGTCGTCCTCGGTCTCTTCGCTGAGCCAGCCGTAACCGGGACGCGCGGCGGTCAGCGTCTCGCGCAGGTAGGTGTCGACGGCGATGTCGCCCGCGCTGACCGGGCCGGCGCCGTCCTCCTTGTGGGTCACGCGCTGATCGGTGTTCCAGTAGCTGTTGGCGATCGGCGCGGCGTCCCGCGCGGCCTGGATCAGCAGCGCGAGGTCATGCTCCGGCAAGGGTCAGGCCCTCGACCAGCAGCGACGGCACCCGGTGGCTGCGGTGCGGGCGGGCGTCGTTCGCCGGGGTGAGCCGCAGCAGCATGTCGCGCAGGTTCCCGGCCAGCGTGCATTCGTTCACCGGGTAGGCGATGTTGCCGTTCTCGATCCAGAAGCCGCTGGCGCCGCGGGAATAGTCGCCCGTGGTTGGGTTGATCGACGCGCCGATGAGCGAGGTCACCAGCAGGCCGGTTCCCATCTCGGCCATCAGTTCGTCGGGGCTTTTCGGCCCTTGGGTCAGCTCGACATTGTGCGGGCTGGGCGAGGGCGGGTGGCCGGGGCCCCGGCTGGCGTTGCCGGTGCTGGCGAGGCCCAGCTTGCGTGCGGTGGCGAGGTCGAGGATCCAGTCGCGCAGGACGCCGTTTGCGACGATGTCGCGGCGCGCGGTCGGCAGCCCTTCGGCGTCGAAAGGGCGCGAGCCGGTGGCGCGGGGGCGGAAAGGATCCTCGGTCAGGGTCAGCGCCTCGGGCAGGACGGCCTCGTCCATCGCGCCGCGCAGCCAGGAGGCACCGCGCGCGACGGCGGTGCCGTTGATCGCCGACAGCAGGTGGCCGATCAGCCCCGAGGCGACACGCTCGTCGTAGAGCACCGGAAATGCGCCCGAGGGCGGCTTGCGCGCGCCGGCGCGGGCGGCGGCGCGGTCGCCGGCGAGGCGGCCGATCTCCTCGGCCTCCGGCAGGTCGGCGGCGTGCAGGCGGGATTCGAAGGCGTAATCGCGCTCCATCGCGGTGCCCTCGCCGGTGATCGCGGTGCAGGCGCGGCCGTGGCTGGTGCGCTGGTAGCCGCCGGAGAAGCCGTTGGTCGCCGCCAGGTGGACGGTGCGGCGGCCGAAACCGGCGCTGGCGCCGTCGCTCTGGCTGACGCCATGCACGGCGGTCGCGGCCGCCTCGACCCGGCGCGCGATTTCCTCCAGCGCCTGCGGGTCCGGCTCGGGCGTGGGGTCGGCGAGGTCCAGCGCGGCGACGTCCCAGTCGCGGGCGAGCTGGTCGGGGGCGGCGAGGCCGGCATAGGGGTCTTCCGGCGCCTCGCGCGCCATGGCGACGGCGCGCTCCGCCATCGCCTGCACCGTCGCGTCCGAGATATCGGAGGCCGAGACGCTGGCCTGCCGCCGCCCGACCAGCACCCGCAGGCCGATATCGGTGCCCTCCGACCGCTCCGCCTGTTCCAACGCGCCGCCGCGCACGTCGATGGACAGCGAGGTCGCGTCGACGGCGATGGCATCCGCGGCCTCGGCGCCGGCCGTTCGGGCGGCGTCGAGCAGGCGGGACGTCAGGGTTTCGAGACGGTCGGACATGGACGGGGTTCCCTCGCGATGTGGCCCCACTCACCTAGTCCGGCGCCGGAGACCCTGCAAGCGAGGTCCGGGTTTCTTCTGGTCCGAAATATCCCGGGGGTTTGGGGGCTGGCCCCCAACGAAGAAAAGGCTTGCGCCGCAGGCGCCCCGCTTGATTGCGGCCGGTCAGCCCCCGAGTTCCGCGACGATGGCCTGCGCCGCCGCCCGGGGGTCCTGCGCCGTCCACACGGGGCGGCCCACCACGATATGATCCGCGCCGTCGGCGATGGCCTGCGCCGGGGTGGCGACGCGCTTCTGGTCGCCGCGCTCGGCGCCCGCCGGCCGGACGCCGGGGGTGACGATCAGCCGGCCGGCGGCCTGGGGCAGGGCGCGGATGGCTGCGGCCTCGTGCGGCGAGGCGATGACCCCGTCGGCGCCGGCGTCGAAGGCGGCGGCGGCGCGGGACAGGACGATCTCCGATACCTCGCCCGGCCGCATCTGCGCGGCGTCGAGGTCGCTGCGGTCGTAGGAGGTCAGCACGGTGACGGCGAGGATCTTCAGGCCGGTTCCGCCGGCGCCTTCCTTCGCGGCGGCAACCACCGCAGGGTCGCCCTGCACCGTCAGGAAATCCAGCCCGAACTGCGCCAGCCCGTGCACCGCGGCCTCGATCGTGGCCGAGATGTCGAACAGCTTCATGTCCAGGAAGATGCGCTTGCCGTGTTCCTGCTTCAGCTCGTTGGCCAGCGCCAGCCCGCCGCCCGTCAGCATGCCGAGCCCGATCTTGTAGAACGACACCGCGTCGCCCAGCCGCTCGGCCAGGTCCAGCCCGGCCACCGCGTTGGGCACGTCCATCGCCACGATCAGGCGGTCGTCGGCAAGGCCCTTGGTGGCGGTCGTCGGGGGCTGGGGCATCGGGGACTCCTGTGGCGTGGGTGCGCCTGTGTCCCCCGAGAGGCCCCGTGCGTCAAGCGGCCCGGGCCAGCGGTTCGCGCGGGGCGGGGGCGGGCGCGACCATCCGTTCGGCGAGCCGGATGGCGTCGGCCGCCAGGCGCTCGTTCAGGGGGGCGGCGCCGCGCAGCGGCTGGCTGGTCCGCAGCGACAGACGGCGGGCCGGCTGGCCGGGCTGCGGTTTCACGATCAGCAAGACGTCGGCCTCGACCCGCCCGAAATCGGCGTCGTAAACCATCTCGCTCACTTGGGTATCCAGCACGCGCATGATGTACCTTTCGACTGCTCGTCATTATGTCGCGGCCCGTGCGGCCGGTTCACGGATCAGACGCGCGAGACCCATAAAAGGTTTCCGAATTCTTTCAATTTTCCGACATCACGCCGTCTTGAAACCCCCTGTCGCGCTGTCCACCTATTCCCCGAGGCCATTGCCTGGGCGTGCTGTATGAACGGGCGTTCAGGCGCCAGGCGCTTAACAGAAGGAGACGACGATGAACTTGGAGAAGTTCACGGAGCGGTCGCGCGGCTTCCTGCAGGCGGCGCAGACGATCGCCACGCGGGAGAACCACCAGGCGCTGGCTCCCGAGCATCTGCTGAAAGCATTGATGGACGACGATCAGGGTCTGGCATCGAACCTGATCAAGAACGCCGGCGGCGCCCCCGAACGGGTGGTCGAGGCGGTCGACGCGGCGCTGGCGAAGCTGCCGCAGGTGTCGGGCGACGCGGGGCAGACCTATCTGGACCGGCAGACGGCCAAGGTCCTGGACGAGGCCGAGAAGATCGCGACCAAGGCGGGCGACAGTTTCGTCCCCGTCGAGCGGATGCTGACGGCGCTGGCCGTCGTGAAGTCGAAGGCGAAGGAAGCGCTGGAGGCCGGCGCGGTGTCGGCGCAGTCGCTGAACGCCGCGATCAACGACCTGCGCAAGGGCCGGACCGCCGACTCGGCGAGCGCCGAGGAAGGCTATGACGCGCTGAAGAAATACGCGCGCGACCTGACCGAGGCGGCCGAGCAGGGCAAGATCGACCCGATCATCGGCCGCGACGAGGAAATCCGCCGCGCGATGCAGGTTCTGTCGCGCCGGACCAAGAACAACCCCGTTCTGATCGGCGATCCCGGCGTCGGCAAGACGGCGATTGCCGAGGGCCTTGCCCTTCGGATCGTGAACGGCGACGTGCCGGAGAGCTTGCGCAACAAGAAGCTGATGGCGCTCGACATGGGCGCGCTGATCGCCGGCGCGAAGTATCGCGGCGAGTTCGAGGAGCGGCTGAAGGCGATCCTCTCCGAGATCACCGCGGCGGCGGGCGAGATCATCCTGTTCATCGACGAGATGCACACGCTTGTGGGCGCGGGCAAGACCGACGGCGCGATGGACGCGGCCAACCTGATCAAGCCGGCGCTGGCGCGGGGCGAGTTGCACTGCGTGGGCGCGACGACGCTGGACGAATACCGCAAGCATGTCGAGAAGGACGCGGCGCTGGCCCGCCGGTTCCAGCCGCTGATGGTGGACGAGCCGACGGTGGAGGACACCGTGTCGATCCTGCGCGGCATCAAGGAGAAGTACGAGCTGCACCACGGCGTGCGGATCTCGGACTCCGCGCTGGTCGCGGCGGCGACGCTGTCGCATCGCTACATCACCGACCGGTTCCTGCCGGACAAGGCCATCGACCTTGTGGACGAGGCCGCCAGCCGCCTGCGGATGGAGGTGGATTCCAAGCCCGAGGAACTGGACCAGCTGGACCGGCAGATCCTGCAGATGCAGATCGAGCAGGAGGCGCTGAAGAAAGAGGACGACTCGGCCTCGAAGGACCGGCTGGAGCGGCTGGAAAAGGAGCTCTCCGAGTTGCAGCAGAAGTCGGCGGAGATGACGGCCAAGTGGCAGTCGGAGCGCGACAAGCTGAACGAGGCCCGCGACCTGAAGGAACAGCTGGACCGGGCGCGGATCGAGCTGGAGACCGCCAAGCGCGAGGGCAACCTGCAGCGCGCGGGGGAACTCAGCTATGGCGTGATCCCGCA
Source organism: Psychromarinibacter sediminicola (assembly GCF_029168335.1). Classification (GTDB taxonomy): domain Bacteria; phylum Pseudomonadota; class Alphaproteobacteria; order Rhodobacterales; family Rhodobacteraceae; genus Psychromarinibacter; species Psychromarinibacter sediminicola. Next base: position 27,750 of record NZ_JARGYC010000051.1, read on the forward strand.
GCTGGAGAAACAGCTGAACGCGGCGGAGGAAGCCGAAGACGAAGTCATGGTCGAGGAGGCCGTGCGGCCTGAGCAGATCGCCCAGGTCGTCGAGCGGTGGACCGGCATTCCGACGTCGAAGATGCTGGAAGGCGAGCGCGAGAAGCTGCTGCAGATGGAGACCGAACTCGGCAAGCGCGTGATCGGCCAGAGAGCCGCCGTGACGGCGGTGTCGAACGCCGTCCGCCGCGCGCGGGCCGGCCTGCAGGACGAACACCGGCCGCTGGGCTCGTTCCTGTTCCTCGGCCCCACCGGCGTCGGCAAGACCGAGCTGACCAAGGCGCTGGCCGAGTACCTGTTCGACGACGACAAGGCGATGGTCCGCATCGACATGTCCGAGTTCATGGAGAAACACTCGGTCTCGCGCCTGATCGGCGCGCCTCCGGGCTATGTCGGCTATGACGAAGGCGGTGTGCTGACCGAAGCCGTGCGGCGGCGGCCCTACCAGGTCGTGCTGTTCGACGAGGTCGAGAAGGCGCATCCCGAGGTGTTCAACGTGCTGTTGCAGGTGCTGGACGACGGCATGCTGACCGACGGGCAGGGGCATCACGTGGACTTCAAGCAGACGCTGATCGTGCTGACCTCGAACCTCGGCTCGCAGGCGCTGTCGCAACTGCCCGAGGGGGCGGATGCCAGCCAGGCGCGGCGCGACGTGATGGATGCGGTGCGGGCGCATTTCCGGCCGGAATTCCTGAACCGTCTGGACGACATGATCGTCTTCGACCGCCTGACGCGCGACGACATGGACGGCATCGTCGACATCCAGATGGGCCGGCTGATCAAGCGGCTGGCGCAGCGCAACATCACGCTGGAGCTGGACGACGGCGCGCGGAAGTGGCTGGCCGACGAGGGGTACGACCCCGTCTACGGCGCGCGGCCGCTGAAGCGGGTGATCCAGAAGGCGCTGCAGGACCGGCTTGCCGAGATGCTGCTGGCCGGCGATGTCCGCGACGGCGACACGGTGCCGGTGTCGGCCGGAAGCGACGGGCTGATCATCGGCGACCGGGTCTCGGCCTCGAACCGGCAGCCGCCGGAAGACGCGGTTCTGCACTGATCCGGTGACATGAACTAAATCGGCCTCGCCGTTTCCGGCGGGGCTTTTTTCTTGGGTCCCCGCCGGCCGAAGCCGGCGGGGTCTGCTGGGCGGCCCGGACATCTTCGCGGGCGGGAGGCTCGTTCGGCTTGGCTACCTGGGGAAGGGTCGCGCGTCCTGCCGTGCCCGTCCGGACCGGGGCAGTCGGTCAGCTCTGGTCGGCGGGCAGCAGCCCCATCTCCTGGGCCGTGGCCAGTTCCTCGGGGCTGATCACGCCGTCGGCATCGGTATCGGCGGAGTCGAACGTCTCGCCGGTGACCTCCGGATAGAGCGACTGGATTTCGGACAGGGACAGGGCGCCGTCACCGTCCGCGTCGGTTTCTTCCATGGTCAGCGCGAAGGCCGAGGTCGAGGCCGCCAGGATGGTGAACGCGATGATTGCGGGTTTCATGGGTCTTCCTCCATCATGTTGTGGTTGCGCACCGGACTGCCCGGGCGCAGCTGGACCATGACCCCCGCATCGGTGCGGTGCACCCGTTATTGGCGAATTCGGCTTTGCTGGGCGCCGTCCCGCGGGAAACCGGTTGCGTGGCGCGCGGCGTTCCGCGCGGCAAAACGGGGACGGCCGCAATTGGCGGAACCGGGCCGGCGCCGATGCGCCGGACTGGCAAGGGGGCGCCGACAAAACGCGACGCCCCCCCTATCGGCGGAGACCGGCCGGATGAAGGAGACTGCAACCCAGCGACCGGCCCCGCCGAACCGGACAGAGGACACCTTACCCCGCCCGGTCTATGCGCATCGGTGTCAGCCCTCGGGCATGATCACCTTGTCGATCACGTGGATCACGCCGTTCGACGCCTCGATATCCGGCGTCACGACATTGGCGTCATCGACCATCACGCCGCCCTCGGTCATGATCGTGACCTCCGAGCCCTGCACGGTCTCGGCCATCATGTTGTTGGACAGATCGCCCGACATCACCTTGCCCGGCACCACGTGGTAGGTGAGGATCGCCGTCAGCTGGTCCTTGTTCTCCGGCTCCAGAAGCGACGCGACGGTGCCTTCGGGCAGCGCCTCGAAGGCGGCGTTGGTCGGGGCGAAGACGGTGAACGGACCCTCGCCCTTCAGCGTGTCGACCAGGCCGGCGGCCTCGACCGCGGCCAGAAGGGTCGAAAAGCTGCCGGCCTCCTGCGCGGTCTCGACGATATCCATCGACATCTCGTCGCTGGAATGGCTGCCGGCGAACGCGGTCCCCGCCATCAGGGTTGCGGCGGTCATCGAAAGCATGGTTCTGCGAAGCATGTGATTTCTCCCTCTTTGCATGAGGATGCCCGTGTTGGCATCGCGGGGGCTACGCGGCCGCAGCCGTGGTGGATGAGGAAGAATCCCGTCCTTGGTCGTCTTGACGGGCGGGCAAGCCGCGCTAAGCCGCGCCGCCCGCGCCGGGCAACGCACATTCGTTTGATCGCCGGTGAACGGGTGTGAGCGCGTACCGCCGGCGCGAGGTGCTTGCGGCGGCCGGCCGATCTTCCGACAGTGGCGATGCATTCGCTGGGGAGGTCGCTGATGCTCTACATGGAAATCGTCGCCCGCGCGCTGGAGGTGATGGCGCTGGTCTTCGTCCTCACGATTGGCGCGGTCGTGGCGCTGGCCTTGGCGTTCTACCTGATCGACCGGAGCCAGACGGCGGACGCGGTCCGGCGCAACTATCCCGTCATCGGGCGGTTCCGGCACCTGTTCACCGAGCTGGGCGAGTTCTTCCGCCAGTATTTCTTCGCGATGGACCGCGAGGAGATGCCGTTCAACCGGGCGCAACGCGACTGGGTGAAGCGCGCGTCCTCGGGCACCGGCAACACTGTCGCCTTCGGGTCGACGCGCAACCTGAACGTGGTCGGCACGCCGATCTTCGTGAACGCGGCCTTCCCGCCGGTGGACGACCAGTATGCCAGTAGCGAACCGCTGACGATCGGACCCTACGCGAAACAGCCCTATCGCGCGCCGTCCTTCTTCAACATCTCGGGCATGAGCTATGGCGCCCTGTCGCGGCCCGCGGTCCGGGCGTTGAGCCGCGGTGCCAAGGAGGCGGGCATCTGGATGAACACCGGCGAGGGCGGGCTGTCGCCCTGGCACCTGGAAGGCGGGGCGGACCTGGTGTTTCAGATCGGCACGGCGAAATACGGGGTCCGCGACGAGGCCGGGCGGCTGAGCGACGACAAGCTGCGCGAGCTGGCGGCGCACGAGCAGGTGAAGATGTTCGAGATCAAGCTGGCGCAGGGGGCCAAGCCCGGCAAGGGCGGCATCCTGCCCGCCGAGAAGGTGACGTCCGAGATCGCGTCGATCCGCGGGATTCCGGCCGGCCAGTCCAGCCTGTCCCCGAACCGCCATATCGAGGTGGACGACTGGGGCGATCTTCTGGACATGGTCGCCCATGTGCGGGAGGTGACCGGCAAGCCGGTGGGGATCAAGACGGTGCTCGGCGCGGCCGAGCCGCTGGGCGAACTCATGGCGCTGATCCGCGCGCGCGGCGAGGAGAGTGCGCCGGACTTCATCACGATCGACGGCGGCGAGGGCGGCACGGGGGCGTCTCCGATGCCGCTGATCGACCTGGTCGGCGTCTCGATCCGCGAGGCGCTGCCGGTGGTGGCGGACCTGCTGCGGGAACACGGCCTGAAGGAGCGCATCCGGCTGATCGCCAGCGGCAAGCTGATCAATCCCTCCGACGTCGCCTGGGCGCTGTGCGCCGGCGCCGACTTTGTGGTGTCGGCGCGGGGGTTCATGTTCTCGGTCGGCTGCATCCAGGCGATGAAGTGCAACCGCAACACATGCCCGACGGGGGTCACGACCCACGATCGACGGCTTCAGCGTGGGCTGGTGGTCGAGGACAAGTACATGAAGGTGGCGCATTACGCGAAAGGGATCGTGAAGGAGGTCGAGACCATCGCCCATTCCGTCGGTGTCAGCGAGCCGCGGCAGATGCGGCGGCGGCATGTGCGGATCGTGACCGACCGGGGCGTGTCCGTGCCGATGCACGAGATTGGCGCCTGATCACAGACCGGAGAGGAGACGTAACGCTTCGGCCCGCACAGCGAACTGTCTTCTGTGAACGATGGGATGCATGGCCTGAAACATCTCCGACAGCGATGTGACCGGGAGTGTTTTTGATTTTTTCCGCCAGGGCCGTATTCCTGAGGATAGGCGGAGGAACGGAGGAAGACGATGGCTGGTCGCTGGAAGAACGATCTGAACTGGTCCGACATCACGCCGAAGGCGGCGTTTCTGAACCGCAGGCAGCTGATGGCCGGGGCTGGCGCCGCCGCGCTGGGCGGAGCCGCCGGCCCGGCGCTGGCCGATCTGGGCGCGGTGCCCTCGGAATACTCCACCGACATGGAGCCCAACACCTTCGAGGAGATCACCAGCTACAACAACTTCTACGAGTTCGGCACCGGCAAGGGTGACCCGGCCGAGTATGCCGACGCGCTGACCATCGACCCCTGGACCGTCACCATCGACGGGATGGTCGACAAGCCGGGCGACTATTCCTTCGACGACCTGGTCTCCGGCATGACGCTGGAGGAACGCATCTACCGGTTCCGCTGTGTCGAGGCGTGGTCGATGGTCGTCCCGTGGGTCGGGTTCGAACTGGCCGACCTGCTGAACCGCGTGGGCGTGCAGGACGGCGCGAAATACGTGGCCTTCGAGACGCTGGTGCGGCCCGAGGAGATGTGGGCGCAGAAGCGGCCGATCCTGGAGTGGCCCTATCGCGAGGGGCTGCGGCTGGACGAGGCGATGAACCCGCTGACGATCATGGCGACGGGCCTGTACGACGAGCCGATGCCGAAGCAGAACGGCGCGCCGATCCGGCTGGTCGTGCCGTGGAAGTACGGGTTCAAGTCGATCAAGTCGATCGTGAAGATCAGCCTGACAGACAAGGAACCGCCCACCACCTGGAACATGCTGCAGCCGAGCGAGTACGGCTTCTATGCCAATGTGAATCCGAACGTGGACCATCCGCGCTGGAGCCAGGCGACCGAGCGCAAGGTCGGCGGCGGCCTGTTCGCCAAGAGGGTTCCCACGCAGATGTTCAACGGCTACGAAGAAGAGGTCGCCTCTCTCTACGAAGGTATGGACCTGTCCAGGTACTACTGATGCGCATGACGACGATCCTTTCGACCCTGGTGGCCGCCGCGCCGGCGCTGGCCGACCCGGCGGGCGCCGCCATGCCCGACATCGCCGAGGACAATCCGCTGATCGAGCGGGCGGAGGGAGCGGTGACCATCGTGACGATGTCTGCGCCCGACGGGTTCAAGGAGGCGGTGATGCGGGCCGACGGCGCCAATGTCATCGACCGGATCTTCGGGATGGAAGAGGACGGTGCCGCCGAGGCCGAGGTCGCCGTGTTCTTCGTGGCGAACTGGGAACAGGGGATCGCGCTGGCCAGGGCCGTTGAATCGGACGAGTTGGCCGAGCGCTACGACCAGAACCGCGAAAAGGGCTATGCCGTCGACTCCTTCGATGTGCAGCTGAAAGGCGGCGAGTTCCAGGTCTTCACCATCGCCAGCGGCCTTGCGCCGTACGAGGTGCCGGCGGAGTGCTATGCCCGGCTTGTCGTGCGCGCCATCTACCAGGCGAACGAGCCCGGCGATTTCCGCCTTCGGGCCTGCGCGGAGAGCTTCGAATGACGCTGACCGACCGGGTGAACGCGGCCATCCGTGCGGTGCCGCCGTGGTGTCTTTATGTCGTGGCGCCTGTCCCGGCGGCCTGGTGGCTGTATCTCGGCCTGACCGGCGGTCTGGGCGTGGAGCCGATCAAGGCGCTGGAGCACGAGCTGGGCGAGTTCGCGCTGCAGCTTTTGATCCTGGGGCTCGCGGTGACGCCCTTGCGGCAGCATCTGAGGATCAATCTGATGAAGCACCGCCGGGCCATCGGCGTGATCGCGTTCTTCTATGTCTTCCTGCATCTGCTGGCCTGGCTCCTGCTCGACATGCGCGGGCTCTGGTCGCAGATTCTCGCCGACATCGTTAAGCGGCCGTACATCACCATCGGCATGGCCGGCTTCGCGCTGCTGATCCCGCTGGCGCTGACGTCGAACAACCTGTCGGTGCGCAAGCTGGGGCCGGCATGGCGCAAGCTGCACAAGCTTGTCTATCCGGCGGTGCTGCTCGGCGGGCTGCATTACATCTGGCTGGTGAAGGGGCTGCAGTTCGAGCCGTTGCTCTATATGGCTGCGATCGTGGGTCTGCTCCTGCTGCGCTGGGTTCCTCAGCGACGGCGGGCGATGGCGCGGGCCTGACGGAGCTGCGAGTCGGGACATGGGGGCGGCGGCCGGTGACAC
>NZ_JARGYC010000052.1 GCF_029168335.1 Psychromarinibacter sediminicola
GCGCCGTCCGATCCGCCGGGGGGCCAGCCCCCGCCGTCCATCGTGCTTGCACCGATGGCGCACTCAGGACGACCCCCCGGCGTATTTTAAACGAGAAGAAGCATCATGGGTCTTGGAAGGCAGGGGAGAGCGACCTCGTGGCCGGCCCCTTGTGGACATCCCCGGCGCCCGGGCGTACCGTCGCGCCATGACCGACTACCCGGCACAGTCCTGGCGCCACATGGGCCGGAAGATCGACGCGAACGCCCACCCCGGCGCCGCCCTTGGCGCGGCCCCCGGTCTGCCGCGCCGCCCCGGATGAGGCCGGCCCGTCTCGGCGCCACTGCAACCGGTATCCTGCTAATCCTGGGCGCCATGCTGCTTCTGTCGACCATGGACGCGCTGGCCAAGCAGGTGGCGCAGGAGACGCACCCGATCATGGCGACCTGGGCGCGCTATCTGGGCCAGACGGTCGTGGTCTTCGTCGTGGTGATCCCGCGCATGCCGCGGGTCTTCCACACCGCCTATCCGGGGCTGCAGTTCCTGCGGTCGCTGTTCCTGCTGCTGGCGACCACCTGCTTTTTCTTCTCGATCACGCTGATCGGGCTGGCCGGCTCCACCGCCGTGCTGAACCTCAACCCCGTCCTGATCACCCTGGGCGCGGCGCTGTTTCTCGGCGAGCGCTTCGGCCCGCGCCGCGCCTTCGCCGTGGCGGCGGCGCTCGCCGGCGCGCTGATCGTGATCCGCCCCGGCTCGGCGGTCTTTTCGCTGTGGTCGCTGCTGCCGCTGGTCTCGGCGGTGTTCGTGGCCGCCTATTCGCTGACCACCCGCTTCGTCGGGCGCGGCGAGGACGCCTGGACCTCGCTGCTCTACGCCGCCGCCTTCGGGGCGCTGGTGCTCAGCGTCGCCGTGCCGTTCTTCTGGGTGCCGCCCGACGCGGCGACCTGGGTGCTGATGGCGCTGATGGGCCCGATCGGCTCGCTGGGCCACCTGTTCCTGATCCGCGCCTACATGGCGGCCGAGGCCTCGGCCATCGCGCCCTTCGCCTATGCGCAGCTGCTGTTCTCGACGATCTGGGCGATGACCTTCTTCGGCGAGGTGCCCGACCGCTGGACCGTCCTGGGCGCGCTTGTGATCGTGGGGGCCGGGCTCTATGTCTGGCACCGCGAGACCCGCGCCGCCCCGACCCCCAGCCCGCCCGAGGCATGAAGACCCGCGACACCCCCACCCTGACCGACCGCGCCACCGACGCCGCCGCGCGCGCGCTGATCGCCGCGGCGCTGCGGCTGCCCTATCCGCGCCGGATCGCCGCCGGCGGCTGGATCGCGGCGCATCTGGCCGCGCCGGTCGCGGGCTGGTCGCGCCGGGTGCGCGAGAACCTGGCCTACGTGATGCCCGAGCTGCCGGCGGCCGAGGTCGACCGCCTCGCCCGGCAGGTTCCCGACAATTTCGGCCGGGCGCTTCTGGAGATGTATTCCGGCCCGGACTTCGTGGCCCGCGCCGCCGCCACGCCGCTCGACGAGGACGCGCTCGCGCCGCTGGCCGAGGCGCATGCCCAGGGCCGCCCGTCGATCCTGGTGACCGGGCATTTCGGCAGCTACGACGCGGTGCGCGTGGCGCTGACCGCCCGCGGCTATCCGGTCTGCGGGCTGTTCAACCCGATGAAGAACCCGCTGTTCAACGCGCATTACGAAACCGCCCTGCGCAGCCTGGCCGAGCCGGTCTTCGCCCGCGACCGCCGCGGCATGGCCGAGATGGTGCGCCACCTGAAGCGCGGCGGCTCGGTCGGGATGGTCATCGACCAGCACATGCGCCACGGGGCGGTGCTGGACTTTCTGGGCCGGCCGGCGCGCACCGCGCTGTCGGCGGCCGAGCTCGCGCTGAAGCTCGACGCGCTGCTGATGCCGGTCTACGGCATCCGGCGCCCCGACGGGCTGAGCTTCGATCTGCGGCTGGAACCGCCGGTTGCGCATAGCGACCCGGTGACGATGACCCAGGCCCTGAACGACAGCCTCGCCGCGCTGGTGCGCCGCCACCCCGAGCAATGGTTCTGGATCCACCGCCGCTGGAAGGAGGCGGAGGACGTCCCAGAGGAGACGGAGGAGACCGAGGAGACCGACGGGGCGTGACGGCGCGACCCTGCGCCTCCCCCCGCCCTTTGCGATTGCCCCGTCCCGGCCCGCCGCGCATTCTGCGCCCATGAAGGACCCGCAGGTCAAATCCATCAACGCGCTCGCCCGCGGGCTGGAGGTGCTGCAGCTCTTGCAGAGCACCGGCGCGCTGACGCTGCACGACCTGCACCGGCTGTCGGGCATCCCCAAGGCCTCGCTCCTGCGCATCCTGAAGACGCTGAAGGAAAAGGGCATGATCTGGCAGCGCATGGTCGACAGCGCCTATGTCCCCTCGCACTCGCTGTCGGAACTGGCCAGCCGGATGGACCGCGAGCACGAGCTGACCGAGATCGCCTCGCCGATCCTCGAAGCGCTGTCGGACGAGGTGAAATGGCCCTCGGTCCTCGCCGTGCCGCGGCTGGGCCATATGGAGGTGATCGAGACCAACGCGCGGCGCGCCTATTTCGGCGACATCCCGTTGGGCCCGGCGGGGTTTCAGGTGAACATGCTGCGCTCGGCCTCGGGCCGCGCCTATATCGCCTATTGCGAGGACGCGGTGCGCGAGGCGATCCTGGAACGGCTGCGCCGGTCGGACCGGCCCGGCGACCGGCTGGCGCGCAGCCCCGCCTATGTCGCGCGGGCGTTGCAGGAGACGTGGGCGCAGGGCTTCGGCCTGCGCGATCCCGACTTCGGCGGCCATTTCGAATCGTCAGCACCCAGGCGATGCTCAACGTCACCGGCCCCGACCGCTACGCCACCGTCCCCGACGAGGTCACCCGTTATGTCCTCGGCTGCATCGGCAAGCCCGCCATGCCGATGGATGCCGAGATCGAGGCGAAGATCAGAAATTCCAGGCGCGCCAGAGAGTTGGAGGATGAAGCTCAGATGGCGTCGCTGGACGAGCTGCGCGCCAAGTTCGGCAAGGGGCTCAGCGACGAGGAGTTCCTGCTGCGCGCGACGATGCCGGAAGACCAGGTCGATGCCATGGTCGCCGCGCCCCCGGCCCGCGATCGCTATGATCCCGGGTCGAAACCTGTCATGGATCTGGTGAAAGAACTCACCGCCCGGAAGTCCCTCGGCTCGGTCAAGATCGAGAAACCCGGCTTCCGGCTGGAACTGAACGGAGGCGGCCGATGACCCGCACCATCCGCGCCGCGGTCTTCGACATCGACGGCACGCTGGCCCTGATGAACAAGAAGGCCGGCACCTTCACCGCGCTGCCCGGCGCCGTCGACGCGCTGGCCGCCTGCGAGGCCGCGGGCATCGCCGTCATCGCCTATACCAACGGCACCTTCTTTCCGCCGGCGCATTACTATCCGCTGCTGGCCGATGCCGGGATCCGCATCGCCCCGGGCCACCTGCTGACCCCCGCCGCCATCGCCGCCGAGGCGCTGGCCCGGCAGGGCTATGCCCGCATCATGGTGATGGGCGGCGACGGCACCCGCGTGCCGGTCCGCGACGCCGGGATCGAGATCGTCGAGCCGACGCCCGATGCCGGCCCCGTCGACGCCGTCCTCCTCGGCTATACCCGCGACTTCGGCGCGACCGAGCTGGAGGCCGTGGTGCAGGCCGTCTGGGACGGCGCCAGGCCCTTCGCCGGTTCCGTCGCCCCCTATTTCGCGTCTTCGAACGGGCGGATGCTCGGCATCTCCGGCGCCATCGCCGCCGCGCTGGAGAACGCCACCGACCAGAAAGTCACCGTCTTCGGCAAGCCCGAGGTTGCCGGGCTCGACACCGTCACGGCCCTGACCGGCGCCGCGCCCGCCGAGATGGCCGTCATCGGCGACGACCCCAAGCTCGAAATCCGCATGGGCCGCCGCGCCGGCGCCCTGACCGTCGGCGTGACCACCGGCATCGCCGACGAGGCGCTGTTCATGAGCTTCCCCGCGGACGAGCGCGCCCACATGGTCCTGTCCTCGCTGGAACAGCTGGCGGACCTCCCCTGGCTGACGGAGCCCGCCTGATGGTCTCCGAAGGCGACATCCTCTGGGAGTGCCCCGAAGACCGGCTGGCAGAGACGAACATCGTCAAATACTTAGGCTGGCTGGCCGAGCGCGGCCGGCGCTTCGACGGCTACTGGGATCTCTGGCAATGGTCCGTGGATGACCCGTCCGCGTTCTGGCAGTCCCTCTGGGACTATTTCGAGATCCTCCACGACGGCGAGATCGACGCCGTCATGACCGCCGACCCGATGCCCCGCACCCGCTGGTTCACCGGCACCCGCCTGAACTACGCCGAGCATGTCCTGCGCCACGAGACCACCGGCGACCCGTCGCGCGCCATGCTGCATCATTCCAGCGAATGCCGCACCGCAGCCACCATGAGCTGGGCCGAGGTCGGCAGCGCCGTCCGCCGCCTCGCCACATCGCTTCGCGACCGCGGCATCGGCCCCGGCGACCGCGTCGTCGCCTACATGCCGAACATCCCCGAGACGGTGATCGCGATGCTCGCCACCACCGCCATCGGCGCCACCTGGTCCTCGGCCGCGCCCGAATTCGGCGCCCAGACCGTCATCGACCGCTTCGCCCAGATCGAACCGAAGCTCGTCTTCGCCGTCGACGGCTACCGCTACGGCGGCAAGGACTATGACCGCTCGGCCGACCTGGCCACGATCCTCGCCGCGCTGCCCGGCGTGGAAACCCTGGTTACCGTTCCGTATCTTAACGAGTCGTCAACCGAATGTTTCGCGCGCGAAACAATTGCTTGGGAGGCGCTGTTAAACCGCCCCGAGATCGCGCCCGACGCCTTCGCCTATGAGCGTGTCGCCTCCGACCACCCGCTCTGGATCCTGTTCTCCTCGGGCACCACCGGCCTGCCGAAACCCATCACCCACGGCCACCACGGCATCGTGCTCGAGCACTACAAATCCGCCGCCTTCCACTTCGAGCTGCAGCGAAACGGCGCGCTGTTCTTCTACTCAACCACCGGCTGGATGGTCTGGAACACGCTGATGTGGGGCCCGCTGATGGACGGCCGCGCAGTGCTTTACGACGGCCACCCGGCGCATCCCGACGCCACGCTTCTCTGGCGGATCGCGGCGGACACGCGGGCGACCGTGATGGGCGTCAGCCCGACCTATATCCAGATGGTCCGCCAGCAGGGCATCGTGCCGGGCCGCGACGTCGACCTCTCGGCGCTGCAATCGGTGATGCTGGTGGGCTCCCCCTCGACGCCGGAGACCTTCGCCTGGGCCTACGAGGCGATCGGCCCGGACATCTGGGCCAGCTCGCAATCCGGCGGCACCGAGTTCTGCTCGGGCATCCTGGCGGGCTCGCCCCTCCTGCCCACCCGCGCCGGCGAAATCCAGGCCCCCGGCCTCGGCACCGCCGCCCGCGCCTATTCCGAAGAGGGCACGCCCGTGACCGACGAGGTGGGCGAGCTGGTGCTGGAAAAGCCGATGCCGTCGATGCCGCTCTTCCTCTGGGGCGACGACAATTTCGCGCGCTACACAGACAGCTATTTCGACACCTACCCCGGCATCTGGCGCCACGGCGACCGGGTGAGGTTCAACGCCCATGGCGGCGGCTTCGTGCTCGGCCGCTCCGACGCCACGCTGAACCGCTTCGGGGTGCGCATCGGCTCGGCCGAAATCTACCGCACCATCGAGACCTTCCCCGAGATCGCCGACAGCCTGATCGTCTGCGTCGAGGAAGACAGCGGCGGCTATTACATGCCGCTGTTCGTGAAGATGGCTGAAGCTCGCGCGCTAACCGACGATCTGAAAACCGAAATCGCCCGCCGCCTGCGCGCCGACCGCAGCCCCCGGCATGTCCCCGACGAGATCGTCGAGGCCCCCGACATCCCCGCCACGCTGACCGGCAAGAAGATGGAGGTGCCGGTGCGCAAGCTGCTGCTCGGCGCCGCGCCGGAGACCGTCGCCAGCCGCGACGCGACGAAAAACCCCGAAGCGCTCGACTGGTTCGCCGCCTTCGCCGCGAAACGCGCGTCATGAGCCTCGATGCGCTGTTCGGCGTGGCCGGCAAGGCCGCCTTCGTCACCGGCGCCGCCGCCGGGCTGGGCCGCGCCATGGCCGAGGCGCTGGCCGAGAACGGCGCCATGGTCGCCTGTTTCGACCAGGACGTCGACGGGCTCGCCGAGACCGCCCAGCGGCTGAAGCAGACGGGCGCCGAGGTCCTGACCTATCCCGGCGACGTCACCCACCGCGCCGCGGTCGACAGCGCCATGGCGGGGGCGGCGAAAGGGTTCGGCCGGCTCGACATCGCGGTCGCGAATGCCGGCATCTCCGACCCGTCCGACGCCCTTCTGCACGAGACGGAGGAGGACGACTGGCAGCGCGTCGTCGACGTGAACCTGCACGACACCTACAACACCTGCCGCGCCGCGCTGCGGCTGATGCTGCCGCAGGGCGCGGGCAAGATCGTGACGGTCGTCTCGATGTGGGGCCTCGCCGGCGCCGCCGGGCTGCAGCCGCGGCCCGCCTATGCCGCCAGCAAGGGCGCGGTGGCGAACCTCACGCGCGAGCTGGGCCTCGAATACGCTCGCCACGGCATCCAGGTGAACGCGCTCTGCCCCGGCTTCTTCCGCACCGAAACGCGGCCCCGCGACGCCGCGCAGGCCGAGCGGTTCGAGGCCTACACGCCGATGGGCCGCATCGCCGAGGCCGACGAGATCAAGGGCTCGCTGCTTTACCTCTGCTCGCCCGCGTCGGATTTCGTGACCGGCACGACGCTCGTCGTCGACGGCGGCATCCTGGCGCGGTAGGTTTCAAAATCTTCCAGAAGATTTTGACTTTGCAGGATTTTCTAGAAAATCCTGACGGGCACGATCTTCTAGAAGATCGTGGCCCCGCCCCGTCGCGACCCGGAACACCGCGCCCGCGAGCTGCGGGGTCACGGTGATCTGGCAGGGCAGCCGCGACGCCTCGGTCGGCTCGTGCGCCATGAACTCGATCGTGTCCGCCTCGTCCGGCGCCGGCGGCTCCAGCGCGCCGTCGGCCGCGACGCCGTCCGCAAGAGCGCAACCCAGCCCGCCGACCGCGTCGGTGACGAACACGCGGGCGCGGTCCAGTCCCGGACCGCTCATCCCGGATACCTCTCCCATCTGCAGTTCGGCCCAGGCGGCAGCCGTGCTCCCCTGCGCCAGCGCACGGCCCGCATCGGTCGTCATGATCGGGGCGACTGGTCCCTAGCATGCCGAAGAGTTCCAACAGCGGCCAACCGGACCAGCCCGCTATGGCCCGCACCCCGTGCAGCGCTCGCGGCAGCCCGTCGGCAACGAGGGTGTGCTCGCAATTGTTGCGCATGTCGAGGAAGGCGCGCGCCTCCCGCCACAGCGGCAGGTCGCGCGGCAGGGCGCCCCGTCCAAGGCGCCCCGTTAGCGCTATCTCACGTCAAATCAACGACTTGCCAACCTGTCCAACCTTGGACACCCGCGCGTCACGCCGCGCGGGCGAGGTTTCGCAGCACATAGTGCAGCACGCCGCCATGCTCGACATATTCCTTCTCGACGCCGGTATCGATCCGGCATTTCAGCTCGATCTCCTTGGTCGACCCGTCGCCGTAGGTGATCGTGCAGGGCACCATCGCGCCAGGCTTCAGATCGCCCTCCAGCCCCTTGATGTCGACCGTCTCGTCGCCCTTGAGGCCCAGCGTCTTGCGGGTGTCGCCGCCGGTGAACTCGAACGGAATCACGCCCATCCCGACAAGGTTCGAGCGGTGAATCCGCTCGTAGCTCTCGGCGATCACCGCCTTGACCCCCAGCAGCGCGGTGCCCTTCGCCGCCCAGTCCCGCGACGAGCCGGCGCCGTATTGCTCGCCGGCGATGACGACGAGCGGCGTGCCCTGGTCCTGATAGGCCATCGCCGCATCGTAGATCGAGGTCTGCGCGCCGTCCGGGCCCAGCGTATAGCCGCCCTCGACCCCGTCCAGCATCTCGTTCTTGATGCGGATATTGGCGAAGGTGCCGCGCATCATCACCTCGTGGTTGCCCCGGCGCGAGCCGTAGGAGTTGAACTCCCGCACCGGCACCTGATGCTCGACCAGGTACTGCCCGGCGGGCGAGCTTTCCTTGAACGAGCCCGCGGGCGAGATGTGGTCGGTGGTGATCATGTCGCCGAACAGACCGAGGATCTTGGCGCCGCCGATGTCGGAGATCGTGCCCGGCTCCTTCGACATACCCTGGAAATAGGGCGGGTTCTGAACGTAGGTCGAGGTCGGCGGCCAGTCGTAGGTTTCGCTGTCGGTCGTCTCGACCGCCTGCCACTTCTCGTCGCCCTTGAAGACGTCGGCGTATTTCTCCTGGAAGGACTCGCGGGTCACGGTCTTCTCGACGAGGTCCGCGATTTCCTTCTGCGACGGCCAGATGTCCTTGAGATAGACGTCGTTGCCGTCCTTGTCCTGGCCCAGCGGGCCGTTGGCGATGTCGGCATTCATGTCGCCGACCAGCGCATAGGCCACCACCAGCGGCGGCGAGGCGAGGTAGTTGGCGCGCACGTCCGGGCTGATCCGGCCTTCAAAGTTGCGGTTGCCCGACAGCACCGACACGCCGATCAGGTCGTTGTCGTTGATGCACTTGGAGATCTCCGGCGCCAGCGGGCCGGAGTTGCCGATGCAGGTGGTGCAGCCGTAGCCCACCAGGTTGAAGCCGATGGCGTCCAGGTCGTCCTGCAGCTCGGCCGCCTCCAGATAGGCCGACACGACCTGCGAGCCCGGCGCCAGCGAGGTCTTCACCCAGGGCTTGCGGGTCAGGCCCAGCTCACGCGCCTTGCGCGCCACCAGCCCCGCGCCGATCATCACATAGGGGTTCGACGTATTGGTGCAGGACGTGATCGAGGCGATCACGATCGAGCCGTCATGCAGCTGATAGGCGCCGTCGTCGGTGGGCACGAAGCCGCGCTTGTGATGGCCCTCGTCGCCGGGGATGTCCTGCGGCTCGGGCGCCCCGCCCTCGCCTTCCCAGCGCGCCTCGGAGCGGCCGTTGGCGTCCTTGCCCTCGCGGATGCCCTTGACGTAGCCGTGGAACGCCGGCGCCGCCCCGGTCAGCGCGATGTAGTCCTGCGGCCGCTTCGGCCCCGAGATCGCCGGCACGATGGTGCCCATGTCGAGATGCAGCGTGTCGGTATAGACCGGGTTGTAATCCGGCCCGCGCCAGAAACCGTTCTCCTTGGCATAGGCCTCGACCAGCGCGATGCGGTCCTCGTCGCGGCCGGTCTGGCGCAGATAGCGCAGGGTCTCGTCGTCGATCGGGAAGAAGCCGCAGGTGGCGCCGTATTCGGGGGCCATGTTGGCGATGGTCGCCCGGTCGGCCAGCGGCAGGTGGTCCAGCCCGTCGCCGTAGAATTCCACGAACTTGCCGACCACGCCCTTCTCGCGCAGCATCTCCACGACCTTCAGCACCAGGTCGGTGCCGGTCGTGCCCTCGACCATGCGGCCCGACAGCTCGAAGCCCACGACCTCGGGGATCAGCATCGAGATCGGCTGGCCCAGCATCGCGGCCTCGGCCTCGATGCCGCCGACGCCCCAGCCCAGCACGGCCGCGCCGTTGACCATGGTGGTGTGGCTGTCGGTGCCGACCAGCGTATCGGGATAGGCGACCTCCTCGCCGTTCTGGTCGGTATCGGTCCAGACCGTCTGGGCCAGGTATTCCAGGTTCACCTGGTGGCAGATGCCGGTGCCCGGCGGCACCACGCGGAAGTTGTTGAACGCCTTCTGGCCCCATTTCAGGAAGGTGTAGCGCTCGATGTTGCGCTCGTATTCCCGGTCCACGTTCATCTGGAAGGCGCGGGGGTTGCCGAACTCGTCGATCATGACCGAGTGGTCGATCACCAGGTCGACCGGGTTCAGCGGGTTGATCTTCTGCGCGTCGCCACCGAGCGCCTTGATCCCGTCGCGCATCGCGGCGAGGTCCACCACGGCCGGCACGCCGGTGAAGTCCTGCATCAGCACGCGGGCCGGGCGATAGGCGATCTCGCGCGGGTTCTGGCCGCCCTTCTCGGCCCAGTCGGAGAACGCCTTGATGTCGTCCACGCTGACCGTGCGGCCGCCATCCTCGAAGCGCAGCATGTTCTCCAGCACGACCTTCAGCGCGGCGGGCAGTTTCGAGAAGTCGCCCAGCCCCGCGGCCTCGGCCGCCGGGATCGAGTAATAGGCGATCGTCGCGCCGCCGGCGCTGAGTGTCTTGCGGGTGTTGGAGCTGTCTTGTCCGACTTCGATGGGCATGAAGGTCCCTCCATTGGCTTGGGGCGAAACGGTCCCGGTCGCTGGTCCCGTCGCGGCGGCGGGACTCGGGTCTGGCGGCTCAGTATACCATTGTGCACCGTGGCGCAATCGGCTTTGGGGCCGCCTGTTACGGTATCCTCGCTAATCGTTGATTGGCGGTCGGCATGTGGCTTGGTTAGGTAGATAGGGGCGACAGGTCAAAGGGGAAATTCATGCGATTGCTGTGGGCAGCGCTGTCACTCGCGGCGGCGGTATCGGCCGGGCCGGACCGGAGCGCGGCGCAGTCGGCCGAGGACCCCGTGGTGGTCGAACTCTTTACCAGCCAGGGCTGTTCCTCCTGCCCGCCGGCGGATGCGCTGCTGGCCGAGCTGGCCGGGCGCGACGACGTGATCGCGCTGGCGCTGCATGTGGACTACTGGGACTATATCGGCTGGACCGACAGCTTCGGCGACAGCGCCTTCACGACGCGGCAGAAGGGCTATGCCCGCGCCTCGGGCCACCGCACGATCTACACGCCGCAGATGATCGTGGAGGGGCACGACCACGTCGTCGGCTACAAGCCGATGAAGCTGGCCGAACTGATCGGGCGCCATGGCGACGCGGCGCCGCTGGCCGACCTCACGCTGCGGCGCGAGGGCGACAAGCTGCATATCCGGGCCGAGGCGCGGGGCGCGCTGCCGCGCAAGCTTCTGGTGCAGCTGGTGCGCTACCTGCCGGAGGGCACGGTGGATATCCGCAAGGGCGAGAATGCCGGCCGGACGATCAAGTACACCAACATCGTCACCGAATGGGAGGTGCTGGGCGGCTGGGACGGCACCGAGCCCCTGGAGATGGAGGTGGCGGTCGACGGCGACAAGCCCTGCGTCGTCGTCCTGCAGGAGCCGGGCCACGGCGCCATCGTGGCGGCGGCGCGGCTGCGTTGAACAGGCTGCGTTGACGCGCGGCTGCGTTAACGGGGCGGCGCGGCCGTCCCGAACGGCGCCTGCCCCCCGTGTCAACGTCGCCGGGATTGCCGGGTCGACAACCTATCGGAGAAGTTCTACAATTAGGAGTTGAACGCTGAGTCCGAAGCGCCCGCGATCCGGCTTTTCGCCTGCATCGCGGCGCTTGCGGATTCGCGCGCGCCCTCTCGACAATGCGAAGCGGCGGCGTACTCTGTTGCGCCGGGCGAAATGCCTTATTCGGCCGCGCGGCGCCGCCCCGTGCCTTTCTCCTGCCGCATTTCGGCTGCGTTTCCGCCGGAAATCCGCAATTTTCGGCAAATTTCGGCCCGGATTAACCGATAAGTAAGGTTCCCGAAACGATCTGTTTCCTCGCAGCGGCTAATCCCCGTGGCTAGAATGCGACGAGAACGATAGGGGCGACCGGACCGATGATTGATACGACCGTACTGAACGACCGCCGTGGCAGGCTTGTCTGGCCGATGGTGGAATTCGCGTTTTTCACGCTGATGATCACGATCGCCTACGTGTCGTAATACGTGCCGTAGTACGTGTCGGGGGCGATCACTCGGCGGCGGCCTCGATCGCGGGCCGCAGCCGTTCCTCGATGACGCGCTGCGTCACCGGACCCGCGAAGCGCAGCACGACCTTGCCGTCGCCGTCGATCACGTAGGTCTCCGGCACGCCATAGACTCCCCAGTCGAGCGCCGTCTTGCCGCGGCTGTCCGCGGCCAGCGCCGTGTAGGGGTTGCCGAGCTCGCGCAGGAAGGCCATCGCCTTCTCGGGGTCGTCCTTGTAGTTGATGCCGTAGATCGGGAGGCCCTCGTCGGCCAGCGCCTCCAGGTTGGGGTGTTCCACCCGGCAGGGCGCGCACCAGCTGGCCCAGTAGTTCACCAGCTTCACCCCCGGCTCGCGCAGCGCGGCGTCGGTGAACGGCTCGCCGTCGCCGAGCGGCGTCAGCTGCATCGGCGGCGCCGGCTGTCCGGCGATGGCCGAGGGCAGCGCGTCCGGATCCTCGCGGTTCATGCCGAAGAAGAACAGCCCCGCCAGCGCGGCGAAGACCACCGGCGGCAGCACGACGAGCGGCTTAACCACGCTTTCCCTCCTGCGCGCCGAGGCGCCTGTTTTCCGCCGCGTCCAGCCGGCGGCGCATCCGCCGTGCCTGCACGACGCTGAGCACCACGATGCCCAGCAGCAGCGCCAGGCTGATCCCGTAGGCCGACAGCACCGTGCCCGCGTATTTTCCCAGATCCGGCATCATCCCATCCGCTCGCGCATTTCCAGGGTGTGCAGCCGCCGGCGGCGGATCTCGGTCTGCGTGCGCAGAAGCACCAGCGCCACGAACAGCAAGACGAAGCCCACGATGGCCACCAGCGCGGGGTACCAGAAGACGTCGGCCACGTTTTCCTCGGCATCCATCGACAGCGAGGCGCCCTGGTGCAGGCCCTGGTTCCAGAAGTTGACGGCATAGCGGCTGAGGATGGCGAAGACCGAGCCGACGAGGCACAGCACCGCCGTCAGGTCGGCCGCCGTGTCCGGGTTCTCGATCGCCTGCCACAGCGCCATGTAGCCCAGGTAGAACAGGAACAGGATCAGAAACGAGGTCAGCCGCGGATCCCAGGCCCACCAGGTGCCCCACATCGGCTGGCCCCAGATGGCGCCGGTGACCAGCGCTATCAGGGTGAAGGTCACGCCGACGGGCGCCGCCGCCTTGGCCGCCAGTGCCGAGACATGGTGGCGCCGCACGATCCAGATCAGCGAGGCGACCAGCATCATCGCCCAGGCGTTGATCGCCATCATCGCGGCGGGAACGTGCAGGTAGAATATCTTGACGGTCGATCCCTGCCGGTAATCCTCCGGCGTGAAGAAGAACCCCCAGATCAGCCCGCCCGCGAGCGCGAGCGCGGCCAGCCCCGCGACCCAGGGCAGGACCTTGTCCGAGGTCGCGATGAACTTGACGGGGTTGGCGTATTCCCAGATCGACATGGGGCGAGGATTACCGCCCCCGCCCCGCCGCAACAAGCCCAACCGCATGCGCCGGGCGCGGCGCGCGGTCACATCTTTGCGCGGGGCTCAGGCCACCTGGCGCGACAGCCGCGGCAGAACGGCGAGCGTCAGAAGCCCCGCCGCCCAGGCGCAGCCCGCGATCACCGCCATCATCGGCAGCGCGGTGCCGTCGAAGAACAGCCCCGACACGGCGATCATGATCCCGCCCGCCAGCATCTGCAGCGTGCCGCCCAGCGACGAGGCGAGCCCGGCGATCTCGCCATGCGGGTCGAGCGCCATGACCATCGTCGTCGGGATCACCAGCCCCAGCCCGGCATTGCCCAGCAGCAGCCCGGCGATCAGCACCGGCAGGCTGCCGTAGCCCGCCGCCACCAGGGCGAGCGTCGCGGTGGCGAACAGCACGAAGCCGGTGATGCCCAGCCGGATCACCCGCGCGGTCCCCATCCGCTCGCCCAGCGGCCCGGCCAGCTGCGAGGCCGAGAAGAAGCCCACCGCGTTCACCGCGAAGGCCAGCGAGAAGCCGGTGGGCGTCAGCCCGAACTGGTCGACATAGACGAAGGAGGCGCTGGCGAGGAAGGCGAAGAAGCTGGCCATGCCGAAGCCGCCGATGAAGGTCAGCCCCATGAAGGTCGGGTCGGTCAGCAGGGTCCGGGTTCCGCGCAGCAGGCTGCGCAGGTTCACCCGCACCCGCCGCTCGGGCGGCAGCGTCTCGCGCAGGGCCGTGGCCGTGAGGATCAGGCTGATGAGCGCCGCGAGCCCCAGCACGCCGAAGATGCCGCGCCAGCCGGCGACGGCGGTCACCGCGCTGCCCGCCAAGGGCGCCAGCATCGGCGAAATCGAGATCACCAGCATAACCATCGCCATCAGCTTGGTCGCCTGCGGCCCGGTATGCATGTCGCGGATGACGGCGCGCGGCACCACCATCACGACGGATCCGCCCAGCCCCTGCAGGAAGCGGAACGCCACCAGCAGCTCGATCGTGGGTGCCAGCGCGCAGCCGACCGTGGCCAGCACGAAGATCGTCAGCCCGGTATAGATCGGCAGCTTCCGCCCCGCCTGGTCGGCCCAGGGGCCGTAGACAAGCTGCGCCAGCCCGAAGGCCAGGAAGAAGGCCGTCAGCGTCTGCTGCGTGCCGCCCGCCGTGGTCGCCAGATCGTCGGTGATCTGCGGCATGGCGGGCAGGTACATGTCGATGGCGAAGGGGCCGACTGCGGACAGCAGCCCGAGGATCAGGGCGATGCGGAACATGGGGTTTGCCTTTGCGGTTGGCGCAGGCCTAGCGAGTCCGTCGCGCTGCGGCAACGGAAAATGCATGCCACTCTCATGTTTTGAGCGGGAGGCAGCCAGTCGCCCGGCGCAAGGGGCGCGCATGCGGCGCTGGCGGAGCAGGCGCGGCGGAACAGGATTTTCTAGAAAATCCTGATCTTACGAGATTTTCTAGAAAATCTCGCGCTGCAGAACCTTCTAGAAGGTTCTGTCGCGTCGGACCTGGCCCTACTCCGCCGCCACCGCCTCGTCGTCCTGCTCGGCCGCCTGCCGCTGCCACAGCGCGGCATAGCGCCCGTTCCGCGCCAGCAGGTCGGCGTGGCTCCCCTCCTCCACCACCTCGCCGGACTCCAGCACCACGATCCGGTCGGCATCGGCGATGGTCGACAGCCGGTGCGCGATGGTCAGCACCGTGCGCCCCTCGCCCATCGCCTTCAGCTCGGACTGGATGTCGCGCTCGGTCTCGGTGTCGAGCGCGCTGGTCGCCTCGTCCAGCAGCAGGATCGGCGGGTTCTTCAGAAGCGTCCGGGCGATGCCCACGCGCTGCTTCTCGCCGCCCGACAGCTTCAGGCCGCGCTCGCCCACCTGGGTGTCGTAGCCCTCGGGCAGCGACACGATGAAGTCGTGGATCTTGGCCGCGCGCGCCGCCGCCTCGATCTCCTCGCGCGTGGCGTCGGGGCGGCCGTAGGCGATGTTGTAGAGGATCGAGTCGTTGAACAGGACGGTGTCCTGCGGCACCACGCCGATCTGCGCGTGCAGGCTCTCCTGCGTGACCTCGCGCAGGTCCTGCCCGTCGATCCGGAGCGCGCCGTCCGACACGTCGTAGAACCGAAACAGCAGCCGCCCGATGGTGGACTTGCCCGAGCCCGACGGCCCGACGATCGCCACCGTCTCGCCGGCGGCGACGGAGATCGACACGCCCTTCAGCACCGGCCGCTCGGGGTCGTAGCCGAAGACCACCTGGTCGAGTTCCACCGCGCCGCCCTCGATGCGGATGTCGTGGGCGTCCTCGGCATCCTTCACCTCGGCCGGCTGTTCCAGCAGGTCGAACATCTCGGCCATGTCGACGAGCGCCTGGCGGATCTCGCGATAGACGGTGCCGAGGAAGTTCAGCGGCATGGTGATCTGGATCATGTAGGCGTTGACCATCACGAAATCGCCCACCGTCAGGCTGCCGTTCTGCACGCCGACGGCCGCCATCACCATGACGATGACGAGGCCCGCGGTGATCAAGAGCGACTGCCCGAAGTTCAGGAAGGCCAGCGAATAGGCCGTGCGGATCGCGGCGCTTTCATAGCCTTCCATGGCGCTGTCGTAGCGCTCCGCCTCGCGCCGCTCGGCGCCGAAATACTTCACCGTCTCGAAGTTCAGCAGGCTGTCGATGGCCTTCTGGTTGGCGTCGGTGTCCTGCTCGTTCATCTGGCGGCGGATCTTCACGCGCCATTCGGTGACCTTGAAGGTGAACCAGATATAGAGCCCGATGGTCACCACCACGACCGCCAGGTACCAGAGGTCGAAGACCACCGCGAGCACCACGCCGATCATCAGCAATTCCAGCAGCAGCGGCCCGATGGAGAACAGCAGAAAGCGCAGCAGGAACTCCACGCCCTTCACGCCGCGCTCGATGATGCGGCTGAGCCCGCCGGTCTTGCGGGTGATGTGATAGCGCAGCGACAGCGCGTGCATGTGCCGGAACGTCTCCAGCGCCAGCTGGCGCAGCGCCCGCTGGCCGACCCGCGCGAAGATAACGTCGCGAAGCTGCTGGAAGCCCACATTCATCAGCCGCGCCATGCCGTAGCCGATGGTCAGGCCGACCGCGCCGATGGCCAGCATGAAGGCCGCGCTGTCGCCCTCGCCGGCGAGCGCGTCCACCGCCGCCTTGTAGAAGAACGGCGTGCCCACGGCGACGAGCTTGGCCACGAACAGCGTCACCAGCGCCCAGACCACGCGCTTTTTCACCCAGGCCTTGTCCCTGGGCCAGAGATACGGGGCCACCTTGCGCACGACGCGCCAGCCGCTGCGGCGCGCGGCCTCGCTGTTCCAGTCGGTCATGACGCTGGGCATGGGTGTCCTTTCGTCCGAGCCGCATACCTAGGCGCGGCCGGCGGGGATTGCCAGTGCATGGATGCACAGGGCGGACGCCGGTCTCCCCGCGCCGTCCCCCCATGCCGTCCCCCCATGCCGACCCTCCGTGCCGACCCTCCGTGCCGCTCACTCGCCGTCGGGAATTTCGAACACCTGGCCGGGATAGATCCAGTGCGGGTCGCGAATGCGGTCGCGGTTCGCCTCGAACACGCGGACATAGAGGAAGCCGTCGCCATAGCGCGCGTCGGCGATGCCCCAGAGCGTGTTGCCCGGCTGCACCGTCAGCAGCTCGGTCCGCGGCCCGTCGCCGCCCTTGGCACCGGGGTCGGAGGCGTCGCGCCCCGCCTCCAGCTCGGCCAGCAGCTCCGGCTCCTCGCGCTTGAACGGCGTCTCCACGCGGGAGGTCACGGTGCCGTCGGGGCCGAGCTCGTCGACGCGCAGGGTGTAGACGCCGGTGTCGACATCGGGCAGCGGGGTGCGCCACTGGCCGTCGACGCCGATCTCGGTGGTCTTGATCGGGTTGTTGTCCAGGTAGACGCGGACGAAGCCGCCCTCCTTGCCGCGCCCGCCGAGCGCGACCTCGCCCTCGGGGTCGTAGCTGATCGTGTCGATGATGACCGACTGCACCGGGGCGGGGCGGTTGCCGCCCGACTGCAGCACGCGAATGCCGGTCTCGTCGGCGAGCAGCACGGTCGGCGCCTCGGGCTTCGGCGCGGCGCCCGGGGTGCTTTCGCCGCCGGGCAGGTCGGCCGGGCCGTCCGCCTCGGGCGCGCTCATCCCGGGCGTCTCAGACGGGGCGGCCGGGCCGGCGCCGGGAAGCTCCGGCGCCGCGGCGACCGGGACCTCGGGCGCGTCGGTGTCGGGCGCGGCGGTGTCGGGGGCGGCGGGCGCCGTGGTCTCCGCCCCGGCGCCGCCGAGTGTGGGTGCGTCGGGCGATGTCCCCTCCGGCCCCGTTGCACCGGCCTCCGCGACGGCGACCGGCGCGTCGGTTTCCGGCACGACCGAGCTGGGGGCGGAGAGGTCCGGCGCCGCGATCTCGGGCGCGGGCGTCGCCCCGTCCTCCGATGCGGTGTCGGTGGCCGAGGGCGCGGCGCCCTCCGTCGTGGCGCCGGGCGGGTCGGTCTCGCCGATCTCCGCTGTCACCGGCGCGTCGGTCTCCGGCGCATCGGTCACCGGCACGTCGGTCACCGGGGCGTCGGTCACCGGCACGTCGGTCACCGGGGCGTCGGTCTCCGGTGCGTCGGTCTCCGGCACGGTCGTCTCCGGTTCGGTCGTCTCCGGGCCGGTGCCCGCGATCTCCGGTCCGGTCCCCTCCGTCGCCGCGCCCGGCCCCGATGGCGCGAGGTCGTCCGCCTCGGCGATGTCCTCGGACGCGGGGGCGGCGGCGGAGTCGTCGACGGCCGCATCCGCGCCCGCGAGCCGCTCCGGTGACGACGGAGAGGCCTCCTCCGCCGCGTCGGGCGTCGCGGGGGCGTCCGCTGGATCGGTCCCAGGCTCCGACGGCGCGGCCTCGTCCGCCCCGGCCAGCTCGGTCTCCGCCGGGTCGGTCCCGGCAGGGGGTGTCCCGGAGGCCGTCGGCCCGGTGACCTCGGCCGTGTCCACGGCGGGCGCGGCGTCGCCGGCGGGAGCGCCGTCCGCCGCAGCCACATCCGCCGCGTCCGGACCCTCTTCGATGGCCGGATCGGCTTCGGTCGCCGCCGTGACAGTCGTGTCGGCGGGGCCCTCCGGCGCGTCCGGCTGGGGCGGCTCAGTTCCCTCCGCGATGCGGGGCGTCTCGGAGACAGCCGGCCCGTCGGTGACCCCGTCCGGTGCAGGCACGTCATCGGCCGCAGCCACGGCAGGGCCGTCGGGCGCAGGTGCGTCGTCGGCGCGCGCGACCTCCGGGGCGTCGCCGGAGGGGGCGTCGGCGCTCGGCGCCTCGGCCGTCGTTGCGGGGCTGTCGTCAGGGGCGCTGTCCGGGGCGGCACCGCCGGTCCCGGACGTGGGGGCGGCAGGGGCCTCCCCTTCGGGCCGTCGCTCCGGGACCAGCCCGGCGATGTCGAGCGGCGGCGCGTCGCCGGTGTCGCGGTCGCCCTCGGCGACCTCTTCCGGAGCGCTGTCCTCCGTCGATCCGTCCCCGACGGTCCCGGCTGGAGCCTCCGGCCCGGCGTCGCCGCCCTCGGTCCCGGCCGTCTCGACGCCCCCCGCGCCCGGCACGGCGCCGTTCTCGGAGGTGCTCAGCCGGGTCTCGCCCGGCGGCGCGGGCGCCGTTTCGACGCCGGCCAGGTCGCCCGGAGGCGCGTCCGCCTCCGGGGCCGCGGCGATGTCGGGCGTGGCGGTGGCGTCCGGCGGCGTGTCGGCGGGCGGTGCCGGCGGCGCCGCGCTCTCCGGTATGGGGCCATCGGGCGGCGGCAGGGTCTGGGCGAGATCCGGCGCGGCGGGCGTCTCGGGCGGCGCGTCCTCGGCGGCCAGGTCGGTCTCGCCCGGCTCGGGCACATCCGCCGCGGTCACCGGCGGCACGTCCGCCGCGTCGGGCACCGGCGCGGTGCCGGTGTTCACCGGCGGTGCCGCCTCGCCTGTCGCCCCGGCCCCGGAGAGCGCCGGCGGCGCGGCATCGGCATCCGGCGCCGCCGTCACGCCGGGCACCCGCCCGACCGGCGCGTCCGGATCGGGCGCCGCGCCCACGCCCTCGGCGCTGGCCACGACATCCGGTTCCGGCGCGGCGGGCTGCAGGATGACCGTGGCGGCGGATCTCACGGGGTCTTCGCCGTCCTTCAGCATCGTCAGGCTCATGACGCGGGGCACATCGGCCGGGGGGACCGAGAACATCGACACGAAGCCGCCGTCGCCGCCGGCCTGCGTCACGGCGACCTCTTCGCCGTCGAGAAGCACCTTGACCTCGGACCGCGGCGCCGCCTTGCCGGCGATCAGCGCGTTGCCGTCGGCATCGACGCGCACGACGTCGAAGCTGGGCGGCGTCGGCTTGGGCGGCGGCGCGGCCGCGTCCGGGGTGTCGGGCGCCGCGGCGCTCTCCGGGTCGGGGGCGGGGTCGGCCTCGGTCCCGGAAGGCGCTTCGGCGGTGCCTTCGGGCGCAGTCTCCTCGGGCGCGGTCTCCTCGGGCGCCGTCTCCTCGGGGGCGGGGGCGCTGTCGGGCGGCGGTGTCGTGGCGATCTCGACGGGGGCGTCGGGGTTCGGCGACGGGGTCAGGACCTGCCACGCGCCAAAGCCCGCGGCCCCCAGGGCGACCGCCACGGCCACGGCCCCGCTGGCAGGCCCTCCGCCAAAGACGGACCCGATTTTCGACAGCATCGCGTTCCCCCATGCGCCGGCCCCGTGCCGACGGTTGAGCGACATTAGCAACAAGGCTATTGGTGGTCAAAACCCATTGCCGTGAGGGCTAGATATGGTAGCTACCGCCCCGTCCATCTGTGTCTTCTGCGGCTCGCGCGACGGCGCCGATCCGGCCTTCCGCGCGGCCGCGACCGAGCTGGGCCGCGCCATGGCCGCCGAGGGCTGGCGGCTGGTCTACGGCGCCGGCGATGTCGGGCTGATGGGCGCCGTCGCGCGCGCCGCGCAGGAGGCCGGCGGCGACACGTTCGGCGTGATCCCGATCCACCTGATGGCGCGCGAGGTGGCCAAGCGCGACCTGGGCCGGTTCATCGTCACCGAGAACATGCACGAGCGGAAGAAGGTGATGTACATGAATTCCGACGCGATCGCGGTGCTGCCCGGCGGCGCGGGATCGCTGGACGAGTTCTTCGAGGTGCTCACCTGGCGCCAGCTGATGCTGCATGCCAAGCCGATTTATCTTCTGGATACAGAAGGTTACTGGCAACCGCTCGTGCGCCTCGTGGACCACACGATCGAGACGGGCTTCGCCGATCGCAGCCTTGCCAGCTACTTCACCACCGTCGCCACGGTGGACGAGCTGGTCGCCGCCCTGCGCGCCGACCTCTCCTGACGCCACGTCCGCAGCGTGTAGATCGCCAAGGCCACCCAGATCAGCGGGAAGGCGATGGCGTGCCAGCGGGTGAACGGCTCGGCGAAGATCGCCACGGCCACGGCGAATTGCAGCGTCGGGTTGAGGTACTGCACCAGCCCGACGGTCGCCATCGTCACCCGCCGCGAGGCGTAGGAGAACAGGATCAGCGGGGTCGCCGTCAGCGGCCCCGACAGCATCAAGAGCGCGCTGTCGGACAGGCTGCGACCGAATGTCGCCAGGTTGGTGCCGGTCAGCCCCGTCCAGCCCTGACTGTGCACGCCCCACAGCCAGAACAGCGCCAGCGGCACCAGCAGGACCACTTCCGCCGTCACCGACACGACCGCGCCGGCGGCCACGTATTTCTTCACCATGCCATAGAAACCGAAGGAGAAGGCCAGCACCAGCGACACCCACGGCGCCACGCCAAGCCCCAGGGTCAGCACGATGACGGCGGTGGCGGCGAGCCCCACGGCCACGGCCTTCGCCGCGTCCATGCCCTCGCGGTAGACCAGCACGCCCAGCATCACCGAGACCAGCGGGAAGATGTAATAGCCCAGCGACGATTCCACCACGCGGCCGATCTGGACCGAATAGATGAAGAAGAACCAGTTGGTGGAGATCATGCCGGCCGCGAAGCCGACCGCGGCGACCTGGCGGGGCGAAGAGAGCAGAAGCCGCCGCACCTCGCCCAGCCGCGCCTGAAGCGCCAGCACCGTGCCGAAGAAGATCAGCGACCAGAAGGTCCGGTGCGCCAGAAGTTCCAGCGGCGGCACATGCGCCAGGAGCTTGTAATAGAGCGGCGACAGGCCCCAGATCATGCAGGCCGTCACCATCGCCGCCACACCCTTGCCCGCCTCGTTCATCGCCGCCCGCTCCTTTTGGCCCGCCAATGGGCGCGCGCGGGCGGCGATGTCAAGGCGCGGGGGTCAAGGCGCCGGGGTCAAGGCGGGCTCGGGCGCTCAGCCCAGTTCCCTGGGCAGCAGCGTCTCGACCTTGTCGAGCGGGTGGTTGGTGAAGTCCTTGGGCACCTCGGCCACCACCCGCGACGCCACCTCCTTGTGCATCTTGTGGCGCAACTCGCCCAGCACCTTGGGCGAGGCGGTCAGCACGATGCGCTCGAAGGCGTGCGTGTGCGCGTACTTGTACAACAGATCGGCCAGGTCGTCGGCGAACCGCTCCTTGGCCAGTTCGTGCCAGTCGGTGTCGTCCATCGCCGAGCGCTGCTGCACGCCGGTATCCTCCATCCGGCCCGGACGGTTGGCCGACTGCTCGCGGTCCGACGGGTTCTCCTGCTCTTCCAGGCGCACCACGTTCAGGTTCAGATCCTGATCGTCGCCGTCGTTGCGCAAAAACAGCGCCTTCTCGCCGTCGGCGAGCAGCACCCACGTTCCGGTCTTCACCTTGGGCTTTTCCTCGATGGCCATCTACGTCTTCTCCTTGTCGCCGCTGTCGTTCTGGTCCTGCGCCAGCGGGCGGGTGTTGCCGGCCGAGGTCTCGTCGACCTGCTTCTCCTCGTCGCGGGTGCCGACCTTGCGCTGGATGTTGCCGCCCTTGCGGCCCTCCTCGGTCGTCTCGCCGGACATGTTCTCGGGCTTGTCGCCGAGGATCTCCTCGGTCTCGCGGCGGCCGTCGTTCGACTTCTTGCGCTCTGCCATTTCCATTCCCTCCTTGGTTCGGGGAGGAAACGTTCGGGCCGCGCGCCGGGTTCCGCCCCGACACGACGACGGCCGCCCCGATCCGGGACGGCCGCCGCCAAAATAACGCTGTCGTCGCGGCAGGTTACATGCGCGAGGCGACGTTTTCCCAGTTCACCAGGTTGTTGAGGAAGTTGTCCAGGTAGGCCGGGCGCTTGTTGCGGAAGTCGATATAGTAGGAATGTTCCCACACGTCGCAGCCCAGAAGCGCGGTCTGGTTGAAGCACAGCGGGTTCACGCCGTTCTCGGTCTTGGTGACCTTGAGCGAACCGTCGGTGTCCTTCACGAGCCACGCCCAGCCCGAGCCGAACTGCCCGGCGCCGGCGGCGGCGAATTGCGACTTGAACTCGTCGACCGAGCCGAACGCCTCGACCAGCGCCTTTTCAAGCTCGCCCGGCATGCCGGTGCCGCCCGGGGCCATCATCTCCCAGAACTGGTTGTGGTTCCAGTACTGCGAGGCGTTGTTGAAGATGCCGTTCTGCGCGACGGCGTTCGGGTCGTAGGTGCCCTTGATGATCTCTTCGACCGGCTTGCCTTCCCACTCGGTCCCCGAGATGGCCTTGTTGCCGTTGTCGACATAGGCCTTGTGGTGGATGTCGTGGTGATACTCCAGCGTCTCCTTGGACATGCCCGACGCGGCCAGCGCATCGTGGGCATAGGGCAGATCGGGAAGTTCGAAAGCCATGGGGGTCCCCCTATCGTTGTAAGGTGTATCTGCTGGACAGAAATGGCATGGAGCGCGCGGCGTCAAGGGCAAGGCGCGGAAAACCCGCCGCCGCGCCTGTGTCGCGGATGCCGCAGTCGATACCGGAGTCTCCGCTGCATCGTTTACGTGGCGTCATCCAGGCGGCACGCTGGACGGCGCCAAATGCCACGAGAGGGGATCGCCATGAAAAGGACCATGTCCGTCGTCGCCGCAGCTCTGCTGTCGGTCAGTTCCACCGCCGCCGCGGCCCAGAGCGCGGATTCCGCGCCCTTCGTCCTGATCCCCGGCGCCGCCGCCAGCAGCGCCTTCAGCGGCGACAGCACGCCGTATTTCGTGCCGACCGGCATCGCCCTGGGCTTCGGGCTGTTCCTGAACGAGTATTCCATGGTGGACGTCGCCACGCGCGAGACGCTCTTCGCGCAAAGCCCGTTCTACTTCGACCTGACCCTCTACTGGCGGTTCGCCACGATCTCGGCGCTCGCGACGGCCTTCCAGCTGGGCTATTACAACCAGAGCGGCACGGTGGAGCGCGTGGTGCAGCCGGGCGGCGCCACCTTCGCGACGAGCGGCGACATGCGCGACCACGGCGTCTTTGCCGGGGTGCGCACCGAGCTGCCGCTCAACGGCGACCCGGCCGACGACACCGGGATCAAGCTGAGCGGCGCGCTGTCGCTGGGCTATGGCTGGCGCGAGTTCGACGCCTTCGGCGGCGGGTTCACCCAGGAAGAGGACGGCCTGTTCTGGCGGGCCGAGGCCGGGCTGGACATCCCGCTGGGCGACTCGCGGGCGGTGCTCAACCCCGGCCTGATCTACACCCATTTCGGCGGCGACGACATCGAGGCCGAAAACCTGGTGGGCGCGATGCGGATCCGCTTCGACTTCTGAGGCGCTGCGTCCGGGGCGCCCCGTCTGAGGCGCCCCGTCCGAAGCGCCCCGTCTGAGGCGTTACGTCTGCCAGTAGCCGACTTCGCTGCCCGGGATCGCGGCGGAAATCAGCAGGTCGGCCATGTACTGCGCGACCGAGCGGAAGCAGAGGATTTCGAAGGCCGTGTCGTCCAGCGCCCGGATCGCCGCCGGCACCTGCGCCATGCGGGTGCGGCGAAAGGTGCCGGGCGGGACGGCCGCCGGCGACATGTCGGCCGGCGTCAGCTTGGCCAGCGCCTCGCGCGCGTCCAGCCCGGTGACGCGGAACACCGCCCGCGCGTCGGAGACGTCGAGGGCCAGATGATGCACGCCCTGTAACGCCTCGGCGAGAGCCGCGACCTTCGCCGCGGCCTCGTCGTAGTCGCACAGGAGCAACAGCTCGTCTGGCGCCATCCAGCAGAGCGCGGGCATCTCGCCCTCGAACCGGTTCGGGGCGGGGACGGTAACGCCCGCCACCTCTGCGGCGGCGCGCTGCACCGGCGCGGAGGACAGATCGCCCCGCAGCAGCACCATGCCGCGCGGCGGCTGTTCGGCGATGTCGGCGAAGCTGTCGGCGGTCATCCCGCCGAGCGCCGTGACCGGGTCAGACATTCTGCTTCTCCCCCTCCGGATCGAAGAATACGGGCTGCACGATCTTGGCGCGCGTCGTGGTGCCGTCGGTGCGGGTGAACTCCACCACTTCGCCCATCCGCTCCGGCCCGCGCCGGATCAGCCCCATGGCGATGCCGCGCCCCAGCGTCGGCGAGCGGTAGGTCGACGTCACCCGCCCTTGCACGTTGCGCTGGCCGTTGGCATTGCGCCCCTCGGCCACCGCATAGGCGCCGTCCTCCAGCACCGAGCCGTCCACCGTCTCCAGCCCCACCAGCTTCCACCGCTCGGGGTCGGTCAGGTGCGACCGCGCCTGCCCGCGCTTGCCGATATAGTCGTCCTTCTTCTTCGAGATCGCCCAGTCGAGGCACAGATCCTGCGGCGTGACGGTGCCGTCGGTCTCGTCGCCGATCATGATGAAGCCCTTTTCGGCGCGCAGGATATGCAGCGCCTCGGTGCCGTAGGGCATCATCCCGACCTCGCGCCCCGCCTCCGCCAGCATGTCCCAGAGCGCCCGGCCATAGCCGGCCTTCACCGCGATCTCGTAGGACAACTCGCCCGAGAAGCTGATGCGGAAGACGCGCACCGGCAGCCCGCCCAGTTCGCCGTCCTGCCAGTCCATGAAGGCCATCGCCTCTTTCGACACGTCCATGCCGCCGACCAGGTCCAGCACCTCGCGGGCGTGGGGGCCGACGACACCGATCTGCGCGTAGTGCTCGGTGACGTTGGCGGTGTAGACCTGCCAGTCCCACCACTCGGTCTGCAGCCATTCCTCCATGTGGGCATGGACATGCTCGGCCCCGCCGGTGGTGGTGTGGCACAGGAACGTGTCCTCGTCGATCCGGGCGACGACGCCGTCGTCCATCAGGAACCCGTTCTCGTTGCACATCAGCCCGTAGCGGCAGCGGCCGGGCTTCAGCGTCGACATCATGTTGGTATAGAGCATGTCGAGGAACCGGCCCGCATCCGGCCCCTTGACGACGATCTTGCCCAGCGTGGATGCGTCAAGCAAACCAACGGCTTCGCGGGTGTTCTTCACCTCGCGCTGCACCGCCTCCTCGACCGTTTCGGCGGGCTGCAGGTAGCAATAGGGCCGGCGCCAGTGACCCACCGGCTCCCAATGCGCGCCGTTGGCCATGTGCCAGGCATGCATCGGCGTCCGGCGCAGCGGCTGGAACATGTCGCCCCGCGCCTGCCCGGCGATGGAGCCGAAGGAGATCGGCGTATAGGGCGGCCGGAACGTGGTGGTGCCGACCTGCGGGATCTCGGCGTTCAGCGACCGCGACAGCACCGCCAGCCCGTTGATGTTGCTGAGCTTGCCCTGGTCGGTCGCCATCCCCAGCGTGGTGTAGCGCTTGGTGTGCTCGACGCTCTCGTAGCCCTCGCGCGCGGCGAGCTGCACGTCGGACACCTTCACGTCGTTCTGGTAATCGAGCCACATCTTCGACCGCAGCTCCGGCCCCGCGCCCTGCGGCATGATCCAGACCGGCTCGATCGGCCCGGCCGCCTCGGGCGCTGCCTGCGCGTCCGCCCCGGCATCCGCCAGCACATCCGCCGTGGTCATCGCGCCGTTCGCCGCGCCCACGACCCGGACGAAGGGCTGGCCGTCGGCGCCGGTCGGCGCCTTCTCCGGGTCGGGCCGGAAGAACGCCTGCGCATCGTCCCAGACGAGCTTGCCGCCGCAATGCGACCACAGATGGACGACCGGCGACCAGCCGCCCGACATCGCCACCGCGTCGCAGTCGATCACCTCCAGCACCGCGCCCTCGCCGGCCTGCATGGTCATCGCCACGCCCTCGACCTTCGCCCGGCCCTTCACCTTGGCCACGGCGCGGCCGGTCTCGACCCGCACGCCCAGGGCGCGGACGCGCTCCACCAAGGGGCCCTCCGGCGCCGTCCGCGCGTCGATCACCGCCGGCACCTCCAGCCCCGCCTCCTTAAGCGCGATCGCCGTGCGGTAGGCGTCGTCGTTGTTCGTCACCACGACCGTCCGGTCGCCGGGCGAGACGGCCCAGTTCACCACATAGTCGCGCACGGCCGAGGCCAGCATCACCCCCGGCACGTCGTTGCCCGCAAAGCTCAGGGGCCGCTCCAGCGCGCCGGTCGCGGTGATCACCTCCGACGCCCGGATCTTCCACAGCCGGTGCCGCGGCAGGTCCGGATGCGGGTCGTGGTCGGTCAGCCGCTCGTAGGCCAGCACGTAGCCGTGGTCATAGACCCCGACCCCCATGCAGCGGGTGCGGATGCGGACATTCTCCATGCCTTCAAGGGTTTCGACCGTGTTCTTCACCCAGGCGTCCGCCTCGGCGCCGTCGATCACCGCGCCGTCCACCGGCGCCCGGCCGCCCCAATGCGCCGTCTGCTCGATCAGCAGCACCTCGCGGCCCGCCTCGGCCGCCTTCAGCGCGGCGGCCAGCCCCGCGATGCCGCCGCCGATCACCAGGCAGTCGACATGCACGTGGAAATGCTCGTAGACGTCCGCGTCGCGCTCCTTCGGGGCGCGGCCCAGCCCCGCCGACTGCCGGATGAACGGCTCGAACAGGTGCTTCCAGGCGGGCCGCGGGTTGATGAAGGTCTTGTAATAGAACCCTGCCGGCAGGAAGCGCGAGACGTAGTTGTTCGCCACGCCCACGTCGAATTCCAGGCTCGGCCAGTGGTTCTGGCTTTCCGCCGCCAGCCCGTCGTAAAGCTCCTGCGTCGTGGCGCGCTGGTTCGGCTCGAAGGTCCCGCCTTCGCCCAGGTTGACCAGCGCGTTGGGCTCCTCGGCCCCCGAGGCGACCAGCCCGCGCGGCCGGTGATACTTGAACGACCGCCCCACCAGCCGCTGCCCCGCGCCCAGAAGCGCCGAGGCGAGCGTATCGCCCTGATAGCCGGTCATCCGCTTGCCGTTGAAGGTGAACTCCAGCGCCCGGCCGCGATTCAGCAGCCGCCCGCCCCTGGCCAGTCGGGTCGTCATTCGATGTCTCTCCAGCGCCAGCCGGGCCGCCTGGCCGTGATTGCGTCGCGGATGTCCTGCGGCGGGTCGGTCACCTGGGCCGAATAGGTGCCGAAGACCTCCAATGTCTGGGTGCAGCGCGCGGCGTGGAACCACTTGCCGCAGCCCGCGGCGTGGCGCCAGCGCTCGAAATGCACGCCGCGCGGGTTCTCGCGATGGAACAGATAGCCCTCGAAGGCATCGTCCGACGCCTCCGGGCCGACGCGCCTCAGATGCGCCTCGCCGCCGGGGGCCAGTTCCGTCTCGTCGGCGTCGATACCGCAATTGGGACAGCGCAGGATCAGCATGGCCGACCTCCGCGCAGCATTAGGGCGGGCGCAACGCGGCGCCCGCCCCGCAGGTGTCCGCGAGTGGTGTTACTCCGCGCCGGGGGCCGGCACGGGCTCGGCCGCCGCCGGAGCGGTTTGCTCGATGCCCGAGGCACCGCCGGGATGCTCGACCGAGGTGGTGCCGCTGGCACCGAAGATGACGAGACCCAGCAGGACGGCCACGGCGATGCCGGCCATCCAGATCCAGCCCGTTCCACCGCCTTCGGGACGGAAACGGTCGTCGGGGTCATGCAGGCCGTAGGCCGGACGATGGGGTTTGGGGACGTTCTCGTACATGGCACTTTCTCCTTCCTGCTCTGGAAGGATAGGACGCCGCTCGTCCGGCGGACAGGGCCCGGCCGCCCCGCGCCCGCGCGTGCGCCGAAAGCTGCGCGCTTCTGCACCGCGGCTAAGCCAAACCCTGCCGGCGTCGCCCGATTCGCCCCGGGTTCCGCGCCGCACGCAACCGTGATCGCCATTTCCCGTTCCATCTCCGCCCTTTACCGAACGCCGTTCATGACCGCAGCCAGTCCCGGCAGTGCCGCATCGCCGCCTCGACCTCGCGCCGCTGGGCGAGGCTCACGTCGATCGTGTCTCCCAGGCTGGGGATCTCGATCCTGAGCGAGCCGTTGGCCTCGATCAGCTTGTAGAAATTCTTCGCGGTGCCGCCGAAGCCGATATTCGTGAACAGGTTGTTGCCGCTGCGCTTCATGCCGAAGGCCACCGCCTGCCCGCCCGGAAAGCGGAAATTGACCTGCCGGTTGCCGGTGACCTGCCCCGCGTTCGGGTGCATCGTCAGCAGATACAGCGACCGCCCCGGCACCCAGTAGATCGAGAAGCCGACCCGCGCGCCCTTGGCCGAGCGCAGCGTCGACTGCGCCGCGCAGGAGCGCTTGGAATAGGTGCCGATCACCTCGAACGCGCCGAAGCGGAGCTTCATCGTGTTGCCCTCGGGCGCCGCCGGCGCCGGCCCCGTCGTCAGCGCCAGCATCAGCGCAGCGGGCATCAGGGCCGCCCGCACGGCCCGGCTCAGGTTCCTTGTCATCGCACGCATCGCAGTGGTCCTTCCTCGTTCGCGTGGCAGCCCCGCCCGGTCGTCGGACGGCACGAGAAGAGACGCGCGGGCCCCCAGCGGCCCCGTCCCCCGGTGTCGGACTCGCCCAGCAGACGGGCAGAATCCTTGCCGGAGGGTAAACAAAATCTGGGGGATCTGCGAGAGTGCGACACAAGATTTGACCGGCTTCGGCGCGGCCACGCCTGCCTGTCGCGCCCGCGCCCCGGACCGCGACTGCCGGGCCGCCCGGTCAATGCGCCACCCCCGCCGCGACGCTTTCGTCCACGAAGCGCCCCTCGCGGAAGCGGTGCATCTCGAACCCGTCGGCCAGCGGCGAGGCGCCCTTCGCCATCAGCTCCGCCATCGCCCAGCCGGAGCCGGGGATCGCCTTGAACCCGCCGGTGCCCCAGCCGCAGTTGATGAAGCAGTTCTCCACCGGCGTCTTCGAGATGATCGGCGAGCGGTCGCCGGTCATGTCGACGATCCCGCCCCATTGCCGCAGCATCTTCAGCCGCGAGATGATCGGGAAGGTCTCCACCAGCGCGCGGACGGTCTCCTCGACATGGTGGAACGAGCCGCGCTGGGTGTAGTTGTTGAACCCGTCCGCGCCGCCGCCGATCACCATCTCGCCCTTGTCCGACTGGCTCATGTAGCCGTGGACGGTGTTGGCCATCACCACGACGTCCATGCAGGGCTTGATCGGCTCGGACACGAGCGCCTGCAGCGCCACCGACTCGATCGGCAGCCGGAACCCGGCCATCTCGGCCACCACGCCGGAATGCCCCGCCACCACGATCCCCAGCTTGCCGCAGCCGATGTCGCCCCGCGTCGTGGTCACGCCCGACACCTTGCCGCCCTCGGTCCGGATGCCGGTGACCTCGCATTTCTGGATGATGTCCATCCCCATGTCGGAACACGCCCGCGCATAGCCCCAGGCGACCGCGTCGTGCCGCGCCGTCCCGGCCCGCGCCTGCCACAGCGCGCCCAGCACCGGATAGCGGGGCCCCTCCAGGCTGATGATCGGGCACAGCTCCTTCACCCGGTCGGGGCTTACGAACTCGGTCTTCACCCCCTGCAGGCTGTTGGCATGCGCCGTCCGACGATAGCCGCGCACCTCGTGCTCGGTCTGCGCCAGCATCAGCACGCCGCGCGGCGAGAACATGATGTTGTAGTTCAGCTCCTGGCTCAGCGTCTCGTAGAGGCTGCGCGCCTTCTCGTAGATCGCCGCCGACGGGTCCTGGAGGTAGTTCGAGCGGATGATCGTCGTGTTCCGCCCGGTATTGCCGCCGCCGAGCCAGCCCTTCTCCAGCACCGCGACATTGGTGATGCCGAAATTCTTGCCCAGGTAGTAGGCCGTGGCCAGCCCGTGCCCCCCGGCGCCGACGATCACCACGTCGTACTGCGCCTTCGGCTCGGGCGAGCGCCAGGCGCGCTCCCAGCCGATATGGCCGCGAAGCGCCTCGCGGGCGATGGCAAAGGCGGAGTAACGTTTCATCCGGCGAATCCCTCGGGCACGGTTTCGCTTTTGTGGAACCTCGGGCGCGGTGCCGATAGACGCTCCGCGGCATTTGCGGCCGGATTTGCGACATGGCCCCGGCCGCGCTCCGTTCCGCACGGAGGCGTGACGCCGCAGGGGCCGATTAAGGGTTTTGCACGGCCGCCTCAGTGGATAGATGGACACCCGGAAACGGAGGATACATGGCGGAGTGGGCGTTCTGGATCGTCGCGGGGCTTCTGGCGCTTCTGGTCGCGGCGCTGATGCTTCTGGCACTGATGCGCGGGCGGCGGCAGGCGACGCCGGCGGCCGCCTATGACGTGCAGGTCTATCGCGACCAGCTGGCCGAGGTCGAGCGCGACCTCGCCCGCGGCGTCGTCACCGAGGACGAGGCACAGCGCACCCGCACCGAGGTCTCGCGCCGCCTGCTGGAGGCCGACCGCGCCGCGCAGGCCGCCCGCGCCGCCGGCACCGCGCCGCGGCCCGCCACCTACGGCGCCGCCGCGCTGGTGGTGGCGATCCTCGCCGGCAGCTTCGGCGTCTATTACGCCGTCGGCGCGCCGGGCTATCCCGATCTGCCGCTGAGCGCCCGCCTCGACGCCGCCGAGGAGCGCCGCGCCAACCGTCCCGACCAGGAGACGGCCGAGGCCCAAGCTTTGGCCCGCCTGCCCGAGCGCGAGGCGCCCGACGAACGCTTCACCGAGCTGATGGACCGCCTGCGCGCCGCGCTGGAGGAGAACCCCGACGACCTGCAGGGCCTGCAACTCCTGGTCGTCAACGAGGCCCGGCTGGGCAACTTCAAGGCGGCCTACGAGGCGCAGGAGCGCCGCATCGAGGTGATGGGCGAGGACGCCACCGCCACCGACTGGGCCGATCTCGCCGACCTGATGGTGCTGGCCGCCGGCGGCTATGTCTCGCCCGAGGCCGAGGCGGCGATCGACAAGGCGCTGGAAATGGATCCCGACAACGGCCCCGCGCGCTACTATTCCGGCGTCACCTATGCCCAGACCGGGCGGCCGGACCGGGCCTTCGAGATCTGGCGCGGGCTGTTGCAGGACTCCCGGATGTCCGACCCTTGGGTGCAGCCGATCCTGCAACAGATGCCGCGCGTCGCCGCGCTGGCCGGCGAGCGCTGGTCGCCGCCCGAGGCCGCCGCGCCGGAACGCGGCCCCACCGCCGCCGATATGGAGGCCGCCGCCGACATGGCGCCCGAGGACCGCCGGCAGATGATCCAGAACATGGTCGACGGCCTCGCCGACCGGCTGGCCTCCGAGGGCGGCCCGCCCGAGGACTGGGCGCGGCTGATTGGCGCGCTGGGCGTGCTGGAGGAGACCGAGCGCGCCGCGGCGATCTGGGACGAAGCGCAGGGCGTCTTCGCCGACGCGCCGGACGCGCTGCAGACGATCCGCGCCGCGGCGCTCCGCGCCGGGGTCGC
Organism: Psychromarinibacter sediminicola; assembly: GCF_029168335.1. GTDB lineage: Bacteria > Pseudomonadota > Alphaproteobacteria > Rhodobacterales > Rhodobacteraceae > Psychromarinibacter > Psychromarinibacter sediminicola. The sequence goes on from NZ_JARGYC010000052.1 coordinate 31,727, forward strand.
CGAGTGATCTGCGACGACATCGCCGCGTTCGCCGCCGCCCTGCCCCCGATGCGCGGCATCGCCGGGCTCGACTTCGGCACCAAGACCATCGGCGTCGCGGTGGCCGACCGGCTGCTGCAATCGGCCACCCCTTTGGAAACCATCCGGCGCAAGAAATTCACCCAGGACGCCGAGCGGCTGTTGCAGATCGCGGCGGAGCGCGAGCTCGCGGGCCTCGTGCTGGGCCTGCCGGTGAACATGGACGGCAGCGAGGGCCCGCGCTGCCAGTCCACCCGCGCCTTCGCCCGGAACCTGTCGCGCCTCACCGACCTGCCCATCGCCTTCTGGGACGAACGCCTGTCCACCGTGGCCGCCGAGCGCGCGCTTCTGGAGGCGGATACGTCGCGGCGCCGCCGGGCCGAAGTGATTGACCATGTGGCCGCAGGCTTTATCCTTCAGGGAGCGCTGGACCGCATCCGGCACCTGAGGCAGGAGCAGTGAAAGACCACGGCGACACTCCGGGCGGCATCGACTCGCCCTGCATACGCATTTGCGTCATCCATCCCGAGGCACGCATCTGCACGGGCTGTCTGCGCACGATCGAGGAAATCACCGGCTGGACCGCGATGAGCCCCGAGGAACGCCGGGCGCTGATGGACGAGCTGCCGGAGCGCAAGGGCCGCCTGCGCAAACGCCGCGGCGGCCGCCGGGCGAAGGACGCGCGCCGGACGGCCTCCTGACGGGCCCCGCGCAAGGCGCCGCCGCACGGGGGGCAACGCGCGGCCCTTACCCGAACAGCGCCGCGCGCAGCATGTTCAGCGCCACCAGGAACAGAAACACCGCAAAGACGCGCCGGAGCGGCGCCGGATCGAGCCGGTGCGCCAGCTTCACGCCCAGCGGCGTGGTCAGCAGCGTCATGCTGATCACGATGGCGAAGGCCGGCAGGTTGATCGCCCCCACCGTGAAGGGCGGCCGGAACGCCGGGTCGATCTCGACGAACAGAAAGCCGATGACCGAGGGCACCGCGATCAGCAGGCCGAACCCCGCCGCCGTCGCCACCGCCCGGTGGATCGGCATTCCGTAGAGCGTCATCACCGGCACCCCGAAGCTGCCGCCGCCGATCCCCATCAGCACCGACAGAAAGCCGACCGCGGGCGACAGCGCCGCGCGCGCGGCGCCCGTCGGCATCGCCGCGCCCAGCCGCCAGTCGCGCCGGCCGAACGCCATGTAGAGCGAGATCACGATGGCCAGCACGCCGAAGATCGCCTGCAGCGCGACGGTGCGCAGGCTGGCGGCCACCAGCACGCCGACCACCGCGCCCACCGCGATGCCCGGCGCCCAGGTCTTCAGCACCGTCCAGTCGACCGCCCCCTTCTTGTTGTGGCCGTGGACCGAGCGTACCGAGGTCACGACGATGGTCGCCAGCGAGGTGGCCAGGCAGATCTGCATCAGCTGCGGCCCAAGGTAGCCGAGCGCGGTGAAGCTGTAGAAGAAGGCCGCCACCAGCACGATGCCGCCCCCCACGCCCAGAAGCCCGGCGAGCACGCCGGCGAAGGCGCCGATGGCGATCAGGATCAGGGCGAGCTGGATCAGCAGGGCGGTCTCGGGCATGGGCGGGCCTCTTCGGTGCGGTTGCCCCGCTAAACCGCATCCCGGCCGGAAGGTCCATGCCCTGCCGCTGTGACGCGGTCGGCGGCAAGCGGTTTCGAAACCGCTTGCAAGGGCCTTGCAAGGCCCTTGTCCAAGGCGCTTGCAAACGCCTTGCGGCGGGCTCCCCCGGACGCTCGCGACACTGCGTCCCGGCGCAGGGCCGGCCGGGTACAGCACGCGGGCCAGTCCTGTCGTGCGGACGCCATCACACTACACGACACAACTTCCTCGGCGTTGCCGGATAGCGGTCCCGGTCGAGCGGAGCGCCGTGCAGCGCCGACCCGCCGGGGCGCGGTCGAGCTTTGCGATGCCGGAGACATAAGCATGTATGTCGAACACTTGGCACCGTCCTCGCCAGT
>NZ_JARGYC010000053.1 GCF_029168335.1 Psychromarinibacter sediminicola
CGCTGCCCCCAGTATCTGCCCCAGGGTCAGTGAATCAGTCCCTCGGCCGAATGGGAATCCCCAATCGATTCATGTCGGTGGGCAAACGCTCTAAGCCGGGGGTGTTCCCGCCTACTCATATCAAAGAGAAGGGGTTGTCACTGATGCGCCCCAAACACCTCTCCGAAGACGAATTGAAGATGCACGCCGACGCGATTGCATCACATAGCGAAAAAGATACCGCCGTAGGCGTCATCGAGGGCGAGGCGCAGCTCATCAGGGCGCTGGAACAGGCGGACGGAACGCGAAGTGTTTGCCTGTTTGACGACCCGGTCAAAGATGATCCCATGGTTCCCGACAATCCTGCTCACGCGTTGCTGATTTTGGCGAAGGAAATGGGCGATGATGATATTGCGGAGATCAGAACGCGCTTGCTAACAGAGGTCTTCGGCGATCTGCGCCGTTTTGCAGCATAGCTATCCGAACGCCATGGCTGCTTGAACGCAAGCTCACGCGAATGGCCGGTATGGCGACGCTGCATTGCGGGGCAGGTCGGCCCGTCAGCGACTGTTCCGGGCCGAACATGACAAACGGTCGATCCGAACTCACCGATCTACACCACCGCCCCCCCTACACCCGCCCCAACTGCACCGCCGCCAGCCCCGCCAGCGTCATCGCGTCGCCGTCGGCGATGGGCGCCTCCAGCCCCTGCGACTTGAGCGCCGCGGCGTAGAGGTGGCACAGCGCGGGGGCGCCGATGAGCGCCACGGGCTGGCCGAGCCAGTAGGGGCGGGCGGCCGCGAGCTCGGCGCCGATCAGCCAGCCGGAGAGGCGGGAGCGGGAGACCGTGGCGGACTGGTCGTGCAGCAGGTGCTCGGCGCGCAGCGAAAAGGCGCGGGCGGCGAAGGATTCGGGGCGCGACAGGCCCTCGCCCACCGCGTCGGCGAAGGCGTCGGCGTCCCAGTCCTCGGCCGCGAGGCTGTGGCGCAGGACGGACTGGGAGGACAGAAGCGCGAAGATCTCGCCGGTCATGAAGGTGCGGAACGACACGACCTCTTCGGCCGAGACATGCGCCCACTTGGTGTGGGTGCCGGGCAGGCAGAGGATGCCGTCGAACTTGGGGTTGGCGGCGACGAAGCCGGCGATCTGGGTCTCTTCGCCGCGCATCACGTCGGCGGGGCTGTCCTGCGACAGGCCGGGGATGATGCGGACGTCGAGCCGGGCGTCATGGGTCAGCACGGGCAGGGTGCCGCCGCCGGCCGCGGTGCAGGGGACCGGGCGGTAGGGGGCCTCGGCCCAGCCCTGGCGGGCGCCGACCATGCCGCAGGCGGTGACGCGGGTGGCGCCCTCGCCCAGCCAGTCGCCCACGAGGCGCAGGAGGGCCGGCTCGAACTCGTCGGGCGCCAGCCGGGACATGCCATCGTCGGACTCGGCGGAGGCCGCGATCTCGGCCCCCGTCATCGCCCAGGCGCGCAGGTGCGTCGTGCCCCAGTCGACGGCGATCCAGTCGGCCGTCATTCCTGGTGTATGCCGTCTGCGGTGAACATGCCCCCCTGATAGACCACGTCGGGCGCGTCGGCAGCCGGTTTCTCGACCTCGGCGTCGAGTTTTTCCTTCCAGGCGGCGGAATTGTCCTGCGGCCGCCAGCCGAGCCAGGCGATTCTGGAATTGTCCCAGAACGTCTGGTCGTTGGCCGAGGCACCGTAGATCACCGGGCAGCCGAGCTTGGGGACGTCGAAGATGCGCTCGATCAGGCGGGCGAGGTCGTCGTAGCTGAGCCAGGTGTAGAGCATCCGGTGGTTGCGCGGCTCGGGGAAGCTGGAGCCGATGCGGATGCTGGCGGTCTCGATGCCGAACTTGTCGTGGTAGAGGCTGGCCATCATCTCGCCGAACACCTTGGACACGCCGTAGAGCCCGTCGGGGCGCGGGTAGACGCTGTTGTCGATGACTTCGTCCTGCTTGTAGTAGCCGGTGGCGTGGTTGGAACTGGCGAAGACGACGCGGTTGCAGCCGTGCAGGCGGCAGGCCTCGTAGAGGTTGTAGACCCCGTCGAGGTTGGCGTTGCGGATGGTGGACCAGGGCGCCTCGTTCGCCTGGCCGCCGAAATGGACGATGCCGTCGCAGCCCTTGACCAGATCCTCGACGGCCTGGCGGTCGCCGAGGTCGCAGGGGACGGTTTCCTCGTTCGGGCCGGCCTGGCCCATGTCGCCCCTGTCGGACAGGCGGACGGTGTCGGCGAGGTGGGCGAGGCGGGTGCGCATCTGGGCCCCGAGATTGCCGGCGGCGCCGGTGATGAGCAGGCGTTTCATGTGTCTCCTCCGGTGGTTACTGGATTGTCGGTTGTGCGGGCGCGGCGGCCCGGGTCAGGAAGTCGAGCACGGCGACGCGCATCGGGGCGCTTTCGCCGTGCCCGGCATTGGGGTCGAGCGCGGTGGTGAGCGCGTCCGGGTCGGTCTCGTAGGCGGCCTTGAGGCGGGTGAGCGCCGCATCGCGGGCCGGGGCGGGGGTCAGGTGGTCCTGCCCGCCGTGGCAGGCGAATTGCGGGCGCGGGGCGACGAGGCCGGCGATGTCGCCCATCTCGGCAAAGCGCAACAGGCCGGGGACGGTGAGGTAGAAGCCGTGCTTCGCGTGGGTGCCGTCGGCGATCAGCGGGCCGATATCGGCCAGCATGCACAGGTGGGCAGTTCCGGCGAGGCGCGGCTCCAGCGCGGCGAGCCAGAAGGCATGGGCGGCGCCCATCGAGAGGCCTAGGGTGAAGATGCGGCCGGGGTGGATGTCGGGGCGGGTTGTCAGGTAGCCGAAGGCGGCGGCGAGGTCGTTCAGCATGGCGCCGAACAGGCTGCGGCCGTCCCAGAACAGCGCCTTGGCGATGTCGTTTTCTGTCCCTTCGTCGCGGCGGTCGCCGAAGCCGGGCATGTCGATGCAGAGCGCGGCGAAGCCGGCTGCGGCGAGCGCCGGGCCGTAGGGTGGGTCCTGCAGGAAGCGGCTGCCTTCGAGGAGTTCGCGGCGGCCGAGCCGGTAGTCGCCGCCGTGGGCGTGGCAGTAGAGCACGGCGGGGCAGCGGCCGGCGGTGTCGGGGCGGATCAGGGTGCCGGGGATCGCGCCCGTGGGGGTGTCGAGCGTCAGCTCTTCCACGATGTGGCCGCCGGGGTGGGGGCCCGCGGTCTGCGCGTGCGGAACGGCCGGGTGCGGAGCCCAGCCGGTCAGGCGCTGCAGCGTGGTGCGGAGATCCCCGGCCGTCATCTACGGAAACCCATAGGATCCGTCGGGTCGGGTGGGCACCTTGCGTTCCCAGTGCACGTAGCGGTCGGTCTTCAGGTACTCCTCGTCGATCTCCACGCCCCAGCCGGGGCGGTCGGGGCGCAGATCCAGGTGGCCGTCGACCGGCAGGTAGGGATCCTTGACGTATTGCGCGGTCTCGTCGCTGTCCGACAGGCCGTGGCCGGTATAGGCCGCGCCCATCGGCAGGCGGTATTCGAGGATCTTGAAGTTGGGGCAGGCCGCGGAGAAGTGCAGGTTCACCGCCGTGGCGAGCGGGCCCATCGGGTTGTGCGGCGCGACGGGCACGTAGAACGCCTCGGCCAGCGCGGCGATCTTGCGCATCTCGTAGAGCCCGCCGACGACGCAGATGTCGGGCTGCACGATGTCGGCGCCGCCGGATTTCAGCAGGCGCAGGAATTCCCAGCGGTTGTAGAGCGATTCCCCCGTGGCCAGCGGCACCGTCAGCTTGGCGTTCAGATCGCCCCAGGCCTCGATGTTCTCGGGCCGGATCGGTTCCTCGTAGAACAGCGGGTGGAACGGGGCCAGCGCGTTGCCGAGATCGACCGCCTGCCACGGCTCCCATATCTTGGCGTGGGCGTCGAAGGCGAACTCGGTGTCGGGACAGAGGTCCGTCAGCTTCTCCATCCACTCTGTCGTGGAGCGGATCACCTTGCCCCAGGGCTCGGCATGGATGTCGACGCGGTAGGGCGACAGCTTGAAGGCGGTCAGGCCGAACTCTTCGGTCTTCCCGGCGCAGAAATCGCGGATGTCCTCGGCCTCGGGCGCGGAATAGACGCCGAGATAGACGCGGACCCGGTCGCGGACGTGCCCGCCGAGCAGGCGGTAGACCGGCACGCCGAGCGCCTTGGCGTTCAGGTCCCACAGCGCATGGTCGATGGCGCTGATCGCCGCGAGGCCCAGCGCGCCGGGCGGGAAGCGGGACTGCTGCAATAGCTTCAGGATCAGGCGTTCGATGCGGGTCGCGTCCTCGCCTTCGAGCTGGAGATAGAGATAGTCCAGAAGCGGCGGCAGGGCGCGGTCGGGGCCGTGGTTGTAGCACTCGCCCCAGCCGGTGACGCCTTCGTCGGTGTCGAGGGCGACCAGAACGCGCGGGCGATCGCGGTCGCAGGACATGTAGCTGCGCAGTCCGGTGATTTTCATGGCGTTATCCGTGTCTTGTTGTGCGGGCCGGCCCAGGCCGCCTCGATGCGGCGGGCCGGCCGGGGCGGGTGATGACGGGCATGCCTAGCCCGCGAACCGGGCCTGCGGCACGCCCTGGCAGCCCAGGCCGGTGACGGCGAAGAGGCTGCCGGCTTCCGGCTGGTCCGAGCCCTCGGCGAGGCCGAGCGACAGCGAGGTCACGAACAGCACGTCCAGGTTCTTGCCGCCCCACATCGGCTTGGTCGGCTTCTCGATCGGCATGTCCACGGTCATGTCCACCCGCCCGTCCGGCGTGATGCGGTAGAGCTGCCAGCCCGACACGCCCGCCTGCCAGTAGCAGCCGTCGGCATCCACCGTGCCGCCGTCGGGGCGGCCGGCCACCGCGCGGGTGTCGAAGAACACCCGCGGCTCGCCCGGCGTGCCGGTGTCGGTATCGTAGTCGCAGGCCCAGATGGTGCGCTCCGAGGGGTTGGAATCGGAGAAGTACATCGTCTTGCCATCGGGCGAGAAGGCGAGCCCGTTGGTGGTGAAGATGCCGTCCTTCCAGGGCGTCACCGAACGGTCCGGGTCGAGGCGGTAGAACCGGCCCAGCCGCTCGGGCTCGCCGCCCTCCTTCATGGTGCCGGCCCAGAACCGGCCCTGCATGTCGGTCGTACCGTCGTTGAAGCGGTTGTCGGGCCGGTGCGATTCGGGGTCGGTGATCGGCTCCTTGGCGCCGGTCGCCGGGTCGTAGAACCAGAAGCCGCTGGCAGCCGCCACCACCAGGTCGTCGCGGCCCGCGCGGCGGGCGAGGCATCCTACCGGCTCGCCGAAGTCGTGGCTGCGGTTCTCGCCGGTCACCGGATCGTAGCGGTGGATCAGGCCGGCCTTGATGTCGACCCACCAGAGCGCCTGGTCGTCCACGTCCCAGACCGCGCCTTCGCCCAGCTTCGAGCGGCTGGGTACCACGCATTCAACCTGCATTCGCTGTCCCCTTGTATATGCGCCCGTCCAGGGCGCTGACATGTCGTTTCATGGCCGCGCGGGCCTGGGCCGGAGCGGCCGGAGGCGGTGGCGTCGCGCAGCTCGCGATGCTCCGTTTGGCGCGCGACCCGGCCCGCGAAGCGTATCCGCCGGCGCGGCATCGCGAGGATCCGGCTGCCGGAGAGCCGCGCCATGGCGGCGTGGCCGGGGGTTCCGGGTCTGTCTCTGTCGCCTTCCTGTCCACCACGCGGGCCACCCTCTCGCGATCCCGCGGCGTTGCCAAGCGGAATTAGAGTGCGTTGCGGCAAGAGGGCATCGGTTCGACGCGCTCTCTTGCGGGATCCGGCGCGGGTGGGGGCCAACCCCGCCGTCCATCGTGCTTGAACCGATGGCGCAGGATGAACGGCCCCCCGGAGTATTTCCGGCCAGAAGAAGGGTGGGGTGGTGGATTGGTGGGTGCGGGCGGCGCAAATGGGGTCCGGGTGGATCGTGGGCGGCTCGGCATGCGTCGCGCCGCCCGGAGAAATGCCGCGACGGCCCCTTCACCCGCGTGTCGTCTTCGGCCTATCCTGCCGGGCACGCGCCGCGAACCGGGAAGGGAGGCCCATGCGCTACATTCTGTCCATCGACCAGGGGACGACCTCGACCCGCGCGCTCGTGTTCGATGCGGAGATGCGCGTCGTGGCCGTCGCGCAGGAGGAGTTTCTGCAGCATTACCCCCGCTCCGGCTGGGTCGAGCACGACGCGGAGGATCTGTGGCAGACGACCCTGTCCACCTGCCGCGCGGCGCTGGAGACGGCCGGCGCGGGGGCCGGGGACCTGGCCGGGATCGGCATCACCAACCAGCGCGAGACGACGCTGGTCTGGGACCGGGCCACGGGCGCGCCGATCCACCGCGCCATCGTCTGGCAGGACCGGCGGACGGCGGAGACCTGCCGCGCGCTGCGCGAGGCGGGGCACGAGGCGGCGATCGCCGAACGGACCGGGCTGCTGTGCGATCCGTATTTCTCGGGGACCAAGCTGAAATGGCTGCTGGACGAGGTCGAGGGCGCGCGGGCGCGGGCGGAGGCGGGCGAGCTCGTGTTCGGGACGGTCGACAGCTGGCTGATCTGGAAGCTGACGGGCGGGCGGGCGCATGTGACCGACGCCACGAATGCCTCGCGGACGCTGATGTACGACATCCGCAAGGGGCGCTGGTCGCGGACCATGTGCGACCTTCTCGACGTGCCGATGGAGATGCTGCCGGAGGTGAAGGACTGTGCCGCCGCGTTCGGCGAGGCCGATGCCGAGTGGTTCGGCGCGGCCGTGCCGATCCTGGGCGTGGCGGGCGACCAGCAGGCGGCGACGGTGGGGCAGGCGTGCTTCCGGCCAGGGATGCTGAAATCCACCTACGGGACCGGGTGCTTTGCGCTGCTGAACACGGGCGAGACGCCGGTGGCGTCGGAGAACCGGCTGCTGACGACCATCGCCTATCAGCTGGACGGGGTGCCGACCTATGCGCTGGAGGGGTCGATCTTCATCGCCGGCGCCGTGGTGCAGTGGCTGCGCGACGGGCTGCGGATCATCGAGGCGGCGCCGGAGACGCAAGGTTTGGCCGAGGCGGCGGATGACGGGCAGGAGGTGATCCTGGTGCCCGCCTTTACCGGGCTGGGCGCGCCCTATTGGAACGCCGACTGCCGCGGGGCGATGTTCGGGCTGACGCGGAGCTCGGGGCCGGCGGAAGTCGCGAAGGCGGCGCTGGAGAGCGTGGGGTTCCAGACCCGCGACCTGCTGGAGGCGATGCAGGCCGATATGGGCGGCGCGGGCGAGGCGATCCTGCGGGTCGATGGCGGGATGAGCGCATCCGACTGGACGATGCAGTTCCTGGCCGACATCCTGGGCGCCCCGGTGGACCGGCCCGCGGTGCTGGAGACGACGGCGCTGGGCGCCGCGTGGCTCGCCGGGATGCGGGCGGGGCTCTATCCCGGGCCGGAGGATTTCGCGCAGGGCTGGGCGCTGGAGCGGCGGTTCGATCCGGCGATGGATGCGGCGGAGCGGGAGGCGCGCTATGGCCGCTGGCGCAAGGCGGTCGAGGCGACGCTGTCGGTCTGATCTGCGCGCGGGGGGCGGGTCTTGGCGGCTTGCGCGGGCGGCGTGTCCGAGGGTGTCCGAGGTTGGACACTATGCCAGGTATCTGAAATCGTTGTAGATAGCGCTAACGGGACTCGTGGACGGCACGGGGTCGGCCGGGGTCGGTTCCCGCCCGCTTCGGCGCGGCGTTCCGCTGGGCAGGGTCTTGGAGGTCGTAGGACAGATAGGGCTCGGCGCCGGCGGGCGCGGCGGCGATGCCGGGGACGATCTCCACCGGGATGCCGGCGGCGCGGGCGGCGGTGAGGTTCTCGGCGGCGTTGCCGGAGATGCCGGGGTCGCCCGATGTCAGGCGGACGACCTGTCGGCCCTTCGCGGCCTCGGCCACGACCAGGGCGTCGATGCGGTCCTGCGGCCAGGCGGCGGCGCCGGCGGTCCTGCCGACATGGACCCGCTCGGCGTCGCGGCGGGCGAGTTCGAGGATGTCCGCATCGACGAGGCGGTCGTGGAAGATCACGTCGGCCTCCTGCAGCCGCTGCACGGCGCGCAGAGTCAGCAGGTCGCGCGCGCCGGGGCCGGCGCCGACCAGCGCGATGTGGCCGCCGCGGGGCGTGTCGGGGGCGCGGCCGGCGGCGATGGCGTCCTTGATCGCCTGCGCCGCCTCGCGCTCGGCGCCGCGGGTCCAGGCGGCGCGGGGCGCGTCGGCGAAAACCCAGCGCCAGAAGGCGCGGCGGGCGTCCCGGGGCACGCGGGCGGCGACGGCGCCGCGCATCCGGCCGGCGAAGGCGGCGAGGCCGCCCAGCGTCGGGGCGAGCATCTGCTCCACCTGCGTCTTGATCTGGCGGGCGAGGACGGGGGCGGTGCCCTCGGTCCCGATGGCCACCACGACGGGGTCGCGGTCCACCAGCGACGGTGTCGTCAGGTCGCAGAGGTCGGGGCGGTCGACCACGTTGACGGGGCAGCGGGCGGCGCGGGCCAGCGCGTGGGCGCAGGCGTCGAGGCCCGGGCAGCCGGTGGCGATGAAGCCCATGGCGGCGGTCTCGAACAGCGCCGGCGTCAGGCGGCCGCGGTGCCAGTCGGCGCGGCCCCGGTCGACCAGCGCCCGGAGTTCCGGGTCGAGCTCCGGGGCGGCGAGGATCAGCTGCGCATCGGTCTTCAGAAGGAGCCGGGCCTTCTGTGCCGCCTGTTCGCCGCCGCCGACGATCACGACGCGGCGGCCGGTGGTGCGGATGAACATCGGGAAGGACTTCATCGGACCTCCTATTCGGCGGCTTCGGCGGGGGCGGTGGCGCGGGCGATCAGCGTGGCGAGTTCCGGGCGGCAGGAGCCGCAGTTGGTCCCGGCCTGCAGCGCGGCGCCGATCTGGTCGACGCTGTGCAGGCCCTGCGTCTCGATGGCCGCCAGGATCGTGTTGATCCCGACATCGAAGCAGGAACAGACCACGGGGCCGGGATCGGGCCGGTCGGCGGGGGCGCGGCCGGTGATCGCCTCGGGCGCGTCGGTGCCGGGGACGGTGGCGAGGTAGTCGCGGCCGGCCAGCACCGGCTCGGGCGCGACGAAGAGGGCGGCCAGCAGGCGGTCGCCGTCGTGGAAGGCAAAGCGGTGGTGGCCGCGCGCGGGGTCGGTGACGGCCTGCACGGCGGCGTCGGGGAGGCCGAACAGGGCGCGGGCCTGCGCCTCCCAGTCCGCCGGCGCCTCGGTGCCGGCCAGTTCCGCGCGCCAGCCGCTGCGGGTGCGGGCGCGGGACCAGTAGGGGGCGTCGGGCGTCATCGGGGCGGCGGAGACGGCGAAGGCGTACCAGGTCGCGGCGTAGGGTCTGGCCGCGACGACCGCGGCCTTGCTTTCCGGCTGGCCGGAGACCGGGTCGGTCGCGGGCGCGACGAGGGCGTCGATGCGGGCGGAGGGCGCCGTCTCGCCGGTCCAGTGCATGGGGGCGAAAAGCTCGCCCTTGCCGACATCGGTCGTGATGAGCGCGCGGAGGATGGCGCGGCCGTGCGGGCTGCTCAGCTCGACGAGGCCGGCGGGGGCGATGCCGAGGGCTGTGGCATCCTCGGGGTGAATCTCGCAGAACGGCTCGGGCCGGTGGGCCGACAGGCGCGGCGACTTCGCGCTGCGGGTCATGGTGTGCCACTGGTCGCGCAGGCGGCCGGTGTTGAGGCGGTAGGGGTGGCGCCGGTCCGGGTTCGCGGCCGGTGCGCGGTGGCGGACGGGCAGCATGTTGGCGCGGCCGGTTTCGGTGAAGAACCGGCCGTCGGCGAAGAAGCGGCCGCCCTGCCGCTGCGCGGTGACGGGCCAGCGGACGGGGGCCATGGCGGCGTAGTCGATGTCGCGCAGGGTGGCGAGGCCGGAGATGTCGAAGTCGCGGCCCATGAGGCCCGAGATGCGCGAGAGCCCCGCGTATTCGCGGAAGATCTCCACCGGCGCGGTATAGTCGAAGGCGTCGCGCCAGCCCATGCGGCGGGCGACCCCGGCGATGATCTGCCAGTCGGGGCGGGCCTGGCCCGGAGGCGGCAGGGCGGCGCGCTGGCGGCTGATCGTGCGGTCGGAATTGGTGACTGTGCCGTCCTTCTCACCCCAGGCGGCGGCGGGGAGGAGGACATGCGCCAGCCTGGCGGTGTCGGTGTTCGCCGTGACATCCGAGACGGCGACGAAGTCGCAGCCGGCAATGGCGGCGCGGACGGCGTCGGCGTCGGGCATCGTCACGGCCGGGTTGGAGTGGATGATCCAGAGCGCCTTGATCTCGCCGCGGCCGACGGCGCGGAACATGTCCACGGCCTTGAGGCCGGGCGTGGCCGCGATGGCGGGGGCGCCCCAGAACTCGCGCACGGCGCGGCGGTGATCGGGGTTCTCGATGTCGAGATGGCAGGCGAGTTGGTTGGCCAGCCCGCCGACCTCGCGGCCGCCCATCGCGTTGGGCTGGCCGGTGACGGAGAACGGCCCCATGCCGGGGCGACCGATGCGGCCCGTGGCGAGGTGGCCGTTGAGGATGGCGTTCACCTTGTCGGTGCCCGAGCTTGACTGGTTCACGCCCTGGGAGAAGACGGTGACGACCTTATCGGTGCGGATCCAGAGGTCGTAGAAGCGCTGCAGCTCCGCCGCGGGCAGGCCGGTGAGGTGCTCGGGCCGGTCGGAGCCGGCGGCGGCGAGGGCGGCGTCGAGGCCGTCGACGTGGCGGGCGTAGTCCCTATCGACGGCGCCCTGGTCGTGGATCGCCGCGAGAAGGCCGTTGAACAGCGCGACGTCCGAGCCGGGGGCGAGGGCGAGGTGCAGGTCGGCGGCGTCGCAGGTGGCCGTCCGGCGGGGGTCGATCACGACGATCTTGGTGCCGCGCCGTTTGCGGGCGGCGAGGATGCGCTGGTGCAGGACCGGGTGACACCAGGCGAGGTTCGAGCCGGTCAGCACGATCAGGTCGGCTTGGTCCAGGTCGTCGTAGGTGCCGGGCACGGTGTCGGTGCCGAAGGCGCGCTTGTGCCCGGCCACCGTGGAGGCCATGCAGAGGCGCGAGTTGGTGTCGATATTGGCCGAGCCGATGAAGCCCTTCATCAGCTTGTTGGCGACGTAGTAGTCCTCGGTCAGCATCTGGCCGGAGACATAGAAGGCGACCGAGTCGGGGCCGTGTTCGGCGATGGTCTCGCGGAAGCGGTCGGCGACATGGGGCAGCGCGGTGTCCCAGTCGGTGTCGTGGCCGTCGACCCGGGGGGCGAGCAGGCGGTCGTCGAGGCCGATGGTCTCGGCCAGCGCCAGGCCCTTGGAGCAGAGGCGGCCGCGGTTGGCGGGGTGATCGGGGTCTCCCTCGACGCCGAGGCCGCCGGCACCGTCGGGCCGCAAGAGGACGCCGCAGCCGACGCCGCAATAGGGGCAGGTGGAGCGGACGGGGCCGCCCTGGTGCGGGTCTGCGGCGGTCACGCGGCGCTCCGTTTGCCGAGCGCGTCGGCGTCGAGCAGGACGCGGCCGTTCTCGACGCGGACCGGGTAGGTGTCGATCTGGTAGCCGTCGGTGCCCTGGCCGGTGTTCAGGTCGAAGACGGCGTTGTGCAGCGGGCAGGTGACGCGCTGGCCGTGGACGATGCCCTCCGAGAGCGGGCCGCCCTTGTGGGGGCAGGTGTCGGCGGCGGCGAAGACCTCGTCGTCGGCAGTGCGGAACAGGCCGATACAGCCGAGATGTGTCTTCACCAGCCGGGCGCCCCGGACGGGGATGTCGTCGATGCGGCCTATGTCGATCCAGGTCATGGCGTCGGTCCTTTGTTCAAGCGGTTGTTGAAATGCCGGTTGCGCGGCCCTTGGCCGGCGGCGCCGGGGCCGCCGACGGCCAAGCGGTCCCTTTCGACCGGTTCACTCGGCGGCCTCCAGCGTCAGGTCGGCCAGCGGGGCATAGCGGGCGCGGCGGGTCTGCACGTGCTCGGCCCAGGGATCCTTCTGGTAGACCGACTGCGAGATATCGAAGCGCTCGATCAGGCCCGCGCGTATCTCCGGGTCGATCACCTGCTCCTGCACCCACTCGATGCCGACCTTGGCGAGCCACTTGTAGGGCCGGTCGAGGTACTTGGCGTTCTCGCGGTAGAGCTGGACGAAGGCGACGACGTGGTCGATGGCCTCCTGTTCCGTGGTCACGTCGACGAGGCGCTCGACCTCCTTGACGTCCATCCCCGCCGCGCCGCCGACGCCGATCTGGTAGCCGCTGTCGACACAGACGATGCCCACGTCCTTGCAGGTCGCCTCGGCGCAGTTCCGCGGGCAGCCGGAGACGCCCAGCTTGACCTTGTGTGGTGTCCAGGCGCCCCAGAGACGTTTTTCCAGCTGGATGCCGAGGCCGGTGGAATCCTGCGTGCCGAAGCGGCACCAGTCCTTGCCGACGCAGGTCTTCACCGTGCGCAGCCCCTTGGAATAGGCGTGGCCCGAGACCATGCCGGCGTCGTTCAGGTCCTCCCAGATCGCCGGCAGGTCCTCTTTCTTCACGCCCAGAAGGTCGATGCGCTGGCCGCCCGTGACCTTGACCGTCGCGCCGTACCTGTCGGCGGCATCGGCGATGGCGCGCAGCTCGTTGGCGTCGGTCGTGCCGCCCCACATGCGGGGCATGACGGAATAGGTGCCGTCCTTCTGGATGTTGGCGTGGTTGCGTTCGTTCACGAAGCGCGACTGCGGGTCGTCCTGGTAGTCCAGCGGCCAGTCGGCCAGCAGGTAGAAGTTCACCGCCGGCCGGCAGACGTGGCAGCCGTTGGGCGTGGTCCAGCCGAGTTCCTGCCAGACGGCGGCCTGCGATTTCAGTTCCTTCGACTTGATCAGGCGACGCACGTCCTCGTGCGTCAGCTCGGTGCAGCCGCAGATCGGCTGCGCCGCCGGCGCGCTGTAGCCGTCGCCCAGCGTCACCGACAGAAGCTGCTCCACCAGCCCCGTGCAGGTGCCGCAGGAATTGCTGGCCTTGGTGGTGGCGCGGACCGCGGCGAGGTCGGTGGCGCCGCCCTCGATGGCCTGGGTGATCTGCCCCTTGCAGACGCCGTTGCAGCCGCAGATCTCCGCCTCAGGCGGCAAGGCTGCAACGGCTGAGAGAGGGTCCGCGGCGGCCCCTCCCTGGTAGGACGGCCCGAAGATCAGCGTGTCGCGCATCTCGGACACGTCCTCGCCGTCGCGGATCAGGCCGAAGAACCAGTTGCTGTCGGCCGTGTCGCCGTAGAACACGGCGCCGATGAGCCTGTTCTCCTCGATCACCAGCCGCTTGTAGATGCCGCGCGCGGGGTCGCGGAACACGATGTCCTCGCGGCCCTCGCCCTCGGCGAAATCGCCGGCGCTGAACAGGTCGCAGCCGGTGACCTTGAGCTTGGTGGAGAGCTCCTTGACCTGGAACGCGGCGTCCTCGCCGGCGAGCGTCTTCGCCAGCACCCTGGCCTGGTCGTAGAGCGGCGCGACGAGGCCGAAGAGATTGCCGTCGAACTCCACGCATTCGCCGACGGCATAGATGTCGGGGTCGGAGGTCTGCATCCGCGCGTCGACGGTGACCGCGCGGTTCACGTCGAGCCCGGCGTCCTTCGCAAGCTGCGCCTGCGGCCGGATGCCCACGGCCATCACCACGATGTCGGCGGGCAGGACGGTGCCGTCCTCCAGTACCACCTCCTCCACATGCGCGTCGCCGCGGATCTCCTTGGTGGCGGCCTGGGTCATCACGGTGATGCCGCGGCTTTCCAGGTCCTTCTGCAGCAGGTAGCCGGCGGCCTCGTCGAGCTGGCGTTCCATCAGGTGGCCGGCGAGGTGCAGGACGGTAACCTCCATCCCGCGCAGGCGCAGGCCGGCGGCGGCCTCCAGGCCGAGAAGTCCGCCGCCGATGACGACGGCGCGCGCACCGGGGGTGCCGGCGGCCTCCATCATCGCGTTGGTGTCCTCTAGGTCGCGATAGGCGACGACGCCGGGCAGGTCGTGGCCGGGGCAGGGGATGATGAACGGCGCGGACCCGGTGCCGAGGATCAGCTTGTCATAGGGCACTTCGCCGTTCTCGCCGACGACGACCTTGCGGTCGCGGTCGATCCGTTCGACCTTCTCGCCGAAGCGGCAGGTGACGTTGTGGTCGTCGTACCAGGCGTCGTCGTGGGTGACGATCTCCTCGTAGGACTTCTCGCCCGAGAGCACCGGCGACAGCATGATGCGGTTGTAGTTGCCGCGCGGCTCGGCGTTGAACAGCGTGACGTCGTAGGCGTCGGGGTCGGTTTCGAACAGGTGCTCCAGCACGCGGCCGGTGGCCATGCCGGCACCGATGACGACGAGTCGTTGGGTCATTGGGAAACCTCTCTATAACTCGGGGGCTTACGGAATTGCCGCACAAGGTCCGCACGTTCCTCTAGATTGATTCGCGAGTCGGACCGGAGCGAACCATGGCGAGCAATTTCGAGTGGGATGAGAGCAAGAACCGGCAGAACGTCGAACTGCGCGGAATCGACTTTTCTGTCGCCGAGGGCTTCGACTGGTCGACGGCGCAGCTCTTTGCGGACGATCGGATCGACTATGGCGAGGATCGTGTCATCGCGCGCGGAACGATTGGCGATCGTCTGCACATTCTCGTGTTTGTTTTGCGTGGAAGCCGAATGCGGATTATATCTCTGAGGAAAGCAAACCGCAGAGAACGGCGCGCCTATGTCGCAGAAACCGGAAGACCGCTCCGAGATACATGATGAATTGAACCCGGAATGGACCGCGTACGAGTCGGCTTGGGCTGTCGATGTCGCGGATTTTCCAAGCCCGGTCGAAGCCGCAGAGTTCGTTCTCCGGCGCAAGCAGTTCTTCCTTGCTGCCCAGGCAGCGGGCTTCCCGAAGGAGTTGCTGACTCCGTTCGAACCGAACAAGCCCGGATTCGAGGAGCGGGCGCGGAAGGCGTTCACGGCGCTGCCCAAGGCGATGGGCTGGGCTGCGGAGTAGCAGTAGCCGGTCATCACAGATACCACGCGACGATGTGGGCGAGTTCTCCGCCCTGGTGGATCGGCAGGGCGACCATGGAGTCGTAGCCTGCGGCCAGCCCGGGCTTGCCGCCTTGCACAAGCGGCACGCCGGTGCCGAGGACGCGGCCGATGGCGCCCTGCCACGCGGCGACCGTGCGTTCGTTGCCGGCATTGTCGGGATCCCAGAGCGCGCCTTCGCGGGCGCAGATGCCGTCGATGAGGCGGGCCTCGTTCGCCGTGCCGTTGCGGGCGGCGCGCGCGTCCCACAGCTCGAAGCGGCGGGCGATGGGGGTGCCCTTGGCCGAGAGCAGCGTGAGCACGTAGGTCTTGCCGCCCGGAACCGGCACGGGCAGGCCGAGGCCGGTGGTCAGCCCCGCCTTCGCCGCGCTGTCGGCGCGGATGAAGCGATAGCCCGAGCCGAGGTCGCGCATCAGGATCGGGGTCTTCGCCGCCCAGACGCCGCCGGGCAGCCCCTGGCCGCGCGGGAAGTGGGTGTGCTGCGACACCCATTCGAAATGCTTCGCGGCGCCGTAATAGCCGTCGTCCAGCATCAAAAGGCCGTCCTGCTCCCGCCAGACCTCGATGGCGCCGGTGCGGCTGTCGTCGTCGCCGCACAGGGTGACGAGGACGGCCTTGAGCACGGACCCGGCGAAGACGGGGATCGCGACGGCGGCGGTCAGGCCGGCGGCCGTCGCGGCCTCGGTCCGCTTGAAGTAGCTACCGTCGAAGCCCTTGAGGACCACCGGCCGCGCCTCGGCCCAGGCCTTGCCGGGCAGGCCCTCGCCACGGGCGAAGCTCTCGCGGCGCGAGGCGGCCTCGAACGCACCGAGCGCGCCGTAGTCGCCCTCGGCGAGGACCAGGCGGTCGCCGTCGGGAACCCAGACCTCGGTGACCTCGATGAAGGTCTTCGCCGGCGTGTCGATGGCCACGTCCATCACGCGGCCTCCTTCTTCTCGGGCTTGGCCTCGGCCGTGTCGGCCTTGGGCGTGCGCCCGTGCTCGTAGTCTTCGAGGAAGGTCAGCACCTGCTCGCGGTAGAGGTAGTAGTCGGGGTGTTCCAGCAGCGCCTTGCGTGAACGCGGGCGCGGCAGGTCGACATTGACGATCTTGCCGATGGTGGCCTGCGGACCGTTGGTCATCATCACGACGCGGTCGGCCAGCAGGATCGCCTCGTCCACGTCGTGGGTGACGCAGATCGCGGTGACCTTGGTGCGCGACCACACCTCCATCAGCACCTCCTGCAGCTCCCAGCGCGTCAGGTTGTCGAGCATGCCGAAGGGTTCGTCGAGCAGCAGGAGCTTGGGCGACAGGGCGAAGGCACGGGCGATGCCGACGCGTTGCTTCATGCCGTTGGAGAGATCGGCGGCGGACTTGTCCATGCTGTCGGCCAGGCCGACGCGCTCCAGGTAGTATTCCACCACGTCCTGGCGCTCGGCCTGGCTGGCGCGGGGGTAGACCTTGTCGACGCCGATGGCGCAGTTCTCGCGCGCCGTCAGCCAGGGAAAGAGCGAGGGCGACTGGAAGACCACGGCGCGTTCGGGGTCGGCGCCCTCGACATGGCGGCCGTCGAGCTTGATCGCACCCTTGGAGATGTCGTTGAGGCCGGCGGCCATGGTCAGCACGGTGGACTTGCCGCAGCCGGAATGGCCGATCAGCGAGATGAACTCGCCGCGGTCCATCTTGAGGTTGAAGTCCTCGACCACGGTCAGCGGGCCCTTGGGCGTCGGGTAGACCTTGTGCAGCTGCGAGAAGTCGAGGAAGCGTTCGTCGATCAGCCCCTCCTGCGCCTTGGCGATGGCGGCGGGGAGGTCGTGGATCGGCGTCACCTCGGGCAGTTGGCGGGTGCCCTCGACCTTGGCCTCGATGCCGACATCCATCAGGTAGCTGGTGACGTCGGCGCGCAGTGTCTTGAAGCCCTCGTGGTGGTTCATCTCGCCCCTGTCGCGGGGGCGCGGGATGTCGACGGGGAATTCCTGGCCCAGGGTGCCGTCGGGGGTCAGGGCGATGATCCGGTCGGCGAGGATGATCGCCTCGTCCACGTCGTTGGTGATCAGCACGCAGGTCTTCTTGTCCTGTTCCCAGATATGCTCGATCTCGTCGGCGAGGTTGGCGCGGGTCAGCGCGTCGAGCGCCGAGAGCGGTTCGTCCAGCAGCAGCACCTCGGGGTTCATGGCCAGCGCGCGGGCGACGTTGACCCGCTGGCGCATCCCGCCCGACAGCTCCGCCGGGCGGCGGGTGGCGGCGTGGGAGAGCCCGACCATCTCGACGTAATGGGCGACCTTGTCGGCGCGTTCCTGCTTCGAAAGGCCCGGAAAGATCGTGTCGACCGCCAGCCCCACGTTGCCGCTGACCGTGAGCCACGGCATCAGCGAGTAGTTCTGGAAGATCACGCCGCGTTCCGGGCCGGGGCCGGTGACCGGCTTGCCCTTGAAGGTGACCTTGCCGCCGGTGGGCTGCTCCAGCCCCGCCATCAGGTTGATCAGCGTGGTCTTGCCGGTGCCGGAGAAGCCGAGGAGCACGAGGAACTCGCCCTCCCGGACCTCCAGGTCGATGTCTTTGAGCACGTAGGCCCGGGCGGTGCCTTCGCCGAAGCTCTTGGAGACGGAGTCGAAGGTGAGGATGCTCATGGGAGTCACCGGTTATTCGAGAAGGTGAAGAGGGACTGCAGCGCGAACATCACCCGATCCAGGAGGAAGCCGATGATGCCGATGGTCAGCACGGCGACCATGATCTTGGCGAGCGACGAGGAACTGCCGTTCTGGAACTCGTCCCAGACGAACTTGCCGAGCCCGGGGTTCTGCGCCAGCATCTCGGCCGCGATCAGCACCATCCAGCCGACGCCGAGCGACAGCCGCAGGCCGGTGAAGATCAGCGGCAGGGCCGAAGGCAGCACCAGCTTGGTGATCTTCGTGTAGGTGTTCATCTTCAGAACCTTGGAGACGTTCACCAGGTCCTTGTCGATCGACGCGACACCCAGCGCGGTGTTGATCAGCGTGGGCCAGAGCGAGCAGAGCGTGACCGTGATCGCCGAGACCAGGAACGACTTGGCAAACAGCCCGTCGTCGGTGGTGTAGACCGCCGAGACGACCATGGTGACGATGGGCAGCCAGGCCAGCGGGCTGACCGGCTTGAAGATCTGGATCAGCGGGTTGAGCGCGGCGTTGGCCGTCTGGCTGAGCCCGGCGGCTATGCCCATGGGCACGGCGACCAGCGTGGCGATCAGGAAGCCGAAGAACACCGTCTGGATCGAGGTCCAGATCTGGTCGTAGTAAGACGGCGCGCCGGTATAGGCGATGCTCTTGACCTCGTCGCCGCGGCCGGCCGCGATCAGCTTTTCGTTGCGCTGGGCGACCATCTCCTCGAAGCGGGCCTTCTTGACCGCCTTGGCCTGCGCGTCCTCGTGCAGGTTCACGGCCTCTTCCCAGACCTGGCCGGGCCCGGGGACGGCGCCGAGCGAGGTCTGGACGGTGGGGGCGAGCGCGCTCCAGAGCGTCAGGAAGGCGGCGATGGCCAGGAGCGGGACGCCGAGCAGGCGCCAGATCTCGCCCATCTGGGCGCGCGGGTTGTCGCCGGCGGTGGCCTTCAGGATCGGCGTGATCCAGGCCAGGCCCAGGACCTGGAACCACCGGTCGGCCTTGTTGATGCGGGTGAACCACCGGGCGCGGCGCGCCTCCTTGTGGTCGGCTTCGATGATGTCGGGGTCGACAGCGGTCATGGCTGGTCCTCTGGGATTTGGATGGCTGGGGAGGGGCCGCGCGGGGCGCTCGTCGGGCCTTGGGGCCTTCCCCGCGAGGAAAGCCGTCAGGCTGACGAGCGCGCCGGAGGGTCAGCCCTGGACCTCGTTACCCACGATCACCTCTTCGCCCTTCAGCCCGATGGGCAGGCTGTCGAGGTAGGCGTTGGGCGTGCGGCCGTCATAGGGAATGCCGTCGATGATATCGGCAGCCGGCGTCGGCGCCTTGTAGCCGTCGCTGTCCCAGGGGAAGTCCGCCGCGTCGGCGCGGCCCTCGTCGACCAGGATGCGGGCGGCTTCGAGGTAGATCTCCGGCTTGTAGACCGACTTCGCGACCTCGTCGTACCAGCTGTCCGGCTTCGCCTCGGAGATCTGGCCCCAGCGGCGCATCTGGGTCAGGTACCAGACGGCGTCGGAGTAGAACGGGTAGGTCGCGTTGTAGCGGAAGAAGACGTTGAAGTCGGGCACTTCGCGCACGTCCCCCTTCTCGTACTCGAACGTCCCGGTCATCGAGTTGGCGATCACCTCGTAGTCGGCGCCCACGTATTCCGAGCGCGACAGGATCTCGACCGCCTCTTCGCGGTTGGCGTTGTCGTTTTCGTCCAGCCACATGGCGGCCCGGATCAGCGCCTTGACGACGGCGAGCGTGGTGTTGGGGTTCTCCTCGGCGAACTCGGCGGTGATGCCGAAGACCTTCTCGGGGTTGTTCTTCCATAGCTCGTAGTCGGTGATCACCGGCACGCCGATGCCCTTGAACACCGCCTGCTGGTTCCAAGGCTCGCCCACGCAATAGCCGTAGATCGTGCCGGCCTCGAGCGTGGCGGGCATCTGCGGCGGCGGGGTGACCGACAGCAGCACGTCGGCGTTGATCTGGCCCGAGATGTTCTCGGGGCTGTAATAGCCCGGGTGCAGGCCGCCAGCGGCGAGCCAGTAGCGCAGTTCGTAGTTATGGGTCGAGACCGGGAAGACCATGCCCATGTTGAAGGGCTTGCCCTGGTTCTTGTAGTCCTCGACCACCGGCGCCAGCGCCTCGGCCGAGATCGGGTGTTCCGGCAGGCCGTCGGCATTGGTCGGGATGTTCGGTTTCATCTGCTCCCAGACCTCGTTCGACACGGTGATGCCGTTGCCGTTCAGGTCCATGGAGAAGGGCGTGATGATATGCGCCTCGGTCCCGAAGCCGATGGTGGCGGCCAGCGGCTGGCCGGCCAGCATATGCGCCCCGTCGAGCTGGCCGTCGATGACGCCGTCGAGCAGCACCTTCCAGTTGGCCTGCGCCTCCAGCGTCACGAACAGGCCCTCGTCCAGGAAATAGCCCTGTTCATAGGCCACCGCGAGCGGCGCCATGTCGGTGAGCTTGATGAAGCCGAAGGTCAGTTCGTCCTTCTCCAGGTCCATCATCTGGGCAGAGGCGCCGGTGGCGAGGGCCGTGGAGGCGGCGAGCGATAGGATCAGTGTCTTCATTGGGTCGTGTCCCCGGTTCTTGTGCCCGGTCCGACCTGGTTCGACAGGAGGCCGGGCAAACGAAAATAGCCGCTGACGTATCCCGCCTGTGCGTGGCGAGACGTCGAGCGGCTGTGCTCAGATCACCCGGTCCTTGGGAGAATATCGCGGACAGACACCGTTGCCTGTCGACGCCCCGATGGATGGCGCGATTCGCCGCGGCGATCAACGCCGGCGGCGCGGCGGGCGGGGTTTGGACCGCTCCAACTTTCTGCGGCGCGGCGAACTGCTCAGATCTTGGTCAGAGCGGCGCGTCGGGGTCAAAAATGCGGCGGTCGAAAAACCGGTTCGGGCGCAGGAACAGGTGCCCGCCGTCCGAGGCGACGGCGGTTTCCTCGGCCAGCGCGCCCTCCAGCTTGGCGCTGGCGCCGGGCAGGTCGGCCTTGGTCGCGGCGAGCGCGGCGCGGTAGAGGTCGGAGCGGAAGGTGCCGCTGCCGGTGCGGGCGGCGGCGGCGCGGTCGAGCCCGGTGCGGGCGGCGAGCTGCACCGCGATCCAGGCGGCCTGGCTGCGCCAGGGGAAGCTGGCGGCGCCGCGGTGGAATTCGAGGTTGCCGGGAACATCGCGCTGTTCGCCGGTGGCGGCGATGGTGATCCGCCCGGTCAGGCCGCGGTCCAGTACCTCGGCGTCGAGGTCGAGATATTCGGGGCGGGCGAGGATCTCGGCGGCGAGCGACCGGCTGCCCGGCGCGTCCAGCCAGCGGCCGGCGCGCCAGACCGCGCGGATCAGGCGGCCCAGCAGGTCGGGCTCGGCCGTCGCCCAGTCGGTGCGGGCGGCCAGCACCTTTTCCGGCGCGAAGCTCCAGATCGCGCGGCCGGGCAGCAGCAATTCGCCCACGCCCTGCTCCACGACGATCGAGCCCCAGGGCTCGCCGACGCAGAAGGCGTCGATCTCGCCGGCCGCGATGGCCTCGGCCATCAGCGGCGGGGGGACGGTGCGGATGTCGACGCCCTGCGGCGCGGGCAGGCCCAGGGCGGAAAGCCAGTAGTAGAGCAGCTCGGCATGCATCGAGAAGGGGAACGGCACGCCGATGCGCAGGGGCTGCGGCGCGGCGGCGATCAGGGCGCGGCCGGCGGCCCCGGCATCGTCGAAGCCGAAGGCGTGGCCCTGGTCGCGCAGCCGGGCGGCGAGCGCGCGGCTGGTGCCGATGACGTTGCCGTTGACCGACAGAACCGAGACGGCGGCGAGCGGGGCGCCGGCGCCGCCGAGACCCAGCGCGGCGGCCACCGGGACGGGGGCCAGCATATGCGCCGCCTGCACCCGGCCGAAGACCAGCATGTCGCGCAGCGACGACCAGGACGGCGCGCGCAGGAGGTCGAGGTCCAGCGATTCCTCGGCCGCGTAGCCCATCTCCTGCGCGACGACGAGCGGGGCGGCGTCGAGCAGCGGGATGAAGCCCACGGCCAGGCGCGTCGCGGTCATGACAGAAGTCCCGCCGCCGTCACCAGCGCCTGCGCCACGTCGGCCACCTTGCGGCCCTGGTCCATCGCCGTCTTGCGCAGGAGCGCATAGGCCTCTTCCTCGGTCAGGCCCTTGGCCTTCATCAGCATGCCCTTGGCGCGGTCGATGACCTTGCGCTCTTCCAGTGCGCGCTTGGTCTCGGCCAGCTCGGTGCGCATCCGCTGGAACATGCGGAACCGGGCGACGGCGGCGTCGAGGATCGGCTTCAGCCGGTCGGGCTTCAGCCCGTCGACCACATAGGCCGAGACGCCGGCCTCGATGGCGGCGTCGGTCAGCCCCTCGGCCGAGCGGTCGACGAACATCGCGACGGGGCGGTCGAGCGGGCCGGAGGCGAGCGCCAGTTCCTCCAGCGTGTCGCGGGAGGGGTTCTCGATGTCGATCAGGACGACGTCGGGATTGTGCGCCTGGATGTGGCGGGCGAGGCCGGTGGCCTCGGAGATGACATGGATGTCGAAATCGCCCGCCTCGCGCAGGCTGTCGACGATGAGCATCGCGCGGTCGCGGTCGGACTCGACGATGACGACCGAGAGGCCGCGGTCCGTGGGGCCGTGTGACGGGGTCATGACGAATCCTGTAAGGCGCTGCGGCGCAGCGTGCAATGCGGCGGCGCGGCGAGAGCGTGTGCTGCCGGGGCCATTGCCCGGTTTTTGGGCAGTCGCCGGCCGGCGGTGCGGCGCTCGCTCCTCAGGAGCGTCGCCCCGCCCGCCGTCCCGCCCGTCGTCCCGTCAGCTCTGGCCCGAAAAGATCACGTGGTCGTCGTCGGTGTAGAGCGTCATCGCGAATTCGGCGTGGTTGCGCAGCACGGCGCGCTGGTTGACCGAGCCCTTGTCGGTCACCTCGCCCTTGTCGAGGTCGAGCGGCCGGTCCATCACGATGGCCTGCGGGATCCGGGTGGAGGAACCGGAGGCCGTCTTGTTGTACGCCGCCAGCCGCGCCGCGATCTCGCGGCGCAGGACGGGGTGGTTGAACAGGGTCTCGTCGTCCATCTCGGCGCCGCCGGGGACGACCTTCTCGATCGCCGGGCGGAACGGGATCAGCATGGCGCCGAGGCTTTCGTGGCCCTCGCCCACGATGACCACGTCACGGGCCAGCCCCTCCAGCGCATCGGTCAGCTTCGCCCGCAGCATCCCGACGGAGACCCAGGTGCCGGTGGCGAGCTTGAAGTTCTCGGCCACGCGGCCGTCGAAGAAGAAGCCCTTCGACGGGTCGTCCGGGTCGGCGAAGCGCAGCGCGTCGCCCAGCTTGTAGAAGCCTTCCGTGTCGAACGCCTCGGCCGTCAGCGTCTCGTCGCGCCAGTAGCCGGGCGTGACCGAGGGGCCCTTCACTCGGGCTTCCAGCTTGCCCTCGTTGGGGACGAGCTTCAGCGTGTAGCTCTTGCAGGGGATGCCGATATTGCCGGGGCGGTCCTGCGGCTCGGTCTGGTAGAGGGCGGAGGGCGAGGTCTCGGTCGCGCCGAGGCCGGTCATCAGCAGCACGCGCTCGCCCGTCGTCTCCACCGACAGGCGGTCGAGGTCGGCCCAGGTGTGTTCCGCCATCGCGGCGCCGGCATACATCATGATCTTGAGGTCGCGGAAGAAGTTGCGGCGCAGGGCGTCGTCCTCCTGCATCGCATGGACCAGCATCTCGTAGCCGACGGGCACGTTGAAATACCAGGTGGGCGAGATCTCGCGAAGGTTGCGGATGGTCTTCTCGATGGCGCCGGGCGCCGGCTTTCCGTCGTCGATATAGAACGTCCCGCCGTTGTAGAAGGCCATGTTGAAGACCTTGTTGCCCGAGGCGACGTGGTTCCACGGCGCCCAGTCGCAGAGCACGGGCGGCTCCTTGCGGAAATAGGCGTAGGCGTCGGTGATGATCTCGCAGTTGGAGCAGAGCATCCGCTGGGTGGTGATCACCGCCTTGGGGTTGCCGGTGGTGCCGGAGGTGAAGACGAACTTGGCCACGGTATCGGGGCCGGTGGCCGCATTGGCGCGGTCCACCGCCTCGGTCGGTTCGGTCGCGAGCAGCGCGTCCCAGTCGGCGTGCAGCCCCGCGCCGGCCCGGCCGAAGACCGGCAGGCCGGCGAAGACCTCGGCGATGGCGGGGCCGAAGCGGTCGGCGTCCTCGGCATAGACCGCGCCGGGGGTGATCTGGTCGCGGACCGAGGTGAGTTTCTCGTAGCCGCCCGACAGGGAATAGGCCGGCGCGATGGCGGCGGAGGGAACGCCGACATATTGCGCGCCGAGCGCCATGAGCGCGTGGCCGATGGAGTTCGAGCTGAGGATGACGAGCGGGCGGTCGACGGTCAGCCCGAGGTCGAGCAGCGCCTGCCCGATGGCGCGGATGTGCCCGAGCAGCTCGGCGTAGCTCACGCGGATCCAGGCGTCGTCGGGTCCGCGCTCGGCCATCCAGGTGCGGTCGGGGGCCGCGTCGGCCCAGTGGTGGATCTTGTCGGACAGGCGGTCGGGATAGGGCGGCAGCGCCCCGGTCTGCCAGACCAGCATCGTCCCGTCGTCGCGCTTTTCCCAGGCGACGTCGGTGTCCCACAATTCGACGGCACGCAGCTTTGATTCGCTCATGAGAACCTCCCTCTTCAGAAATTAGTTTACAGGGAAATGTTTTCCGTGGATAGTGAAATTGCGGCGAGTCGTTTAGATTTCCGTGAACGGGAGGGTGAGTCGGCATGCAATACCTGGACTACGAGCTTCGCGGCGACGTGGCGCTGATCGGGCTGAACCGGCCCGAAAAGCGCAACGCGATCTCGGATTCCTTCGTCGAGGAGCTGGACGGCGCGATCACCCGCGCGAACGGCGAGGCGAAGGCCGGCGTCATCTTTGGCCGCGGCCCGCATTTCTGCGCCGGGCTGGACCTGGCCGAGCATGTGCAGAAGACCCCGTTCGAGGGCGTTCACGGCTCGCGCCGCTGGCACGAGGTGTTCGGCCGGATCGAGCGGGGCAAGCTGCCCTGGGTCTCGGCGCTGCACGGCGCGGTCGTGGGCGGCGGGCTGGAGCTTGCCTCGTCGACCCATGTGCGCGTGGCCGACCGCACCGCCTTCTTCGCGCTGCCGGAGGGGCAGCGGGGCATCTACGTGGGCGGCGGCGCCTCGGTGCGGACCTGCCGGCTGATGGGGCTGGCGCGGATGACCGACCTGATGCTGACGGGCCGCTCGGTGGATGCCGACACGGCCGAGCGCTGGAACGTGGTGCAATACGTCGTGGACGAGGGCCAGGCGCTGGACCGCGCGCTGGAGCTGGCGGCGAAGGCGGCGAGCAACGCCGAGTTCTCCAACTATGCCGTCATCAACGCGCTCCCGCGGATCCAGGACATGGGGTCGGACGACGGGCTGTTCGTGGAAAGCTTCATCGCCAGCTTCGCGGCCACCACGCCCGATGCCGAGGCCCGGCTGCAGGCCTTCCTGCAGAAGAAGGCCGGCAAGGTCGGCCGGCCGGAGGACAAGTAGATGCCAGCCGCCGCGGTCGAGCTTTCGGATGACGAGACGCTCGAATTCGGCGAACTGATGCGCTCGCCCGGCTTCCTTTTGCGGCTGGCGCAGGTGCAGAGCTTCGATCTGTTCTTCGACCGTCTGGCCAAGCACGGGCTGAAGCCGGGCGAGTTCACCGTGCTGTGGGTCATCGGGCTGAACCCCGGGCTGCGGCAGGGGGTGGCGGCGCGCAAGCTCAGGATCAAGCCCGCGCATAT
This sequence comes from Psychromarinibacter sediminicola, assembly GCF_029168335.1. GTDB lineage: Bacteria > Pseudomonadota > Alphaproteobacteria > Rhodobacterales > Rhodobacteraceae > Psychromarinibacter > Psychromarinibacter sediminicola. Next base: position 25,218 of record NZ_JARGYC010000053.1, read on the forward strand.
GACCAAGCTGGTGCAGCGGATGGTGACGGGCGGCTACGTGGAACGCACGGTGCCGGACACCGACCGCCGCTCGGTCCGGCTGCAGCTGACACAGAAGGGGGAGGCGTTCGTGGCCAAGCACCGCGCCGCCTTCCTGGAGTTTCACGAGGCCGAACGGCTGGACCTGTCGGAGGATGAGTTCGACACGCTCATGCGCCTGCTGGCCAAGCTGACCGGCATCGAAGGGAGAGAGACATGAACGTCGACGATCTGGTCGCCATCGACATCCACACCCACGCCGAGGAGCCCTGCGGCTGTGCCCGCGACGACGGCTACGACGAGTTCCAGGCGGCGATGGCGAAGTACTTCCGGAACCCCGCCGGCAAGGACGGGATGCTGCCCTCGGTGCAGCAGACGGCCGAGTATTTCCGCGAGCGCAGGATCGGCGCGGTGATCTTCCCGGTGGATTCCGAGCGCAACACCGGCTTTCGCCGCTATTCCAACGAGGAAGTCGCCGAGATCTGCGCCGAGAACGACGACATCCTGATCCCCTTCGCCAGCGTCGATCCGTGGAAGGGCAAGGCCGGCATCCGCGAGATCCGCCGCATGGCGCGCGACTTCGGGGTCTACGGGTTCAAGTTCCACCCCACGATGCAGGGGTTCTGGCCGAACGAGCACCAGTTCTACCCGATCTGGGAGGCGATCCAGGAAGAGGGCAAGATCGCGCTGTTCCACACCGGTCAGACCGGCGTCGGCTCGGGGATGCCCGGCGGCATGGGGATGAAGCTGAAATTCTCCAACCCGATGGCGATCGACGACGTGGCCGCGGACTTTCCCGACCTGCAGATCATCATGGCGCACCCGGCCTTCCCCTGGCAGGAAGAGGCGCTGTCGGTCTGCATGCACAAGCCCAACGTCTATATCGACCTGTCGGGCTGGTCGCCGAAGTATTTCCCCGAGATCCTGATCAACTACGCCAACAAGCTGATCAAGAAGAAGGTTCTGTTCGGCTCGGACTGGCCGGCGATCACGCCGGACCGCTGGCTTCGGGACTTCGAGGACGCACCGTTTCGGGATGAGGTTCGCCCGCTCATCCTGAAGGACAACGCGCGGAGGTTGCTGAACCTCTGAGCCTGGGCGCATCAATCGGGAGGACGATGACATGACGCATTTCAAGACACTGACGGGCCTGGCGCTGGCCGCGACGCTTGCGGGCGGCGTGGCCGAGGCGCGCGAGCTGCGGCTGGCCCCCGCCGCACCGCCGGCGCATCCCGCGAACGGGGTGATGTACCAGAACTTCCAGGAGTACCTGCCGGAAGAGTCCGACGGCCGGCTGACCGGCACGATCCTGGGCCCCGAGGTCGTGAACCTGGGCCAGATGAAGGACGCGCTGCAAAGCCAGATCGCCGAGGTGGGCAACCTGTTGCCGCTCTACTTCCCGGCGGATTTCCCGAACATGGCGCTGACGGGCGAGCTGTCGCTTCTGGGCACCAACAGCCAGGCGACGGCGGCGGCGGTCACCGAATACACGGTGAATTGCGAGCCCTGCCAGAAGGAGATGCGCGACAACGGGCTGGTATTCCTGGGCTCCGGCGCCTCCGACCTCTACGAGTTCATGACCACGACCCCGGTGCGCACCGCCGAGGAATTCGAAGGCCTGCGGCTGCGCTCGGGCGGCGCCCCCTGGGGCCGGCTGGCCGAGCACTTCGGCGCGGTGCCGGCGCAGATGTCGGTCTTCGACCAGTTCGAGGCCGTCAGCCAGGGCGTGATCGACGGCACCATGGCGTCGGTCGCCGACCTGATCTCGTTCCGCATGGTCGAGGTGATCGAATACGTCACCTACGCGCCGATCGGCATGTACCAGTCCACCTCGAACTTCGCGACCTCGGCACAGACCTGGGATTCGCTGTCGGCCGAGGACCGCGCCGCGATGGTGCGGGCGGCGAACCGCGCGAACACCGACTTCACCCACCGCTGGGCGGCCGAGATGCCGGCCGAGGCCGAGGAAGCCGCGCGCGAGGCCGGGATCGAGTTCATCGAGGCCGACCCCTCGCTGATCGAGGCGATCAACGACTTCGTCGCGACCGAGCCGGACACCGCCGCGCGGCTGGCGGCCGAGAACTTCGGCATCGAGGACGGCGACGCCCGGATCGCCGAGTTCCTGGCCCTGGTCGACAAGTGGACCGTCATCGCCGAGGAGGTCGACAACGACCCCGTCGCCATGGCCGAGCGTATCCAGGCGGAAGTCTGGGACACGCTCGACTACGAGACCTACGGCACCGGCATGTGAGCCTTCCCGGCCCGGGCGGTCAGCGCCCGGGCCCCATCCTGACGGGACCTGCCAGCCATGCAAACCATCCTGCGCGTGCGCAACACCCTGTTGTCGGCGCTGGCGCTTCTGGGCGCCGTCGCCATCCTGGCGCTGATGGTCCACGTCGTCGTGGACGTCGGGCTGCGTAACCTGATCAACGATCCGGTCCCCGCGACCTTCGAGATCGTGACGCATTACTACATGATCGCGCTGGCCTTCATCCCGCTCGCCTGGGTCGAGCGCGGCGGCGGCATGGTGCAGGTCGAGGCGCTGGAGAACCTGATGTCGCCGGGCATGAGGCGGGTGTCGGACTGGCTGGTCGCGGCGCTGTCCACCCTGATCTACGCGGCCCTGTTCTGGGTGACGCTGACCACGGCCTTGCAGAATTTCGAAAGCGGCACCTTCGTGATGTCGCAGCAGACGCGGCTGGTGACATGGCCCGGCTATTTCATCCTGCCCGCGGGCTTCGGGCTGGCGGCGCTCGTCACCGCGCTGCGGCTGGTGCCGGGAGGTGACAAATGAGCGTCGAGACCGGCTTCGCCGGCGTCGCCGTTCTGTTCGTCCTGCTGGCGCTGCGCGTGCCGGTGGCGCTGGCGCTGATCGCGGTGTCCTTCGGCGGCACCGCGTCGCTTCTGGGCTTCGGCCCGGCCATCGGCCTGCTGTCGAACACGCCGCACAGCTTCGTCGCCAACTGGACCCTGTCGGCGGTGCCGATGTTCCTGCTGATGGGCTTCGTGTCGTACCACGCCGGGCTGACCGGCGGGCTGTTCGAGGCCGCCAAGGCCGTGTTGCGCCGCATCCCCGGGGCGCTGGCGATCTCGTCGATCTTCGCCTGCTCCGGCTTTGCCGCCGTCTGCGGCTCGTCGCTGGCCACCGCCGCCGCCATGGGCCGCATCGCCATCCCCGAGATGGTGAAGTCGGGCTATGCGCCGAGCTTCGCCTCCGGCGCCATCGCCGCGGGCGGCACCATCGGCGCGCTGATCCCGCCGTCGATCCTGATGATCGTCTACGGCGTCTTCGCGGAAACCTCGGTCACCAAGGTCTTCGTCGGCGGCGTGACCATCGGCCTGCTGACCGCGCTGGCCTATTCCGCCGTCGTCCTGCTGTTCTGCTGGCGCCGCCCCGACATCGCGCCGCCGCGGCCGCTGGACGCCGGCAATCTCGACCCGGTGCGCGCGGTGCTGCGCATCTGGCCGGTGCTGCTGTTGATGCTGATCGTCTTCGGCGGCCTGTTCTCCGGCATCTTCACCGCGACCGAGGCCGGCGCCGTCGGTGCCGCCGGCTCCATCGTCATCGCGCTGGCGCTGCGCAGGCTGACCTTTCCGGTCTTCCGCTCGGCGATGATCGAGACGCTGATGACCGCCGCCTCGATCTTCATCATCGGCGTCGGCGCGGCGATGTTCACACGGTTCCTGGGGCTGTCGGGCCTGACGAACTTCATCTCGTCCGCCGTCAGCGGCGCCGAGCTCGGCTATCTGCAGCTGATGCTGATCGTGGTCGTCCTCTACCTGATCCTCGGCATGTTCATGGAGCCGTTCGGCGCGCTCCTGGTGACGCTGCCGGTGCTGCTGCCGATCTTCCGGGCGCAGGGGATCGACCTGATCTGGTTCGGCGTGCTGGTGGTGAAGCTGTTGGAGATCGGGATGATCACGCCGCCGGTGGGCCTGAACGTCTTCGTCATCCGCAACGTGGCGAGCGAGTACGTGTCGGTCGTGCAGATCTTCAAGGGCGTGATCCCCTTCCTGATCGCCGACATCGTGGTGGTGGCCATCGCCATCGCCTTCCCCGCGCTCGTCCTGTTCCTTCCGGGGTTCCTATGACCTTTACCGACAATGCCGCCGCCATGCGCGAAGCGCTTCTCGTCACGCCGGACTGGCCGCGCGTGGCCGGGGAGCTGGACGCCGAGACGGTCGGCGCCATCCTGACCGAGGCCGCGAAGGTCGCCGAGGGCACGGTGGCGCCGCTGAACCCTGTTTCGGACCGCGTCGGTGCTTCCTTCGAGGACGGCCGCGTGACGGTCCCGCCGGCCTACGGCGCGGCCTACGATGCGCTGGCCGAGGGCGGCTGGCTCGGTCTGGAGCATCCCGAGGCCCTGGGCGGCATGGGGATGCCGCTGACCGTCTTCGCCGCGGTGAACCCGCTCTTCGAACGGGCCTGCCCGTCCTTCATGATGTCCGCCGGCGGCTCCCGGGCGGCGGCGCTGCTCTTGTCGGACTGGGCCGACGACGAGCTGAAGGCCGACTGGGTGCCGGCCCTCGTCGCCGGCGAGCGCTGCGCCACGATCTGCATCTCCGAGCCAGAGGCGGGATCCGACGTCGGCCGCATCCGGACGCGGGCCGAGAAAGACGGCGACGGCTGGCGCGTCACGGGACAGAAGATCTGGATCTCCTTCGGCGACCACGACCTCCGCGACCGGATCGGCCACTGCATGCTGGCCCGCACCGGCGACGCGCCCGGCACCCGCGGCCTGTCGCTGTTCTTCGTCGAGCGGGGCGCGGGCGTCACCTGCACCCGGATCGAGGAGAAGCTGGGCCTGCACGGCTCGCCCACCTGCGCGCTGCAGTTCGACGGCGCCCCCGCCCGCCTGATCGGCGAAGAGGGGCGGGGCCTGCCGCAGCTCTTCACCATGATCCGGCACATGCGGCTGACCGTGGCGACCCAGGGGCTGGGCATGGCGCTGGCCGCCTATGCGGTGGCGAAGGAACATGCCGAGCAGCGGCGGCAGGGGGGCGATCCCAAGGCGCCGGCCGTGCCGATCGTCCAGCACCCGGACGTGCGGCGGCAGCTTCTGGCGATGTCCTCGCGGATCGACCTGTTCCGGCTGGCGCTGCTGGAGGCGGCCTGCACCGCCGACCTGTCGGACGAGGCGGACATGGCGCGGCTCAACGCCTGGATGCTGCCGCTGGTGAAGAATTTCGGCGGCGAGATGGCCTTCGACACCGCCCATGCCGCGATCCAGGTGCTGGGCGGGGCGGGCTTCACCAAGGACTATCCGGTCGAGCAATACCTGCGCGACGCCCGGGTCTTCACGATCTACGAGGGGACCACGGGGATGCAGGGGCAGGACTTCCTGCTCCGCCAGTCGCTGGCCGAGGACGGCCGCGCGCTGGAGCTGTTCCTCGCCCGGGCGCGGGCGGAATGCGAAGGCCATGACCGGCAGCTGGCGGTGATCGAGCGGTTCGCGGCCTTCGCCGAGGAGGTGCGGAAGATCGACGACCGGGAGCGGCTGCTGGGGCTGGCCGACGCCTTCCTGCGGGCGGGCTGGGTCGCGGTGCAGGCGTGGCTGTCGGTGCGGATCGCGGGCAGCGAGGCGGAGCGGTTCTTCATGGCGCGGGCGATGGCCGAACTGGAGCTTCACATTGCGGCGGCCGGGGGCTGAGCGGCGGGCGTCTGCGGAGTGTCCGAGGTTGGACGGGGGTCTAACCCTTTGATGTTTCTATAGATAGCGCTAACTGTCCGCGTCCGGACACGTCCCGTCCGACCCCCGGCGGGAACGTCCGGGGCGGGGCGGGCGTTGGTCCGGTGTCCCCATGCCGACGAGGAGGCTTCGCGATGCTGCGTCTGTTCCGGTCGAAACTGTTCCTGATGCTGGGCGGGCTCTGGGCGCTCGACCGGCTGACCCGCCCGCGCACCAAGGCCGCCGCCTTCGCCGAGGGCGAGGCGGTGCCCGAGACCGGCGCCGGGCAGGTCCGCAACGCCGGCCCCGACGCGATGCGCGACGGCGCGCGGCGCAGCTGGGACCAGGTGGACGAGGCCGCCGACGAGAGCTTCCCGGCGAGCGACCCGGCAGCGAAGTACTGACACGGGGCCGCCGACCCGGCGGTCTGGAGGACGTCCTGCCAAAGGCATAAGCCCCGCCAGCCGGGGCGCGCACGCAAGCGCGCACGCCCCGCCTCGTCATATCCCGAGGATCGCCTTCGCCTCGGCCAGCGCGTCGACCGACGCCTGATGGTTGCCGGCGGCGTGCTCAGCCTCTCCGGTGGCACGCAGCTCTTCGACACGGGCCATGTCCTCCTCGGACAGGTCGGCGGTCTCGAGCGCGGCGTCGATCGCCGCCATGTCCTGGGGGCACTGGAATGCGAAGGCCGGGCCGGCGAGGGCGGCGATCACGGCGGCGATTGCCAGATGTTTCATCTCTGTCTCCCTGATGATGCGGCGGGACCGACGTGGCCCCGTGCGCGCCAGTCTACCACGGCGGCGGCCGGCGGCAGAGACCGAGTTGACGTTAGGGCGAAGAGACGCCGACGCGGCGCGCGCCTACCGGTCCAGCCGGAAGCCGAGCTTCACGCCGACCTGGAAATGCGCGACGCCGCCATCGGCCACGTGACCGCGGATCTCGGTGACCTGGAACCATTCGATATTGCGGATCGTCTCGCTGGCCGTGCTGACGGCATTGCGGATCGCGGCGTCGAGCGACTCGGGCGAGGATCCGTAGACCTCGGTGACGGGATAGGTGTGGGACATGATGCGCCTCCTGTTCCGGGTATACGGAAAGGGTAGGGCGCGGGGGTGTTGGCGGCAATGTTTGGGGGCAGGCGTGTCGGCCCCACGGTTTGCTCGCGGGGGTTTTCAGAGTTGGTACTGGGGGTGTTGGGCGTGTTTCGGGTGAGATGGTGTGTGGGAGCGCGCGGCTTACGCTTTGCTCTACGCCCAACCAGTAGCGAGCCACACCTATATCTTGTGTTGACAGAATCCGTAAACGCTAATTACAGTGACGCAAATGGAGATGCCGCTATGACCCCTTTTGCCGAGAAATTCCGCTCTCTTGCCGCTAGTAGCGACAAGTCCTATCGAGATATCGCAGGCGAAATGGGGCAGTCACCTGCACTGATCGCCCGCGTTCTGAATGGCTCGAGGCCACCCTCTGAGGCCTTCGTGTCACGCACGATTAAAGTCTTTGGGTTGCGGGGGGGCGAAATCGAGAACCTGAGGCACTTGGCAGAAATCAGCCAAGAAAAGATAGTCGTTGTCCCTAAAGACTGGAAAGAAGCCGAGCGGATCGTCGCGTTCGTTCGTGAGCTTCGCTCTGAAAAAGAGAAAGATGAGGTGATTGAGGGAGATCTGAAATGAGACTACCGCGATTTCCCTATCAGGAGTTGATGGATCGTCGTCCGAAGCGGATTATGTCCCGGTCCAGGGTCGTAGAGATTGTCGACGCTGCTAGCTATCTAAGAGAGAAAATTGCGCGTGTGGAAGCGCCCGTGGATGCGCTTGATGTTCTTCAGTACCATTTCCCCGAAGGCGCGAACTGGATACCGGACGACCAGTACTTCGAGTTGCGCAATGGCTCCATGATGGACGTGCCCGCATTCTGCGACTTCGCCGACAGTATCACCATGCTGTATATCAAGGAGAGCGTTTGGATCGCGTTGAACTCGCATGATCCAATTGATCCTGCTCGCATTGATGCAAACGAGTGTATTGGTCATGAGCTGGGGCATATCGTGTTAGAGCGTTTTCCGATCAATCTGCATCGTATCCGCAGGCGGCGAAGTAGTTTTCGCATTCCTGGTGCGTGAAGCAGTCGATGAGTTCGCCGA
>NZ_JARGYC010000054.1 GCF_029168335.1 Psychromarinibacter sediminicola
TGCTGACATGAAACATCCTCCTGAACAGGATGAATCACAAACAGTCCCACAAGGGAATCCCCCGCGACTCAGGGTTGCCCCGAAATGCTCTAGCGCGCGGCGACGCTCAGGTCGTGCAGGACGAGGACGACGCTCCTGCGGTCGGCCCGGTCGGCGGCGATGTCGCGCAGGCGGTCCATGATATCGCGCGTGTATTTCGGGTCCAGCGCGGCAAGGGGTTCGTCGAGCAGCATCCAGGGCGTCGCCTGGGCGTAGCTCATGGCGAGGAAGGCGCGCTGACGCTGCCCGCCCGACAGGGTCTCGACCTCGCGCGTGGCGAGAGGCTGCAGATCGAAGCGCTCCAGCGCGGACTCGGTGTGGCGGGCGTCCTCCCGCGTCGGGCGGCCCCGGTGATGCGGCCAGCGCCCGAAGGCCACGAGGTCGCGCACGCTGAGCCGCGGCACCGCGGCCGTGTTCTGGGTCAGGAGCGACAGGATCAGCGCACGCTGGCTCTCGCGCGCGGTGTGAATGTCGGTGCCGGCGATGCGGACGGTCCCCGTGTCGGGCGCGATGAGGCCGGCGAGCGCGTGAAGAAACGTGGACTTTCCGGCGCCGTTCGGGCCGATGATGGTCGTGATCCCGCCATCGGGACACCGCAGCGACACGTCATGCAGCGCGGGCGCGCCGCCGCGGGACACGGACAGATGCGTCACCTCGATCATGCCGGCTGCCTCCGGAGGACGAGCGCGAGAAACAGAAGGCCGCCCGCGAACTCCACCACGATCGCGAGCGCGGACTGAAGGCCGAGAACGCGCTCGAAGACCGTCTGCCCGGCAACCAGGATCGCCGCGCCGATGAGCGCCGCGGCCGGGATCAGGACGGCATGGCGATGCGCGCGCAGCGCGGCATGGGCGAGGCTCGCGGCGAGCAGCCCGAGAAAGGTGACGGGTCCGACGAGCGCCGTGGAGACCGACACCAAAAGCGCCACGATGCCGAGGGCCGCGAGGACCAAGCGGTTGTGGTCCAGGCCGAGGGTCCGTGCCTTTGTGCGGCCCAGCGCCGCGGCGTCCAGCGCGGGCGCCATGCGCCAGGCGGCGAGGAGCGCCAGCGTGAGGACGGCGGCGGCGATGCCGGCCTGGCCGTCATCCACCGTGTTGAAGCTCGCGATGCTGGCCTGCTGCACGACCGCGAACTCCGAGGGTTCCAGCAGGCGCTGCGCGAAGCCGGCGAGGCCGCGCAGGAGGACACCGAGGATCACGCCGGTCAGGATCATCCGGATGATGTCCTCGGCGCCCTTGCGGAAAAGGGTTCCGAAAAGCGCCATGGCGGCCGCCGTCAGGCAGGCCGCCTCGGCGAGGAACTTGGGCATGGCGGGCAGCGCCGAGAAACCGATGCCGCCGAGCGCCATGACGAGCCCCGTCTGGATGAAGACGAACAGCGCGTCGAACCCCACGATTCCGGGCGTCAGAAGCCGATTCGCCGCGACGGTCTGGAAGATCACGGTCGCGGCCCCCGTCGCGGCGCCGACCAGGATCAGGGCAAAGAGCTTCTCGGCCCGGAGCGACAGGATGAAGCCATAGGGCGCCCGCACCCCCCAGAGCAGGAACAGCGCCGTCACGAGGGCAAGCAGCCCGCCGAGCGCAAGGAGCCGTCGGTCAGCCATGGGCACGGGCCCGGGGCGCGTTCAGGAGCCAGAGGAAGATCGCCGCCCCCACGATGGCAAAGACCGTCGCGGCGGGGATCTCGTAGGGCCAGCGCACGATCCGCCCGATCAGGTCCGCACCGAGCACGAATCCGCCGCCCAGCATGGCCACCACGGGCAGGTTCCGCCTGAGGTTGTCGCCCCGGATCCGCGAGACGATGTTGGGCACGACGAGTCCGACGAAAGGCATGGCGCCGACGGTGACGACGACGACGGCCACGGACAGGGCCACGATGGCGAGACCGGCGAGCACCGTGGCGCGGTAGTCGAGGCCGAGGCTGCGCGCATAGTCCTCGCCCAGGCCGAGGATCGTGATCCGGTCGGCCAGGAGATAGAGTGCCACGGCAAGCCCCGCGATCAGCCAGAGAAGCTCGTAGCGGCCGCGCAGGACGCCCGAGAACTCGCCCGTCTGCCAGATGCCGATGAACTGCACGAGGTCGGTGCTCCAGGCGATCCAGAGCGCGGTGGCCCCGAGGATGCCCGCATAGATCAGCCCCACGAGCGGCAGGAGCATCGGATCGCGCCGCGGCACGTGGCGGGCGAGCAGGAAGAAGCCTGCCGTGCCGGCGAGCGCCGAGACCGCGGCGACGCCCATCTTGATCAGAAGCGCCGCGCCGGGGGCGATCAGGGTGACGGCAAGCAGCCCGATCATCGCCGCCTCGGGCGTGCCCGTCAGCCCCGGCTCCACCAGCCGGTTCTGCACCGTCTGCTGGATGACGACGCCGGCGAGCGCAAGACCCGCCCCCGCCAGCAGCGCGGCGCAGGTGCGGGGCAGCCGGCTGACCGCGAGGACGAGCCCCGCGTCGAGCTCGCCCCGCCAGAGATCGGCGGCGCCCACGAGGAGGCTCGCCCCCGCCAGGAGGACGAGCCCGACAAGGCCCAACGCGGCGCCGCGCACGGGTCAGCCCTCGGCGCCGCCGCCCGCGAAGGCCTGCGCGATCTGGCCGAGCAGGAGTTGCATCGACTGGATGCCGCCGCCGGCAAGGTAGATCGCCGCGCTGTCCAGATAGACGATCTGCCCCGTCTCGCCTGCCGTCGTGCCCTGGACGAGCGGATTGTCGAGCGTGACCGCCGCGGCCTCGCCGTCCTGTCCGATGGCCGCGGCACGGTCGATGACGACGATCCAGTCGGGGTCCACCTCGGCGATGAATTCGAACGAGACCGCCTCGCCATGGGTCTCGGCGGTGATCTCGCCATGGGCCTCGGGCAGGCCGAGCGCGATGTGGATCCAGCCGAAGCGGCTGTCGCCGCCATAGGCCGAAACGGTGCCGCCATTGGTCAGCAGGATCAGCGCGTCGCCCTTGCCCTCGACGGCGGCCCGCGCCTCGGCGAGTGCCGCGTCGAACGCGGCCAGCAGCGCGTCGGCGCGGTCCTCGCGCCCGAAGATCGTGCCGTAGGCCGTCACCCGGGCGCGGGTTTGGCCGATCAGGTCGTCGCCCCAGATCGTCATGTCGATCGTGGGCGCGATCTCGCTCAGCGGCTCCACCTGCGTCTGTGAACGGCCCCCGGCCACGATCAGGTCGGGCGCCATCACGGCCAGCGCCTCGAAATCGGGCTCGAAGAGGCTGCCGACGGGCGTTGCGCCCTCCACGGCCGGCGCGAGATGCGCCGGCGGCGTGAAGGCGGGCGCGCCGTCGATCGCGACGCCGAGCGCGTCCAGCGTGTCGATGGCCGCGAGATCCAGCGCCACCACCGTCTCGGGGGCCTGCGGGACGTCGGCAGGGCCCGCGGCGGTCTCGACGGTGACGGTCTGGGCGGAAAGGGCGAGCGGGGCGACGCAAAGAGCGAGGGTCGCGAGGGTCGTCTTCATGTGCTGGTCCTGGATGCGGGGACAGTCTTGGCTGTGACTGGCTGGACTAATCCGACTGTTTTTGTAAGGCTACGCCCGATCCGTATCCGAGGACGTGGCACGGCGCAACCTTGTCCGCTTTCGGTCGGCCGGGTCGCGCCGGAGGACCGCGTCGGTCGTCACGGCCGGGCGCCGCGCCGGAGGGTGCACCAATGCCGTCAGGCCGCGTTGGCCATGAAGAACGTCAGATGCGCGATGATCAACGGCCACAGGTAGGGCACGTGCAGAAACAGCGCGCCGTGGACCAGCCCCATCGCCAGCGCGCCGATCACCGGGAACAGCGCGCTCAGCGCGTTCGGCATCTGGAATATCTGGATCAGCGTGAACAGCGCCGCCGCGGCCAGGACCGCGAACAGGGCGCCGCCGGGCAGGAAGAAATTCACCATGACGGCGCGAAACACGAACTCCTCGGCGCCAATCTGCAGTCCGATGGTCAGCACCGCCACCGGCAGCGGCAACGCGCGGATATTGTGCAGGTAATGCCGCATCCAGCCGCCGCGGGCCAATGTCAGCCAGCCCTCCATGCTGCCCGGCACGCGCCGGGGCGCGACGCTTTCCGCCACCGCCATCGCGGTGCGGCAGATCAGCGATGCGGCGCCGGAGAGGCCGATCCCGAGAAGCACGCCGTAGAGCGCCAGCACCGGCGGAAACGGCCCCAGCCCCAGCTCCGCGACCGGAATCCGCAACAGGATCACCAGCCCGATGCCGAACGCCACATGCGCCAGCCCGACGAGCACCATGGAGATCATCGCCGACGCCGCCGAGACCGAATGCCGCGCGGTCAGCCGGCCGCGACGGGCCAGGTAGGTTCCGACGGCCGGGATGCGGGGGTTCAGATACCGGTAATAGGCGATGACCAGCACCGCCGCCGCGCCCAGCCGCAGGATCAGGTCCAGCCCCCCGGTCATCGCCGGACCGCCGCGGGCTGGGGCATCCGGATCGCGAAGCCGTTGCTGCGAAACACCAGCAGGTTGAAGACCACATGGACGGCCACGGCCCCCAGGACCGTGCCCGTGGCCAGGACCAGCCCCAGCGCCAGCACGGCCAGCGGCACCTTGCCGGCCGCGTGCCGCCAACCATAGGTCAGGTGCGACACGCAGAAGGCCGCGGTGGTGACGATCAGCGCCGCGACGTTCAGGGCCGGGTGCGGCAGCGACAGGGCCAGCGTCACCAGAAAGCCGCGGAAGATCACCTCTTCCTCCGCCGCCAGGACGATCAGATGCCACAGCCGGAACCGCGCGCCGCGCCCCGCCTCGCCGAACCGGGTCACGCTGCCGCCCCGTCGCGCCACCGCGGCCCGGCCGCCGCGCGTCGGCAGCGGGCGCGCCCGGATCGCCCGGATCCGCGGCTCCTCTGCCGCCGGCGCGCGCCGCGGCGCCGGTCTCTGCCGCCACCGGCGACCAAGCGCCAGGTCCAGCCGGAAGGCGGCCCATCCGGCCGCCGCCCCCGCGCCGAGCGCGACCGCGCTGCGCACGGCATCGGGCGGAAACAGCGCGCCCGCCGGAACGATCAGCGCCCCGAAGGCGATGATGGCCGCGTTCACCGCGACACAGACCGACGGCAGGGCCGCGGTCGCGTCGCCGCCCCAGCGCGCCGCGATATGGGCGGCGATGTTGAAACTGCCCAGCGACAGCGCCGCCAGGATGGCGACGCCGTAGGTGCCCGCCTCAGGGATAAGGGTGAGGATCTGCATGGGCGAGCCCGCCGAACTCCGCCAGCCGCGGATGCCGCAGCGGCGGCGCCCCGGGCAGGCACAGATCCAGCATCTCGGGCGACCAGGCCCGCATCACGCGAAAGCCCAGCGCCTCTGCCTCGCGGTCCGTCAGGTCGTGGACGTAAAGCCGCTTGCCCGCCCGGCGCAGCGCCGTGCCGATCAGGCGCAACTGGCCTTCGGCCGGCATCCTTTCGGGATCGGCCGGCAGATCCCGCGCCGGCCGCCCCGGCGCATCCGGAAACGCCGTGTCGATCCGGCCCAGATTGCCGCCCTGCGCATAGCCCGCGACATTGCCGTTCAGGTCGGTGTAGCGGCGCTCGCCGTCCACCGCCGCGGTGCCGATGGTGGTGGTGTCCGCCTGCTGGTCCAGCGCCGTGACCTTGGCCAAATGGGTCACCGCGACGCCTTCCAGCAGCGCCTTGTACATCGCTTCGGCCAGGTACATCCCCGAGCCGAGCCCGACACTGACCCGCGGCAGGATCCCGCGCGGCTGCCGCAGCACGCAGGCCACCGAGAATCCCGGCAGGTCGGGGCTTTCCAGCCAGTGAAAGGCGGGCTTTGGCGCCCGCGCCGGGAAATGCGCCGACACGATGCGGTCCACGGCCGCGGTGCGCGCGTCCAGTTCGATCCGCAGGCACGGCCGCGCCGCGTACCAGTTGCCCATCGCGGTGTCGATCTGCGTCAGCTCCAGGATCGCGTTCAGAAGCGCCTTGGCCCGCGTGACATGCGCCGCGGTGCCGGTCGTCACCGACGAGGTCAGCCAGCGCTCGCCCGCGTCGGCGCGCACCTGGTGGCCCAGAAACAGCAGTTGTGCCGGAATCCACAGCACGCCCTCGTCCAGCCCCGACCGCATCTCGACCCAGGCCAGCGGTCGGGTCCGGTCGAACGGGCGGAACGGAAACCCCGCCTGATCGTATTGCCATGGCTCGAACAGCTCCAGATACCGCGGGTCCAGCAGCGGGCGGCCGGCCGCCTCCATCGCCTCGTAGCTTGCGAATTCGGACCGGTAGCGCCCGGCGATCTGGCTCGACAGCTGCGCGTGCCGCTCCACCGCCTCGCCAAGGCCGCGGATCGTCGCCTCGTCGGCGGTCTGTCCGCTGCCGCCGATGTGGTAGGCGCCGCGCCCGGGGTCGGGCCGGCCCAGCCGCGCATGGATGCCGGTGATCTCGGCGCCGCAGACCGCAAAGCGCGGCTCGGTGTCGCCGCGCATGATGAATCCCATCTCCTGCACCAGCCCGCAGAACGGTCCCATCATCCGCTTCAGATAGCGGTGCGATACCGGCCGCGCGCCGGGGCCGAATTCCTGGCTCGACAGATACATGCGCGCTACTCCGCCTCGGCGAGCAGCGCCCGCATGTCGAAATAGAGCTGCGTGTCGTCGCGCTCGGGGCTCGATCCGCAGGCCGGGCAGCCCGACAGCGGCAGCACCTCGTTGAACGCGATCTCCATCGTCGGAAGATAGACCGACATCACCTTGCCCTTGGTGAAGCCGTTCCCCGTCAGCCGGAAGTTCAACAGCTCCAGCGCCGCGTACGACGCGAGCACCGCCTGCACCGCCGTCACCAACGGCGCCGGCCCGGTGCCCACGTCGCCCTGCGCCAGCGCCCGCTTGTAGCGGAGATAGCTCTCGCGCTCGCGCATATTCATCATGATCCGGGTTTCGAGGCATTCATAACAGGCGCCGCCCGCCTGCGCATCGAAGAGCGGCCCGATCAGCAGGAACGGCCCGTCCACCGCCACGTGCATCCAGGGGATGCCATGCGCCAGGCAGATGCGGTTCAGCGCCCGGGCGCGCAGCGGATGCACCACCGCGGCGGCCTCGACCAGCAGGCTGTCCTTGAGCGGCGCAAACGGCGCCACCGTCTCCGACAGCCGCAGCCCGTCCTCCAGCCACCCGAAATCCGACCCGTCCAGCAGGGCCGTCAACCGCTCGACCAGCGCCGTCTGCGCCGGGTCGCCGGGCGGCATGGGGGCGAGGCAGCGCGCGATCTCGGACGTCAGCTCGGCATCGCCCAAAAGATGGACGGGCCGCGGGTCGGCCTCGGCCGAGGGCGACATCGACAGGCTGGGGATCATCGTCTCGGCGTAGAAATCCATCGCCGTCGCCGCGCCGGTCTCGATCGCGCCCAGCCCCGTCAGATGGTCGATCAGCCCCTCGACCTCGGCCCGCGACACGCCGTTCCGCTTGGCGATCTCGGCCGGGGACGCCGTGCCGTCCAGCTGGCGCAGGAGCGTGTAGAGCTGACCGGACCCGGCGCTGTCCTCCAGCAGGTAGGAGACCGGGTTCCAGATGCCCGACCGCAGCTCCACCGCGTCGGGGCCGTGCGGGACGACCAGAAAGCTCGCCTTGATCCGTTTGTTCAGGTTTCCATGCATGATTTCGGTCTCCCGCCGTGAACGTCAGTATCCCGCGAACAGCGCATCGGCGCCGCGCCGGGTGCGCGCCGCCGCGGGGCTGTTCAGAAATTGCAACGTGATGAAGGCGCGGGCGATGGCGTCGCGGTCGAGCCGAATGCCCGCCGCGTCCCGCGTAAGCCGCCCCGCGCCGCCGAGGAAGGTCAACAGCGACGCCACCTCCGGGATCGCCGCCGCGGCCGCAAGCGACTGCCCGGTCCGCGCCGCCCAATCGTCGGCGGCGACCCCCTCCCACGTCGTCAGCGCCTGGTACATAAGACGCGAGGCGATGTCGCCGGCGGTGGCGGGCCGGTCCTCGTCGATGCGCTGGGGATCGGCCACATAGCCATGCAGCGCCCCGCGCTGCGTCGACTGGAACCGCCCGCCCAGAAGCGACGTGGCGCCGGAGCCGAAACCGGCCCAGTCCATCGTCAGCTGGAAATAGGCCATGTCGCTGTGGCAGCGCGGCGCGCCGAAATGGCTGAGCGCATATTCCGCCAGCCCCGCCTCGTTCAGCAGATCCCGTGCCAGATGGTAGGCCGCGATCTGCTCGTCCATGTCCAGCCGTCCGCCCAGCCCCTTGCCCAGCTGCCGCCGCGCCACGGTGCCGTGCGCCGGCCGGAACGGGTAGAGCGAGACATGGCTCGCCGGCAATTCCAGCGCCGCGCGGACCGAGGCGTCGACCTCGGCGAGCGTCTCGTCCGGCAGCCCGGTGATCAGGTCGATATTGATCGCCTCGAACCCCGCCGCATGCGCGTCCCACACGCTTTGCGCGCCGATCTCGGCGGAATGCGACCGCCCGATGGTGCGCAGCCGCCGGTCGTCGAGCGATTGCAGCCCGATGCTGATCCGCCGGAACCCCAGCGCACGGAACATCGCCAGTCGTTCGGGACTCAGGGTCTCGGGACTGCTCTCGATCGTCGCCTCGTCCAGATCGTCGAACGGGAAGACATCGCGCAGCGCCGCCATCACCGCCCCTGCCTCGTTTTCGGTCAGGATGCTCGCCGTTCCGCCGCCCCAATAAAGGATCCGCGGCCGGTAGCCCTGATCCATCAGCCGCGGCCCGACCGCGCGGATCTGCCGGCACAGCGCCGCGATGTAATCCGCGCGCATCGTGTTCCCGGCCGCGAGCCGCAGCTCGGAGACCGGGATTTCCTGCACCCAGTCGCAGAAATGGCACTTCGATGAGCAAAACGGGACATGGACATAGACCAGAAGCGGCCGCTCGGGGCTGATGTCCAGATCCCTCATTCCGCCGGCACGCCCAGAACAAGCGTGTGCAGCACCGTGCGATAGACGCCGTCCAGGCCCAGCGCCCGGTCCATCTCGGCATCGAAGTAGCTGGCGCAATCCACCGTCCCCAGGCCCAGCGCCGCCGCGGCCAGGTGGATGTTCTCGGTCATCGCGCCGATCTCGTGGAACACGAACCGCAGGCCCCGGCTGCCGTATTTCCGCATCGACCGCCAGGGCCGCGCAGCGAACAGCAGGACCGCGCCCGCCTGCGACAGCGAAAGAAGCTCTTCGGGCACGCCGAACGCGCCGGTCACGGACTCCAGCAGATCGCCGTCGCCTTCGCGGCACAGCACGTCCCGCACCGGGTTGTAGCGATAGACGCCGCGCGCCTGGCCCGTGACGTTCAAGGTTCCGAGAAACAGATCGACCGGATACAGCCCGCCGCCGCTGGGCGTCGTGCGAAAGGCCAGCGTCGCGGTCCCGCCCGCCTGAAGGCCCACATCCGCCTCGGCGGTGATCCCCTGCGCCGCGCGCAGCAGGCAGGCCAGGTCCGCCGCCTCGACCGGGTCGCCGGTGAACAGCCGCCGGCTGCGCCGCTGCGCCAGCGCCTCGCCCAGCGCCATGTCCAGCGGCGTGCCCGCGGGCAGCGGCACCTCGGCGCCGGGGTCTGCGGGCTCCGCCCCGGCGAGCGACAGCATCTCGACCGTGGCGTCGGTGAAATAGGACTGGATCGAGGTCTCGGCCTCGGGCGCGCTCCGCCGGAAGCGCGAGGCAACCAGGAACTCCTCCGCCGGCCCCTGCTCCGGATGGTCCGACTGCGTGCGGTATTTCAGCGAGGTGCTGCGGAAACTGGTCGAGGTCTTCCACAGGGCGACCGGCTTGTAGCCGTTGAAATAGACCGACATCTGCCGCAGCCGGCCCCGCGCCGCGGTGTCATGGCTTTCCTGCGTCATGGCGGCGCCTCCACGTTGAACGGGCGCGGCACGGGCCGCGCCCGGATGGCCTCAGTCGGCCGTCTTGCTGGTGAAGATGTCGGCGAGCCGTTCCGCCGCGTCGGCTTCGGCGGCGAGCTCGGCCTCGGTATCCGCCTCGCGGCTGCGGCCCTCGCCCAGCGAGTACCAGCGCTCGGCCTGCGGGTGGAACTCGATCAGGCCCATCAGGTTGCCGAACGGCGAGGACAGGACCGCCGCGCTGCCGATCGTCTCGCTGACGCTGCTGGCGCGCACGTCGTAGAGGTCGGCATAGATCTCGCGGTATTCCTCGGCGACCCGCGCCGGCACGTCCAGCTGGAACGGACCCGCCCGGCGGACGCCGCCTTCGCCCTCGGCGAAGTCCAGCGCGCTGTCCATGTCGTCGGTGGCCCAGTACAGCTTGGTCGTGTCCCAGGACCCGGTCGATTCCGTGATGGTCAGCCGAAGCCCGTCATCGTTCAGCACGGCATAGTAGCCTTCGTAGCTGTCGGTCAGCGTGCGCAGGAACTCCTTGCCGGTCAGCTTGGAATAGAATTCCACCGCCTTCTCGGGATCGGCCACCGGCACGTTGATCAGCACCAGGTTGCCGGACACGGCCGCGCCGGGCGTGTCCGCGTCAGGGCTGGAAGCGTCCCCGACGAGATCGCGCAGGCGCGCGAGTTCCTGTTCGATCGCCTGGATGGCCTCCAGGATATCCGCATTGCTCTGGGCCGAAGCCGGACCCGCCCCCACCGCCAGCGCGGCGGCCAGGGCTGTGGACAGGACAAGCGGGACACGGGGTGTCGATGGCAGGCGTAGCATCTCTCGGTATCCTTTCTGGCAAGACGGGAGCGGCCACGGCCAAGACGGTCTTGCCCATGCCTGTCCCGATGGTCGGCGAGGCGGCCGTGCCGCCCGGCTTCAACCCTTAATTGTTCTGGCCGGTAATCGCGCCGCAGCAGCAGCTGCTGCTGGTACAACCGGTGCAGCAGGTCGACGCCCCCGGAACCAGCATCATGTCGCTTTGCACTGGCAGGGCGTAGACGTGGTCCTGGCAGGCCGTGCGGTGTTCGACAGCAGTTGTTGTGGTGATCTTCATGGCGTCTCAATTCCTCCCGGTAATTGACGTCTGGATGATATTCACCAGAAGTCGTTCAATTAACACTTCGGAATCGCTGTATTCGATCAGCGTATCCAAATGCGATTCCGAACCGCTCGACGCAGTCTCGCAACAATATGAAATATGTGCCTCTTAACTCTGTAGAGCACCGCGTTTCGTCGGAAATTGTCAGAACTCGGCGCGCAAGATTGAGGCATCAATTTTCTGATATTAGATAGCAAAACGGAATGCCCGTCAACAGATTCGCTCGCCTATAGCGAGTCTTGACCGATGGTAAAAATCGCCTCATGG
This sequence comes from Psychromarinibacter sediminicola, assembly GCF_029168335.1. Classification (GTDB taxonomy): domain Bacteria; phylum Pseudomonadota; class Alphaproteobacteria; order Rhodobacterales; family Rhodobacteraceae; genus Psychromarinibacter; species Psychromarinibacter sediminicola. The sequence goes on from NZ_JARGYC010000054.1 coordinate 11,233, forward strand.
TAGCAGAGTTGTTTTGAGCACGTTTCCAGAGGAGCCCAAGCGGTGGCCGCCGTATTGCCATTTCCCGTCTCTCGCATAGCGTGCAGAACGCTTTGGACCATCGCGGCGTGCCTGCTGGCATCGGCCCCCGCTGCGGCCCAGGACGCCCCGCGCGTCTCCGGTTTCCAGTGGGATGCGAGCGTCGCGCCGGACGCGCATGTCCAGGTCGACAATCCGCTGGGCGACATCCGCATCCGCACCGCCGATGCGCCCGAGGTCTCGGTCTCCGCCATCATCCAGTCGCTGGGCCCCGAGGGATCGGATGCGCGCATCGCCGCCGAGGACACCGCCACAGGCGCCGCGATCGTCGTCGAGTCCGACGCGGGTTTTCTCGGGCGCGTCGACCTGTCCCTGGTGCTGCCGCGCGGCGCCTCGGCGGACCTCGCCACCACCGACGGTCTGATCGAGGTGAAATCGCTGTCGGGCGACGTCACCGCCGTCTCCGGCGCCGGCGACATCCTGGCCTTCGTGGGCGGCGGCCTTGTCGCCGAGACCGGGGCCGGCGACATCCGCGCGCTGCTGATGCCCGGCGAAACGCCGGTGCGCCTGACCACCGGCGACGGCGCCGTGCGGCTGCGCCTGGACGACGCGGACAGCGAAGCGATCGACCTGCGAACGAGCGGCGCGATCCGCCTTTCGGTGCCCGAGGCGCTGGATGTCGACGTCCTGCGCTCGGGCGACGGTGGGCTGACCGCCCGGATCGGCGCGGGCCGCCGCGAGATCGCCGTCACCAGCGGCAGCGGCGACGTCTCCGTCACCGTTCAGGCCAAGTCGCCCGACTCGGCGGCTGCCGAGCCCATCGTCATACCGGGCACGATACCGGGCACGGGGCCTGTCCCGCCCTCGCCGGAGTTCGAAGCCGGGGATCCGATCGTCGAGATCCCGCGCGGAAACTAGGCACCCTGCCGAGGAGGATGACATGCGCAGAAGACTCCGCCCCGCGACACTCGCCGCATGCCTGATCTGGGCCGCCGCGCCCGCCCCGGCACAGGACGTTCCGCCGCCCGACAAGTCCGAAGCGACGATCCAGCGCGAGCCCGAGGTGTCGCCCCGCTTCACGCCCACCCGCGTCGATGTCGATCTGAGCCGCCGTTCCCTGACCCGCACCTGGCGCGCCGGCGACGCGATCAAGGAGGTACCCAAGCGCGTCACCCGCCGGATGCTGGAGGAGGACCGCACCCCCGCCAACCCCACCGACCCGGGCCCCGACCCGCTGCTGGCGCTGCAGCGGGCGGCCGAGGCGGCGGGGCCGGATCGCCGGCTGTCCGAGCCGATCACGCTGATCGAGGGCGATTTCCAGGGCGCCAACCCGCCCGACACGGTCAGCGACGTGGGCGAGACCTATGTGATAACGATGATCAATTCGAACCAGGGCGCCCGGTTCACGATCTACGACAAGGCCACCGGCGCCGTCGCCGCGGGCCCGATCACGCTGGACACCATCGGCGCGATGGTCGACGCGGACGCGCCCTGCGCCAACGGGCTGGGCGATCCCATCGTGCTCTATGACAGCGCCGCCGGCCGCTGGATGCTCAGCGAGTTCTCCCAGCAGTTCGACCGCACGCTCTGCGTCTATGTCTCGGCCAGCACCGATCCGGTCTCGGGCGGCTGGTATCTGTATCAGTTCGAATCGGCGCGCGATTTCCCCGATTATCCGAAATACGCCGTGTGGCCCGATGCCTACTACATGGCCAGCAACGAATCCTCGCCCACCGTCTATGCGTTCGAGCGCGCCGCGATGCTGCAGGGGCTGCCCGCGCGGCACCTCAGCTTCACCGCGCCGGAGCTGTCCGGCTTCGGCTTCCAGTCGCTGCAACCGGCCGACCTCGACGGGGCGGACCCGCCGCCCGCCGGCACGCCGGGTCTGTTCCTGCGCCACCGCGACGACGAGGTGCACAATCCCAGCAGCAACGATCCGGCCCGCGACCTCATCGAGATCTTCGAGTTCCAGACCGATTTCGACACGCCCGGGGCCGCATCCTTCACCGGCCCGATCCGCATCGCCATGACCGAGATCGATTCCGATCTGTGCGGGCTGACCTCGTTCAGCTGTTTCACGCAGCCCGCGGGCGGCCCGCCGCTCGACCCGCTGCGCGAGGTGCTGATGTGGCGTGTGCAGTACCGCAACTTCGGCACCCACGAAACGCTCGTCGGCAGCATGGTCACCGATGTCGACGGCACCGACCGCGGCGGCATCCGATGGTTCGAGCTGCGCCGCACCGATGCCGACTGGACGCTGCACCAGGAAGGCACCTACGCGCCCGATGACGGGCTGAACCGCTTCATGCCCTCGGTCGCGATGGACGGCGAGGGCAACATGGCGCTGGGCTACAGCGTGGTGGCCGCCGACACGCCGGCCGGCGTCCGCTATGTCGCGCGCGCTGCCGACGACCCGCCGGGCACCATGCCACAGGGCGAGAAGACGCTGGCCACCGGCACCGGCCATTCCGCCAGCCAGCGCTGGGGCGATTACAGCTCGATGAGCATCGACCCCTCCGACGACTGCACCTTCTGGTATTCCAACCAGCATGCGCTGAACGGGCTTTACGCCGTCACCACCGGCGCCTTCGATCTGGACGGCTGCGGCGCAGCGGGCGACACTATCGTGCTGGAGCGCGACACGCTGCTGGAGCTGATCGACGCGCTCGATGCGCAGGCGGCCGAGCTGCGGCGCCTGATCGACATGCACAACGCGATCACCACGCTGGAAGGGGACATCGACGCCCTGCGCGACGTCGTGCAGGGGAACTGAGATGGACGCCGCCCCCGCCTCCGGTCCCAGGGTCGCCATCATCGGCGCCGGGATCGCGGGGCTGACCGCCGCGTTCTGGCTGCGGCGCACCGGCGCGCGGCCTGTCGTCTTCGAGGCACGCCCGTCGTTCCAGCCCGCGGGCTTCCCGATCAACCTGTTCGGCCACGCGCTGACCGTCCTCGACCGCATGGGCCTGGGCGACCGCCTGACGGCGGCGGCGATGCCGGTCGACCGGCTGACCATGATGACCCCGGCGGGCCGCGTCATCCGCAGCGACGACATCTCGGGCTTCAGCCGGATGGAGGGGCACGGGCTGTACCTCGACCGCGTCGATCTGCACCACGCGCTCTACGACGCCGTCAGAGACGACACCGCCATCCGCTTCGGCCAGGAGGTTGCCGATATCCAGCGGCAGGGCAGCGAGATCGTGCTGGCGGACGGCACCGTCCGCCCGGCCGATCTGACGCTGGCCGCCGACGGGCTGCACTCGGCCACCCGCGACTGGCTGTTCGGCGCCGCGCCGCTCCACGCCGCGGATGCGGCCTTCACCGTGGCGCTGATGCCCGGCACGCTGGTGCCCGCGGGCGAAAGCTTCAGCCTGATCGGCCCGGGGCGGACCATGGCCGTGACCGGCCTGCCCGACGGCCGCACCAGCGCGATCTTCTGGGTCCGCCAGACGGTCGCGGAGGCCGCCGGCGCCGACACCCCGATCGAGCGCCTGCGCAGGATGTACGAGGATTTCGGCTGGAAGACGGCCGAGGTCATCGACGCCGCCGCTCAGACCGAGCATCTGTACACCGACCGCGTCCTGCAGGTCCGGCTGCCGCAATGGCATCGCGGCCGCACGGTCCTGATCGGCGACGCGGCCTATGCCGCATCGCCGATCTCCAGCCGCGGCGCCGGTCTGGCGATCGTCGGCGCCTACCTGTTCGCGCAGGCGCTGGCGGAGACCGGCGATGCGCGGACCGCCGCCCTGCGCTTCGAGCGGCGCCTGCGCGCCGGCGTCGAGCGGATCCAGGAGACCGCGCTGAAGAACGTGCCGATGATGATCCCCGAGACGGCGGGACAGGCGGGCATGCAGCGCGCCTTCCTGCGGCTGATGCCGGCCGCGATGATGCAGCGCGCCATGGCCCAGCAGTTCACGCAGCAAGAGGTCGACAGCCTCGACACAACCGGCGCCCCCGCCCGGGTCCGCGGCCCCGCGGGGGAGCCGGTGTTGACCGTCTCGGGCGTCTGCAAACGCTATGGCACGGCCGATGCGCTGAAGGGGCTCAGCTTCGAGGTCCGTCGCGGCGAGATTTTCGGCCTGCTCGGCCCCAACGGCGCCGGCAAGACGACCGCGCTGGAAATCATCGAGGGGCTTCGCGCGCCCGATGCCGGGACCGTCGCCATCGGCGCCGCGGGCCATCCCGCCGGATCCGCGGCGGCCAAGGAGTTGCTGGGGGTCCAGCTGCAGGCCTCCGCGATCTACGACCGCATTCGCCTGGACGAGGCGATGCGCCTGTTCGCCGGCTACTACCGGACCCATGCCGACATCGACGCGCTGCTGACACAGGCCGGGCTGGGCCTGCGCCGCGACGCCACCTTCGGCACGCTGTCCTTCGGGCAGCAGAAACGCTTCTCCCTGGCGCTCGCGCTGGTCAACGCCCCCGAGATCGTTGTGCTCGACGAGCCCACGGCCGGGCTCGACCCGGACGCGCGCCGCAGCATCTGCGACCAGATCGCCGAAATGCGGGCCGAGGGCCGCGCCGTGCTGATGTCCACGCACCACATGAGCGAGGCCGACGCGCTGTGCGACCGCGTCCTGATCCTCGACAAGGGCCGCACCATCGAGACCGGGCGGCCCGCCGATCTTATCGCAGGCGCCGGGCTGGGCGCGCGGCTGGCGCTGACGCCCGGCGACATCCTCGCCCGGTCCGACGTGGCGGGGCTGGCGCATGTCACCGGCTGCCACCACGAGAACGGCCAGCTGATCGTCGACACCGACGCGCCCGAGCGCACGCTGGCGCGCCTGGCCGCGCTGGCTAGCGAACGCCAGGTCTCGCTGAACGAGATCACGATCCGGCAGGCCTCGTTGGAAGACCTGTTCTTCGAGCGCACGGGACGGAGGCTCGACGCATGACCGCGCAGCTTCTCTGGCACCAGGTCCGTCACGAGATCCGGCTCTACATGCGCGACAGGCAGTCGGTGTTCTGGTCCTTCATGATGCCGATCCTGCTGCTCTTGCTGCTGGGCGCGATCTTCGGCGGCGACGACCGCGCGCCGGTGATCGGGATAGCGGACGGCCTGCCCCCGGAGATCGCCGCGCGGATCGAGGCGCAGTTCCCCGACGCGCGCACCATCGCCGGGGGCGATCCGGCGGCGCGGGTGGACGACCGCAGCGTCGACGCAATGGTCGCGCCGGGCCCCGAGGGCTGGCGGATCGCCTATGACCCGGTGCGCGCGCCCTCGGCACAGGCCGCGGCGCGGCTGACCGAGGCACTCTTCGCGGACGCCCCGCGCCTGGCGCCGACGGGATCGCCCGACCGCGGCTATGCCGACTTCCTGCTGCCGGGGCTGGTGGCCTTCACCATCGTCTCGACCTGCCTGTTCTCCATCGGCATCGGCATCGTGTCGCACCGCGAGAAGGGCGAGCTTAAGCGCGTTTTGGTCACGCCGCTGCCGAAATGGGCCTTTCTCGCCGGCCAGCTCGGCAGCCGCGTGGTGCTGGTCCTGCTGCAGACCGCGTTGCTGGCGGCGCTCGGCTGGCTGGTCTTCGGCGCGGACCTCACCGACGACTGGCCCGCCTTCCTGCTGGTCCTTCTGCTGGGCGTCGCCACCTTCTCGGCACTGGGCTTCTTCGTGGCCACCGTCTCCGGCACCGTCGCGGGCGCCGCCGCGGTGGCCAACCTGATCTTCATCCCGATGATCTTCCTCTCCGGCGTCTATTTCCCCGTCGACGGCCTGCCGGCGGTGCTGTCCTTCCTGATCGCGGCGCTGCCGCTCACGCCCCTGGTCGAGGCGCTGCGCGCGCTGGGCACCGGAGCCGATCTGGGAGCCCTCTGGCCGCAGATCGCGGCGCTTCTGGCCTGGACCGCGCTTCTCATCGCCGGGACGCTGCGCTGGTTCCGGTGGACCTGAGGCGCCGGCGATGTGCGGTATCGTCGGCGTCTTCGGCACCTCGCCCGACCGGGCCAAAGCGCTGGCCGCACGAGTTCTCGGGGACCTGTCCTCGCGCGGCCCCGATGCCGTCACGCTCGCCGCCACCACCACCGGCGCCATCGGCGCGGCGCGGCTGCGCATCTCCGACCCCGCCGCGCCTGATCAGCCGATGACCACCCCGGACGGCGCCTTTCGCCTGGCGCTGAACGGCGAGATCTGGAACGACCGCGACCTGCGCCGCCGGCTGCAGGCCGGCGGCGCCCGGTTCGCGACGGCCTGCGACACCGAAACCGTCCTTCACGCGGTGGCCGCCGCCGGCCCCGACGCGCCGCAGATGCTGGACGGCCAGTTCGCCTATATCGCGCAGGACATGCGCACCGGTCAGGTGCATGCCGCGCGCGATCCCTTCGGCATCTGTCCGCTGTGGCGCGCGCATCTGCCGGATGGCGGCCTGATCCTGGCCAGCAGCATCGCCCCGATCCTCGACGCCGGCGCGCACCCCGGTACGCTGCGGGCGCTGCCGCAGGGGCATTCGCTGTCGTTCCACCCGGCCTCGGGCAAGGTGACGCTGCGCCGCTATAGCGATTCCGGTCTGGCGGAGCCGCACGGCCGGCCCGACCCGGCCGACCCGCAGGCGCTGCTCGCTCATCTCGCCACCACGATCCGCCGCCGCATTCCGGCCGAGGTGCCCTATGCCACGATCACCGGCGGCATCGACAGTTCGCTGGTCACCGCGATCTGCCAGACCGCGCACCGCCCCCCGACCTGCACGATCACCGTCGCCGCCTGCGCCGCGGATACGCCCGATATCGACAACGCCCGGCAGCTGCAGGCCGCCTACGGCACCCGCGCCCTTGTCGGCCGGGTCGATGCGGATTTCATCCGCGATGCACTCCCGCTGGTGATCGAACGCCTCGCCAGCGCGCAATACCTCGTCGTTCTCAGCAGCCTCGTCGCGCTGAAGGCCGCCCGGATGGCGCGCGAGGCCGGCGCCAAGGTGATCCTGACCGGCGGCGGCGCCGACGAGCTGTTCGGCGGCTATACCTATCTCTGGACCCTGTTCGACCGCGCGCAGCTGGCCGCCAATCTCTCCCACATCCTGCGCCAGACCGGCGCCCACGAATGCCACCGCGAGGACGCGATCATCGCCGCGACCGGGATCGAGCCGCGGCCCGCCTATTTCGACCTGCCGCTCGCGCGCGCCGTCGCCGCGACCCCGCCGGAGGCCCGCATCCGCGGGCTGGGCAGCGCCCGCGTGACCGAAAAGGCGCTGCTCAAGGCCGCCGCCCGGCGCCTGCCGGGCTTTCCGCCGGAGATCGTCGCGCGCCGCAAGGCGCCGTTCTACCGCAGCACCGCCATTGCCGAGCTGTTCGAAACCGTCGCCGCCGAGATGCTGCCGCCCGCCGAGCGCGATGCCTGGATCGCCCGCCACATCCGCGGCACCGCCTGGGAAAGCATGATGTTCGGCGGCCGCACCGGCCCGGTCCTGGTACACAAGCTGTTCTGCGAACGCTTCCCGGGCCTGGCCGCGGCGCCGCTGCGCCTGCGCCCGCCCGATTACGGCGACCCGGACGACTACGGCCGCTATGCGCCCAACCTCGGCGCCCCGGCGCTGGACGGCTTCTCGCCCGTCGCCGCGGCGCGCCAGGCCGAGGCGCAGGGCAATGCCCCCAGCCCCGCCGTCACCCTGCACGGCGGCTTCTGACCCGAAGGAGACAGCCATGACGCGCTACGGACTCTCGTTTCTCCCCGACGCCCGGCCCGAGGACATGCCCGCCGACCGCTACTTCGCCAACGCGCTGAAACTGGCCGAGATGGCCGACCGGGCCGGCATGGGCGCGGTGAAGATGACCGAGCACTACCTGCATCCCTACGGCGGCTACTGCCCCAGCCCGCTGACCTTCCTGGCCGCCGTCGCCGCGCAGACCTCGCAGATCCGCCTGATGACCGGCGGCATTCTGCCCGCGTTCCACCACCCGGTGCAGCTTGCCGCGCACTGCGCGATGGTCGATGCGCTCAGCGGCGGACGCCTCGATGTCGGGCTGGCCCGCGCCTATCTGCCCTACGAATTCGCCGCCTTCGGCGTGCCGCTGGACGAAAGCCGCGACCGTTTCGTCGCCACCGCCCGCGCGATGCAGCGGCTCTGGACCGAGGACGCCGTCAGCGCCGAGACCCCGTTCTTCACACTCGACCGCGCGCGCTCGCTGCCGAAACCGGTGCAGCGGCCGCACCCGCCGCTCTGGGGCGCCGCCGTCAGTTCGCGACAAAGCTTCGCCTGGCTGGGCGAGAACGGGTTCGGCCTGCTCGTCACGTCCTCCTTCGGCGGCTATGACAAGCTGAGGGAAAACATCGCCATCTACCGCGAGAGCTTTGCCGAGGCGCCGGCCAATGCCGGCCGGCGCTCTGCGGTGACGCTGAGCCTGCCGCTCTATGTCGCGCCGACGCCGCGCGAGGCGGAGGCGGAGGCCGATCAACACCTGGCCCACTACATGCGCATCTGGTCCGATGCGACCGCGGCGTGGGACACGGCCAATTCCCGCGACTATCCCGGCTACACCAAGATGGCGCGCGCGCTGCGCTCGGTCACGCCGGCCGACCTGCGCGCCTCGAAGGCAGTGGTCACCGGCGATCCGGCGGGCGCGGCGGCGGTCCTGGCCGAGCTTCTGGACATCGTCGATATCGACACGATCATCTGGCAGATCGACTTCGGCGCCATGCCCTTCGACCGCGCCGCGCGCAGCCTGACCCTGTTCAACGAAGAAGTCGCCGGCCGGCTCGCCCCGACCGGCCGCACCGAGACCCCGCCCGCCGCGGCCGATGCCGCCGAGGGCGTGGCCAGCCCGCCCGTCCCCTGACGCGGGACGGAACGACGGCGTCATGCGGCCCCCGTCCTGTCCGCGGGTCGCCCTTTGTGCTTCGTGTGGTCGGGATCGGACGGACGGCATCGGCGCCTCCGGGGAATCCCCGGAAACCGCGCCCGTCCGGATCTGCCGCACGCCCGTCGCGGAGCGCTTGCTGCGTCGGGCCAACACCGTCTAACTATTTGATTTTGTGGCGCGCTGGGGAGGATTCGAACCCCCGACCCCTTGATTCGTAGTCAAGTACTCTATCCAGCTGAGCTACCAGCGCCCGGAGTGAGGGGGATGTAACGGGCGAGCCGGACCTTTGCAAGGGCGTTTTCGTCATTCCGCCGCAGCGTCCAGTTCGACGACCACCTTCGGCAGGTGGATCGCGAAGGACGTGCCCGACGGCCCCGTGTCCTCCAGCTGCAATTGCCCACCATGGCCGCGCACCAGCTCCGCCGCAATCGCCAGGCCCAGCCCGAATCCGCCCTTGCGCGCGCCGCCCTGGAACGGCTGGAACAGGTGGTCGCGCGCCTTCGGCGGCAGGCCCGGACCGGTGTCGCGGATGCGCACGACCCACTCGGTCTCGGTTTCGTCGGCCTGCACCGCGATCTCCCCGGGCTCGCCGCTGGCGACGATCGCCTGCCGGGCGTTGCGGGCGAGGTTGCCGATCACGCGGTACAGCTGCTCTGGATCGGCGCGCACGACCATCGAGGCCGGGACGTCCTCGGAAAAGCTGACATCGTGCTCGCCGCAGGCCAGCCGCTCCGCCTCGATCACGTCGCCCACGAGGTCGGCCAGCATGACCCGGTCCAGCGCGGGCGGCGGCTCTTCCGCCTTGCCGAAGGCGAGCGTCGATTCGCACAGGTTCACCGCCCGGCTGATCGAGCTGACCAGCTTGGGCGCGGCACGCTTGACCATCGGGTCCTCGGACCGCTCCAGCCGGTCGCCGAACAGCTGCGCCGTGGTCAGGATATTGCGCAGGTCGTGACTGATCTTCGCCACCGCGCCGCCCAGCTGCGCCAGCCGCTCCTTCTGCCTGAGCGCCCCCGACATCTGGGTCTGCAGCTCGGCCAGCGCCACCTCGGCGTCGCGCAGCTCGGTCACGCTGGCGGTCGGCTGGATGATCCGCCGCGCGTCCTCGGGCGCCTCGGCGTAGGAGATCATCGCGCGGACCACCCGCTTGATCGGCCGCACCAGGAACCGCCGCACCGCCAGGAACAAAAGGAACGCCGTCACCACCGAGATCACCGCCGACAGCGCCAGGATCCGCAAGCCATAGTCGATCAGCTCCGCGCGCAGCGGCGCCGTCTCCATCGTCACCTCGATCAGCAGCCCCGCCTCGCGCACCGGGTTGCCCATCACGCGGATCACCTCGTTGTCGGTATGCCACAGCCGCCACAGCGCGTCCCGGATCAGCTCCAGCGCATGCGGATCGCGCAGATCGAAGGTGGCCGAGATCGGCTGCGGGATCTCCGACGACAGGATCAGCTGCCGCGCCTCGTTCCGCCTAAGCACCACGTTGAACACGCCTGCGTTCTGCAGAAGCTCGCGCTCCAGCTCGGCGTCGATCATGTCGTTGGCCAGCAGCGCCAGCGAGGCGATCTGCGCCTTCTCCAACCGGAGCAGCAGGTAATCCTCGCGGAACCGCGCGACGGACGGCACGAAGATCAGCACCTCGGCCAGCATCACGAAGACCGTGGTCAGGATCAGGAAGCGTCCGGAGAGCGAATGAACCGACATCACCGTTCCTTGGCGCCCCCGCTCAGGGCAGCCAGCGTTGCACGAGCCCGACGACCCGCTTGACCGCCGGGCTTTCGAAGAGTTTCGGGGTAAAATAGGCGCCCGCCGCGCGCTTGTTAAGCTCCCCCAGCGTCGGATAGGGCGCGACCATCGCGGCAATTGCACTCATCTTCAGGCGGTTGGCGATGGCCAGCGACCAAAGCCCGATCAGGTTCGCGGCCTCCGCCCCGACGATCGTGGCGCCCACGGGCCGCCCCTTGACCACCATCACCTTGATGAACCCGTCGGTCTTCCGCTCGGCCACGGCCCGGTCGTTCTCGGCATAGTCGAACCGCGCGACCGTCACCGCGTCGCCGTGCCGCTCCCGCGCCTGCGCCTCGGTCAAGCCCACCTGCGCCAGCTCCGGGTCGGTATAGGTCGCCCAGGGCAGATGCGCCGTCTTCGCGGTCGCCGGCAGGCCGAACAGGATCGGCCGGATCACCAGCCCACCGTGATAGCCCGCCACATGGGTGAACTGCAGTCCGCCGGCCACGTCGCCGACGGCATAGACCCGCCGGTTCGCGGTGCGCAGCCGGGCGTCCACCTCGACCGCCCGGTCGTGCTTCACCCCCGCCCGGTCCAGGTCCAGCCGCGCGATATTCGCCTTGCGCCCCACCGCGATCAGCAGGTGACTGCCGGTATGTCTCGCGCCCCCGGCCTCCACCGCGATGGCCCCGGCCTGCCCGGAGACGCGCTCGGCCTGCACGCCCTCGACGATCTCCACCCCCTCGCCGCGCAGCCGCTCCAGCACCAGCGCCGCGGCCTCCGGGTCGTCCTTGCCCAGCGCCTTGTCGCCCTCGATCACCGTGACCTTGCAGCCCAGCCGCGCATGCGCCTGCGCCATCTCCATCCCGATCGGCCCGCCGCCGACGATCAGCAGGTGTCCGGGCCGCTCGCGCAGATCCCAGATCGTCTCGTTGGTGTGATAGGGCACATCCTCCAGCCCCGGAATCGGCGGCACGAAGGGCGAGGATCCGGTGGCGATCACGAAGCGCCGCGCCCGGATCACATGCTCGCCGGCCTGCACCTCGCGCTCCGACACGAAGCGGCCGTAGTCGCGGATCACCCGCACGCCCAGCCCCTCGAACCGTTCCTGGCTGTCGACCGGCGCGATGGTGTCGATGGCGGCACGCACGTGATCCTTCGCGGCGGCATAATCCACCTGCGGCGTCACCGGCGTCACCCCGAACGGCGCCCCGGCCCCCATCGCATGCGCATGCTTCGCCGCGGCGATCAGCGCCTTCGACGGCACGCAGCCGTAGTTCAGGCAGTCGCCGCCCATCTCGCCGCCTTCCAGCAGCACGACCCGCGCGCCCATCTGCGCCGCCCCCGCGGCCACGCTCAGCCCGCCCGAACCGGCGCCGATCACGCAGAGATCCGTCCCGATCCGCTGCATCAGATCCCCTTTCGCCCCCTGACCGCCTTCAGCACCATCGGCAGCGCCGCCAGCAGACATAGCCCGAGGATCGGCAACAGCACGTGCGGCGCGAAGATGATGCCCAGATCCGGCGTCTCGCCCCGCTCGAACACCTCGCCCAGCCCCGCGCCGACCGAGGTGTAGACCACCGCGCCCGGGATGATCCCGAAGAAGGTCGTCACCACGAAGCGCCAGGTCGGCACCTGCACGAAGGCGGGCACCAGGTTGGCCACGAAGAACGGCACCGCCGGCACCAGGCGGATCAGGAACAGCATCGACCACTGGTTCTCGTCGATGCCGTCCTTGATCCGCTTCACCATCCCCTCGCTGCCCTCCAGCCGGTCGCCCAGCCGGTCGCCCAGCCCGGTACGCGCCGCCAGGAAGATCAGCGTCGCGCCGACGGTCGCGGCGGTCACGTTGTAGAGCGCGCCCGGGAAGGTCGCGAACAGGAAGCCGCCGGTCAGCGTCGCGACGGTCGCGCCGGGCAGCGAGAAGGCGACGATCACGATGTAGAGGCCGATGAAGGCGGCCACCGTTCCCCCGTAATGCGCGTCGCGGAACGCCAGCAGCGCCTCGCGGTTGTCGCGCAGCGTGTCGAAGCTGAGATAGTCGCGCAGGGTGACGGCGCCGATCAGCGCGACCAGGGCGATGGCGATCAGCGGAAGGCGCCGGGCGAAGCCGCCCTTGTCGGTCTGTGTCATCCGGTTCGTCATCTCTCTGCGCCGCCTGGGCCCGTGTGCTGGCCCCGACAATGGCCCGGGGCGCCGGGCCCCGACAGCCCTATCACGCCGCGTTGATACCGGGTGAGCGTTTGGGTCGGGACGATATGGACCCCGGAGCGGGGCGGAACGCCGTGCAGCGCCGACCCGACGGGGCGTGGTCGAACGTTGAGATACCGGAGAAATAAGCATGTATATCGGACACTTGGCACGATCCTCGCCAGAAGCGCCGCCCCGATGGGGTCGGGTCGGCGCTGCACGGCGTTCCGCCGCGCGGGACAGATGGACAAGATCGCACACCGAGCATGCCGTCGTCCTGTCCGCATCGGTCCGTCACGGTTTCCGGTCCGCCTGAAACATTCCGGCCAGCCCCGGGGCACAGGCTGCAACATTGGTGCGCCCGTCCCGAGCCCGTGGGGCAACAGTGCCGCGCGCTCCGTCCCGCACCAACCGGCGCGCATGCGCCATGCTCGACCTCCCCCCCGGGGAGGGCATTCGTTGCTCCGATGGCAGCGCGTGTGGCATCGGTGCTTTGGAGTGCGCCCGTTCCACTCGATGTCGACACGCCCTCCCGAGGTCGGGCATGGCGCATGCACGCCTTCCGACCTCCGGCACAGCTTCGTCTGCGCCCCGCGTTCACATTCCCCCGCCCCGCCCGTTGACAACCGCCCGCCCGGCCCCTAGGAACCGGGCTTCGAACATGACGCGGCCCCGCGATTCCGCAGCGATTCCTCGTGCGGGCCGACCAGACGGAGAGTTTCGCGATGAAGCGCACCTATCAACCCTCGAACCTGGTCCGCAAGCGGCGGCATGGCTTCCGCGCGCGCATGGCCACCAAGGCCGGCCGCAAGATTCTGAACGCCCGCCGCGCGCGCGGCCGGAAGAAGCTGAGCGCCTGAGCCGGACGCCAGAGGCTGGAGTGATGACACCGCGGGCGGCATCCGGAAACGGGATGCCGCCCGCGGTGCCTTTGCGCGTGGGTATCCTGCGCCAGCGCGCCGATTTCCTGCGCGCCGCCCGCGCCCGGCGACAGGCGATGCCGGGCTTCATCCTGCAGGCCCGGCGGCGGCGCGACGAAGAGCCCGCCGAAACGCCCGTGCGCGTCGGCTTCACCTGTTCCAAGAAGGTCGGCAACGCCGTCGCCCGCAACCGCGCCAAGCGCCGCCTGCGCGAGGCCGCGCGCCTCGTCCTGCCGCAATCGGGCCGCGCGGGCTGGGACTACGTGCTGATCGGGCGCAAGGACGCCACGGCGTCGCGCCCCTTCCCGCAATTGCTGTCCGACCTCGAAACCGCGCTGTCGAAGGTCCATGGCGCATGACCCCCCTCGCCCGCGTCTTCGCCCTGCCGGTCCACGCCTATCGCCTGCTGCTGTCGCCCTGGCTCGGCCACAGCTGCCGGTTCCACCCGACCTGCTCGGTCTACGCGCTGGAAGCGCTGGAGAAACATGGCGCCTTCCGCGGCGGCTGGCTGGCGCTGCGCCGCATCGCCCGCTGCAACCCCTGGGGCGGCTCGGGCGTCGACAACGTCCCGGACAAGTGACGCCGGACAGCCGCGGACGTCCGCGGACTTGTTAGCGCTATCCGTAACGATATCAGTGGCTTGATACCCCGTCCAACCTCGGACACTCACCCGATCCCGGCGATCACGGCCCGCAGCGTGTCGATCCCCTCGCCCTTCTCCGACGAGGTCACCACGATCCCCGGAAACGCCGCCGGATGGGCCGCCAGCCGCCCGCGGACCTGCTCCAGCACCTTGTCGAAGGCCGGCCCCTTCACCTTGTCCCGCTTGGTCAGCACCACCTGGAAGGTCACGGCCGCCCGGTCGAGCTCCTTCATGATCTCCTCGTCCGGCTCCTTCACCCCGTGCCGCCCGTCCACCAGCACGAAGGCCCGCCGCAGCGACGGCCGCCCAGTCAGATAGGCCCTCAGCAGCCGCTGCCACCGCTCCACCACCGGCAGCGGCGCCTTCGCGAAACCGTAGCCCGGCAGGTCCACCAGGTAGTGGCTCTCGCCCAGCGTGAAGTAGTTGATCTCCTGCGTCCGCCCCGGCGTGTTCGAGGTCCGCGCCAGCCCGCGCCGCCCGGTCAGCGCGTTGATCAGCGACGACTTGCCCACGTTCGAGCGGCCGGCGAAACACACCTCCGCCCGGTCCGCCGGCGGCAGCCCGTCCATCGCCACGACGCCCTTGAGAAAGGCGATCTCGCCCCGGAACAGCCGCCGCCCCGCCTCGGCCGCGTCGGGCTCGGGCGGATCGACCAGCGGAAAGGCCGGCTCCACGCGCCCCGCGCCCTACTTCTTCGGGGCGTTCTTGCCGCCCTTGCCGCTATTCGCCTCGGCCGGCTTCTTCCGCTGGAAGCTTCTCTTGATGTTGCCGAACAAGTCCGGCTTGTGCCCGTGGCTGCGCATGATGATGTACTGCTGGGCGAAGGTGATCGTGTTGTTCGCGATCCAGTACAGCACCAGCCCGCTGGCGAAGCTGCCCAGCATGAACATGAAGACCCACGGCATCCAGGCAAAGATCATCTGCTGCGTCGGGTCGGCCGGCGCCGGGTTCAGCTTTTGCTGCAGCCACATCGAGATGCCCAGGAGCAGCGGCAGGATGCCGATGAAGACCAGCGCCAGGATCGAGCCTTCCGCCGGCGCGGCCCAGGGCAACAGCCCGAACAGGTTGAAGATCGAGGTCGGATCCGGCGCCGACAGGTCGCGGAACGGCCCCAGCCAGGGCGCGTGGCGCAGCTCGATCGTGACGAAGATCACCTTGTAGAGCGAGAAGAATATGGGGATCTGCAGAAGGATCGGCAGACAGCCCGAGGCGGGGTTCACCTTCTCCTTCTTGTAGAGCTCCATCATGCCCTGCTGCATCTTCTGGCGGTCGTCGCCGGCCTTCTCCTTGATCTTCTCCATCTCGGGCTGAAGTTCCTTCATCTTCGCCATCGAGACGTATGACTTGTAGGCCAGCGGGAAGAGGATCGCCTTGATCATCAGGGTCAGGCCCAGGATCGCCCAGCCCATGTTGCCGATGACGCCGTTCAGGAAATGCAGCGCCCGGAAGATCGGCTTGGTCAGGAAGAAGAACCAGCCCCAGTCGATCGAGTCGACGAAGTTGACGATGCCGAGGTCGTTCTCGTAGTCGCGGATCGTCTCCCATTCCTTGGCGCCCGCGAAGAGCCGCGTCGTGGTCTCCGCCGTCTGGCCCGGATCGACCCGCAGCGTCGGCAGCCGCGACCACAGCTGATAGCTGTTGGTGCCCTCGACATAGCGCGTGACCGAGGTGAAGGGCGTGCCGGGCTCCGGGATCAGCGTCGACATCCAGTACTTGTCGGTAAAGCCGATCCAGCCGTCCTCGGCCACGTCCACGACCTCGGCCGAGGGCCCCCAGGCCGCGTCGGCGCCCAGGTCGGTCATGTCGTCATAGTCGATCTCGTCCAGCGTGCCGTCGGACTGGCGCACCACGCCCTCGTGCAGGATGAAGAAACCGGTGACGTCCGGCTCGCCCCGCCGGGTGATCAGCCCGTAGGGCGCCATGCTGAGCGCGCCCTCGGTGGTGTTCTCGACGCTCTGGGTGACGGTGAACATGTAGTCGTCGTCGATGGCGATCGTCCGGCGGAAGATCAGCCCGTCGCCGTTGTCCCAGGCCAGCGTGACCGGGCTGTCCGGGGACAGCGTGCCGCCGCTCTCGACGGTCCAGACGGTGTTGGCGTTCGGCACCTCCTCGAAGCCCAGCTCGCCGCCCGGCGTCCAGCCATAGGCGGCGTAGTAGGCGCCCGCGCCGCCCACCGGCGACAGCAGCGTGACCAGCTCGCTGTCGGGGTCGTTTTCCTCGCGGTAATCCTTCAGGCGCAGCGCGTCGATCCGCCCGCCCTGGAGCGAGATCGAGCCTTCGACGCGCGGCGTGTCGATGGGCAGGCGCGCGGCCTCGTCGGCCGGCGCCGCAGCCTCCGCGCCGGCGCCCGTGCCGGGGCCGCTGGCGTCGGGACCGGCATCGGCGGGGGGCGGCGTTTCGCCGGCGACGGGCGGTGCGGAAAGATCGCCCTCGACCGTCTCGACGGCGTCGTCCTGGGGCTCGATCGGCGGCTCTTCCGGCGGAAACAGCAGGAACCACACCAGGATCACCGCAAAGGAAAGGGCCGTAGCCAGAATGAGGTTCTTGTTCTGGTCGTCCATGCACCGGTCGCCGTTTCGCTGAAGTCAGGTCGCGGCAGGTTCAACAGTCCATGACGCCAAAGGTCAAGCGGAATCCCCGTGAGGCGGCCGGCCGCCGCGGCGTCCCTCAGCCCGCCTCGCGCGCGATCCTGGGCCGGTCCGCCATGCGCTGGCGATGAAGGCGCATCCAGTCGACCGTCTCGGCGAAGGGCATCGGCCGGGCGATGGAGAAGCCCTGCACGTAGCCGCAGCCGAGCTGCGCCAGAAGCGCGTGCTCGCCCACCGTCTCGACCCCTTCGGCCAGCGTCTCGATTTCCAGCCGCTCCGCCATCTCCAGGATCGCGGTCAGAACCGACTGCTGCTCGCGGTCGGTGTCGATACGGGTGACAAAAGAGCGGTCGATCTTGATCCGGCCGACCGAGAAGCGGCGGATGTTCGCGATGGACGCATGGCCGGTGCCGAAATCGTCCAGGTCGATGCCGCAGCCGAGGTCGTGCAGCCGGGTGACGTTGCGGGTGATCGTGTCGTTCTCCGACCGCGAGATCACCGTCTCCAGGATCTCCACGACGAGCCGGTCCGGCGCCATGTCGAAGCGGTCCAGCTCCCACCGCACCCGGTCGGTCAGGCTGGGATCGGCAAGTTCCTCGTGGCTGAAATTGACCGCCACGTTCGGCACGTGCTCGCCCGCCGCCTCCCAGTCCCGCAGCGCCGTCAGGCTCTGGAACAGGATCACTTCGCCCAGCCGCTTGCTGAGGCCCGAGGCGGAGATCGCCGGCAGGAAGGCGCCCGGCAGGATCACGCCGCGCTCGGGATGCTCCCAGCGGGCCAGCGCCTCCATGCCGGAAATGGCGCCGGTATCGGTGCTGATCTGCGGCTGGAACCAGGGCCGGACATGCCCGACCTCCAGCGCGTCGGCCACTTCCTCGGCCAGACCGGCGCGCTTGACCCGCTTGCGCGGCGACTGCGCCGCATAGGCGCGGATCGCGCCCGTCCCGCTGGCCTGCGCATCGCGCAGCGCCGCCTCCGCCGCCTCGACACAGACCTGGCCCGTGCGCTCCGAGGCGCGCCGCGGCAGGCAGAACCCGACCGACGCCGACAGAAACAGCCGCATCCCGCCGATCACGATAGGCGTGCCGACGGCCTGCTGCAGCCGCGCCGCGACCTGGATCATCGCCTCCAGGTCCAGCCGCCGCACCGGCGCCAGGGCGACGGCGAAGACCGAATGCTCCAGCCGGCAGGCGACGTCGCCCTGCCGCAGGGTCGAACAGATGCGTTCGGCCAGCTGCGCCAGGACGTGCTCCGCCGCCTCGGCGCCGTAGGTGGCGCGGAACGCCTCGAACTCGTCGATCTCCAGCACCAGGGCGCCGGTGCGCACGCCATGCTTCGGCTCGGCGCAGAAGGCGCCGTCCAGCGTGGCCAGGAGGGCCGGTTTCAGCGGCAGGCCGGTGACCGCATCGACGTTTTTCGAAGCCCGCGCGGGCGGCGTCCGCACCGGCGTGAACAGGCCGACGAGGCCCATGACGGCCGGCACGAAGATCGCCATGAAGAGCAGAAGCCCCTCGCCGCCGAACCAGTAGCCGCCCAGCGTCAGGGCCGGCACGAAGGCCAGGATTTGCGGACCGAAGAAGGCGGTCGTCGCCGTGGTCTTCAGATGATGTCCGGCACGCGCGAGAAAACGCAGCATCGCGGCTGTCCCCTAGCAGTCGAGACGAAAGCGCGGTTTCGTCCAATCGACCTCAACCTAGGGGTGTCGCCTCGCCAGGACGTTAACAGTCGGTCGAAAGTTGAGTTGGATTTTCCTCAATTCCGACGGATCGCGACAGGCCGGCGAAATCGAACAGCGCCGGGTCCAGCAGGTGCGAGGGGCGCGCGTTCATCAGCGCGCGGAACATCTTCTGCCGCCGGCCGGGGTGGTTCGCCTCCCACTGATCGAGCAGCGCCTTGACCTGCTGGCGCTGCAGACCGTCCTGGCTGCCGCAGAGGTCGCAGGGGATGATCGGGTAGTCCATCGCCCGCGCGAATCGCTCGCAGTCGGCCTCGGCCACATGGGCGAGCGGGCGGTAGACGAACAGGTCGCCGTCCTCGTTCACCAGCTTCGGCGGCATCGTGGCCAGCCGCGAGCCGTGGAACAGGTTCATGAAGAACGTCTCCAGGATGTCGTCGCGGTGATGGCCCAGCACCACCGCGGAACAGCCCTCCTCGCGCGCGATGCGGTAGAGGTTGCCGCGCCGCAGCCTGGAGCAGAGCGCGCAATAGGTCCGGCCCTGCGGGACCTTGTCGACGACGATGGAATAGGTGTCCTGATACTCGATCCGGTGCGGCACGCCCATCCGCTCCAGAAACTCCGGCAGGACGGTCGCCGGGAATCCCGGTTGCCCCTGGTCGAGATTGCAGGCCAGAAGCTCCACCGGCAACAGCCCGCGCCACTGCAGCTCGTGCAGCACGGCCAGCAGGGTATAGCTGTCCTTGCCGCCCGACAGGCAGACCAGCCATTTCGCGCCGCGCTCGACCATGCCGTATTGCTCGATCGCCTCGCGGGTGTCGCGCACGATCCGCTTGCGGAGCTTCTTGAACTCCGTCGTGGCAGGGGCGCCGTGCAACAGCGGATGGATGTCGTCTGCGGTGTCGAACATGGCGCGGTCTATGCCAGATCGGCGCGGCCGGGGGAAGCACGGCTTGAGCGCCCCGGCCTGCCGCAGTAACAGGGGCGGACACCCGGCAAGGACAACAGACGTGAAGACCCGCCCGATGAACCGCGACTGGATCGTGACCGCCCGCACCCTGAACGAGGCGCTGCCCTACCTGCAGCGCTATACCGGCGCCACGATCGTCATCAAGTTCGGCGGCAACGCCATGGGCGATCAGGAGGCGATGGCCAGCTTCGCCCGCGACATCGTGCTGTTGCAGCAGGTCGGCGTGCATCCGGTCGTCGTGCATGGCGGCGGGCCGATGATCAACGAGATGCTGACGCGGCTGGGTATCGAGAGCGACTTCGTCAAGGGCAAGCGGGTGACCGACGCGGCCACGATCGAGGTCGTCGAAATGGTGCTGTCCGGCCGGGTCAACAAGCGGATCGTCCAGGCGATCAACGAGGCCGGCGGCCGCGCCGTCGGGCTGTCGGGCAAGGACGCGAACCTGATCCTGTGCGAGCCCTCGGATCCGGCGCTGGGCTTCGTCGGCGAGCCGGCGGAGGTCGACCCCACGCTGATCCGGCAACTCCACGGCGCGGGCAACATCCCGGTGGTGGCGCCGATCGGCGCGGGCCGGGGCGGCGAGACCTTCAACATCAACGGCGACACCGCCGCAGGGGCCGTGGCCGGGGCGCTGAAGGCGGACCGGTTTCTGCTGCTGACCGACGTGGCCGGCGTGAAGGACCGGGCGGGCGAGGTGCTGACCCAGCTGACCGCGGCCGAGGTGCGGCAGCTGACCGACGACGGCGTGATCGCGGGCGGGATGATCCCCAAGACCGAGACCGCGCTCGCGGCGATGGCGGCGGGGGTGCGGGCGGTGGTGATCCTGGACGGGCGCGCGCCCAATGCCTGCCTGCTGGAGCTGTTCACCGAGCACGGCGCGGGGACGCTGATCAAGGGATGAGCCGAGGTGTCCAAGGTTGGACAGGGTGTTAAGTCGTTGCTTTTGCTGAAGCTAGCGCTAACAGAACAGCTCGGACGCGGCCCTGTCCGGAGCCCCGTCCGGACGGCCCGCCGCCGCCCGGGACAGACCCGATGACCGACCTGGCGGCGCGGCTGGCGGCGGACCGCCTGGAGGTCTTCGGCGGCTTTCACCCGGGGCCACAGGACGACCTGCCCGACGGCACCGGCACGCTCCTGCTGCTCGGCCCGCGGGAGCCGCGGTTCTGGCCGCATGTCACCGCCGCCCCGGAATTCGCCGACGGCCGGCCGGACCCGCTGGACCGCTGGTCGGCCCGCGTCATCACCGCAATCGCGGAAGACACCGACGCCAAACCGCTGTTTCCCTTCGGCGGCCCGCCCTACCACCCCTTCGTCGCCTGGGCGCTGCGCAGCGGCCGCGCCTGGCAGTCGCCCGTCGGCTTGCTGGTCCACGACCGCGCGGGGCTGATGGTCTCCTATCGCGGCGCGCTGGCGCTGCCGGAGCGCCTGAACCTGCCGCCCGCGCCGCCCTGCCCCTGCGAGACCTGCCACGACCAGCCCTGCCGCGCCGCCTGCCCGGCCGCGGCCCTCGGACCGGCCGGATACGATCTGGACGCCTGCCGCCGGTTTCTCGATACTGGCGCCGGCCGAGAATGCATGGAGGCAGGCTGTATGGTGCGACGCATCTGTCCGGTATCGCGCGGCTACGGGCGCAGGACGGCGCAATCCGCCTTTCACATGCGGGCGTTCCACCCATGACCCTGCGCCTGATCCTGGTGCGCCACGCCAAGTCGAGCTGGAAGGAGGCCGCGCTGGACGACCACGCCCGGCCGCTGAACAAGCGCGGGCGCCGCGCGGCCGAGGCGATCGGCGGGTGGCTGGCCGAGCGCGGCTATCACCCGGACCTCGTGCTGTCGTCGGATTCGGCCCGCACCCGCGAGACATGGGACCGTATGGCGCCGCATGTTCCCGCCCCGCTGCAGATCGTCTGGACGCCGAGCCTGTATCTCGCCGGCCCCTCCGCCTTCCTGCACGCGCTGCGCGAGGTGCGAGAGGCGCGCACGGTCCTGATGCTGGGCCACAACCCCGGGATCTCGCATTTCGCCTCGGCGATCGTCGGCGTCCCGCCCCGGCACGAGCGCTTCGGGGACTACCCGACCTGCGCCACGCTGGTCGCCGCGTTCGACCGCGCAAGCTGGGCCGACGTCACCCCCGGCAGCGGCCGCACGGTGGACTTCACGGTGCCCCGCGAGCTGACCGACTGAGCCAGCAAGACCCGAGGCCGCAGAGCGCACCGCCCCTGCTTCTTCTCGTTCCAAATACGCTCAGGGGGGGTCTGGG
>NZ_JARGYC010000055.1 GCF_029168335.1 Psychromarinibacter sediminicola
GAAGATGCGGGGGTGTCCGAGGTTGGACGGGGGGGGTAAGATCTTGAAATATATCGTGTTACCGGTAACTGTCCAGGCCTCGTCCGCGCCCTGTCCGAGCGGTGTGGAGGGGCGCACGTGATCCGGCTGGAGAAGCGGCCGCAGCCCTCGCGGGCGTGGAGCTATGCGACGCCGGTGCTGGCGGTGATCGTGACGATGATCGCGGGCGGCATCCTTTTCGCGGTGCTGGGCAAGGACCCGGTGCTGTCGATCCGCACGATCTTCTGGGATCCGCTGTTCGGCGAATTCGCGTTCTATTACCGCGGGCAATTGCTGGTGAAGGCGGGGCCGCTGATCCTGATCGCGATCGGGCTGTCGCTCGGCTTTCGGGCGGGCATCTGGAACATCGGCGCCGAAGGGCAGTACATCATCGGCGCGATCTGCGGCGCGGCGGTGGGGTTGGCCTTCTATCCGATGGAGGCGCGCTGGCTGATCTTTCCGCTGATGGTGATCGCGGGCGCGGTCGGCGGCTTCCTCTGGGCGATGATCCCGGCGATCCTGAAGACCCGGTTCAACACCAACGAGATCCTGGTGTCGCTGCTGCTGGTCTACGTGGCCGAGCAGCTCCTGGCCTCGATGGCGCTGGGGACCTTGCGCAACCCGGAAGGGTCGGGCTTTCCGGGCAGCCGGAACCTGCAGCAATACGACAGCGCCGCCAATACCGAGCTGATCGCCGGGACGGGGATGCATTGGGGCGTGGTGGCGGCGCTGCTGGCGGTGATCGGGGCCTATGTGCTGCTGAACCGGCACATGCTGGGCTACCAGATCCGGCTGACCGGGCAGAGCCCGCGGGCGGCGCGCTTTGCCGGCGTGCGGCCGCGGCTGCTGGTGGTGTTCTGCCTCGGCGCCTCGGGGGCGCTGGCGGGGCTGGCGGGGCTGTTCGAGGTGGCCGGGCCGGCGGGGCAGATCTCGATCGACTTCAACTCGGGCTACGGGTTCACCGCGATCATCGTGGCCTTCCTCGGGCGGCTGCACCCGGTGGGGATTTTGCTGGCGGGGCTCCTTCTGGCGCTGACCTATATCGGCGGCGAGGCGGCGCAGGCGACCCTGGGCCTGCCGGCGGCGGCGATCCAGGCCTTCCAGGGGATGCTTCTGTTCTTCCTGCTGGCGGTGGACGTGCTGACGAACTACCGGATGCGGTTCGGCCGCGCGGAGGTGGCGTGATGGGCCGTCTTGCCCGATCACTACCAGTGGCAAGCCTCCCTCAACGGAGCGATGGCTTGCTCGAGTCCCGTGATATCGAAGCGCGCCGTAGCGGGGCTCTCGTTGAAGGGCGTGAAGCGAACGAGCAACCGTTCGGCGCCGAGAAGTTCCTTGACCAACGGAATGGACCGGCCCCCATTCCAGAGCCCAAGCGAGTTGTTGGAGGTGCTTGCGTCGAACCCTTTCGAGACGGCGGGCCTGTCATCGATCCTGTATTCGACCTGCCCGTATCCGCCGTGCCCGGACGTCAGGTGGCAATCCGTCGCGATGAAGAGGCTGGTCGTGTCTTCCAGACATCGCAGGATGAGGTTCGCGTGCTGCGGCGTACCGAACATGTTGCAGCGCAGCGGTTCTTCCGACTCGACCGTAAGGTACACATTGGTCGTGTCGGTGAATTCGGAGGTTTCGGTTCGGACCATCCAGTCACCGCCGGCGTCCTGGTCCACCTCGGTCACCGGCGTGCGGCCCGCGGCGCGATCGTAGCAGGCAAGCCGGTCAAGATCGTTCTCGATCTCGACGCAGTCGTCCAGCGCGAAGGCCGGCGCCCCCAGCATCCCGATCGCGGCGACGATACCAACAGCTCTCATCATTCCTCACCAAGGTCACTAGATCATTTCGCTTACACTTCCGTTGTAGGGTTAATTTTGTCTGAACTTTCTCGAAACCGGGGCCGTTTCGGTTCCTTTTCGGAGGCTGCCTGATGGACCTCTCCACGATCAATCCCGCCGTCTTGCTGGCCTCGCTGATGGTCGCCTCCACCCCGATCCTCTTGGCCGCCATCGGCGAATTGGTGGTGGAGAAGTCGGGCGTGCTGAATCTGGGTGTCGAGGGCATGATGATCGTCGGCGCGATCTGCGGCTTCGCCGTCTCGGTGGAGACCGGCTCGCCGGTTCTGGGCTTCGTCGCCGCGGCGGCGGGCAGCGCGCTGTTGTCGATGACCTTCGGCATCCTCACCCAGTTCTTCCTGTCGAACCAGGTGGCGACCGGCCTGGCGCTGACGCTGTTCGGGCTGGGGCTGTCGGCGCTGATGGGCCAGGGCTATGTGGGCATCAAGCCGCCGGCGATGGGCGATCTGAACCTCGGGCCGCTGGGCGACATCCCCTTCGTCGGGCGCGTCCTGTTCCAGCACGATGTCATGGTCTACGTCTCGCTGGCGCTGGTCGCGGCGGTCTGGGCCTTTCTGAAATACACCCGCGCGGGGCTGATCCTGCGGGCGGTGGGCGAGAGCCACGATGCCGCGCACGCGCTGGGCTACAAGGTGGTCGTCGTGCGGCTGGCGGCCATCGCCTTCGGCGGCGCCTGCGCCGGGCTGGGCGGCGCCTATCTGAGCCTGATCCGCGTGCCGCAATGGACCGAGGGGATGACCGCCGGCGCCGGCTGGATCGCGCTGGCCATCGTGGTGTTTTCCAGCTGGCGCGCCTGGGGCGTGCTGATCGGCGCCTATCTTTTCGGCGGGGTCACGGTATTGCAGCTGAACCTGCAGGCCGCGGGGCTGGACGTGCCCGTCGAGTACTTGTCCATGTCCCCGTATCTGATAACGATTCTGGTTCTGGTCATCATGTCCTCGGGACGCGGCCGCGCGGCACTGAACGCGCCGGCCTCGCTGGGACGCTCTTTCCACGCCTCGCACTAGGGGCACCGACCGGCGGGGCGGAACCCCCCGCGACAACGACAGGGAGATAGATCCATGCAAAGAAGAACGATCCTGAAGGGCGGCGCGGCCGCGGCGGCGACCCTGGCGCTGGGCCGCCCCGGCTTTGCCGGCAGCCACCTGCCGGTGAAGGCCGGCTTCATCTATGTCGGGCCGATCGGCGACGGCGGCTGGACCTACGAGCACAACGAGGGCCGGCTGGCCGTCGAGGAGCATTTCGGCGACCAGGTCGAGACGGTCTACCAGGAAAGCGTGCCCGAGGGCGCCGATGCCGAGCGCGCGCTGACCCAGATGGCGCTGGGCGGGGCGGACATCATCTTTACCACGTCCTTCGGCTACATGGACCCGACGATCAACGTCGCCAAGAAGTTCCCGGACGTGAAGTTCGAGCATGCCACCGGCTACAAGCGCGCCGACAACGTGGCGACCTATTCGGCCCGCTTCTACGAGGGGCGCGCGGTGCAGGGCACCATCGCCGGGATGATGACCGAGACGAACAAGATCGGCTATATCGGGTCGTTCCCGATCCCCGAGGTGATCCGCGGCATCAACTCCGCCTATATCCACGCCAAGAAGGTGAACCCCGACGTCGAGTTCTCGGTCGTCTGGGCCTTCACCTGGTTCGATCCGGCGAAGGAGGCGGACGCCGCCACGGCGCTGATCGAGCAGGGCTGCGACGTGATCCTGCAGCACACCGATTCCACCGCGCCGCAGGCGGCCGCCGCCAGCGCGGGCGACGTGATCACCTTCGGCCAGGCGTCGGACATGGCCGAGTACAAGCCGCTGCCGCGGGTGTCGTCGATCATCGACAACTGGGCGCCCTATTACATCGAGCGGGTGCAGGCGGTGATCGACGGCAGCTGGGAGCCGACCGACACCTGGGGCGGCATCGACAGCGGCATGGTCAAGATCGGCGAGATCACCGACGCGGTGCCCGAGGAGGTCAAGGCCAAGGCGCTTGAGATCCGCGACAGCATCGCCGACGGCTCGTACCACCCGTTCACCGGCCCGCTGAACAAGCAGGACGGCTCGGCATGGCTGGCCGAGGGCGAGACGGCCACGGACGAGACGCTGCTGGGCATGAACTTCTACGTCGAGGGGCTGTCGGGGACGATCCCGCAATAGCCCCGGCCCGGAGGCACGACGAAGGCCCGCCGCGGAGGCGGGCCTTTTCTTTTGGGGCCGCGCCTCAGTGGACGCGCTGTTCGACCAGGGTGATCTTGCCGATGGGCGCGCCGGCCAGCGCACCGTGCTCGCGCAGCGTCTCGGGCGAATCCGCGCGGTAGACGCAATAGGTGCCCTCGCTCGTCAGATAGGAGTGATCCCATTCGATGATCTCGCCCAGCTTCTCGATGGCGGCATTCGAGTTCTGCGAGATCTTCCGCTTCTTCTCGAGCCCGAAGAAGCCGACGCCGGGGATCGGGCGCTCGATGACGAAGACGCCGTGCCCGTCGCGCGGCTCGGGGCCCGCGGGGGCGCCGCCGCCCACGGTGGGCGAGTTGACGAACAGCACCTCCGATATCTTGCCGGCGTCGATGGCGGCATTGTCCAGAAAGCCTTCGAGCGCGTCCATGTCGGCCGCGGTGAAGACGGCGTAGGATTCCGGCCCCGCGGACAGGGTTTCGTCCAGCGTGACCGCGTGGCTCTCCAGCAGGGCGGGCGACGGCGCGGGCAGCGGCGCGTCGAGTTCCACCACGAATTGTCCGGCGAACGCGGGGGCGGCGGCGTACAGGGCGGCGGCGAATGCGAGGGCGGTGGTCATGCGGGACATGGGTCTCTCCGTTGAGGTTGGGTTTCGCGCTTGGGCCAGCGGTGGGCTGACGTGTAGGATGGTTGCGCGACGGCCCGGTGGAGTGTCCTGAATGAGACACGAAAAATACACGAAAACACAAGACAGGCTTGTGTTGGGGGCGTTCTTCTATGACCCGGCCACCCGGCAGCTGAGCGATGCCGACGGCGGGCTCGTGCATCTGCGCCGGCAATCGCAGGAGGTGCTGGCGGTGCTCGCGGCCAATCTGGGCAAGGTCGTCTCCAAGGACCGCCTGGTCGAGACGGTGTGGAAGGGCGTGGCCACCACCGACGACTCGCTGGTGCAGTGCATCGCCGACATCCGCCGCACCCTCGGCCGCGACGCGGTCGAGACGTTTCCCAAGAGAGGCTACCGGCTGCGCGCCGGCCCGGGCGACACGGCCAAGCGACCGCGCCACCGCGCCCCCCTGCTGGCCGGGGCGCTGGCGGTGCTGACGGCGGCGGCGCTGACCCTCGCGCTGTGGCCCGATCCCGACGGCCGGCCCATCGTGCCGCCGCGCGTGTCCCAGGAACGCACGCTTGCGGTGCTGCCCTTCGTCAACCTGAGCGACGACGACGCCCTGCGCTATTTCAGCGACGGGCTGAGCGAGGACCTGACGACCGACCTGTCCAAGGTGACGCGGCTGACCGTCATCTCGTCGGCGTCGAGCTTCGACTTCCCCGAGGCCGAAGCCGGCTTCCGCCGGATCGCCGAGGAACTGGGCGTGCGCTATCTGGTGCGCGGCACGGTGCGGCACCACGACGAGCGTGTGCGGATCAACGTCTCTCTCATCGACCCCTATGACGGCATCAACCTTTGGGCGGACCGCTACGACCGCGCCCGGCAGGACCCGTTCGACGTGCAGGCCGAGGTCACCCGCGAGATCGTCGCGGCGCTGTCCCTGACGCTGGGCACCGCGGCGGAGCCCGCGCGCCGGATTGACCCCGACGCCTATTACATGCTGCTGCGCGGGCTGGAGCCGCTGCGCGCCCATACCGCCGCCGGCAACCTGGAGGCGCGGGGGTATTTCGAACGGGCGCTGGAGCTGGATCCCGAATACGCCCGGGCCCATGCCAATATCGCCATCACCTACGGGCGCGAGACCGTGTTCCGCTATGCCGACGCGATCTCGCCGGAGTCGGTTCAGAACGGGCTGGAGGCGGCCATCACCGCGATCCGGCTGGACCCGGAGATCCCCGACGCCTATTTCGCGCTCGGCGTCCTGAACCTCGCGATCGGCGAACATGCCAACGCGCTGGCGGCGGCGCGCCACGCGATCCGGCTCGATGCGAACTATTCCGACGGCTATGCGCTGCTGGCCGAGATCGCGGTGCATGGCGGCGATCTGGACGAGGCGCTGGCGGCGATCCGGCGCGCCAAGCTGCTGCACCCGCGATATCCGTTCACCTACGACTGGATCGAGGGGCACATCCTGTTCCAGATGGGCCGCTACGACGACGCCCTGCCCTTCCTCGAAGCCGTCGCGCGCGGCAATCCCGGCTTCTACCGCGGGCTGGTGACGCTGGCCGCGACCTATGGGCAGACCGGCGACCGCGCGCCCGCCGCCGAGGTGCTACGCAAGGCGCATGCAGCCCGTCCCGGCACCGACTTCGACCGCGAGGCGGCGCAATCGCCCTATCTGTTCGAAGAGCGGCGCGAACGGCTGGCCGCAGGGCTGCGCGCCGCGCGGGACGATCCGTGACCGCCCCGCACGCCGCGGGTCTCAGACCGCTTGCGCCAGCGCGCCGAGGATCCCGGTCCAGCCCTTCTCGTGCCCGTCGCGCGAGCTGTCCGACGGGAACCGGTCGTGGACCAGCGTCACCAGCGTTCCCGCGCCCTCGGGCTCGAAGGTCAGGGTGACGACGCTGTCGGGCGCCGCGTGCGGCGAGTTCCAGGTGAACACCAGCCGGCGCGGCCGCTCGATCTCGCGGTACTCGCCCCAATGCGGGATCTCGCCCTTTTCGGCGGTCATCACGATGTCATAGCGGCCGCCGACGCGCGGGTCGGTCTCGGCCTTGGTCACCCCGACATCCGGCCCCGGGCGCATGAACTTCGTCAGCATCTCCGGGTCCAGCCAGGCATCGAACACCCGTTCGGGCGGGGCGGGGACGGTCTGCGTCACGCGCAGCGAAAGGTCAGTGGTCATCGTCGTCATCCTCTGCAAATAGCTCGGCCAGACGTTCCAGCCGCATCTCCCAGGTCGACCGCAGCTCGGCGAACCAGTCGTCGATCAGCCGCAGCGGACCCATCTCCGGCGCGATCAGATGCTCGCGCCACTCGGTCTTCCGGCTGACGAGCCCTGCCCGTTCCAGCGCCTTTATGTGCTTCGACACCGAGTTGAGGCTCATGTCGAAGCGCCCGGCCAGATCCGTCACCCGCAGCGGTCCCTCCTGCACCAGGATCGTCAGGATCCTGCGCCTGTTCGGGTCCGAGGCCGCCTTCAGGATGTCGGTCAGCCGGTCGCTGTCATCTCGTTCAACCATCTAGGTGAATTACCAGCGCCGGCCGCGTCAGTCAACCCTATAGGTGAATTAAGGCCGCTTGCCCCGCCCCGCGCCCGCCGGTAGGTCTGGACCGAAACAGGAGGATCCCGATGTCGACCCACCCCGATGCCCTGCCGCCGCACCCGGCGCTGACCACCCAGGCCGGCGACGCGGCCTCGACTGTCTGCTTCGGCGCCATGCAGTTCGGCGGCACGGCCGACGCGGCCGAAAGCGAAGCCATGTTCGACGCCTGCCGCGCCGCGGGCATCAATTTCTTCGACACCGCCTTCGGCTATACCGGGGGCCGCTCGGAAACGCTGCTCGGCCGGTTCGCCGCGCCCGAGCGGGAGCGCCTGTTCATCGCCACGAAATGCGCCGCCCCGGCCCCCAGCACCGCCGCCAACATCACCGCGCAGTTCGAGCAGAGCCTGCAGCGGCTGGACATGGATTATGTCGACCTGCTCTACCTGCACCGCTGGGATCCGGACACGCCGCTGGAGGAGACGTTCGAGGCGCTGGCCGGCCTGGTCGAGGCGGGCCGGGTGCGGCGCATCGGCATCTCCAACTTCTCGGCCTGGCAGACGATGAAGGCCGCCTGGGTCGCCCACCGTTTCAGCCTGTCAATCGACGCGCTGCAACCGATGTACAACCTCGTCAAGCGCCAGGCCGAGGTGGAGATCCTGCCGATGGCCGCCTCCGAGGGCTTCGCCGTCATGCCCTATTCGCCGCTGGGCGGCGGCCTGCTGACCGGCAAATACGCCGGTGGCGCGAGCGGCCGGCTGAAGGAGAACGAGATGTACCGCGCGCGCTACGGCCAGGACTGGATGCACGACGCCGCCGCCGCGCTGGCCGACCTCGCCGCCGACACCGGCACCTCGCCCGCCACGCTGGCCGTGGCCTGGGTCGCCCACAACCCCGACGTGACGGCCCCGATCATCTCCGCCCGCTCGGTCGAGCAGCTGAAACCGTCCCTCGCCGCGATGTCCTTCGAGATGGACGAGGCGCTCTACGCCCAGATCTCCGCCCTGACACCGAAGCCCGCCCCGGCCACCGACCGGTCGGAAGAGGCCTGACGGCGGAGCTTCGAACCCTTCTTGCCTCCGGCGGGACTATGTCCGGCCAGAAGAAGACCGGGAACGCGCCCCTGGCTTCTTCTCGTTCCAAATACGCCCGCCGGAGGCGTCCCGGCCGCACCACCGGCGCCCCGGCCCGGACGGCGCGTCGCCTGGCCACGGGCAGAGAAGACTCGCGCGGACGCGCACATTTTGACAGCTTGCCGTTGCATCCGCACCACCACGATTTCTTCAACGCACCCCCGCACTTGCCGCACCGGGCGAAATCCGGCAATCCTCTGGCGAATTGCCTTTGTCCCTTCGGGAGAGTTTCATGCGCGCGTCCCTGTTTCCGGCCCTTCTCCTCGCCGCCGCGGCGGGTCTTGCCGCCCCCGCCGCCCGGGCCGGCGAGGGCGCCTCGACCACCTGGCTCAACGTTCGCTCCGGCCCCGGCGCCGGCAACGCGCGGGTCGGCGGGCTGGCCCCCGGCGACGTGGTGGAGATCCTGCGCTGCAACGCCGATGCCTGGTGCCGGATCGTCGGCAGCGGGCAGGACGGCTGGGTCGCCTCGCGCTACCTGACCGCCGGGCCGAACGCGCCCGAGGCCGACCCGCGCTGCAGCTGGGAATTGCAGATCGACCGCCCCGACCCGCAGTTCCGCGCCGTCTGCCCCGCCGGGGTGGAGCCGCCCGCCCCGCCGCCGCCCCCGGGCGACATCGCCTGTTTCTACGAGCGCGAGAATTTCGGCGGCACCCGCACCTGCCTGGAGGTCGGCGACTACGCCACGCTGGCCCCGGGCCTCGACGACACGTTCAGCTCGGTCCAGGTCTCGGGCGAGGCGCGGGTCCGCCTCTGCGTCGATCCCGCGCTCGGCGGCACCTGCATGGACTGGCTGGAAAGCGCCCCCTCGCTCGACCGCCGGCTCGACGACACCGCGTCCTCGGTGAAGGTCTATGTGGGCTACCTGCCGCCGCCCCCGCCGCCGCCGCCGGTCGTCCGCTCCGAGGGGCTGGTGCCGGTCACGCTGAACGGCCGCGTCAACCTGGACCTCGGCCGTCCCGGCCCGGCGGGCGCCGACATCTGGTGGCGCCCGGCGAACGGCGACGCGGCAGTGATCGAACCGGTGAACGGGGCGCAGCTGTCGCTGGGCGACGGCACCGACCGGTCGCTGCACGACTGCGTCACCGAGAGCTTCGACGAACGCCCGCTGGACTTCGCCGCCCTCACCGACGGCGCCGTCGTCTGCCTGAAGACCAATCTGGGCCGCGTCGGCCGGTTCCAGGTCTCGAAGGTGGGCGGCGACACGCTCGACCTCGCCTACGTCACCTGGGCCCAGGAATAGGCCGCGCCCCGCCGGCGGGCGCGGCCGGGCTGCACGCCCGGGATCAGCCGTCGGCGCGGATCGCCGCGTTCTTCGGGTCGTAGGGGCTGTCCTCGGCGACCTCGGCGTCCCAGAGCCGGTCGAACATCTTGACCTTCAGCCGCTGCCCGGGGTCCGCGACGTCGGGGCGGACATAGCCCATGCCGATGGACTTGCCGAAGGCGACCGACCAGCCGCCCGATGTCAGCCGCCCGACCTGGGTGTCGCCGTCGTAGAGCGCCTCGCGGCCCCAGGGGTCGGCATCCTCCGGTCCGTCGATCAGGACCGTCACGCATTTCGCCTGGATGCCCCGGTCGACCATCGCCTCCTTGCCGTGGAACTCCTTGGAAAGGTCGACGAATCGGTCGAGCCCCGCCTCCAGCGGCGTCGAATCGCGGCCCAGCTCGTGGCCGAAGGCGCGGTAGGACTTCTCCTGCCGCAGCCAGTTCTGCGCCCGCGCGCCCACCAGCTTCAGCCCGTGCGGCTCGCCCGCCTCCATCAGCCGGTCGAACAGGTAGTTCTGCATCTCCGTCGGGTGATGCAGCTCCCAGCCCAGCTCGCCGGTATAGGCCACGCGGATCGCCACGGTGGGGCACATCAGAAGCTCGACATCCTTCGCCGAGAGCCACGGGAAGCGCTTGTTCGACAGGGCCGTCGTCGGGTCCGCGTCGCGGATCAGCGCCGCCATGACGTCGCGTGCCTTCGGGCCGGCGAGCGCGAAGGCGCCCCACTGGCTGGTCACGTCGTGCACCGTGACGGGCCCGCCGCCGCGCGCCATGAAATCCTCGGCCGCCTTCTGCAGGAAATCCGCGTCATAGGCAGCCCAGGCGCCGGCGGAGACGAGGTAATAGCCGTTCTCCTGGCGCCGAACGATGGTGTATTCGGTCCGCGTCGTCCCCGCCGCGGTCAGCGCATAGGTCAGGTTGATGCGGCCCACCTTCGGCAGCCTGTTGCAGGTGAACCAGTCGAGGAATTCGGTCGCGCCGGGGCCGGAGACCCAGTGCTTGGCGAAGCCGCTGGCGTCGATCAGGCCCACGCCGCCCCGGATCGCCTCGGCCTCGGCCCTGGCATAGTCCCACCAGCCGCCGCGGCGGAACGACCGGGCGTCGTGGTCGAAGCTCTCGGGCGCGTCGAGCGGGCCGAAGTAGTTGGGCCGCTCCCACCCGTTCACCACGCCAAACTGCGCGCCGCGGGCCTTCATCCGGTCGTAGCAGGGCGCGGTGCGCAGCGGGCGGCAGGCGGGGCGCTCCTCGTCGGGGTGGTGCAGGACGTAGACGTGGTCGTAGGCTTCCTCGTTCTTCCGGGCGGCGTATTCCGTCGTGATCCACGGGCCGAACCGCTTGGGGTCCAGCACGGCCATGTCGATGGCGGCGTCGCCCTCGGTCATGATGTCGGCGAGGTACTTGCCGGCGCCGCCCGCGGCGGTGATGCCGAAGGAGAAGCCCTCGGCCAGCCACATGTTCCGCAGCCCCGGCGCGGGGCCGAGCAGCGGGTTGCCGTCGGGCGTGTAGCAGATCGGGCCGTTATAGTCGTCCTTCAGGCCCAGCTCCTCGGTCGACGGGAGCCGGTGGATCATCGACATGTACTCCTCCTCGATCCGCTCCAGGTCGAGCGGGAAGAGGTCGGCGCGGAAGCTGTCGGGGACGGCATATTCGAACCGCGCCGGGGCGCCGCGTTCGTAGGGGCCGAGGATCCAGCCCTTGCGCTCTTCGCGGACGTACCACTTGGCGTCGGCGTCGCGCAGCACCGGGTGCTCGGGGTTGCCCGCGTTGCGCCACTCGGCGAGCGCCGGGTCGGGTTCGGTTACGATATACTGGTGCTCGACGGGGATCGCCGGGATCTTCAGGCCCAGGAGATTCGCCGTGCGCTGCGCGTGGTTGCCGGTCGCCGTCACCACATGCTCGGCGGTCACCACGGTGGTCTCGTCGGACGGCACCAGGTTGCCGCCCTTCTCGACCATCTTGGTGCAGGTCACGCGCCACTCGGAGCCGGTCCATTCGTAGCCGTCGACCTGCCACTTCCGCTCGATCGTCGCGCCGTGCTGGCGGGCGCCCTTGGCCATCGCCTGGGTCACGTCGGCGGGATTGATGTAGCCGTCCGTCGGGTGATAGATCGCGCCCTTCAGGTCCTCGGTCCGCACCAGCGGCCAGCGCTCCTTGATCTGCGCCGGCGTCATCCATTCGTAGGGGATGCCCACCGTGTCGGCGGTGGCGGCGTAGAGCATGTACTCGTCCATCCGCTCCTGCGTCTGCGCCATGCGCAGGTTGCCGACCACGTAGAACCCGGCGTTGAGGCCCGTCTCCTCCTCCAGCGTCTTGTAGAACTTGACCGAGTAGTCGTGGATCCAGCTGGTGGCGTAGCCCATGTTGAACAGCGGCAGGAGCCCCGCGGCGTGCCAGGTCGAGCCGCTGGTCAGCTCGTCGCGTTCAAGCAGCATGACGTCGGCCCAGCCGGCGCGCGCGAGGTGATACGCGATGGACGTCCCCACGGCACCGCCGCCGACGACCAGAGCTTTGACATGGGTTTTCATGGGCCGACACTCCGCTGACTCTCGGCGCATACGTCGCAGAAATTACAGCGCGGTTGAGAGGGACAGCCGACAGGTGATGACGGAAAAGCGACATGGGCCGCTTGTGCGTCGATCCGCCTGCCCCGTCACCCCCGGCGCGCGGCGGCGAGCGCGGCGAGGCGCCGGGGCAGATCGCTGCGGGCGTGCAGGACGTCGATGACCACGACGTCGCTCTCGCGCTCCAGGTAGACGACGAAATGCATCCCGGCCCGGACATAGCGCAGATCGCTTGCGCCCGCGCCCCCGACCAGCAGGCTGCAGTCGCGCCCGACCGCCGTGCCCGCCGCGATGCCGTCGCAGCACTCGATCAGATCGGCCTCATACGCCGCCGCCTGCCGGGGACCGAACCGCGCGAACGTCCACGCTGCGATCTCCCCGAGGCTCCGCTCGGCCAGCCGGGTCAGCCGCCAGGGCCGGTTCACGCCCCGCGCCGTTCCCGTGCCGCGGCAAAGGCCCGGCGGACCGCATCCGCCCCGCTGCCCTCGGCCAGGTCGCCGGCCGCCGCCTGGGCCAGACCTTCGCGCAGCCTGTCCTCGATGGCGTGTGCGGCAGCTTCCTCCCGCTCCAGCAGGCGCAACCCGGCGCGCAGCGCCTCGCTGGCATTCTGGTACCGCCCGCTCGCCACGAGGGCCTGGACGAGTTCTTCCTGCTGCTGTGTCAGCACGACGTTGCGTGTGGCCATCGCGTCAGTCTCCAAAGGCGTCGATTGGCAATATATGCCATCTCCGGCCGTTGCGAAAGGCCGCCCCTACCGTCCCAGCGCCGCATCCACGTTCTCCACCGTGAACACCTGTCGCAGGATGTCGCGGATCTCCGCCCGGCGCGGGTTGTCGGGGTCGAAGATCAGGTAGCACATGTAGTCTTCGACCAGTGCGCCCTGCTGTTCGTAGCCGTAGCCCAGGAACCCCTCGCCCGCGTTCGGGCGGTAGAAATACGGATCGCCCAGGATCAGGCTTTCGAAGATCGCGCGGCCGGGGTGGTAGCCGGTGACGCGGCGGTTCTGCCATTGCCAGACATGCACCAGCTCGTGGCCGAAGATCAGCGCCTCGGGCACCAGCACGCCCTCGGGCCAGCGCGGCATCATGTCGGCATGGTAGTATTCCGGCATCACGTGGACGCGGTCGTAGAGCGCGAAGGCCGGCGGCGGCTCGCGCGGGCCGGTGTCGGGGGCGACGCGGTCGCACAGGCCGGGGCGGCGCGCCACCGGCTCGGGGTCGGCCGGCAGCGGGCGCGGCGCCGGCGCGGGCGTGAGGCCGAGCCCCACGGCCACACGCACCCGGTCCACGTCCAGCGTCTCGCCGAAGAGATCCCGGGCAAAGGCGCGTTCCCCCTCCGCCAGGGGACGGGAGCAGGCGGCGAGCAGGATCAGTAGGAACAGGCCGGTCAGCCGCCGCATCGCTCCCTCAGCATTGGTGCGAATAGGTGAAGACCAGCGTGTCGGTCACCACGTTGCCAGTGAAGGCGCAGCCCGATCGCGTCTGCCGGCTCCCCTGCACGGTCACCTGCGTCTGGTTCGGCGCGACCGGGCCGGCCACCGCGTACTCCATCGGGCCGCAGGCGGACGAGAAGACGCGCGCCGTTCCGGAATACCAGTTGCCGTTCTTGCGGCCGTTGAACAAAAGCGTCCCGGGCCGGACCCCGGCGCTCCACAGCCCGTCGCGCGGCTGTTCGTAGTAGAAATACCGCTCGGCCCCGTAGGCCTTCAGCCGCATCAGCGAGCCGTTGTGCCACCAGCAGCTGTCGGCCAGGGCCGCCGTCGCCATGGTCATCAGCACCAGGACGGCTGCAATCAGATCTTTCATGGGTCTTCTCCGCAATGACTGCGGACAGAGTGGCGCAGCCGGTGACCCGCTGTCCAGTGCCGGCGAGGCCGAATGGCCCCCGTCATAGCGCGGAGTCGGCGCCATCGGTCGTCGCGTACCGTGGCGGACTGGCCGGAGCCCTATTCGGCGATGCGACCCGCGCCGCCCGTCACAGCATCGACGGCACCACCAGGTCCGGCGGCCGGTGCCCGTCGGCGAAGGTCTTGATGTTGATGATCACCTTCTCGCCCATCTCGGCCCGCCCCTCGCGCGTGGCCGAGCCCATATGCGGCAGCAGCACCACGTTGTGCAGCTCCCGCAGGCGGGGATTGATCTCGTGGCCGTGCTCGAACACGTCCAGCCCCGCCCCCGCGATCTCGCCCGAGCGCAGCATCCGGGTCAGCGCGTTCTCGTCGATCACCTCGCCGCGGGAGGTGTTCACGATCACGGCCGAGGGTTTCATCAGCTTCAGCCGCCGCGCGTTCAGCAGATGGAAGGTCGAGGGCGTGTGCGGGCAGTTGACCGACACCACGTCCATCCGGCTGACCATCTGGTCGAGGCTGTCCCAGTAGGTCGCCTCCAGCTCGGTCTCGATCTCCGGACGCAGTCGGCGGCGGTTGTGATAGTGGATCTGCATCCCGAACGCCTTGGCCCGCCGCGCCACCGCCTGGCCGATCCGGCCCATCCCGAGGATGCCCAACCGCCGTCCGCCGACCCGCCCGCCCAGAAGCGCCGTCGGCGCCCAGCCGGCCCAGGTGCCGGCCTGCATGATCGCCAGCCCCTCGGGAATGCGGCGGGTGACGGCCAGGATCAGCGCCATGGTCATGTCGGCGGTGTCCTCGGTGACCACGCCGGGCGTGTTCGACACGAGAATCCCCCGCTGCCGCGCCGTCGACACGTCGATATGGTCCACCCCGGCGCCGAAATTGGCGATCAGCTTCAGCTTGTCGCCCGCCTGCGCCAGGAGCCCCTGGTCCAGCGTGTCGGTGATCGAGGGCACCAGCACATCCGCCCGCCGCATCGCCGCCGACAGCTCGTCGCGGGTGAACAGCGTGTCCTCCTCGCGCAGTTCGACGTCGAACAGCTCGGTCATCCGGGTCTCCACGACCTCGGGCAACCGTCGCGTAACGACAACACTCAAACGCTCTCGGGCCACTGCCGCTCCCCCCGTGCTTCCGTTCGGATCAACCTGCTGGCAGAGTTACAACATCGGCAGCGGGGCACAACCGATTGAATGCCCAAAACCCCGCGCCGCACGGGCGGCAAATCGCCCACGAGCAGGACGGATTTCGGTGGGACAACCGGCATGAGGCGCATCAGGACGGGTGTGACCGCCGCGGCATTGGCCGTGGCGATGGCGATTTCCATGGCGGGCGGGGCACTGGCGGCCCAGGAGCGGGGGCCGGTGACCAACCTGCCGATCCCGCGTTTCGTGTCGCTGAAGGCCAGCGAGGGCAACGTGCGGCGTGGCCCGTCGCTCAGCCACCGCATCGACTGGGTGTTCAAGCGGCGCGACATGCCGCTGCAGGTGGTCGGCGAATACGGCCACTGGCGCCGGGTGAAGGACCGCGACGGCGCGGGCGGCTGGGTGCATTATTCGCTGCTGTCGGGCGTGCGGACGGTGCTGATCGAACAGGACATGGTGCCGCTTCTGATGAAGCCCGACCCGAAGGCGCCGGTGAACGCGCAGCTGGAGATGGGCGTGGTGGCGCGGCTGGACGAATGCCGCCTCGACTGGTGCCGGATCGGCGCGGGCGGCTACCGCGGCTGGGTGCCTTCGGATGCGCTCTGGGGCGTGATGGCGGACGACCAGCGGCGGTGACCGCGCCCCGGGCGCCCGGCGAGGAAAGCCGTCGGGCTTGACGCGCCCGGCGTTACCCGCGCTCCAGCTCCTCCAGCGTCAGCGGGCAGCGTTCGCCGCCGTAGAACGCCTCCAGCAGCTCGGCGAATGGCCCCGCCCCCTCCGCCGCGACCTCGAACAGCGTCGCGCAGGAGCGCAGCTTCAGCGCGTCGACCGAGCCGAGAATCGCCTCCGGCGGCGTGCCCGCATGGGCAAGCAGCGCCCGCGAGATCTCGTCGAGCCGCGCCCCCAGCACCGGATGCGCCCAGTAATCGCGCGCCTCCGCCAGCCCGGACAGGCCATAGTACCGCGCCCGCTCCGAGCGGCCCAGGCCGGCCAGCTGCGGAAAGATGTACCACATCCAGTGGCTCTGCTTCCGCCCGGCCTCGATCTCGGTCAGCGCGACCGGATAGGTCGTTACCTGCGCTTCGACGAACCGGTCGAGATCGCTCAATAGGAGAACTCCTCGTAGATCGGCGACAGGTCGCCGTTCCAGTCGCCGTGATAGCGTTCCAGCAACTCGTCGGCCGGCACCTTGCCGTTGTCGACGCTGTCCTCCAGCGCATGCAGGAAATGGCGCTCGTCCTGCACCATGCCGCCGAGGCCGGGCTTGCCGCGCGCGATCAGCCCGTGCCGGGCGATGCCCACGACCTCGCGCGCCAGGTCCTGCATCGTCCGCCCGCCGACCACGGCCTGCAGCCCGTGGACCGACGCCTCGACCCGCCACGCCTCGCGCGTTTCGGCGTCCCAGTCCTTCACCAGGTCCCAGGCCGCGTCCAGCGCGCCCTGGTCATAGGTCAGCCCGACCCACAGCGCCGGCAGCGCGCAGAGCCGCCGCCACGGCCCGCCATCGGCGCCGCGCATCTCGATGAACTTCTTCACCCGCGCCTCGGGGAAGATTGTGGTCAGGTGGTCGGCCCAGTCCGACATCAGCGGCGTCTCGCCGGGCAGCGCCGGCAGCTCGCCCTTCAGGAAATCCCGGAACGACTGGCCCAGCGCGTCGATGTACCGGCCGTCGCGGTAGACGAAGTACATCGGCACATCCAGCGCATAGTCGACCCAGCGCTCGAAGCCGAACCCGTCCTCGAAGACGAAGGGGAGCATCCCGGTGCGGGCCGCGTCCAGGTTGCGCCAAATCCAGGAGCGGTAGGACTTCAGTCCGTTCAGCTTGCCCTCGAAGAACGGCGAGTTGGCGAAAAGCGCGGTGGCGACCGGCTGCAGCGCCAGCGCGACGCGCATCTTCTGCACCATGTCGGCCTCGGACCCGAAGTCGAGGTTGACCTGCACGGTGCAGGTGCGCCGCATCATCGTGGTGCCGGTGGTGCCTACGGTCTGCATGTAGCCGTCCATCAGCTTGTAACGGCCCTTGGGCATCAGCGGCATCTCGTCATGGGTCCATTCCGGCGCCGCCCCCAGCCCGATAAAGCCGATGCCGATATCGTCGGCCACGGCCTTCACCTCGCGCAGATGCTCGTTCACCTCGTCGCAGGTCTGGTGGATCGTCTCCAGCGGCGCGCCCGACAGCTCCAGCTGCCCGCCCGGCTCCAGCGAGATGTTGGCGCCGTTCAGCTCCAGCCCGATGATCTTGCCGCCCTCGTCCAGCGGCTGCCAGCCGAAGCGGTCGCGCAGCCCCTCCAGCATCGCGCGGATCGAGCGCGGGCCGTCATAGGGCAGCGGGCGGTGGGTGTCGCGGCAATAGCCGAACTTCTCGTGCTCGGTCCCGATGCGCCAATCCTCGGGCGGCTTGCAGCCGGCTTCGAGGTATTCGGCCAGTTGCTCGTGTCGCTCGATGGGGCCGCCGCCCGACTGTGGAATGGACATCGCCGCGCGCCTCTTCGTCTGCCCCGCTCCGGTTGCCGGGCAAACAAAGCGGTTTTCAGGGCGAAGTCAATGCAGCCGGCGCTGCCCCGCGTGCCAGATCCGGACCCGCTTGTCCGGGTTGCTGCGCAGCTGGCTGAGCATGTTCTCGGTCTCGATGCCGTCCAGCGCGGAGAACACGTCGAACAGCGCCTCGGCGTTCTCGGCATGGGTGGGAATATCCACCGTCAGCCCGTGCAGGTCGGTCAGCGACCAGACCGCGTAGGGCTTGGCCGCCGGGTCGAGCACCACCGAGGTCAGCGCGTCGATCGAGATCGAGCCGCCGTCATGCGGGCCGTAATAGGTGACCTGCCGCTCGTCGATATGCACCACGCCCGGCCCGCCCGCGCCGACGCGGAAGCGCGTGCGCTGAAACCCCGCGAAGGTGATCAGCGCGCCGACGATCGCAAGGCAGGTGCCCACGATCGCGAGAACGCCGTTCTGCGAGACCGCCCAGTACATGCCGCAGCAGGCGACGAAGGCGCCGACAAGCACCTCGCGCCAGCGCCAGATCCTCTGTTGCAGTTCCGGTCGGATGAAGCTCATCGAGAGGCCCTCTTTCGTCTGTCGCGGATGCGGGGAGCCTATCCGGGGGTTCGGGGCGAAGATATGGCAGCCGCTTGCTGCTTCGATGCAGCTTTGCGCGTCCCGGCGACAATAGCGCAGCCGGGCGCAGCTTGTCAGCCCTCGCACGACAAATGCCTCACCAGTCGCCCAGCGCCGCCTGCCACAGGGTCAGCGCCGCGACCGCCGCCGTGTCGGCGCGCAGGATTCGCGGCCCCAGGCTGATCGTCCGGACAAAGGGCAATGCGGCGAGCCGTGCGCGCTCGGCCTCGCTGAAGCCGCCTTCGGGCCCGATCAAGATGGCCGCCTTGCCCCGCGGCCCCTGCAGCGGGTCGGCCGCGCCCACCTGCGCCTCGTCGCAGAAGATCAGCCTGCGGTCCGCCGGCCAGTCGTCGAGCACGGTGCCTAGTTTCTCCAGCTCCGCCACCTCGGGCACGTAGGTTCCGCCGCACTGCTCGGCCGCCTCCACCGCGTGCGCCTGCAGCCGGTCGCGGCGGATGCGCTCGGAATTCGTAAAGTCGGTCTGCACCGGCAGGATCCGTGCCGCGCCCAGCTCCGCCGCCTTCTCGACGATGAAGTCGGTGCGCGCCTTCTTGATCGGCGCGAACAACAGCCAGAGATCGGGCGGCATCTGCAAGGGCTTCGTCCGCGCGCCGACCGCAAGCTCGCCGTCCTTCTTTCCGGCGCGCGCCACGGTGGCGGCGAACTCCCCGTCGCGGCCGTTGAACAGCGCGAGCGCGTCGCCCGCCTTCAGCCGCATCACGCCGAACAGGTAATGCGCCTGATCCCGCGTCAGCGAGACCGGTTGTTCCGGGACCAGCGGTTGATCTACATAGAGCCTGACCATGCGAGGAAGGATAGGCACGCCATGGCCGATGCACCAGAGTCCACCGGAACCGTCTCCGACGCCGTCCGCGGCAACTGGGTCGACCGGCTGGCCCCGCCATGGTCGCGGCCCTACCTGCGCCTGTCGCGCGCCGACCGGCCGATCGGCACCTGGCTACTGCTTCTGCCCTGCTGGTGGTCGGCGCTGCTGGCGGGCGTCGCCACCGGCGGGCCGTCGTGGTGGCTGGCCTGGGTGATGGCCGGGTGCGGCATCGGCGCCTGGCTGATGCGCGGCGCCGGCTGCACCTGGAACGACATCACCGACCGCAACTTCGACGGCCGCGTCGCGCGCACCGCCTCCCGCCCGATCCCTTCGGGCCAGGTCTCCGTGACCCAGGCGGCGGCGTGGATGTGCCTCCAGGCGGTGCTCGCCCTCGGCATTCTCCTGACCTTTCCGCCGCTGGCCATCGCCATGGGAATCGGCTCGCTCGCGCTGGTCTGCATCTACCCGTTCGCCAAGCGCTTCACCTGGTGGCCGCAGATCTTCCTGGGCCTCGCCTTCAACTGGGGCGCGCTTTTGGGCTGGGTCGCGGTGACCGGCAGCTTCCACCCCGCGCTGCTGCTGCTCTATCTCGGCGGCATCTGCTGGACGATCTTCTACGACACGATCTATGCCCATCAGGACAAGGAGGACGACGCGCTGATCGGCGTGAAGTCCACCGCCCGCCTGTTCGGCGCCAACACCGCGCGCTACCTGCAATACTTCATCATCGGCACGTTGACGCTGCTGGCCGTCGCGGTGATCTGGGCGCTGGTGCCGCAGACCAACATCCTGGCACTGGTCGTCGCGATCTGCGGCGTCTGGGCGATGGGCTGGCACATGGCCTGGCAGCTCCGGCAGCTCGACATCGACGACGGCGACACTTGCCTGCGGCTGTTCCGCTCCAACCGCGACGCGGGGCTGATCCCTGGGCTGTTTCTCGCCGTGGCGCTGCTGGTATGATTGCGACTTTCCGCGCAACCGCCTAAGACACCCGGCAGACCCACTTCGCGGACCCGTACGACTCTGTCCATGCGCAATTTTTCCCTGATCGCCAGCTTTGCCGCCTTCGCGCTCGCCGCGCTGGGCGCGGTCGGCGCGGCCACCTTCATGGTGGACCGGATCGAGCACGGATCGGAACGCGCCGTGGAATCGCTGTTCCTGCAGCATCGGCTCGACTGGGCCTCGGTCGAGATGGACGGCCTGCAGGTCCGCCTGACCGGCACCGCGCCGGACGAGGCCACGCGGTTCGAGGCGCTGACGCTGGCCGGCGAGGTGGTGGACGCCACCCATGTGATCGACGCGATGGAGGTGGTGCCGCCGAAGCCCGTGGAGCCGCCCGACTTCTCCATCGAGATGCTGCGCAACGACGAGGGCATCTCGCTGATCGGCCTGGTGCCGAAGGCGCTCGACCGGCGTGAAATGACCGAGCTTCTGCAGAACATCGCCGGTCCCGGCGAGGTCACCGACCTTCTGGAGAGCGCCGACTACCCGGTGCCGGACGGCTGGGCGCCGGCGCTGAACTTCGCGCTGGACGCGCTGGCCGACCTGCCCCGGTCGAAGATCTCGGTGGCCCCGCACGAGGTGCGGGTGACGGCCATCTCCGACAGCGCCGAGCAGAAGCGCGACTGGGAGGCCGCGATGCGGCAGGCGGTGCCCGACGGCGTCGAGGTGTCGCTCGACATCAGCGCGCCGCGCCCCGTCATCACCCCGTTCACCCTGCGGTTCCTCCTGGACGAGGAAGGCGGCCGGTTCGACGCCTGCTCGGCCCATACCGAAGACGGCCGCGCCCGCATCCTCGCCGCTGCCGCCGAAGCCGGGCTTCAGGGCCAGACGGAGTGCCGGCTGGGCCTGGGCGTGCCCTCGCCGCGCTGGCCCGACGCGGTCACCGACTCGATCCGCGCGCTGTCGCGGCTGGGCGGCGGCACGCTGACCGTCTCGGATGCCGACGTCACGCTGGTGGCGCCCGAGGGCACGGCGCAGCGGCGGTTCGACACGGTCGTCGGTGAATTGGAGGCGGCGCTGCCCGACGTCTTCTCGCTGCACGCGGTCCGGCCGGAACCGCCCGCCGAGGACACCGCCGACGGCGACGACCCCGAAGGCCCGCCGGAATTCATCGCCACCCTGTCGCCCGAGGGCCTTCTGCAACTGCGCGGCCGCGTCTCCGACGAGCGGCTGCGCGCCGCCGTCGAGGGTTTCGCGCTGGCCCGCTTCTCCTCGGCCGAGGTCAGCGCGGCGATGCGCGTGACCGAAGGTCTGCCGGCCGGCTGGCCCGGCCGCGTCTTCGCCGGGCTGCAGTCGCTGTCGAAGCTGTCGAACGGCGCGCTGGTGGTCCAGCCCGACCTCGTCGAGATCCGCGGCGACACCGGCCTGCCCGACGCCAAGGCGGAAATCGCGCGCATCCTCGGCGAACAGCTGGGCGCCGCCGGCAACTTCACCATCGACGTCACCTATCACGAGGCCGAGACGGCGCCCGAAGAGGAGGCCCCCACGGCCGAGGAATGCGTCGCCGCGATCAACGCCATCCTGTCGGTGCGCCAGATCACCTTCGACCCGGGCTCGGCCGATATCGAGGGCGCCGCGCGCATCTCGGTCGACCGCATCGCCGAGGTGATGGAGGACTGCACCGACGTGCCGATGGAGATCGGCGGCCACACCGACAGCCAGGGACGCGAACAGATGAACCTGGGCCTGTCGCAGCGCCGCGCCGAGGCGGTGCTGGAGGCGCTGATGGCGCGGCGGGTTCTGGTGGCCAACCTGTCGGCCAAGGGCTATGGAGAAGCCCAGCCCATCGCCGACAACGACACCGCGGAGGGCCGCGAGGCCAACCGCCGGATCGAGTTCACCCTGATCGAGCCGGAGGCGGAGGAAGACGGCGACGGCGAAGGCGAAGGCAACGGGGACGAAGCGCCCGAGGGCGACGGCGCGGACAGCGAGGCGGAGACCGACGAATGAACCGGCTGGAATTCATCGCGATCACGGCGATCGTCCTGTTCGTGGCCTTCGCGCTGGGCTGGTTCGCCCACTGGCTGATCCACCGCTTCAGCCGGGTCAAGGGCTCGGAGATGAGCGAGCTCGACAAGCTGGCGCAGCAGCTGCACGAGGCCGAGGACCAGCGCGACCAGGCCGTGGCCTACTACCAGCAGCGCGAAAACGACCTCACCGGCACGCTGCACCAGACCGAGGCGGAGCTGTCGGCCGCCATGGAGGCGCTGCGCGACACCCGGCAGGAGGCCGAGGAACTGCGCGCCTATATCGAGAAGGTCAACCAGTCCGACGCCCCGGCGCCCGCCGAATCCGCGCCGGTCTTCACCCGCCGCTGAGCCGCCGTCACCTGCACCACCGCGCTTTTCCGGGCGCGGGGTGGGTGGGCGGGCGCGCCCGGAAAAGCGCGGCCCTGTCAGCCGCGCCCGATAAAGGGCATCTCGCGCGCCATCACCGTCATGAACTGCACGTTCGCGTCCAGCGGCCGGGTCGCCATGAAATGGACCGCCTCGGTCACGTTCGACACGTCCATCGAGGCGTCCGGCACCTCGCCCGCCGCCCGCGCCCGCTCGTGCTGTGCCTCGACCATCGGGGTGCGCGCGTTGCCGATGTCGATCTGCCCGCAGCCGATGTCCAGCTCGCGCCCGTCCAGGCTCAGCGCCTTGGTCAGCCCGGTGATCGCGTGTTTCGTCGTGGTGTAGGCCACCGATTTCGGCCGCGGCACATGCGCCGAGATCGACCCGTTGTTGATGATCCGCCCGCCGCGCGGATCCTGCCGCCGCATCTGCCCGAAGGCCGCCCGCGCCATCAGGAACAT
The DNA here is from genome assembly GCF_029168335.1 of Psychromarinibacter sediminicola. Taxonomy (GTDB): domain Bacteria; phylum Pseudomonadota; class Alphaproteobacteria; order Rhodobacterales; family Rhodobacteraceae; genus Psychromarinibacter; species Psychromarinibacter sediminicola. Next base: position 22,877 of record NZ_JARGYC010000055.1, read on the forward strand.
GCCGTGCAGGTTCACGCTGACCACCTTGTCCCAGGTCTCCAGCGACAATTCGTCGATATACTCCGCCGCCCCGAACATGCCGGCATTGTTGAACAGCACGTCCAGCCGCCCGGCGCTGGAGACGAAGCGCGACACCGCCGCCTCCACCGCCGCCGGGTCCGACACGTCGGCGGCCAGCGGCACCATATGGTCGTGCGCCATCGCCATCTCGTCCAGCACATCGGCCCGCCGCGCCACCGCGCCCACGACCCAGCCCTTCTCGGCGAACAGCTCCGCCGTGGCCCGCCCGATCCCGGAGGTCGCCCCGGTGATGATGATCGTCCCGCTCATGTCTCCTCCTCTTCGCCCTGCAATTCCAGCGCCTTCGCCGGCGCTTTCAGATCGGATGTCGTCAGCGCCTCTGTCGGCCGCGCCAGCCGATAGCGCGTCACCCAGTAAAGACGCTCCTGCGCCCGCGTGATCGCAACATAGGCCAGCCGCTTCCAGAGCGGCAGGCCCGCCTCCATCCGCCCCGACTGCGCCGCCGCCCAGATGTCCGGCGCGAAGACCTGCACCTCCGGCCACTGCGAGCCTTGCGCCTTGTGGATCGTCACCGCCGCGCCGTGCAGGAACGCCGCGCCCATCCGCGCCGCCGAGGCGATGAACGGCTCGTCCTCCTCGGGCGTTTCGATCTTGATGATCGAGGCGGCCGAGATCTGCGGATCCTCCGCCCCGATCACGTGCAGCCGCGAGAAGCCCGGCTTGCGCCCGGGGCCCAGATAGATCACCTGCGCCCCCTTGATCAGCCCGCGCGCCTCCAGGTCGATGCGCTTCTTGCGATGCTTCAGCGGCAGCTCGATCCCGTCGCAGATCAGCGGCTCGCCCTCCAGAAGCGCATCCCCCGGCGCGCCATAGGCCGCCCGGAACGCCGTGATCAGCCGCACGCGCGTCTTGTTGCGCCACACCAGCACCGGCGAGCGCGCCATCAGCCCCGAGTCCACCCGCGGCGCCACGACCACCCGGTCGTCCTTTGCCGCCGCCTCCTCGACCATCCGCTCGAACGCCTCGAAACCGACGCTCTCGTCCGCCAGGGCATGGGCGAGATCGAGAATGGGATTGTCCCGCGCCTGCCGGTGGATGCGCGACAGCTCCAGCTTGCGCTTGCCCGAGAACCGGTCGAACACCATCTCGCCCGACTGGCCCACCGGTGCCAGCTGCGCCGGGTCGCCGAACAGCAGAAGCGTCGGGAAGATCTCCTTCAGGTCGTCGTAGAGCCGGTCGTCCAGCATCGACGCCTCGTCGACGAAGCCGACATCCAGCGGATCGTCGCGCCGCTTCCAGCCCTTGATGAAATCCGACCCCCGCAAGCCGGCGGCGGCCAACGCCCCCGGGATCGACTTGTGGGTCTGGTAGAACGCCCGCGCCCGGTCCAGCGCGGCATCGGTCAGATCCTCGATCTCCGGCCGCTCGCCGTTGCCGGCCAGCCACTCGGCGATCTTCTCGTATTCGGGGTCGTAGACCGGCGTGTAGAGAATCCGGTGGATCGTCGTCGCCGGCACGCCGCGGCTGCGCAGCACGCTCGCCGCCTTGTTGGTCGGCGCCAGGATCGCCAGCGTGCGCCGCTCCTTGCGCCGCCGCCCCTCCCAGTCGCCCGAGACGACCTCGACGCCCGCCTCCTGCAGCGCCTCGGTCAGCTGCGCCAGAAGCATGGTCTTGCCCGAGCCGGCCTTGCCGATGATGGCCGACACGCTCTGCCGCCCCTCGGCCATCGGCGTCAGCGCGCCCTCGACAAGGTCCACGCCGGCGCCCTGCAGCATCTCGGTGACGCTGTCATAGGCTTCGGCCTGGTCGTCGGAGAATTGCAGTGCGGGCAGCGCCATGCGCCGACCCTATGCCAGACGGCGCGCAGGGGGAATCGGATTCGCGGGGGAAGTTTCGTGCCTCCGGCGGGCGTATTTGGAACGAGAAGAAGCAGGGGGGCGGTGCGCCGCTCATGCCGGGGCGCGGGAGCTGACCGGATGCGGCCGGACAGGGGGGCGGCCGCGCTCAGCCGGCGGCCGCCATCCGCCGCGGCAGCGCGCCGAAGGAGTCGTCGAACCACGCCTGGCTGAACGCCGCCGAGACAAGCGCCTTGTCCAGAAGGCCCGGCCGCGTCTCGTCCGTGCAGGTCCAGAGACCGACGCTGAGCGCCGCGCGCCCCCGGCCCTGGCGGCCCAGGATCGTCGGCTCCCAGCCGAGCCGGCGGTAGATCCGGACCATCCGCGCATCGAATACGCCGACGAGGTCGGTGAGGTGGAAGTTCAGCCCCACCTCCAGCGCGCCCAGCATCAGCCCCGAGGAGATCCGCGCCTCGGCATCGGGCGCCTGGCAGAAGCGGGTGCATTCCCAGATCAGCGGATGCCGGATTTCGGCCCCGGCCAGATGGCGGAAGTGATCGTTGACCATGGTGTCGCCGGTGGTCGGCAGGAACCGCATCGAGCCGCCATGGCTGCCGTCGGGCCGCTGCCAGATCACGTAGAGCGGGTTCATCGCGTCGTAGCGGTCGCGCTCGTGGCCATTGGCATCCACCGCGACGTCCCAGCCCAATCGGTCGCGGAACTGCGCCGCGCGATGGGCGAACATGCTGTCGCGCAGGGTGGGGAATTTGCCCAGGTCTTCGCCATAGACGTAACGGAGCATCGGGGGTGGCCTCCTCGCTGAATGTCGAGGGGCAGCGTCCGCCGAACGCCGTTTACCTTAATTCAATCCACAGTGCGGTGGCTTCGTTTACACGACCAGGAGGCCCATCGTCAGCGCCTTCGCGACCGCGTGGATCGTGTTTGTCGCGCCCAGCTTGAAGCGCGCGCTTTCGACGTAGACGCGCAGCGTATGCTCGCTGATCTGCAGCGACCCCGCCGCCTGCGCGCGGCTGTAACCCATTGCCAGCAAAGTGCAAACGTCGATCTCGCGGGGGCTGAGGCTTTGCAGGCGCGCCTCGTCCGACCCGCGCTCGATCTCCAGCGCGCGCTGGTTGATGAAATGCGCCGCGAGGATCAGGTCGCGGGTATGCGCCTCGGTGAACTTCTCCCACGCCGAATCGGTGCGCGCGTCGGAAATGGTAAACAGGGCGAACTGTCCCGACGGCCCGCGAATCGGGATCGAGAAGCCCTGGTTGCCGACGCCGTTCGCCCGCGCCTCGCCCATGAAGTCGCGCGCCACCTTGCCCGACCAGTCCAGCCGCCGCCAGTCCACGGGATGGAACCGGCGGAAGCATCCCTGCACCACCGGGTCGATCCGCGCATAGTCTTCGGAGAAGTACTGATCCGACCAGTCGAGCGAATAGGTCGTCGCCGCATAGCCGTGTTCGGTTCCGTTGACCGAGTGATAGGTGACATGCTCGACGTCGAACAGCGCGCGCAGGTCCTTGATTTCGGTCTGTAGGGCGTCGAGATCCCTGACGTTCTGCAGTCCTTCAATAAGCGAGTCCAGCCGTCCCTGCATGCTTCGCCGGCCTGTCCGGCGCCCTCCCCTTCTCCGACGCGAGCTCCACGGCCGCGATCAGCGTCGCGTCGTCGAGTTGCTCGGCGGTTTGAGAGAGCCCGTTCTTCCTGGCAAAGGCTCTCAGATCCGCCAGCACGTCGAGTATCCAGTCATTTGCCATGGCAAACTCTCCTTCGTAAAGGTTAACGGGAAGTTAAGACAAGCATACCACTTTAAGGATACGCCGATCCATTCGCGTTTTGGTACTCCCCGAAAATGGGGAGGGGATGATTAACATGCGGTTGAGGTTCTGAATTCGAATAAAATTCAATAGAATAATGCCGACGATCCGCCCGGACCGCCGGCATTGTTTCGGGTTCCCGGGTGTCAGCGGTAGAGGCTCGCCTCCAGCACGTCCTCCAGCGTCCTGAGCCCCGTCTTCGGCGCCTGCACCAGCACCGCCATGTTGCCGGGCTTGTGCTGGTTCCGCAGCATCTTGGTATGCGCCGCCGGGATCTCGGCCCAGGGGAACACCTCGGACATGCACGGGTCGATCCGCCGCTCCACCATCAGCTTGTTGGCCGCCGCCGCCTGCTTCAGATGCGCGAAATGCGACCCCTGGATACGCTTCTGATGCATCCAGACATAGCGCGCGTCCATCGTCAGGTTGTAGCCCGTGGTCCCGGCGCAGATCACCACCATGCCGCCCTTCTTCACCACGAAGGTCGACACCGGGAAGGTCGCCTCGCCCGGATGCTCGAACACCATGTCGACATTGTTGCCCTTGCCGGTGATCTCCCAGATCGCCTTGCCGAACTTGCGCACCTCGGCGAACCATTCCTTGTATTCCGGCGTGTTCACCTTCGGCAGCTGGCCCCAGCAGTCGAAGTCCTTGCGGTTGATGACCCCCTTGGCGCCCAGGCTCATCACGAAGTCGCGCTTGTCCTCTTCCGAGATCACGCCGATCGCGTTGCCGCCCGCGGTGTTGATCAGCTGGATCGCGAAGGAGCCGAGGCCCCCCGACGCGCCCCAGACCAGGACGTTCTGCCCGGGCTTCAACTCGTGCGGGTGGTGGCCGAACAGCATCCGGTAGGCCGTCGCCAAAGTCAGCGTGTAGCACGCCGACTCCTCCCAGCTCAGATGCTTCGGCCGGGGCATCAGCTGCTGCGCCTGTACGCGGGTGAACTGGGCAAACGACCCGTCGGGCGTCTCGTAGCCCCAGATCCGCTGCGACGGGGAAAACATCGGGTCGCCGCCGTTGCACTCCTCGTCGTCGCCGTCGTCCTGGTTACAGTGGATCACGACCTCGTCGCCCACCTTCCAGCGCTTCACCTTGTCGCCGACGGCCCAGACGATCCCCGAGGCATCGGACCCCGCGATGTGATACTCCGCCTTGTGGACGTCGAAGGGCGAGATCGGCTGCCCCAGCCCGGCCCAGACGCCGTTGTAGTTCACGCCCGCGGCCATCACCAGAACCAGCACCTCGTGGCTGTCCAGCGCGGGCGTGTCTACGACCTCGACCTGCATCGACTGCTCGGGCTCGCCGTGCCGCTCGCGCCGGATCGCCCAAGCGTACATCTTCGGCGGCACGTATCCCATCGGGGGGATTTCGCCCACCTCGTACAGGTCCTTCTCGGGCGCGTCGTAGCCGGCCGGGGCCGGGTTGCTGTCCAGGGCCATCATGCGCTCTCCTTCTCTGCTGCGCCGCAGAATCGCGGCGCCGTTCCCTATCGGATAGAGATGGTCGCGCAACTTTGCAATAGTTTCATACAGGATTTTGTAATTTTATGTCGTCGCGGATTCCGCATCGGCCACCTCCATCCCCGGATGCCCCGCCATCGTGGCCGCGTAATACTCCAGAAGCGCCGCCTGCTCCGGCGACGCCTCCACCATGTCGCCCTGCTCCACCAGCACCCCGCGCGAGGTCAGCCCGGCCAGCCCCGTCGCCACGACCGCCTCCGCATCGCGCTCCACCAGGGCGGCCGCGTCGCCGTCGAGAACCGCCTGCGCCTGTGCCACCAGCGCCGCCCGGGACACCCGGCCGCCCGCCCGCTGCACCAGCCGCGCCACCAGCGGGACCGCCAGAACAGGCACCACCGCGCGGATGCGCTCCATCAGCGCCCGGGCCACCTCTCTCGGCTCCGCCCGCCCCTCGTCCGCGACGAAGCCGTGCAGCGACAGGGGCGTGCCGAACCGTACGCCGGCCTGCCCGAACCGCACCGCCCGGCCGCGCCAGCGCCGCCAGACGTAGCGGATCACGAACCAGACAACCCCGGGCACCGACGCCCGGAACCGCCGCTCGCCCGCCTCCGCCGCGCGCGTCAGCACCCGGTCCTCCAGAACCCGGTCGTAGTTCAGCGCCACCGGCACGAAGACCACGTCGCGCCCGGCCTCGGGGTCGAACCCGCTCAGCACATAGCTCAGCAGCCCCAGCTTCGGCGGCCCCACCCGGCCGTCGAGGCTCAGCCCGCCCTCGGGGAAGAACGCCTGCGTCACGCCGCTCTCTGTGGCCAGCTGCACATACCGCGCCAGCACCCGACGATAGAGCGCGTTGCGCGACCGGCGGCGGATGAAATAGGCGCCCATCGACCGGATCAGCCAGGACAGCGGCCAGACCCGCGCCCATTCCCCCACCGCGTAGGACAGCGTGGTGCGTTCGGCCACGAGATAGGTGATCAGCACGTAATCCATGTTCGAGCGGTGATTCATCACGAAGATCACCGTCGCGCCCGGGTCGATGTCGCGCAGCCCTTCGCCCGGCACGTCCACGGCCACGTCGTAGAGCTTCTCGCTCAGCCACCGCGCCGCTCGGGTCGCGATCCGGAAATAGACCATGGCCGAGAAGGACGGCACGATCTCGCGCGCATAGCGCCGCGCTCGCTCCATCGCCACGTTCTCCGGCACGCCCTCTTCCTCGGCATGCTCGGTCACCGCCTTCAGCACCTCGGCGTCGTAGACCAGTCGCTGCACGGTGTCGTGCCGGCGGGCCAGCTTGAACGGCTCGATCGGCCGGTCCAGCCGCTTGTTCAGCTCGGCCACCGCCCGCTCCATCCGCCGGCGGAAGAACCAGCGCACCGAGGGGAACAGGAAATGCGACAGGAAGGTCACCACGGCAAAGCCGAGGATCAGCAGCAGCAGCCAGAGCGGGAGTTCAACGGTTCGAAGCATCACCGCCTCGATACATGTTTTTCCGACCTGCGACAGCCTGCCGCCGGCCGAAAGGGAACGCAGGGCCGCTTTCGGACGTTAAACCCCGTTCGATTACACTGACCAAGGGAAAGGGCGAGACACCATGAAAGGTCCCGAAGTATCTCTGAAGCACCTGCAGCGCGCGCTGACGATGGAGCTGACGACCGTCAACACCTACCTCTACCAGGAGCGTCAGCTCGACGACTGGGGCATCGACCGCCTCGCCGCCCGGATGACCGAGGAGATCGGCGAAGAGCGGGAGCACGCCACCGCCTTCCTGACGCGCCTTCTGTTCCTCGAAGGCGAGGCCGACGTGCAGACGCTCGACAAGATCGAGCCGCCGAAAAGCGTGCGCCACATCTTCGAGACCCAGCAGAAGATGGAGCTGGAGGCGCGCGAGTATTATGACAAGGCCGCGCGCGAATGCCAGGAGGCCGGCGATCTGGGCACCTTCGAGCTGTTCATGCGCATCTTGAAGGACGAGGAAGAGCATATCGACTTCGTCGAGGAACAGTTCGACCTGATGGAGATGATCGGCGATCAGCTCTACATCGCGCGGCAGGTCTCCTCGGTCGACGAGGGCGCGGAAAGCGTGCCGTAGGCCGCGGTCTTTTTCACCGACACGGCGAAGGCGTCCGTCCCCAGCACGGGGCGGGCGCTTCATTTTTGGGCGCCGGCCCCTGGAATTGCCGCAGCGCGGCGCATTGACATGGCAGCATTGTTCCACGTATCCACGTCATGATGTAATTTTGTTGCGCACCGGATTCGCGAAAGGCCGCCATGACCGAGACGCCGAAAGACCGCCCCTGGCTGTTCCGCACCTATGCGGGCCATTCCACCGCTGCAGCGTCGAACGCGCTCTACCGCTCAAACCTGGAAAAGGGGCAGACGGGGCTGTCCGTGGCCTTCGACCTGCCCACGCAGACGGGCTACGATTCCGACCACGAACTGGCCAAGGGCGAGGTCGGCAAGGTCGGCGTCCCGGTCAGCCACCTGGGCGACATGCGCGCCCTGTTCGACCGGATCCCCCTCGACCGCATGAACACCTCGATGACGATCAACGCCACCGCCCCGTGGCTGCTGGCGCTCTACATCGCCGTGGCCGAGGAGCAGGGCGCCGACGTCGCGGCCCTGCAGGGCACCGTCCAGAACGACATCATCAAGGAATACCTCTCGCGCGGCACCTATATCTGCCCGCCGAAGCCGTCCCTGCGCATGATCACCGACGTCGCCGCCTACACGCGCGAACACCTGCCGAAATGGAACCCGATGAACGTCTGTTCCTACCACCTGCAGGAGGCCGGCGCGACGCCGGAACAGGAACTCGCCTTCGCGCTGGCCACCGCCACCGCCGTCCTCGACGACCTGCAAACCAAGGTCGACAGCCAGGACTTCCCCGCCATGATCGGCCGCATCTCGTTCTTCGTGAACGCCGGCATCCGCTTCGTCACCGAGATGTGCAAGATGCGCGCCTTCTGCGAGCTCTGGGACGAGATCACCCGCGACCGTTACGGCGTCGAGGATCCGAAATTCCGCCGCTTCCGCTACGGCGTGCAGGTCAATTCCCTCGGCCTGACCGAGCAGCAGCCGGAGAACAACGTCTACCGCATCCTCCTGGAAACGCTGGCCGTGACGCTGTCGAAGAATGCCCGCGCCCGCGCCGTCCAGCTGCCCGCCTGGAACGAGGCGCTGGGCCTGCCGCGCCCCTGGGACCAGCAATGGTCGCTCCGCATGCAGCAAATCCTCGCCTACGAGACCGACCTGCTGGAATACGCCGACCTGTTCGACGGCAACCCCGCCGTCACCGCCAAGGTGGAATCCGTCAAGGACGGCGCCCGCCAGGAACTCGCCCGGATCGACGCCATGGGCGGCGCCGTCGACGCCATCGAGCACATGAAGCGCCAGCTGGTCGAGGCCAACGCCGCCCGCATCGCCCGGATCGAATCCGGCGAAACCCCCGTCATCGGCGTCAACCGCTATACCAGCGCCGAGCCCTCGCCGCTGACCTCCGGCCCCGAGGCGATCATGACCGCCGACCCGAAGGCCGAGGCCGACCAGATCGCCCGCCTGGCCGACTGGCGCGCAACCCGCGATGAAAGCGCGGTGCAAGCCGCGCTTGAAGAGCTGGCCCGCGCCGCACGTTCAGGCGAAAACATCATGCCCCCGTCCATCGCCGCCGCGAAAGCCGGCGCCACCACCGGCGAATGGGGCGACATGGTCCGCGCCGCCTTCGGCCAGTATCGCGCGCCCACCGGTGTCTCGCCCGCGCCGTCGAACCGCACCGAAGGGCTGGACGACATCCGCGCCGCGGTCGACGCCGTCTCCGACCGCCTCGGCCGCCGCCTGACGTTCCTCGTGGCCAAGCCCGGCCTCGACGGCCACTCCAACGGCGCCGAACAGATCGCCGCCCGCGCCCGCGACAGCGGCATGGACATCTCCTACGAGGGCATCCGCCTCACCCCGGCCGAGATCACCGCCGCGGCGCAGCAGGACGCCCCCCACGTCATCGGCCTGTCGATCCTGTCGGGCAGCCACATCCCGCTGATCGCCACCCTGATGGACCGGCTCCGCGACGCGGGCCTCGCGCATATCCCCGTCGTCGCCGGCGGCATCATCCCCGAGGCCGACGCCGACCGGCTGCGCGCCATGGGCGTCGCCCGCGTCTACACGCCGAAGGACTTCGAGCTGACCCGCATCATGTTCGACATCGTCGACCTGGCAGAGCCCCGCGACGTCGCCGCGGAATGACCGCGCCTTGAGGTGGATCAAACCGCTCGCCCGCGCGGCCCGCTAAACAGGGCGCCGCGACAGGCAACGCGAGGGAGACACCGAATGACCGAGGCCGCCCAGGACACCACGCCGCAAGACACCGCGGACACCGAGACCCCGACCCCCGCCACGACCACGCCCCCGGACTGCGCCGGCTGCGCGGACTGCCGCGAGGCGGGCCATTGCGCGATGGGCCTCTACAGCTTCGACTGACCGGCGGCCGCCGCGCAGCCTAGAGCATTTCGGGGCAACCCTGAGTCGCGGGGGATTCCCTTGTGGGACTGTTTGTGATTCATCCTGTTCAGGAGGATGTTTCATGTCAGCA
>NZ_JARGYC010000056.1 GCF_029168335.1 Psychromarinibacter sediminicola
ACGCAGCTCGGCCGGGTAGGACGGGGTGTAAGATCTCTTGCTCATCACAGGTATCCTTCGAGCTTTCTGCTCTCCGGTAAACCCGGGGCGGTTCAAAGGGCGGGACACCTTTGCCTTAACCCATTGACGTCATTGACCACCTACGGCGACCATCGCGGGACACTCCAGACTTGAAATCCAAGGGAAAATCGGAATGCTTGAAGCCCCTCCGGGCCTACCATGCCCGGCAGATCCGTCGCGACACAGGGCGATCCGGGTCCATCCGCTCCGCCCCCATCGAAATCCCCGTCGCTTTCGCGGACCGAGTCGCATCCTTGGAAGGACGACCTCGGCCGGATCGGGCAACGCCGGCCGGAACGCGCCGTCCCTTTCGACACCAGGCCAGAGCAAGTGATACAGATCCGGTGCGCCATCGACTATGCGTCCGAGCGCGGGATCGAGGTTCACGCGAGGTTCGTTCAATGAGTTTCAAGAAAGCGCTGGCTCAGATGAAGGCCCAGAACGCGCGGAGACCGAAGCCGCCAACGCCGCCGCCACCGGTGGAAAGCAAGGAGGCGACCGTTGATGCCTACCGGCAATTCACCCATGTCTTCTCGCACGCCGTGTACCGTGCGGCGGTTGGCGACCCGAAGGGCTTTGCGGCGTTTCTGGACCCGCAACCTGCGCGCGAGGACCTCGGTCGGGCGGTGCACGAAGCGCTTGCCGCGAGCCGCTTCATCACCCCCGAGCATCCCGAATGGGACACCGTAATGCGCCCGCCGACTGCAGACGAGATCAAGGCGCGGGAAAACGACCTGAAACGCCGCGCCGGTGTGAAAACCAACAAGGCTCTCTACAACGGTGTGGGAAGTGTTGCAGTCACCCTACAGGATGGACAGATCGAACTGAGTCCTTTGCGTCATCTCGGCCGCGGCGCTTGGGAAGGGATCAGGGGACACGAGCCAATACGACTGCCCGGGTCCATCTCCGACACCGAACTCGGCGACGCCGTCACGGCGGCTATCGAGATCAGCAGGAATTCGTAAGTTATTGATAATAATATACGTTGATCCGCGTCGTTGATCGTCGGAAAGTTGGAGAACGTCCGATCCCGGTCCCGCCCGCTCCGCCACTTACCCCCAAAGCATGCTCCCGCTCCGACCACGGCCCGAGCGCGGCGGCCGAACCGACCGCGACCGTGTCACACCCCGCTCAGGTCGCGCGGTCCGGCTCCGTGGCGCGGGCCTGCTCGCGCGCGCTGGGATGGGCCGAGGGGCGGAACGGCACCTCGACCACCTCGGCCGCGACGGGTTGGCCCGACACCTCGCTGTAGCCCTCGGGCAGCTCGACCAGGAGCTTCGTGCCCAGCTCCGTCTGCGCGATCGGCACGTATCCCAGCGCGATGTTGTAGCCCAGCTCCGGCGACCACCAGGGCGACGTCACATAGCCCACGCGCGCGCCGTCGGGCGTCGCGATCAGCCAGAAATCCGGCGCGTAGTCGGTGATCGGTTGCCCGCCCATCGCCAGGCCCACCAGCTTCAGGCGGAACGGGTAGCGCCCGGCCTCGATCTCGGCGCGCTGCGCCTCCAGCGCGGCGCGGCCGATATAGTCGGCCTCCTTCTTTCGCGGCACCTGATAGGCCAGGTTCACCTGGAACGGCGAGGTCTCGATATCCATGTCCTGCCCCCAGGACAGGATCCCCGCCGCGATCCTCCGGTGATGCGCCACCGCCGTCACCCGCAGCCCATAGCGCGCGCCCTGCCCGCGCAGCGCGTACCACACCGCCTCAGCATGCAGCGAGGCGTCGCGCACATAGACCTCATAGCCCTTCTCGCCGGAAAACCCGGTCTGGCTGACCACCACCGGGCAGCCGGCCAGCTCGGTCTCCATCAGCCCGTAATACGGCAGGTCGTGGATCGCCTCGCCGAACAGGTCGGCCATGAAATCCTCCGACCACGGCCCCTGCACCTGCAGCGGCGCCACGTCGATCTCGGCTATGTCCACGTCATAGCCCAGCCCGACATTCACCCCCTCTAGCCACAGCTGCAGGTCGCTGTCGGAGGCCGAGAACCAGAACTCGTCGTCGGCGAGCCGCAACAGCACCGGATCGTTCAGGATGCCGCCCGACTCGTTGCACAGGATCACGTATTTGCCGCGCATCGGCGCGATCTTCGTCGCGTCGCGGGTGACGACCCGGTTCACGAAGGCCTCCGCCTCCGGCCCGCGCACGCGGATCTGCCGCTCCACCGCGACGTTCCACAGCGTCACCCGGTTGACCAGTGCGTCGTATTCGGCCATCGCCCCGCCGTCCTCGGGCCGCACGTAGTTGCGCGGGTGGTACATGCGGTTATAAACCGTCGCCCGCCAGCAGCCCGCCTCGATCGACAGATCCCAGAACGGCGACTTGCGCACCCGGGTGGAGATCAGCATCTGCACCGGCGTCGGGCCGGATTGGCGAAGGTTGATGGGCACCAGCCGGTCCGACTGGTCGATGCTCGGCACGTTGGGATGCGGCCGCTCCTGCGTGGCCATGACGACACCTCCCTGACTGTCCGGCGGCCTGCCGCCCGGCGGTCGGGCCGGCCACCCCTCCCTGCAGGTTCAGGTAGAGGGCCGTCGGGCGTCGTCAAACCGCCCCGGGCGCCCCGCGGAACCCGCGCGGCCCAGGCGGCGTTCGTCACCGTGACCTGCCCGCGCGAAAGGACCGCCGCCGTGGACATGCCCCCAGACCGGACCCGCCAGGGCCGGACCGTCGCGATCGTGAACCCCGGCTCGGGCAGCGACGACATCGACGCGCTGATCGGCAGCGTGTCGCGCTTCTTCGACAGCGCCGCGACCCCCGGCGACGTCCGGATGGTGGGCGCCCGCGACGACATCGCGCAGATGGCCCGCCGCGCCGTCGACGAGGGCGCCGCCACGGTCGTGGCGGTGGGCGGCGACGGCACCGTGTCCACCGTGGCCGAGATCCTCGCCGGGACCGGCACCGCCCTGGGCGTCGTGCCGGCCGGCACCTTCAACTACTTCGCCCGCGGTCTCGGCGTGCCGCAAGACCCCGAGGCCGCGCTGCAGGCCATTGCCGAGGGCACCGTGCGCCCGGTCACGCTCGGCCGCATCAACGGCCGGGTGTTTCTGAACAATGCCAGCGTCGGCATCTACTCGCGCATCCGCCGCCAGCGCGAGCGGACCTACCGCCGGTTCGGCCGCTCGCGGCTGGCCGCCTACTGGTCCGTCCTCGCCGCCATCGTCCGCATCTACCGCCCGATGCGCCTGCGCCTGACGGTCGACGGCCACGAGCGCCGGCTGAAAAGCTCGCTGGTCTTCGTCGCCAACAGCGCCTACCAGATCGAGCAGTTCGGCATGGACGGCGCCGACGCCGTGCGCGCGGGCCTGCTGGCGGTCTACGTCTCGCGCGATACCGGCCGCTGGCACCTGATCAAGCAGGCCGTCCGGCTGGCGCTGAACGGCATCCAGCGCGGCCGCGACTTCGAGCTGATCACCGGCCGCGAGATCGTGCTGGACACCCGCCGCCCCTGGCACCATGTCGTCCGCGACGGCGAGCTGGCCCGCCTGCGCGGCCCGTTCCGGTTCGAAAGCGACCCGCAGGCGCTCCGCGTGATCGTACCGAAGGACACCGCGCCCTGATGCAACGCATCGTCCACCTGTCCGACCTGCATTTCGGCCGCGCCCGGCCGGAAGTGCTGACCCCGCTTCTGTCGGCCGTGGCCGAGGCCGTCCCCGACCTCGTCGTGGTCTCGGGCGATCTGACCCAGCGCGCCCGCCCCCGCGAGTTCCGCGAGGCCCGCGCCTTTCTCGACCGGCTGCCCGCGCCGTGGCTGGCGGTGCCCGGCAATCACGACGTGCCGCTCTACAATCTCGGCCAGCGCCTGCTGCGCCCCTATGCCAGGTATCGCCGGTGGATCGGCCAGACGCTGGCGCCGCAGCTGGTGAATGCGCAGGTCGCCGTGGTCGGGCTGAACACCGTCGATCCGCGCCGCCACCAGCGCGGCGAGGTGCGCAGCGCCGACATCGCCCGGCTCTGCGCCACCTTCGGCACCGGCCCACCCGAGCGGCTGAACATCGCCGTCGGGCACCATCCGTTCGAACAGGGCGCGCATATCGACAAGAGCCCGACCCGCCACGCCACCCGCGGCCTCGCCCGGCTGACCGAGTGCAACGCCCATGTCATCCTGTCGGGTCATCTGCACCTGTGGCATGCCGGCCCGTTCCTGACCAACGCCCGCGGCGCCGGGCCGATCCAGGTCCATGCCGGCACCTCGCTGTCGTCGCGGCTGCGCGGCGAGGTCAACGATTTCGCCCTGCTCGGGATCGACGCGGAGCGGCTGAGCGTCACCCGGATGGTCTATGACGACACCGCGCGGGGCTTCGCCGCGGCAGACCGGCTGTGGTTCCGCCGCGGCGCAGAGGGGTTGTCGCTGGAGGACGCGCGCGACCTCTGACCGGTCCGTTGATTAACCCTTCGCTAACCGAATGTTTCGCGCGCGAAACAAATGGTTGCGGGACGATCTTGATCCTTTGCGAAACGGGCCTCGATCCGGCGTCGTTCCGGGGCCGCCGCGCTACTCCGCCACCTTCAGCCGGCTGTCCTGCGTCAACTCGGTCCAGGCCTGGTATTGCGACAGGAACACCTTGCCGTTCAGCTCCTTCAGGAAATGCGTCTCCTTCAGCCGGTCCATCACCGGCCCCTTCACCTCGGACAGGTGGAAGCCGATCCCCAGATCGGTCAGCCGGTGATTGATCGCCTCCAGGCTTTCCAGCGCCGAGTAGTCGACCTCGTTCACCGCCGGGAACATCAGCACCACGTTGCGGATCGGACAGTCCGCCGCGATCCGGTCCTGCACCAGATCCTCCAGGAACCGCGCGTTGACGAAATACAGGCTCTCGTCCACCCGCAGGGTCAGCAGCGTCGGATCGGTCTCGACCTTGTGGCGGTTGATGTTGCGGAAATGCTCGGTCCCCGGCACCAGCCCCACCTCGGCCACATGCGGCGCGGAGGTCTTGTAGAGATGCAGCAGCACCGACAGCACCACGCCCGAGGCCACGCCGATCTCCACCCCCATCCCCAGCGTCAGCAGGATCGTCGCGGTGACGGCGGCGAAGTCGGATTTCGAATAGGCCCAGGTCTTCTTCAGGATCGAGAAGTCCACGAGGCTCAGCACCGCCACGATGATCGTCGCCGCCAGCGTCGCCTTCGGCAGGAAGAAGACCAGCGGCGTCAGCGCGACCGCGGCGATGGCCAGCCCGATGGCGGTGAAGGCGCCCGCGGCCGGCGTCTCGGCGCCCGCATCGAAATTCACGACCGAACGCGCGAAGCCGCCCGTCACCGGGTAGCCGCCGGTGAAGGCCGCGCCGATATTGGCCGCGCCCAGCCCGATCAGCTCCTGGTTCGGGTCGATCCGCTGGCGTTTCTTCGCGGCCAGCGTCTGGGCGACCGAGACCGACTCCACGAAGCCGATGATCGAGATCAGGATCGCCGGGATCGCCAGCTGCCGGATCAGCTCGGGCGCAAAGCCCGGCAGGGTCAGCGGCGGCAGGCTCTGCGGCACCTCGCCCACCACGGCGACATTGCCCCAGCCCGACAGCCCGAAGGCCCAGGTGGCGAGCGTGGTGACCACGACGGCGGCCACCGGCCCGGCCTTGGTGGCGACATCCGCTAGCTTCGGCGACAGCCCGGCCTTCAGCAGCCGCGGCTTCAGCCCCTTGCGCACCCAGAACAGGAAAGCGGTGGTGGCGGCGCCGATGATCAGCGTGACGACGCTCAGCTGCGTCAGATGCGACAGCAGCGAGCCGACCATCTCGATCAGCGTGTGGCCGTGCGCCTCGACGCCCAGGATATGCTTGAGCTGGCTGGTCGCGATCAGGATGCCGGAGGCGGTGATGAAGCCCGCGATGACCGGATGGCTGAGGAAATTCGCAAGGAACCCCAGCCGGAACAACCCCAGCGCCAGCAGGAAGCCGCCCGACAATAGCGCCAGCGTCAGCGCGGCGACGGCATAGCCGGCGGTGCCGGCCTCGGCCACCTGCCCCACGGCCGAGGCGGTCAGCAGCGAAACGACGGCCACGGGCCCCACGGCCAGCGCCCGGCTGGTGCCGAAGATGGCGTAAAGGATGATGGGCACGATCGAGGCGTAGATGCCGGCCTCGGGCGGCAGGCCCGCCAGCAGCGCGTAGGCCAGCGATTGCGGGATCAGCATGATCGTGACGATCACCGCCGCGATCATGTCGTTCGAGAACGTCTCGCGGTTATAGCCCGCGCCCCAGTCGAAAACGGGTATGTAACGGCGGAGTGTGTCGATCATGGGTCTGCTCTTTTGTTGGTGGACCCGGGCGGCGCATCCCGCCCCGCCCGTCCGTGAGGTGCCCCGCGCCCGACGGCGCGGAGAGAGGTCATTCCGCGGCGACGGATAGTGGCTCGGGCTTGGCCATCCATTCCTTGCCGCGCAGCATCGCGCGCCAGTAGATCGGCGGCAGCATACGCTCCTTCAGGAACCAGGCCGCGCGGGTCGGCTTGGTGCCGTCGATCACGAATTTCGGGAAGCTCGGCAGCAGCGTGCCGCCATAGCCGAACTCGGCCAGCACGATCTTGCCCCGCTCCACCGTCAGCGGGCAGGAGCCATAGCCGTTATACTGCGCCACCGGCGCGCGGCCGGCGATGTCGGCGGCCACGTTCTCGGCCACCACCGGCGCCTGCATCCGCGCCGCGGCGGCGGTCTTGGCGTTGGGCGCGTTCATCACGTCGCCGAGGCTCCAGACATTGTCGTAGGTCTTGTGGCGCAGGGTCGCCTGGTCCACGTCGACCCAGCCGGCCGCATCGGCCAGCGGCGAGACGCGGATGAAATCCGGCGCCACCTGCGGCGGCACGACATGGATCATGTCGAACTCCATCTCGACCGTCGTCGGCTCGGCGTCGGGTTTCTTCACCTCGAAGGTGGCCTTCTTCGCCGGCCCGTCGATGGCGACGAGGTTGTGGAAGAAGTTCAGCGTGGCGCCGTATTTCTCGATATATTTCTCCAGTGCCGGGACATAGTCCTTCACCCCGAAGAGCACACCGCCCGCGTTGTTGAACTGGATGTCGATATCCTTCAGCACGCCCGCGCGGGCCCAGTGGTCGCCCGACAGATACAGCGCCTTCTGCGGCGCGCCGGCGCATTTGATCGGCATCGGCGGCTGGGTGAAGATGGCGCGGCCCGCTTTCATGTCCTGCACGAGCTGCCACGTATAAGGCGCGAGGTCGTAACGGTAATTCGACGTGACGCCGTTCCGGCCGAGGGTCTCTTCCAGCCCCGCGACGCCGTCCCAGTTCAGCTTCAGCCCCGGGCAGACGATCAGGCGGTCGTATTTGACGACCCGGCAGCCGTCGAGGATGACGGCGTTGTTGTCGGGCTCGAAGGCGGCGACGGCGGCCTTGATCCAGTGAACGCCGCGCGGGATCAGCGAGCCCATGGTCTTGGCGGTGTCGGCCGGCGCGAACACGCCGCCGCCGACCATGGTCCAGCCCGGCTGATAGTAATGGATGTCGGCGGGGTCGATCAGGGCGATGTTCAGCCCCGCGTTACGCGCCCGAAGGCTGGAGGCCACGGCGATGCCCGCCGCGCCGGCGCCGACGATCACCACGTCGAAGCTGGCGTCACCGGTATCCGTGGGCGTCTTGCCGCCGTTGGCGATGCGCCGCGCGACGCCGTGCATGTCGTAGCCCGCCGCCTGCGTCGCGGCGAGGATCTCGGTCATCGGCTTGGTCCCAGCCTGGCTCAGCGCCCAGAGCGTCGACGACCGCATGCCCGAGCGGCAATAGGCGAAGACCGGCCCCGGCAGCTCGCGCAGGGCCTCGCCGAAGGCCGCGGCGTCGGCGTCCGACACCTTGCCCGAGACGACCGGCAGGTAGCGGAACTCCAGCCCCTGCGCCTCGGCCGCGCGGGCGATCTCTTCCGAGCTCGGCTGGTCGCCGCCCTCGCCGTCGGGGCGGTTGCAGACGACCGAGCGGAAGCCCTTCGCCTTCAGCTCGGCCACGTCCGCCGCGGCGATCTGGCCGGATACTGCAAGATCGGGCGATATATGCCTGATATCCATGTCTGTTTCCTCCTGCGCCACGCCTCGGCGGGCGATTTCCGTTTGGGGTGATCGGGCCGGTCCCGGCCCGCTCGGGCAAATGCCGGGCGGCGCCGGGGCGCGCGGGCGCCGGGCGGACCGCCCCGGGGACGGGGCGGCCCAATTCCTGTCTGCGGCTTACAGCCCGTTGACCGGCACTTTCAGCATCGGGTTGCCGTCCTTGTCGGTCGGCACCTCGCCGGCGCGCATGTTCACCTGCAGCGACGGGATGATCAGCTTGGGCATGTCGAGCGTCGCGTCGCGCTCGGTGCGCATCTTGACGAACTCTTCCTTCGTCTTGCCGGCGCCGACATGGATGTTGTGCGCCTTCTCGTCGCCGACGGTGGTTTCCCACTGGATGTCGCGGCCGTTCGGCCCGTAGTCGTGGCACATGAACAGCCGGGTCTCGTCGGGCAGCGCCAGCACCTTCATGATCGAGTCATACAGCGTCTCCGCATCCCCGCCCGGGAAGTCGGCGCGCGCCGAGCCGCCGTCGGGCATGAACAGCGTGTCGCCCACGAAGGCCGCGTCGCCGATGACATGGGTCATGCAGGCCGGCGTGTGGCCCGGCGTGTACATGGCGAAGGCCGTCATGTTGCCGATCTGATAGGTGTCGCCGTCCTCGAACAGGGCGTCGAACTGCGAGCCGTCGCGCTGGAACTCGGTGCCCTCGTTGAAGATCTTGCCGAAGGTGTCCTGCACCACGAGGATCTTCGCGCCGATGCCGATCTTGCCGCCCAGCTTCTCCTGGATGTAGGGCGCGGCCGACAGGTGGTCGGCGTGGACGTGGGTCTCGATGATCCACTCCAGTTTGCAGCCGCGCTCCTGGATGGTGCGGATCAGCTCGTCGGCGTGATCATAGGTGATCCGGCCGGCGGCATAGTCGATGTCCATCACGCTGTCGACAATCGCGCAGGCGTTCGAGGTCGGATCCGTCACGATGTAGCTGATGGTGTTGGTCGCGGGGTCGAAGAACGCTTCGACCTCTGGCTTGATGTCCATGTTGACGGGATAGTCGGTCATGTTTTCTCTCCGTTTCGAGACGGCCGGGATCCAGTCCCTGGCCAGGATGTGAATTCGGTGCCGGTCAGCTCCGGCAGGTCTTGAGGCCGAAGATCGCATAGATCGGGCAGATACGGACGGCCGACGTGACGAGCATGACGACACCGAGGATCGCGGCGATCCATTTCAGCGCCCCCGCCTCCAGCGCGGGCAGGCCGCTGAAGAAGGCCAGATACAGAAGAACCAGTCCCAGGACCGCGCGCAGGATGCGGTCTATCGTTCCGACATTGGTCGCCATCGCGAGCCTCCTTTTTCGCTGCGGCCGGTCCCGTTTTGGGCCGGATCCGGTCAGTCACATTCAAATAGGTGAATGTTACTGCGATTACTACCCCCTCCGCGGTCTCGTACTGCGGCACGCCGCCGCGCACCTTGATCCGGCGCAAGTGGCCCGCGTCTGCCCAAATTCTCGTCGAAGGACGGGCGCGCGGCGCCTGCGGGGCCGGAACGGGCGCAAAATCCCGGCAATAAGGTGCGAAGCCGTTGAATCTCTTGTGGCGACGGGCCTAAACGAAGGACACGTGCGGCCGGTCCCGGCCGCGCGGGGTTCGTTTCCAACCGGGGTGACACCGGAGACATGCCGACTTTTCCGCCGTCCCTGACCGCGCGCGTGGCTGCGCTGCTCGACCGAATCTATCCCGACGCGGATACTGCGGCGCTGGCGACGCGGGTGGCGGAAGCCTACTGGCCCGGCGAGGCCGGCCCGCGCAAGCTGCCGCGCAAGCCGGGCAATTCGCTCTGGTCGCAGCGCGACGCGGTGCTGGTGACCTA
The DNA here is from genome assembly GCF_029168335.1 of Psychromarinibacter sediminicola. Lineage (GTDB taxonomy): Bacteria > Pseudomonadota > Alphaproteobacteria > Rhodobacterales > Rhodobacteraceae > Psychromarinibacter > Psychromarinibacter sediminicola. The sequence goes on from NZ_JARGYC010000056.1 coordinate 9,913, forward strand.
TGGCGACACGATCCTCGACGGGGTCCACAAACCGCTGGACCTGTTGCACGACTTCCTGACGAACCACATGCGCGGAGCGGTGAACGGGGTGCATATCCTGCCGTTCTTTCCCTTCACCTCGGATGACGGGTTCGCGGTCACGGACTATCGCAAGGTGAACCCCGCGCTCGGCGACTGGCCCGATATCAGCCGGATCGGCCGGTCGTTCCACCTGATGTCGGACATGGTGCTGAACCACGTCTCCAGCCAGGGCACCTGGTTCAACGCCTACCGGCAGGGCAGGAAACCCTATGACCGGTTCTTCTACGAGGCCTCGCCCGAGGACGACCTGTCCGCCGTCGTCCGCCCGCGCACCACGCCGCTTCTGCAGGAGGTGGAGACGGTCGGGGGCACCAAACATGTCTGGTGTACCTTCAGCCACGACCAGATCGACCTGAACTTCGCCAACCCGGAAGTGCTGCTGGAGATCCTGCGGATCATCCGGCTGCATGTGGATATGGGGGTGCGAATCCTGCGGCTGGACGCGGTGGCCTTCATCTGGAAGGAGCCGGGGACCAAGTCGATCCACATGCCGCAGACCCACGCGATCGTGCAGCTTCTGCGGCTTCTGGCGGATTATTCGGCGGAGCCTCTGGTGCTGTTGACCGAGACGAACGTGCCGAAGGCCGAGAACCTGTCGTATTTCGGCAAGCGCAACGAGGCGCATTCGATCTACAACTTCCCGCTGCCGCCGCTGATCCTCTATGCGCTGCTGTCGGGGTCGTCGAAATACCTGGGCGCCTGGGCCCGGGCGATGCCGCCGGCGCCCCTGGGCTGCGCCTATCTGAACTTCACCGCGAGCCATGACGGCGTGGGGATGCGGCCGGCCGAGGGGCTGCTGCCCGAGCCGGAGATCGCGCGGATGATCGAGACGGTGCAGGGCTCGGGCGGGCTGGTGTCAATGCGGGCGCTGCCGGACGGGGGTCAGTCGGTCTACGAGTTGAACACCTCGTATTTCTCGGCGATGGAGCGGACCTTCGAGGGCGCGGACGGGCGGCAGATCGCGCGGTTCGTCTGCTCGCAGACCATCGTGATGTCGCTGGAAGGCGTTCCGGCCTTCTACATCCACTCGATGCTGGCCACGCCGAACGATCTGGACGCGGTGGAGCGGCGCGGGATGAACCGGGCGATCAACCGGCATCGCTGGGACTATCCGACGCTGCGGGCGCGGCTGGCGAACCCCGAGACCGATCAGGCGCGGGTGATGCTGTCGCTGACCGAGCGGCTGCGGCTGCGCGCCCGGCAGCCGGCGTTTCATCCGAACGCGACGCAGTTCACGCTGCCTTTGGACGACCGGGTCTTCGGGGTCTGGCGGCAGTCGCTGGACCGGGCGCAGTCGATCTTCGCGCTGCACAATGTCAGCGCGGAGACGGTGGAGGTGCCGGCCTCGTCGCTGAACCTGATCGCCGACGAGGGCTGGGTCGATCTGCTGTCCGGCGAGAAGGTGACGCCGGAGACCGACATGGTCAGCCTGGCGCCGTATCAGTGCCGGTGGATCACGAATTATCACTAGGGGGTCAGCGCGGCTCGCACCGATAAGTCATTGATATTAATGTAGATTACATTCGCTCGGGAAGCACCGACACACTATACGACACTGGGTCAGCCGTGGGACATTTCCACCTGCCTCGCGCGGCGGAACGCCGTGCAGCGTGGGGTCCCGCCCTCAGTTCCCCTGCGCCGCCTCGGCTTCCAGCCGCCGGTAGGCCGCCACGTTGTCCTGGTGCTCGGGATAGCTCTCGGCAAAGACGTGCCCGTCGCCGGGATCGAGGCTCTTGGCCACGAAATACAGGAAGTCCGTGTCCGCCGGGTTCGTCGCCGCAGCCAGCGCGTCCATCCCCGGATTCGCGATGGGGGTCGGCGGCAGCCCGTCGATGACATAGGTGTTGTAGTCGTTGCGCGCCCTGAGCTCGCTCTGCCGCAGCCCGCGGCCCAGCACGCCGCGCCCATTGGTGACGCCGTAGATCACCGTCGGATCGGTCTGCAGCCGCATCCCCTCCTCCAGCCGGTTCACGAAGACCGAGGCGACCTGCCCCCGCTCCGTCGCGATCCCGGTCTCCTTCTCGACGATGGAGGCCAGGATCACCGCCTCTTCCTTCGTCTCGTAGGGCAGATCCTCGGCGCGGTTGCGCCAGGCCTCGTCGATCCGCTCCTCCTGCCGCGCGCGCATCTCGGCCAGCAGCTCGCCGCGGTCGTCGCCGGTGCGCACCTCGTAGCTGTCGGGCGCCAGGTAGCCCTCGGCGGGGATCTCCTCGACCGCGCCGGTCATCACGTCGACGGCCTTCAGCCCCTCGACGATCTGCCAGCTGGTGACGCCCTCGGCCACCACGATGCGGAACTGGGTGCCCACCTGGTCGCGGTACTGCTCGTAGAGCGCCTGCGCCTGCGCCACGTCCTCGCCGTCCGGGTCGAAGCTGACCAGTTCCACGAAGCGGTTGGTGCCCGGGTCCAGCTCGCGCACCTGCACCGTCTCGCTGTTCACGCTGATCCGGTAGACCACCTCGGTGCCGCAGGTGTTGCGCCCGCTGCCGGTGACCGCGGCGACGATCTCCTGCATCGAGGCGCGTTCCGGGATCAGGAAGTTGCCGGCCTTCAGGTCACCCGACCGATCGCTGTAATCCGCCCCGATCCGCAGGATGCGCGGGCTGCTGACGGCGCCGCGGCCCGAGAGATCCTCGGCCACGCCCGCCATCGTCTCGCCCGGCTTCACCTGCAGGCAGATCGGCGCGTCCAGCGGTCCCTCGGCCACGTATTGCGCCTTGCCCCAGCCGATCACGCCCGCCGCGGCGATGCACAGCACGATCAGCAGCGTCAGCCCGTTCGACGCGACCGAGCGCCACATCAGCCGGGCGCCCCCAGCACCAGCGACGCATTGGTGCCGCCGAACCCGAAGGAGTTCGACAGCGCCACCTTCACCTCGCGGTCGCGCCGCGTGTTCGGCGCCAGGTCGAGCTTCGGCTGGACGTCGGGGTTGTCCAGGTTGATCGTCGGCGGCGCCACCTGGTCGCGGATCGCCAGGATCGAGAAGATCGCCTCGATCGCGCCCGCCGCGCCCAGCAGGTGGCCGGTCGCCGACTTGGTCGAGGACATCGTCGCCTTCGACGCGGCCGCGCCCATCAGCCGCTCCACCGCCGCCAGCTCGATCGTGTCGGCCATGGTCGAGGTGCCGTGCGCGTTGATGTAGTCCACATCGGCCGGCTCGATCCCGGCGCGGTTCAGCGCCGCCTCCATCGAGCGATAGCCGCCGTCGCCGTCCTCGGACGGGGCGGTGATGTGATAGGCGTCGCCCGACAGGCCGTAGCCCAGGATCTCGGCATAGATCTTCGCGCCGCGCTTCACCGCGTGGTCGTAATCCTCCAGCACCACGACGCCCGCGCCCTCGCCCATCACGAAGCCGTCGCGGTCGGCGTCATAGGGCCGGCTCGCCGATTTGGGGTCGTTGGCGTATTTCGTCGACAGCGCCTTGCAGGCGTTGAAGCCGGCGATGCCGATCTCGCAGATCGAGCTTTCCGTCCCGCCGGCGATCATCACCTCGGCATCGCCCCACTGGATCAGCCGCGCCGCGTCGCCGATGGCATGGGCCCCGGACGAGCAGGCCGTCACCACGGCGTGGTTCGGCCCCTTGAAGCCGTAGCGGATGCCCACCTGCCCCGAGACCAGGTTGATCAGCGCGCCGGGGATGAAGAAGGGCGACACGCGCCGCGGCCCCTTCTCGGCGATGAGCTGGGTCGTCGCCTCGATGGACTGCAGCCCGCCGATGCCGGAGCCGATCATCACGCCGGTGCGCAGGCGGTCTTCCTCGTCCTCGGGCATCCAGCCGGCGTCGCGCACCGCCTGGTCGGCCGCCGCCATCCCGAACAGGATGAAGTCGTCGACCTTGCGCCGCTCCTTGGGCTCCATCCAGTCGTCGGCGTTGAACGTGCCGTCCGAGCCGTCGCCCAGCGGCACCTCGCACGCATAGGTTGTCACCACCCGGCTCGCGTCGAACTTGGTGATCGGCCCCGCCCCGGACTGTCCGTCCAGGATCCGGGACCAGCTTTCCTCCACGCCACAGGCCAGCGGAGTCACCATCCCCAGCCCGGTCACGACCACTCGCCGCATCGCTCTACCTCACGTGTTTCCGCCGCCATCTGATACACGGCCCGCTTGGGCGGGGGCAAGCCCGCCATGCCCTGTGCGCCCCGGACGGGCTCCGAAGCGCCGCCCGCATGCCGCAATCGCCGGGCCGCGCGCGGACGGACCAAAGCAGAAAGGCGCCCCGCGGGGCGCCTCCATCCGGTCCGGCCCTTGGGGTCTGCGGATCAGTCGCTGTGCTGCGAGATGAACGAGACCGCGTCGCCGAAGGTCTGGATCGTCTCGGCCGCGTCGTCCGGGATCTCGATGCCGAACTCTTCCTCGAACGCCATCACCAGCTCGACCGTGTCCAGCGAGTCGGCGCCCAGATCGTCGATGAAGGAGGCGGATTCGGTGACCTTCTCCTCTTCGACACCCAGATGCTCCACCACGATCTTCCTAACGCGCTTTTCGACGTCGCTCATCTTCGTTCCTCATTCCTACTCGGGGTCCGCACCCGTCTTTTTTCCTTGCCCCGCAAAGGGGCGTCTCTTTGCCCGCTCGAGCGCGCCAGAGTCGCCGTGGGCGCGCTGCGGCCCCGGCGAAATGTGCGCCGCCTATACCATATCGGCGAACAGAGGCAACCGTTTTTCGGGGGCCTCGGACGCCTTCAGAACATGCCCATCCCGCCGTTCACATGCAAGGTCGCACCGGTGACATAGGCGGCCTCGGGGCTGGCCAGATAGAGCACCGCGGCGGCGATCTCGTCGGCCTCGCCCATGCGGCCGGTGGGCACCTGTTTCAGGATCGCGGCCTTCTGGTCGTCGGTCAGTTTCTCGGTCATCGCGGTGGTGATGAAGCCGGGCGAGACGACGTTCACCGTCACCCCGCGGCCGGCCACCTCGTAGGCCAGCGACTTCGACATGCCGACGAGCCCGGCCTTCGCGGCGGCGTAATTGCCCTGGCCCGGGTTGCCCGCGGCACCGACGACCGAGCCGATATTGACGATCCGGCCCCAGCGCGCCTTCATCATGCCGCGCAGACAGCCGCGCGACAGCCGCATCGCGCTGGTCAGGTTCACCTCCAGCACGCTGTCCCATTCCTCGTCGGTCATCCGCAGGAACAGGTTGTCGCGGGTGATGCCGGCATTGTTCACCAGCACGTCCACCGCGCCCATCGCCTCGGCGGCCTGCTTCGGCAGCGCGGCGACGGCGTCGCGGTCGCTCAGGTTGCACGGCAGCACATGCGCCCGGTCGCCCAGCTCGCCCGCCAGCGCCTCCAGCGGTTCGGTCCGCGTGCCCGACAGGCCGACGGTCGCGCCGGCCCCGTACAGCGCCGTGGCGATGGCGCCGCCGATTCCCCCAGAGGCGCCGGTGACCAGCGCCGCCTTTCCCGTCAGATCGAACATGCCCGTGCTCCGCTGTTTCGGTCCGCGTTGCGATAGCAGGGCGCGGAGCTAGGCGCAAACGCCGTCGCCAACCGGCCTCAGCCCAGGCTCTCCGCCGCCGCCGTCACCTCTTCCGGCGTCCCGACGGCCCGGGTCGCCAGGCTCTTCTCGATCCGGCGGACCATGCCGGTCAGCGCCTTGCCGGCGCCGATCTCCCAGGTCTCGTCCACGCCCTGCGCCGCCATCCAGGCCACCGATTCCCGCCAGCGCACCGCGCTCGTTACCTGCTCGACCAGCAGCCCGCGGATCGTCTCGGGATCGCTCACCGCCTCGGCCACCACGTTGGCCACCAGCGGCACCGCCGGACGGGCGATCTCCACCGCGTCGAGCGCCGCCGCCATCGCCTCGGCCGCCGGCGCCATCAGCGGGCAGTGGAACGGGGCGCTCACCGGCAGCATCACCGCCCGACGCGCGCCGGCCCCCTTGGCCATTTCAACGGCCCGCTCGACGGCCGCCTTGTGGCCCGAGACCACCACCTGCGCGGGGTCATTGTCGTTGGCCGCCACGCAGACCTCGCCCTGTGCGGCATCCTTCGCCACCGCCGCCGCGGCCTGGAAGTCCAGGCCCAGAAGCGCCGCCATCGCTCCCTCGCCGACCGGCACCGCCTCCTGCATCGCGCGGCCGCGGATGCGCAGGAGCCGCGCCGTGTCGGCCACCGACAGCGCCCCCGCCGCCGCCAGCGCCGAGTACTCGCCCAGCGAATGTCCCGCCACGTAGCCCGCGGCCTCGACGCCCACGCCCTCGGCCTTCAGCGCCGCCATCGCCGCCAGCGAGGTCGCCATCAGCGCCGGCTGGGCGTTCTGGGTCAGCGTCAGTTCGTCCAGCTCGCCCTCCCAGATCAGCGCGCTCAACGCCTCGCCGAGCGCGTCGTCGACCTCCTCGAAGACCGCCCGGGCCGCCGGGTAGGCCTCGGCCAGCGCCCGGCCCATGCCGATCGTCTGCGCCCCCTGGCCCGGAAAGATGAATGCGCGGCTCATGGCTGTCCCTCCCTGTCTGGTCAGCGGGCGGGATAGCGCGCGGCGCGGCCCGTGGCAATCCGCCCGCGACCGGCCCTTGCACGATACCCGCTTTCGCTGTAAGCGGACGCTTCCCTTCGCGAACACCCGACACCGGCGCAGCCTCTCGTGGCCCGGCCAGCGGAGGGACCGACCCGGCCGGTCCTATGAAATGCGCCCTGAAAAGAAGTGGAGAGTACATGCCGCTGTACGAGCATGTCTTCATCGCGCGCCAGGACCTGTCCAACACGCAGGCCGAGGGTCTCATCGAACATTTCGGCACCGTCCTGTCGGACAACGGCGGCAAGGTCGTCGATTCCGAGTACTGGGGCGTCAAGACGATGGCCTACAAGATCAAGAAGAACCGCAAGGGCCACTACTCCTTCCTGCGGACCGACGCGCCCGCGCCGGCCATCCAGGAGATGGAGCGCCTGATGCGGTTGCACGACGACGTGATGCGCGTGCTGACGATCAAGGTCGACGAACACGCCGAAGGCCCGTCGATCCAGATGCAGAAGAAGGACGACCGCGACGGCGGCCGTCGCGAGCGCCGCTAGGACAGGAGTGTAAACCATGGCAGCCAAACCGTTTTTCCGCCGCCGCAAGGTCTGCCCCTTCTCCGGCGACAATGCGCCCGCGATCGACTACAAGGACACGCGCCTGTTGCAGCGCTATATCTCCGAGCGCGGCAAGATCGTGCCGTCCCGCATCACCGCGGTGTCGTCCAAGAAGCAGCGTGAGCTGGCCCGCGCCATCAAGCGCGCCCGCTTCCTCGCGCTCTTGCCCTACGCCGTGAAGTAAGGAGGCCATCATGGATGTCATTCTTCTCGAACGTGTGGCGAAGCTCGGCCAGATGGGCGACGTCGTCAGCGTGAAAGAGGGCTACGCGCGCAACTTCCTGCTGCCGCAGAAGAAGGCGCTTCGGGCCTCGAAAGACAACGTCGCCGCCTTCGAGGCGCAGAAGGCCGAGCTGGAGGCGCGCAACCTCGAGACCAAGAAAGAGGCCGAGGCGCTGGCGCAGAAGCTCGACGGCGCCAAGTTCGTCGTGATTCGCGCGGCGTCGGACGGCGGCTCGCTCTACGGCTCGGTCACGCCCCGCGACGTCGAGGCGGTGGCCAAGGAAGAGGGCCTGTCGGTCAGCCGCAAGCAGGTCGTCATCGGCGAGCCGATCAAGGAGCTGGGCCTGCGCGAGATCACCGTCGTGCTGCACCCCGAGGTCGAGGCCATCGTCACCCTGAACGTCGCCCGCTCGCCGGAAGAGGCCGAGCTGCAGGCGCAGGGCAAGTCGATCCAGGATGTCGCCGCCGAGGAAGAGGCCGAGGCCGAATTCGAGATCTCGGAACTGTTCGACGACATCGGCGCCGCGACCGCCGAGGACGAGGATCTGTCGGTCGTCGACACGCCCGAGAGCGAGGACAGCGGCGAGGAGCAGCCCGACCTGTCGGGCGAGCGGAACACCTGATCGTGTCCGCCGCGTAGATCGAAAGGCCGCCCCGCCCGGGCGGCCTTTTTCTTTTTTGGACAGGCCCTTCCGGCCCGTTCTTCGACCTGCCCGCCGACCAGACGCAAGAGCGTCGCCGCGCTTGATTCCGCGCCCCGCCGCCTCATCTTCTCCGCCAGGATCACAGACAGACGGAGAGATCATGCCCCGCCTTGCCCTGTTCGCCGCCGCCGCGCTGACGGCCGCGCCGCTTCACGCCCAGGACCTGTTCGACTACGGCACCCGCAACACCGAGTTCGCCCCCGCCTTCGAGGCGCAGTTCCGCGCGCCGCAGGTCGCCTCCGGCGTCACGCTGGAGACGACGACCGTCGCCGGCGGGCTGGAGCATCCCTGGGGCGTCGCCGTGCTGCCCGAGGGCGGCTATCTGGTCACCGAGCGGCCCGGCCGGATGCGGCACGTGGGTGCCGACGGCACGTTGTCGGACCCGATCGCTGGCATTCCGGACGTGGTGGCGATGCAGCAGGGCGGCCTGCTCGACGTGGCGCTGGCGCCCGATTTCGAGACCAGCCGGATGATCTACTGGACCTATGCCAAGCCGGTGGGCAACGCCACGGCCACGGCCGCCGCCCGCGGCACCCTGTCCGAGGATTACGCCCGCGTCTCCGGGGTCGAGGACATCTGGGTGCAGGAGCCCGCCGTGCCGGTCCCCGCCCATTTCGGCAGCCGCATCCTGTTCGACGGCGCGGGCCACGTCTTCATCACCACGGGCGAGCATTTCACGGTCGAATACCGGCAATACGCCCAGGAGATGGACAAGACCTTCGGCAAGGTGATCCGGCTGCATCCGGACGGCACCGTCCCCGACGACAACCCCTTTGCCGGCGACGAGACCGCCGCGGCCGGCATCTGGTCGCTGGGGCACCGCAACATCCAGGGCGCCACCTTCATGGAGGGCGATCTCTGGACCGTCGAGCACGGGCCGAAGGGCGGCGACGAGCTGAACCTGACCGAGGCCGGCAAGAACTATGGCTGGCCGGTCGTCTCCTATGGCGTGAACTACAGCGGCACCGAGGTCGGCTCGGGCGAGGCGGATCACGCCGCCCGCGGCTTCGACGAGCCGGATTATTTCTGGGATCCGGTGATCGCGCCTTCCGGCATGACGGTCTATGACGGCGGGATGTTCGAGGCCTGGCAGGGAGACCTGCTGATCGGCTCGCTCAGCCCCGGCGCGCTGGTCCGCCTGTCGGTCGAGAACGGACGGGTGACCGAGGAGGAACGGTTCCTGCCCGATATCGGCCGGGTACGCGACGTGGTTGTGGACGACGACGGATCGGTGCTGATCCTGATCGACGCCGACGACGGGGAACTGGTGCGGCTGACCCCGGCCGGGTGACGCGCCCGGCGCCGCGGCGGGGTGCTGCCCGGCGGTCCGCCGCGCGGCGCCCCCTGTCGTGCAGCGCGCGGACGCCGATGCCCGTTACCGCTAGCGGCAAAAAAATCAAAGACTTGGCATAGCGTCCAACCTCGGACGCTTCCCGTTACCCCTCCGGAATATCCCCCTTGTCGATCATCGCCGCCTGCAGATCGGCATAGGCCGCCCGCCACGCCGCCTCCACATCCGCCCCGAGATCGCCGTCCAGCCCGTCGCGGATGGTCTCGATCAGCGCCTCCTCCATCGGCGCGAACATCTCGGCCGTGACCCCGAGCCGGCGATGCTGCTGGCCCAGCTCCTCGATCCGCTCGGCCAGCGCCTGCGGCGTCTCGATATAGTCGAGCACCGCCTCCAGGGTGGTCATGAACTTCATCCCCTGCCCCGCGATGTCGTCGGTCCGGAACATCGGCCGCAGATCGGGGCGCAATCGGAACAGCTCTTCGTAGAAGAAGGTCGAGGCGGGCTGAATCCGCGGCTTCAGCTTGTCGAAGCTCCACCGGATCAGCGCGATCTGTTCATGGGTCACAGGCATGGCGCGTTCCTCTCCGTCCCGGCCCGTTCAGGCTAGGCGGCGGGCGGGGCGGCAGCCTTGATCCATCTCAAGCCGCCGGGCCTTCGCCGCGGGAAACGCGGCCCGCGCAGGGCAGAAAAGAAAGAAGGGCCGCCCCGCAAGGCGACCCCCCTCATCCTCCTCCCCAGAAGGACGTCAGCCTGCGTCTTCCTCCTCCAGCGCCTCGACGGCTTGCTGGAGCTCCTCCTTGGAGACCGGCTTTTCCGAAATATCGGCGAGTTCGAAGACATAGTCCACCACTTTGTCCTCGAAAATCGGCGCCTGGATCTGCTGGCGCATCTGCGGGTTCTGCTGGACGAACTCGAAGAACTGCCGCTCCTGCCCCGGATACTGCCGCGCCTGCTGCATGACGGCCTGGGTCATCTCGGAGTCGGAGACCTGGATGTCGTTCTTCTGGCCCAGCTCGGCCAGCAGCAGGCCCAGCCGCACGCGGCGCTCGGCGAGCTTGTAATGCTCGTCGGTCGGCTCGATCTCGCCGTGGTCGTGGCCGTGATCGTCCGGGTGATCCTCGTGGTAGAGCTGGTGGGCGATCTGTTTCGCCTCGGTCTCCACCAGGCTCGGCGGCAGGTCGAACTGCACCTGCGCGTCCAGCTGGTCGAGGAGCTTGCGCTTCATCACCGCGCGGGCGGCCTGGTCGTATTCGGCCTGCAGCCGCTCGCGGATCTGGCCCTTCAGCGCCTCCAGATCCTCGGCGCCGTATTTCTTGGCCAGTTCGTCATCCACCGGTGCGGGTTCCGGCGCCTTCACCGCCTTGACCGTGGTGGCGAATGTCGCCTCCTTGCCGGCCAGGTGCTCGGCGCCGTATTCCTCGGGGAAGCTCACCTTGACCTCGACCTCGTCGCCCGCCTTGGCGCCGACGAGCTGTTCCTCGAAGCCGGGGATGAAGCTGTCGGAGCCGAGGGTCAGCGGATAGTCCTCGGCCGCGCCGCCCTCGAATTCCTCGCCGTCGACCGAGCCCTTGAAGTCGATCACCACCTGGTCGCCGTCCTGGGCCGCGGCGCCCGCCTCGCGGTCCTCGAAGTTCTGCGCCGAGGCGGCGAGCGATTGCAGCGCCTCGTCGACATCGGCGTCGGCGGGCGTGACGACCATCTTCTCCAGCGACAGCGCCTTCATGTCGACCTCGGGGATCTCCGGCAGCTTCTCGTAGGACATCGACACCTCGACGTCCTGGCCTTCCTGCCAGTCCTTGTTGGTCATCTCGACGTTGGGCTGCAGCGCCGGGCGGTCGCCGGTATCCTCGAAATGCTGCGACATGGCGCCGTCGATGGCTTCCTGCATCGCCTCGCCCATGACCTGCTGGCCGAACTGCTTCTTCAGCAGCGCCATCGGCACCTTGCCCTTGCGGAAGCCCTTCAACTGCACCTCGGGCTGGGCCTCGGCGAGCTTGGCGTTGACCTTCTCGTCCAGTTCGTCGGCGGTCAGCTTGATCGAGTACTCGCGCTTCAGACCTTCGTTGAGGGTCTCGGTGACCTGCATATCGTCCTCATTCTCCCAGGGCCGCGGCGACGGGGGGCGCGCGGCCGCGCAAAATCAGACGCCCTAATAGGGCCGGCAACCCGGCTTCGCAAGCGGAAACCCGGCCGCGCGCGGGACGGTCCGGGCCGGCATGCCGCCTCAGACCAGCCGCTCCAGCCGTCCCTTGCGCCTGACGATGTTTCTGTAGTCCCACTGGACCACCCGCGCCTCCGCGATCCAGCGGGTCAGCAGCGCCGGATCGACCTGCGACACGGCGGTATAGCGCGCCTCGGCCGCCTTGAACTTGCCCTCGGGCGCCAGGCCCGGCGTCTCGAAGGACTGGCCGCTCCAGAACAGCAAGCGGATGCAGGATTTCAGGCGGCTGTAACCGACGATCGGATTGCCGTCGAGAAACCAGACCGGGTGGCCGTGCCAGATCCGGCGCTCGGCCTCCGGCAGCGTGTCGTCGATCGCCGCGCGCAGCCGGTCGCAGATGACGCGATCCGCCTCGGTCAGGCTGGCGTGAAAGGCGTCTATGCTGTCGAAGCCCATGGGCCAGGATAGCACGCCGCAGGCCGGCCCCCTACGCCGATGCCGACGCGCGTGGTGCGGGTGAGAGGACTCGAACCTCCACGCCTCGCGGCGCCAGAACCTAAATCTGGTGCGTCTACCAGTTCCGCCACACCCGCACGCGCCGGCTCATAGCAAAGCGCAACCGGCGGGGATAGAGGCAATACGGGCTTCTTCTCGTGACAAATACGCATTCCGGCGGCGGCCGCCGCGCGCACCGCCGGGACGACGCGGCGACCTCCGGCCCTCACCGTCTCAGGCCTCCAGCTCGGCGTCCCAGTAGAGAAAGTCGATCCAGGTCTCGTGCAGGTGGTTGGGCGGGAACTTGCGGCCCATGTTGCGCATCTCTTCCGCCCCCGGCTGGCGCGGCGGCTTGCGCAGCGCCATGCCGGCGCGGCGCAGGCTGCGCGAGCCCTTCTTCAGGTTGCAGGGCGAACAGGCCGCCACCACGTTCTCCCAGCTGGTCACCCCGCCGCGCGACCGCGGCACCACGTGGTCGAAGGTCAGATCGCCCTTCGAGCCGCAATACTGGCAGCGGAATTCGTCCCGCAGAAAAAGATTGAAGCGCGTGAAGGCCACGCGCTTCTGGGGTTTCACGTAATCCTTCAGCACCACGACGGAGGGTATTCGAATCTCGATGGAGGGGCTTCTGACGACATCGTCGTACTCGGCCACGATGTCGACGCGGTCCAGAAACGCCGCCTTGACCGCCTCCTGCCACGGCCAGACGGATAACGGGTAGTAGGACAGCGGCCGGTAATCCGCGTTCAGCACCAGCGCCGGATGCTGCCTGAGCGAGGTCTGCTCCCTCACGAAACTGGTTCTGAACTCCGCCTGCATGACCGACTCCGTCTGCGCCCTGACTGCCCCGTAACCTTCGGCACCAGAGCGGGGAACCGCCCCGGATTAACCCTGACTATATATGGCGTTTCGCACCGTGCAAGTCCCGCTAGATGCGGTGTTGCCGCACATTGCGTAGAACGAAAAGGCGACAGGCTTATGACAGAGCGGGCAGGACGGGGGCGCAAGGCCGCCGGCGAACGCCCGAACGGGCGTCGCCTCTCGCGGCAGAGGGACGCGCGCGCGGGCCGGCGGGCTATTCCGCCCGCGCGATCCGCGTCATCGCAGGCTGAACGACTTCGACACGCCGATCGAGAAACGCGGATCGTCCTGCGCCACCAGCGTTCCGATGCCGTAGCGGCCGATCGCGTTGGTGGCGCTGACATCGACGGAGATGCCGCTGTTCGGCGCGTTGTAGCGCAGCCCGGCCGCCCAGGTCGCCTGGTCCGAGTCGCCGAACACGGCGCTGGCCTCGGCGATCACTTCCAGCCCGTCGAACAGCTCGTAGTTGACGCCGCCGCCCAGGGCGAAGAGATCGACATTGCCGAACCCGGCGAGGCGCGGATTGGCGGACACGGTCAGCCGGTCGTTGACGTCGTAGCTCGCCATCCCCTCGAGGGAATAGACGCCGACGAGGGAACTGCTGCGCCCGAACAGCAGCCGCGCCGACAGGTTGAACGGATCGCCGTTGTTCTGGTCGAGGAACCGCAGTTTCGGGCCGAACATGTAGCGCGGCTCATTGGTCGGGCGGAGCGCGGGGTCGACGCTGGGGTCGAGGGAATAGCGCTCGTAGTAGATATCGGCGCCGAAGTCGCGCGAGATGCCCACCGACGTGCCGAAGCCATAGTTCTCGCCGCCGCCGTACCACGCCAGCGGCGCGAAGGTGAGCGGGTCGAGGACGCCGGGCGAGCCCAGCGTGAAGCCGTCATGCTGGAGGTTTTCCTGCCGCGCCGTGAGCTCGGCCGGCCGCCCGCGATAGGATTCGGGATAGCTCGCGCCCGGCGTGAATGTCAGCTGGACCCCCAGAAGCGGCGTGTCGCCGTCGGGGAAGATCGTCAGAATCCCGGTCGCCGGGGTCATACCCACCGAGTTGGTCACGAAGGCGTCGAGCGCCACCTTGGGCGAGACGTTGTAGCGGCCGCCCACGGTCCAGACCGGGACGTTCACGTAATTCCCGCTGCCGTCGATGGTATTGCCGCCGGGGCCGAAGGGAACCTCGACCGCCCCGTAGAAGCTCAGCCGACGGCTGGGCTTGTAGCTGACCCCGCCGCCGAGCGAGGCGATGGTGCCGTAGAACGGCTGGCCGTTGACGCTGTCGGGGAAGACGGAGACCGCCGGTGTCAGGTGGAACTGAAACCGCGACGACATATCGAGGGTGAACGGCGCCTTTAGCGCGCCGACGAATTGCCCGGTCGCCTTGCCGCCGTAGAGCGACGAGTTCAGGCGGTTGTAGCCCTCCAGCGACCCAAGCACCGATCCCGCCAGGGCGCCCCTTTCGAAGAGCCGGTATTCGGCCGACACGGCCATCGGCTCCATTTTGACATGCGGGTAGCCGCCGCCGATCGGCGCGACCACCGGGTCGACATAGCTCCAGAAGTCGAAGCCCAGCGTCAGCCGGTCGGTGGGCGCGTACCGGCCGCCGCCGAAATAGGCCTGGTTCCCGGTTCCGGTTCTCGCATCGAAGGTCTGTTTCTGGCCCACATAGAGCGACAGGGTGCCCTCGGGCAGCGTGTTGGCCGTATCGAACGCGCCGAGCCGGTGGGGCTGCAGTTCGAGCGGCGTCTCGCCGCCGTCGTAGAAGGTGCCGCGGGTGACCTCCGGCCCCGTGGGCCAAGCGTGCGTCTCGACGGGCGCGGGTGCAGGGTCGGTCGGGCTTTCCGGCTCGGCGAAGACACCGACATATTCCTGCGCGACAGAGGGGATCAGCGCGACGGGCGCGGCACTGGCGGCGAGCGCCGCGAAAAGCAGCCGTGCGGCACGGCGGGAGCTGCGAACAGCCATCAAAAGGGCCTCCGGTCAGTTCATCCTGGCGCGGGGCAGCTCCGCTTTGGTTCTGTTTGCCACAGATCGAACAGGGTTTAAATCCTGCTGGCCCGGGATCGGGCCGGAACCCGCCGCGCCGGCCGGCCGGAATAGCATTTCTGCAACATCTCCCCGCGACAGCCGCCCGCCGCGCAGGGCGCTTCGGCAACATCCTGCCAAAAAGCCGGGCACCTCCGGGGGATACGGGCCGCCCTGGCGCCGCCAGCGGCACGCCGGGGCCTCCGCGGCCCCGCCATCACGACGGACCGAACGCCGCCGGACGGCGCGGTGTCAGGCGATCTTCAGCTTCTCCCGGATGAAGGCCAGCGCCACCGACAGCCCGTCGGGGGCGATGCCGTGGCCGGTGCCCTCCATCACGTGGGCGTAGACCTCGAAGCCCGCCTCCTGCAGCGCGTTGCCCGCCTCGGACAGCGAGTGCGGCGGCACGACCTCGTCCTGGTCGCCATGGACCAGCAGCACCGGCATCTTCGACACCGCCTCTTCGGCCAATGTCTCGGGCTGCAGGATCCGGCCGGAAAAGCCCACCACCGCCGCCACCGGGTCGGGCCGGCGGGGCGCGACATGCAGGCTCATCATCGTGCCCTGGGAGAAGCCGAACAGCACCATGCGGTCCGGGGTCAGCCCCTCTTCCAGCAGCACGCCGTCGAGATAGGCGTTGAGATCCTGCACCGACTGCATCATCGCCTGCTCCGCCACGGCCTCGGACGAGCCGTCGAGCCACGGGATCGGGAACCACTGATACCCCATCGGGTTGTTGACGCAGGGCTCCGGCGCGTCGGGGGCGACGAAGACCGTGTCGGGCAGATGCGGCGCCAGCGGTTCGGCCAGGCCCAGCAGGTCGTCGCCGTCCGCGCCGTAGCCGTGCAGGAACACCACCACCGATTTCGCCTGCCCCGACGCCGCCGCGCGCCGTCCGCTCTTCAAGTCCCGGATCATCTGATGCCTTCCCTGTCCTTCGCCACCCGGTAGTAGGCCCAGAGCAGCCGCGCCGCAACCGCCCGCCAGGGCGCCCAGTCCTCGGCCATCGCGCGCAGCTCCTTCTCGGTCGGGCGGGTTTCGGTCTCGAACAGCAGCCGGGCGCTTTCCTGCAGCGCCAGGTCGGCGGGCGCGAAGACATCCGCCCGGCCCAGCGAGAACATCGCGTAGATCTCGGCCGTCCAGCGGCCGATGCCGGGCACGTCGACCAGGGTGGCCACGACCTCTTCGTCGGGCATCGCGCGCAGCCGGCGGAAGTCGATGCCCGCCGCGGCCAGGGCCTTGGCATAGCGGATCTTCTGGCGCGACAGGCCGCAGGCGCGCAGCGCGTCCTCGCTTGCCCATTTCACCTTGCGCGGCCCGGTCAGCCGCGCCGCGCGCAGCCGGCCCCAGATCGCGTCGGCCGCGGCGACGCTGACCTGCTGGCTGACGATGGCCGACAGGAGCGGCTCGAACCCGTCGGCCTTGCGGCGCAGCGGCAGCGGGCCGGTCTGCTCCAGCGCGTGGGCGAAGCGCGGCTCGCGGGCGGCGAGATAGGCCGCGCCCTCGGCGACGCAATCGGGGGTTTCGATGATCCGCCCGGTCATCGCAGATCGCGAACCCAGGCCACGGCGGCCTCCGGGTCGGGGACGCGCAGAACGTCGGGTTGGGCGGGCCGCCGGATCATGGCCACGTTCAACCCCATTTCGCGCGCCGCGTCCAGCTTTGCCCGCCCCGCGCCGCCGCCGGAATTCCGCGCCACCAGCCAGTCGACGGCGTGGGCGCGGAACAGCGCGATCTCGTCGGCCACGGTGAAGGGCGGGCGCGCGACGATCCAGTCGCCGCCCTTGAACGGAAACGCGCCCCGCGCCTGGTCGATCCGGCGGCACAGAATCCGGCGCCCGGCAAGCCCGTGGAACCGGCCGATGCCCTTCGGGCCGGTCGCCAGGAACACCGTCGCGCCTTCGGGGATCAGATCGGCCACCGCCTCTTCGCGGTCGGCGCAGGTCCAGGCGTCGCCCGGCCCGGGCTCCCATTCGGGGCGCAGGAGCTGGGCATAGGCGACGCCGGTCTCGGCACAGACCTCGGCAGTGCGCCGGGTGATGTTCACCGCGAAGGGATGGGTGGCGTCGAGCACCGCGTCGATCGAGTGGCGGCGCAGGTAGAGCTCGAACCCCGCGCGCCCGCCGAAGCCGCCGATCCGCGTCGGCAGCTTCAGCTGGGCCGGGTGGCTGGTGTCGCCGTTGAGCGAGGCGAGCGCCGTGACGCCGCGCATCCCGGCGATCCGGCCCGCGACCTGCCGCGCCTCGGCGGTTCCGGCCAGCAGCAGGAGCCTCATCCCGCCTGCCCCAGGATCCGCCCGCCGCGGTCGATCACGACGACGTCCACCTGCATGCCCGTCCCCTCCAGCCTGGCCGCCGCGTGGGCCCGCGCCGCCTCCGCCGCCCAGGCCGCCAGGCGCGGCCCGGCGGTCTCTGCCGCCTCCAGCGCCGTCGTCGCCGTGGCCAGCTCCGGCATGTCGAAGCGCCGCGCCAGGTCGTCGAAATCCACCTGGCTGCGCGACGAGTGCAGGTCCGCGGCCCCCTGCGCCAGCTTGGTGATCTTGCCGATTCCGCCGCCAATGGTCAGCCGCGCGACCGGGTGGGTCTTGAGGTATTTCAGCAATCCGCCCGCGAAATCGCCCATATCCAGCATCGCATGGTCCGGCAGGCCGTGCAGCGCCTGGACGACGCGCTCGCTGGTCGCGCCGGTGCAGCCGGCGACATGCGGCGTGCCGGCGGCGCGGGCCACGTCCACGCCGCGATGGATCGAGGCGATCCAGGCGGCGCAGGAGAACGGCCGGACGATGCCGGTGGTCCCGAGGATCGACAGCCCGCCGGCAATGCCCAGCCGGGGGTTCCAGGTCTTCGCCGCCAGGGCCTCGCCGCCCGGCACCGAGACGGTGATCTCGATATCCGGGTCTTTCCCGTGACTTGCGGCCTCTTCCTCGACCACCTTGCGCATCATCTCGCGCGGGACGGGGTTGATCGCCGGCTCGCCCGGCGGGATCGGCAGGCCGGGTTTGGTGACCGTCCCCACCCCTTCGCCCGCGCGGAACACGATGCCGCCGCCCGAGGCCGCCACGCGCGCCCGGATCAGCGCGCCATGGGTCACGTCGGGGTCGTCGCCCGCGTCCTTGACGATGCCCGCCTCGGCCCAGCCGTCGCCGGCGCGCGCCTCGGCCACGGCGAAGGTGGGCGTCTCGCCGCGCGGCAGGGTGATGGTGACGGCGCGCGGAAACGCCCCGCCCCACAGCCGCTGCAGCGCCGCCCGCGTCGCCGCGGTGGCGCAGGCGCCCGTGGTCCAGCCGCGGCGCAGGTCTCCTTGGGGTTTCCGGCTCATGGCGGCGGGACTATAGGCGCGGCCGGCGGCAACGCCAATCCACGCTTTTCCGCGCCGGCGCCAGGGTGCATAAGCGCCCGCATGACCGACTCGCCCGACCTTCCCGCCTTCGACTGGCCGCGGCTGGAGCCCGGCTGGGTCTGGCTCTGCGGCGCGGGGCCGGGCGATCCGGGGCTTCTGACGCTGCATGCGGTGAACGCGCTGCGGCAGGCCGACGTGATCGTCTACGACGCGCTGGTGGAGCCGGCGATCCTGGACTGGGCGCCGCAGGCAGAGCATGCCTATGCCGGCAAGCGCGGCGGCAAGCCCTCGGCGAAACAGCGCGACATCTCGCTGCGGCTGGTGGAGCTGGCGCGCGAGGGGCGCCGGGTGCTGCGGCTGAAGGGCGGCGACCCGTTCGTCTTCGGCCGCGGCGGCGAGGAGGCGCAGACGCTGATCCAGCACGGCGTGCCGGTGCGGATCGTCCCCGGAATCAGCGCCGGGATCGGCGGGCTGGCCTATGCCGGCATCCCGGTGACGCATCGCGACGTGAACCAGTCGGTGACCTTCGTGACCGGCCACGACCAGTCCGGCGAGACGCCGTCGGGGCTGGACTGGCAAGCGATCTCGAAGGGCTCGCAAGTGATCGTGATCTACATGGCGATGAAGCATATCGCCCGGATCGCGGGGGCGCTGCTGGAGGCCGGGCGGCCGGAGACCGAGCCCTGCGCCGTGGTCGTCTCGGCCACGACGCCGGCGCAGACGGTGCTGGAGACGACGCTGGGCACGATGGAGGCGGACATCGCCGCCGCCGGGCTGGAGCCGCCCGCGATCGTCTGCGTCGGACGCTCGGTGCTGATGCGGCAGGTGCTGGACTGGCAGGCGCTGGCCGCGGGCACGGCGCCGCGCAATCTCGACCCGCTGGGGCGCGGCCGGCCGGCGGACACTGCCTGACCGCGATGCGCGCGCCCGGCTTCATCCTGGCCCAAATAGGCCCGCCGGAGGCACGCCCCGCGGCGACGTTGCCATGCCGGGCCTGATCCTCTCCGCCCCGTCCTCGGGGAGCGGCAAGACGACGCTGACGCTGGGGCTCTTGCGCGCGCTGACGCGGCGCGGGGTCGCCGCGCGGGGCGCCAAGTCCGGCCCCGACTATATCGACCCGCGCTTTCACGAGGCCGCCTGCGGCCGGCCCTGCCCCAACCTCGACGCCTGGGCGATGTCGCCGGCCCGCCTCCGCGCGCTGGCGGCGGGCGACGGGCTGTTGCTGATCGAGGGCGCGATGGGACTGTTCGACGGGGCGCCGCCGGAGGGCCGCGGCGCCACGGCGGACCT
Organism: Psychromarinibacter sediminicola; assembly: GCF_029168335.1. GTDB lineage: Bacteria > Pseudomonadota > Alphaproteobacteria > Rhodobacterales > Rhodobacteraceae > Psychromarinibacter > Psychromarinibacter sediminicola. Next base: position 29,446 of record NZ_JARGYC010000056.1, read on the forward strand.
CGCCCGTCTCCTCGGCCTGCCGACGGTCCTGGTGGTCGATGCCGGCCGCATGGCGCAGTCGGTCGCGCCGCTGGTCGCCGGCTTCGCGGCGCACGACCCGGAGGTGCGCGTCGCCGGGGTGATCCTGAACCGCGTGGGCAGCCCGCGCCACGCGGCGATGCTGCGCCGGGCGCTGGCGCCGCTGGGCCTGCCGGTGCTGGGCGCCCTGCCCCGCCAGTCCGGGCTGACCCATCCCTCGCGGCATCTGGGGCTGGTGCAGGCGCAGGAGCGGGCCGATCTCGACAGCTGGCTCGACGCGGCGGCCGAGGCGGTGGCCGCGGCGGTCGATCTCGACGCCCTGGCCGGCCTCGCCGCGCCCCTGCCCGCGGCGCCGGCGGCGCCGGTCGGTCCGCCGCCCGCGCAACGCATCGCCGTGGCCAGCGACGCGGCCTTCGCCTTCGCCTACCCGCATCTGCTGGCCGACTGGCGCGCGGCGGGCGCCGAGATCCGCCCGTTCTCGCCGCTGGCGGACGCGCCGGCGCCCGAGGCCGACCTGATCCTCCTGCCCGGCGGCTACCCGGAGCTTCATGCCGGGCGACTCGCGGCCGGAGCCCGCTTTCTGCCGAGCCTGCGGGCCGCCGCCGAGCACGCGGATATCTATGGCGAATGCGGCGGCTTCATGGTGCTGGGCGAGGCGCTGACCGATGCGGACGGCATCGCCCACCCGATGGCCGGGCTGCTGCGGCTGCATACCAGTTTCGAGACCCGCCGGCTGCATCTGGGCTATCGCCGGCTGGTGCCGACCGGCGGGCCGTTCGCCGGGCCGCTCAACGCGCACGAGTTCCACTATGCCACGACGGTCGCGGCCGAGGGCCCGCCGCTGTTCCACGCGAGTGACGCCGAGGGGGCCGAGCTGCCGCCCATGGGCCTGCGCGCCGGCCGGGTCTGCGGCTCTTTTGCGCATGTGATCGACCCTGCGTGAGGCTTTTCTTCCCCGGGGCCGCGCGGTAAGCGAATCGCAATGACCGACTTCACCCACGATCAGGCGCCCGTCACGGACCGCCGCGCCAAGCGCAACGTCGTCATCCTGGTGGCGGCCCAGGCGATCCTGGGCAGCCAGATGCCGATGATCTTCGTGCTCGGCGGGCTGGCGGGACAGTCGCTGGCCGCGAATGCCTGTTTCGCGACGCTGCCGATCTCGCTGATCGTGCTGTTCTCGATGCTGTCGGCGACGCCGATGTCGGCGATCATGCAGCGCTTCGGCCGCCGCGCCGGGTTCTGGCTGGGCAGCGCCTGCGGCGCGCTGGGCGGCGGGATCGGGGCGCTGGGGCTTCTGCACCAGTCCTTCGCGCTGTTCCTCGTGGGCTCGGCCTTTACCGGCGTCTACATGTCGGCGCAGGGCTTCTACCGCTTCGCCGCCTCCGACACGGCGAGCGAGGCGTTCCGGCCCAAGGCGATCTCCTGGGTGATGGCGGGCGGGCTGTTCTCGGCGATCATCGGCCCGCAGCTGGTGAAGGCGACGAGCGACGCGATGGTCGTGCCGTTCCTGGGCACCTATCTTGCGGTGATCGCGGTGAACGTCGCGGGCTCGGCGCTGTTTCTGTTCCTCGACATCCCGCGCCCGCCGGCGCCGCATGCCGACGCGCCGAAGGGCCGGTCGCGCTGGGAGCTTTTGAAGACGCCGCGGATCGCGGTGGCGATCATCTGCGCCATGGTCAGCTATGCGCTGATGAACCTGGTGATGACCTCGACGCCGCTCGCCGTCGTCGGCTGCGGCTTCGAGCAGAACACCGCCGCCGACATCGTCACCGGCCACGTGCTGGCGATGTTCGCGCCGAGCTTCGTCACCGGCCACCTGATCGCGCGATTCGGCGTGGAGCGGATCATCGCGCTGGGGCTGGCGACGCTGGCGGCGGCGGGCGGTGTGGCGCTGGCCGGCGTCGACGTGGAAAACTTCTTCGTCGCGCTGATCCTGCTGGGCATCGGCTGGAACTTCGGCTTCATCGGGGCGACCACGATGCTGGCCGGAGCGCATACGCCCGAGGAACGCGGCCGGGTGCAGGGGATGAACGACATGATCGTCTTCGGCTGCGTGACGCTGGCCTCGCTGGCCTCGGGCGGCCTGATGAACTGCTCCGGCGGCACGCCCGAGGCCGGCTGGGCCGCGGTGAACATGGCGATGATCCCGTTCCTGGCGCTGGCCGGCGGCGCGCTGATCTGGCTCGTGCTGCGCCCGGCCGAGGAGTAGGCCGCGCCCCTGCGAGAGGCGATCGCGGCGGGCGAAAAAATTTCTCACTCCTGCTGAGATAATTTCCCTTGCACGAATCCTGCGCCTCCCCTAGATGCGCCGCACGAGCGAGGGACCGATCCCAACTCCGGGGTCCGCAAGGGACCGAAGGGGGGGCGCTAAGGAACCTCTGGATTCAATCTGCTGGCTAGAAGGGGGCGTGCCATGGACGGCGCCAACCTCTTCCAACTGGGGATCGGTCTGGAGACAGGCGCCCACGAGGAAGATTCCTGCGTCCGCATCGCGGACACCGACACCACCACCACCCGCGACCTGTTCGACGAGGACCGCGACGACCACTTCATCCGCCGCGACGGACGGGTGTTCGCGGGCACGCACCTGATCCTCGAAGTGGTGAACGGCACCGGGCTGGACGACGAATCGCGCATCCAGCAGGCGTTCCGCGACTGCGTGGACGAATGCGGCGCGACGCTGCTGCACATCCACACCCACAAGTTCTCGCCCCAGGGCGTGAGCGGCGTGGCGGTGCTGGCCGAAAGCCATATCAGCGTGCACACCTGGCCGGAGATCGGCTATGGCGCCTTCGACGTGTTCATGTGCGGCGATGCCGAGCCGTGGCGGGCGGTCGACGTGCTGAAGCGGGCCTTCGCGACCCATGACGTGCGGGTGAAGGAGCTGCTCCGGGGCGACGGGCTCGTCGAAGAGGTCCGCGCCGCGTAAGGCATGCCACGAGGGACAGTTTCTAACAGGCTGCTGAAAAACTCTGCCTCGACAGGGGTTTGAGAACGTGATTCACCCTTTGCACGGCATGCTGGGGGTGATGATGCGCGGGACGG
>NZ_JARGYC010000057.1 GCF_029168335.1 Psychromarinibacter sediminicola
AGCGGTCCGAAACCACGACCGCCGCCGAAGCCTCCGGCGTCACCGTCGATCCGGCGGCCCTCAGTGCCCGAGGATCTGGCTGAGGAACAGCTTGGTCCGGTCGCTCTGGGGGTTGTTGAAGAATTCTTCCGGCTCGTTCTGTTCGACGATCTGGCCCTGGTCCATGAAGATCACGCGGTTTGCCACCTGCCGGGCAAAGCCCATCTCGTGGGTCACGCAGAGCATCGTCATGCCTTCCTCGGCCAGCTCGATCATGGTGTCGAGCACCTCCTTGATCATCTCCGGGTCCAGCGCCGAGGTCGGCTCGTCGAACAACATGATCCGCGGCTTCATGCAGAGCGAGCGGGCGATGGCCACGCGCTGCTGCTGCCCGCCCGAGAGCTGGCCGGGATACTTGTGCGCCTGTTCGGGGATCTTCACCTTTTCGAGGAAGTGCATCGCCGTCGCCTCGGCTTCCTTCTTGGGCGTCTTGCGCACCCAGAGCGGGGCCAGCGTGCAGTTCTCCAGGATCGTCAGGTGCGGGAACAGGTTGAAGTGCTGGAACACCATCCCGACCTCGGAGCGGATCTTGTCGATGTTCTTCAGGTCCGAGGTCAGCTCGATCCCGTCCACCACGATCTGGCCGGCCTGGTGTTCCTCCAGCCGGTTGATGCAGCGGATCAGGGTCGACTTGCCGGAGCCGGACGGGCCGCAGATCACGATCCGCTCGCCGTTATAGACCGTCAGGTTGATGTCGCGGAGGACGTGGAACGTGCCGAACCACTTGTTCATCTCGGTGATCTGGATCGCGACCTCGTCCGAGACCTTCATCTGGCTCGTGTCGACCTGGCGCGGCGCGGGGGTCGTGTCGTGGGAAACGTCGGCCATGGCAGGCTCCTTAGCTGTGGTCGGTCTTGAGCCGGCGCTCGAGATACATCGAGTAGCGCGACATGCCGAAGCAGAAGATGAAGAACAGAAGCGCGATGAAGGCGAACAGCTCCCAGTAGATGCCGTTCCAGGCCGCATCGGCGCGGATCGCGTTGGTCAGTCCGATCGGGTCCAGCAGGCCGATGATCGAGACCAGCGTGGTGTCCTTGAACACGCCGATGAAGGTGGACACGATCCCGGGGATCGAGATCTTCAGCGCCTGGGGCATGATGATCAGCCGCTGCGCCTGCCAGTAGTCGAGGCCGAGCGAATCGGCGCCCTCGTACTGGCCCTTGGGCAGCGCCGCGAGGCCGCCGCGGATCACCTCGGCCATGTAGGCCGATGCGAAGAGCGTGACCATGATCATCACCCGCAGGATGATGTCGAAGTCGGTGCCCGGCGGCATGAAGATGTTCAGCAGCGTCGAGGCCACGAACAGCAGCGTGATCAGCGGCACGCCGCGGATGAACTCGATGAAGCCCACGCAGATCGACTTGACGATCAGCAGGTCCGACTGCCGCCCCAGCGCCAGCACGATGCCGATGGGCAGCGAGCAGCCGATGGCGACGACGCCGATCAGGATCGACAGCATGAAGCCGCCGAAGTCGCGCGACTCCATGGCCTCCAGCCCGATGGGCAGCGCCCCGGAAAGGGCCGAGGAGATGGGTCCGACGAGGAACAGCCACCAGACGACGGCGGCGAGGGTGGCGAGGATCACGGCGCCGAGGCTGCCGACCATCTCGGACAGGTAGCGGGTGCCGAGGATCAGGATGGCAAAGCCCACCGCCACCAGCAGCGGCGACCAGATCGTGCCGCCCCACATCAGCCAGGGCATCAGGAACGGATAGGCCGCGCTGACCCACAGAAGCTTGTTCGGGGCCCAGGGGAACAGCACCGGCGCCAGCGCCACCAGCAGGAGCACGAAGGCGAGGATCGGGCGCCAGTAGAGCTCGGACGGGTAGAAGCCGAACAGAAGCTGCAGCCAGCGTTCGCGGATCACCGCCCAGCAGGCGTGGCCGTGGCTCTCGCCCCAGGTCGCGGTGGCGATCTCGCGGCATTCGCCCAGCGAGTCGGCGAACCAGACGGACTGGAACACCCAGGGCAGCACGCCGGCCAGGACGTAGTAGATGAACAGCAGCGAGACGATCGTGACGACGGTGTTGAACGGCCCGCGGAACAGGTTCTCGCGGCCCCAGCCGATGATGCCGGTGGAGGTGACCGGCGGCTCCTGCTCGGGCAGCATGGTGTCGCGGACGTAGCGGACGGTATCTCCGTGTGTGCTGCTCATGTCACCGCTCCACCAGTTTCACGCGATTGTTGTAGACGTTCATCACCGCCGAGATGATCAGCGAGATGGTCAGGTAGACCAGCATCAGCAGGAGCACGCATTCCAGCTCGCGCCCCGTCTGGTTCATGGTGATCCCGCCCAGCGTGCCGGTGATGTCCATGTAGCCCACGGCGATCGCCAGCGACGAGTTCTTGGTCAGGTTCAGGTAGTGCGAGATCAGCGGCGGGATGATCACCCGGAGCGCCTGCGGCAGCACGACGAGGCTCGTGATCCGGCGCGGGCGCAGGCCCAGCGCCGCGGCGGCCTCGGTCTGGCCGCCGGAGATGGCCAGGATGCCGCCGCGCACGATCTCGGCGATGAACGCGGCGGTGTAGAGCGACAGCGCCAGCCACAGCGCGATCAGCGAGTTGCGCATGTGGATGCCGCCCTGGAAGTTGAAGCCCTGCAGCGACGGGTAGCCCAGGTGGAAGCCCAGCGCCGCCAGCAGCGCGATGGTCGGCAGAAAGAGGACGGCGAGGTTGATATGCCAGATCCGGGGCCTCTCGCCGGTGCGTTCCTGCGTGGCGTTGGCCCAGGCGGTGATCCGGCGCGCGGCATAGATCGAGCCGCCGAGTATCAAAAGAAAGACGATCAGGTCGATGGAGATGTCGAACCGCAGCGCCGAGTCGCCGAACAGGTGGATGTTGCCCAGCGAGCGGGTGAACAGCGGCTCGGGGATGTAGACGCCGCGATTGGTCAGCGCGACGCTGTCGAACACCTTCATCGTGGCGTCCGGCTCGTCGCCGCGGAAGGCGCTTGGTCGTGGCAGGCTTTCGATCAGGATCGCCATGGCCAGCACGATCCACAAAAGCACCGGCACATTGCGGAACATCTCGACATAGACGGCCATGATGCGCGACACCAGCCAGTTGCTGGACAGGCGCAGCACCCCCACGAGGACCCCGACGATCGTCGCCGTGGCGCAGCCCAGGACGGCCACCAGGAGCGTGTTCAACAGCCCGACGAAGGAGGCCCGCATGTGCGAGTCCTGGTTGTCGTACTCGATGAGCTTCTGGTTGATGTCGTAACTCGCCGGCTCGGTGAAGAAGCCGAATTCGACCGGCTTGCCCAGCGCGTTGAGGTTGACGATCGTGTTGTTGATCAGCCAGGCCGCGACCAGCATGAACCCGATCAGGGCGACGACCTGGATGGTCATCGACCGATACCGGGTATCGTAGATCAGCATGCTGAGGCGGAACGACTCCTTCGGTGGCTCCGTAAGTGCCGTCATAGGGATCCCCTGTCTGCCCCGGAGCCTCTCCTCCCGACGCGATTTCGTTCGCGTTCGCGGGCCCGGATGCTTTCTTGTTATTGGCAGATGGCAGAAGGGCGCGGTGTGACCCGCGCCCCTTGCCGAATGCGTCTTACCGGAACGGCGGCGCGTAGAGCAGGCCGCCGTCGGTCCACTGCGCGTTCAGGCCGCGCGCCAGGCCGATCGGGGTATTCTCGCCGATGTGCTTCTCGAACAGCTCACCGTAGTTGCCGCCGGCCGAGATCGCGTTGACGGCCCAGTCCGCGTCCAGGCCCAGCATCTCGCCCAGGTTGCCCTCGGTGCCGAGCATCCGGTTGATTTCCGGGTTGTTGGTCGGCTCCGACGCCATCTCGGCGACATTGGCCGAGGTCACGCCCAGCTCTTCCGCCGCGATCAGCGCGTTCAGCGTCCAGCGGACGATGTCGGACCACTCCTCGTCGCCGTGGCGGACCAGCGGGCCGAGCGGCTCTTTCGAGATGATCTCGGGCAGGATCACGTGATCGCCCGGGTTCTCGAAGCTGGCGCGCGTGGCGGCGAGGCCGGAGGCGTCGGTCGTGTAGGTGTCGCAGGCACCGGCCAGGTACTGCTGCTGCGCCTCGGCGTTGGTCTCGATCGGGACCGGCTCGTAATCCATGTTGTTGACGCGGAAGAACTCGGCCAGGTTCAGCTCGGTCGTGGTGCCGGTCTGGATGCAGACGGTGGCGCCGGCCAGCTCCTTGGCCGAGGTCACGCCCAGCTCCTTGGGTACGATGAAGCCCTGGCCGTCGTAGTAGTTGACGCCCACGAAGGTGTTCTTCAGGTCAACGTCGCGGGTCAGGGTCCAGGTGGTGTTCCGGGACAGCATGTCGACCTCGCCCGAGGCCAGCGCGGTGAAGCGGGTCTTGCCGGTCAGGGGCGTGAATTCAACGGCCTGCGGGTCGCCCAGCACGGCGGCCGCGACAGCGCGGCAGACGGCGACGTCGAAACCCTGCCAGTTTCCGTTCGCATCAGGCGCCGCGAAACCCACGAGTCCGGTGTTCACGCCGCAGTTCAGATTACCGCGCGCCTTGATGTCGTCCAGCGTGGCCGCAGCCGCAGCGCCGGCGGCGAGGCCGGCGACAGTCAGCGCGCCAAGAAAAACGGATTTGTTCATGTTTACCTCTTCCTGAGTTGCCGCCCTTTCCCGTAGGGCGTGTCTTCCGGCCTGGGCCGGATTGAGTTCACGTGAAGGCAGAGAACCCCCCTCAACGACGGGGAGTGTGGGCGAATCCGGCGCGGAAGGTCAAGGCTGCTGTGGAAGAAACGACGCCCTGCCCTTGGGGAAAACACCGCCGTCCGGGGGGCTGGGCGGCCTGTTTTTAAAGCAGTTTGAGAAAGCGGTGCGCCTGCAGGAAGTCCTGCCGCTTGGCGGCCGCCATGGCCGCGGCTTCAGCGTCTTCGCCCCACTGTTCCTCCTGCCAGGTCTCGTCGACGCGCGAGCGCTGCCAGAGCTCTTCGGGCGTCCAGGCGTCGCGCGCGGCGGCCAGCCCGATCACCAGCGAGCCCGACAATGCCACGAGATCGTGAAAGCCCGTCAACTCCCAGTGGGTCATTGCGTGGACCTCGGCGGCCAGCCGGTCGAGCGCGGCGGCGCTTTGCGGCTGGTGCATCACCCCCTCGACCGGAATCAGCCGCGCGCCGAAGGTCGCCTCGGCCCAGTCCAGGAGCGGATCCCAGGCCTCGGCCTGCCGCGCGACGAGGCCCTCGGGGCTGTCGGCGCGGTAGCAGGTCAGGTCGCTGTCGCCGTAGCCCGCCAGCATGTCGGCGACCTCGGCGTGCTGCGGCGCGACCTTCTCGATGGCCGAGTTCGCGGCGCGGGTGAAGGGCATCGTACGCGGGTCGATCGTGCCCTCCTGCGCGTCCCATTCGCGGGCGATCTCGTGGGCGAGCGCCTCGGACGGCACCGTAAGCTCGGTCTTGCCCGGGGTCTTCACGGGGCGGCCGTCCAGCCGCACGGTGAAGCCCGCCGCATGCGGTTCGACGCGCGCCTCGGTCCAGAAGCGGCGGGCCTTCCATTCGCTCATTGCAGGGCCTCGAAGGGGTCGTCGGCGGCCAGGTCCTCGGTCCAGCCGAAGGTGTCCCAGCTGTGTTTCATGTGCTCGGGCAGCGGCGCGGTGACGGTGATCGGCTTTTTCGTCACCGGGTGCTCGAAGGTCAGCGAGCGGGCGTGCAGGTGCAGCTTCTTCGAGATGATGCCGCCCAGCTGCGCGCCCCAGCCGTCGCCCATGTTCTCCTGCGCCGAGCCGCCGTACTTGCCGTCGCCGACGATGGGGTGGCCGATCTCGGCCATGTGGGCGCGGAGCTGGTGGGTGCGGCCGGTCAGCGGCTCCAGCGCGACCCAGGCGGCGCGGCTGGCGACGCGGTAGAGCGTGGCATAGAGGGTATGGGCGCGCTTGGCGCCGGGCGTCGCGTCGATGTCCTGCGGGTGGACGCAGCGCATCTTCTCGCCCTCGCCGCCCTTGCCGTGGCCGCCGGCCTTCACCAGGCCAAAGCGGATCTCGCCGAGATAGGGGGTGGGGACGCCGGCGACGAGCGCCCAGTAGATCTTGCGCGTCTCGCGGTGGCGCAGGGCGGCCGTCAGCGCCTGTGCCACGTCGCGCGAGCGGGCCAGGAGCAGCACGCCCGAGGTGTCCTTGTCGAGCCGGTGGATCAGCCGCGGCTTGTCCTCGTAGCCGAAGCGCAGCGCCTCGGACAGGCCGTCGACATGGCGGGTCTGGCCGCTGCCGCCCTGGGTGGGCAGACCGGGGGGCTTGTTGATCGCGATGACGTGGTCGTCGCGCCAGAGCACCGTGGCGCGGATCATCTCGGCGTCGCGGTCGGACAGCTTCGGTTGCTGCGGCAGGTCGGGCGCGGGCGCGTCGGGCAGCGGCGGCACGCGCACCTGCATGCCGGGCGCGACGCGGGTCGCGGCCTTGACGCGGCCGCCGTCCACCCGGATCTCGCCCTTGCGGCACATCTTCTCGATGCGGCCCTGCGGGACATGCGGGAACTGCCGGCGGAACCAGCGGTCGAGCCGCTGCTCGCCCTCGCCCTCGGCCACGGTCAGGGTCTGCACGCCGCTCATGCCGCGACCCCGCGCGCGACGGCGAGCCCGGCGAAGAGCGCCGCCAGCGACAGCACCACCGACGCCGCGACATAGCCCGCCGCGAGCGTGTGCTGTCCCCGCTCCCAAAGGGTCACCGCGTCCAGCGAGAAGGCGGAGAAGGTGGTGAAGCCGCCGAGCATGCCGGTCACCAGAAGCGGCGCGAGGCGGGTGCCGCCGAAATGGGCCAGCGTCACCACCAGCACGCCCATCAGGAACGAGCCCGCGACGTTCACCGTCAGCGTGCCCCAGGGAAAGCCGTGGCCCATGACACGCACCGCCGCCAGCCCGGTCATGTACCGGCCGGTCGCCCCGACTGCGCCGCCCAGCGCCACCATTGCCACATTCGCCATCATGCGCGCTGACTTGGCGTCTGCCCGGGAAAGAGTCAATCGGCCCGGCTTGCCCCGCGCGATCTCGGTCCATAGGGTCCGGCCCATGCGACTCTTCCACGTCTCCCTCAGTGCGGCGGATCCCGAGCTCGCCGCCCGCTTCATTGCCCGGCTGATGGGCGGCGAGGCGCTGCCGTTCCCGCCCTTTCCCGACAGCTGGATCGCCTTCGGGCGCGCCGACGACGGCACCGCTGTCGAGGTCTACCCGCTCACCCACCGCCTGCTGCCCGGCCCCGGAAACGTGCTGTGCGAAACCGGCGCGGCGCAGACCGGGCCGACCTTCGCCCATGTCGCGCTGGCCTCGCCGCTGCCGGCGGCCGACATCCTGACGATGGGCAAAGCCGAGGGCTGGCCCACCCGCCGCTGCAATCGCGGGCCGTTCGAGTGCATCGAGATCTGGTTGGAGAACCGCCTGCTGGTCGAAGCGCTGGACCCGGAGATGGCCGAAGACTACCGCGCCGGTATGACCGCCGCCAACTGGCGCACGATGTTCGGGATGGTGTGAGGGGGGGGCGCGGTCCGGGCGCTGAGTTGGATCGCAGCCGTGACGGTCGTGCCGCCGGGGAGCAGCAGAAACCATAGCTGTGCTGCGGTCCGGACGATGGCCGCGCGGAACAAGGCCGAAGGCCGCCGCGCGAGCGCCGACGCGCCCCAGAGCGGCGGCGCTGTGGTCGACGTTATCGCAGAGCTCGGAGGTCGTCCGGACCTGGCAGCCATAAAGCGCATCGCTCGGAGGTCGGAGCGCCCCCGCGCGCGTCGGCCCTCGCGCGGCTCCTTTCTCAATACCAATGACTTCCGGCCTTACAGCGCCAACGAATCCCGATCCCCCTACCCGCCGCGTCTCGCCCGCCGCTCGGCGAACCAGTCCAGCCGCTTCTTCAGCTCGCGCTCGAACCCGCGCTCGACCGGGCTGTAATACACCCCGCGCTTCATCCCGTCGGGGAAGTAGTTCTGCCCGGAAAACGCATCCTCGGCGTCGTGGTCATAGGCATAGCCCTCGCCGTAGCCCTGCTCCTTCATCAGCTTGGTGGGCGCGTTCAGGATATGCTTCGGCGGCGGCTCGCTGCCAGTCTTCTTCGCCGCCGCCACGGCGTTCTTGTAGGCGGCATAGCCCGCGTTCGATTTCGGCGCGAGCGACAGGTAGATCACCGCCTGCGCCAGCGCCAGCTCGCCCTCGGGCGAACCCAGCCGCTCGTAGGTCTCCCAGGCGTCGAGGCAGACACGCTGCGCCTGCGGGTCGGCCAGGCCGATATCCTCCACCGCCATCCGGGTGATGCGGCGGGCGAGATACCGCGGATCCTCGCCCCCGTTCAGCATCCGCGTCAGCCAATAGAGCGCCGCGTCCGGGTCCGAGCCGCGCACCGACTTGTGCAGCGCCGAGATCAGGTTGTAATGCGCGTCGCCCGACTTGTCGTATTGCGCCGCCCGCTTCTGCAGCCGGGCGGTCAGCGCGGTCGGGTCCAGCTTGCCGTCGGTCTTCCACGCCGCGATCTGCTCGATCAGGTTCAGAAGCGCGCGCCCGTCCCCGTCGGCCATCTCCAGGAGCTGCTCGCGCGCCTCGCCGGTCAGCGGCAGCGCGCGGCCCATCTCGTGCTCGGCCCGCTGCGCCAGCCGCTCCAGATCGGCCAGGTCCAGCCGTTCCAGCACCAGCACCTGGGACCGGGACAGAAGCGCCGCGTTCAGCTCGAAGGACGGGTTCTCGGTGGTCGCGCCCACCAGCAGGATCGTCCCGTCCTCCATATGCGGCAGGAAGCCATCCTGCTGCGCCTTGTTGAACCGGTGGATCTCGTCGACGAAGAGCAGCGTGCCCTGCCCGTTGCGGCGGCGGAACTTCGCCTCCTCGAACACCTTCTTCAGCTCGGCCACGCCGGTGAAGATGGCGCTGACCTGCACGAAATGCAGGTCCGTCTCATGCGCCAGAAGCCGCGCGATGGTGGTCTTGCCCACGCCCGGCGGGCCCCAGAAGATCAGCGACGACAGCGCGCCCGAGGCCAGCATCACCCCCAAGGGCGCGTCGGGGCCCAGAACCTGCGCCTGCCCGATCACCTCGGCCAGCGTCTTCGGGCGCAGCCGGTCGGCCAGCGGGCGCGGCGCCTCGCGCTCGGGCTTCGCGTCGGGGGTGGTGTCGAACAGGTCGGCCATCGCGTCAGGCCCTTCGTTTCAGGAACTTCAGGCCCGACCAGTCGGCATCGACGGCGCAGACCTTCACGTCGACCCAGCCCAGCGGCAGCACCGCCGCGCGCAGGTCGTCCTCGGTGATCCCGGCATGCAGCTTCGACGATTTCTTCGCCCAGCTCAGCCACAGCATCCCGCCGGGGACGAGCCGCGCCAGCAGGCCGGGCACATGGTCGAGATCCTCCGGCGCGCGCAGGAACAGGTGCACGGCCTCCACGCCCTCCGCCTCGGTATCATGGAGGAAGGCCACGTCGTCCGCCCCGGCCAGCAGGTCGGCATAGTCGGGCGGCGCGCCGTGGACCAGCACGGACCAGCCGGGCTTGAAGCCCAGCTTCTTCGGCAACGGCGTGCCGGAATATCCCGCGGCGGTGGCCATGCCCCCAATCTAATGGACCGCCGGAAAAGCGAAAGGCCGCCCGGAGGGGCGGCCAGTCGATTTCCGGCGCGGCGGCGGGACTCAGCCCTCCGCGGCCTCCTCGGCGGCGAGGCGCTCGCGGTCGGCGAGGCCCTTGGCGTCGGGGTCGCGGTCGACCAGCTCGATGATCGCCATCGGCGCCATGTCGCCATAGCGGAAGCCGGCCTTCAGGACGCGGGTATAGCCGCCCTGGCGCTCGGCATAGCGGGCGCCGAGCACGTCGAACAGCTTGGCCACATGCGCGTCCTGCTTCAGCTGCGCCGCGGCCTGGCGGCGGGCGTGCAGGTCGCCGCGCTTGGCCAGCGTGATCAGCTTGTCCATGACGCGCTTGAGTTCCTTGGCCTTGGGCAGGGTCGTCTTGATCTGCTCGTGCTCGATCAGCGAGCCGGCCATGTTGGCGAACAGCGCCTTGCGGTGTTCCTGGGTGCGGTTGAGGCGGCGGTGGCCGCTGGCGTGACGCATTGTCTTACTCCGTTATCTGCCCTCTACGGGCGGTTTTGCTTTGTCCGGCCGGCGATGCGTGTCACCGGCTCTCCTTGGGGCGCGGCGGCCCGGATCGGGAGCGGCGATTTTTCGACGAAAAATCGCGGCCCCCGGTCGAAGATCAGAACTGGTCTTCGAACTTCTTCGCCAGGTCCTCGATGTTCTCCGGCGGCCATTCCTCGACATCCATGCCGAGATGCAGGCCCATGCCCGAGAGCACTTCCTTGATCTCGTTCAGCGACTTGCGGCCGAAGTTCGGAGTGCGCAGCATCTCGGCCTCGGTCTTCTGGATCAGGTCGCCGATATAGACGATGTTGTCGTTCTTCAGGCAGTTGGCCGAGCGCACGGACAGTTCCAGCTCGTCCACCTTCTTCAGCAGGAGCGGGTTGAATTCCAGCCCCTCGTCCTCGTCGGCGCGGCCGGCGCTCTCCGGCTCTTCGAAGTTGACGAAGATCGACAGCTGGTCCTGCAGGATGCGCGCGGCATAGGCCACCGCGTCGTCCGGGCTGACCGAGCCGTCGGTTTCCAGCTTCAGGGTCAGCTTGTCATAGTCCAGCACCTGGCCTTCCCGCGTCGGCTGCACGTCGTAGGAGACCTTGCGCACCGGCGAATAGATCGCGTCGATCGGGATCAGGCCGATCGGCGCGTCCTCGGGGCGGTTCTTGTCGGCCGCGACATAGCCCTTGCCGGTGTTCACGGTCAGCTCCATGAACAGGTTGGCGCCCTCGTCGAGGTGGCAGATCACGTGGTCCTTGTTCAGGATCTCGATGCCCGCGGATTCCGAGATGTCGCCGGCGGTGACGACCATCGGCCCCTTGGCGGAGATCGACAGGCGCTTCGGCCCCTCGACATCCATGCGGATCGCGACGCCCTTGAGGTTCAGCACCACGTCGGTCACGTCCTCGCGGACACCGGCGATGGAGGAGAATTCGTGCAGGACATTGTCGATCTGGACCGAAGTGATGGCCCCGCCCTGCAGCGAGGACAGCAGCACCCGGCGCAGCGCGTTGCCCAGCGTCAGGCCGAAGCCCCGCTCCAGCGGTTCGGCCACGACGGTGGCCTGCCGCGCGGGGTCGTTGCCGGGCTTGACCTCCAGCTGCGACGGTTTGATGAGTTCCTGCCAGTTCTTGTGGATCATGCTTTATGGCCTCCATTCCTGCCCGACGCCCGATGACCCTTGGCGGCGGACTCCCGAGGTAAAAACGACAAATCGGACCGCGCGGGGCAGGCGCGGTCCGGGATTCGATACGATCCTCTGTCAGACCCGGCGGCGTTTCGGCGGGCGGCAGCCGTTATGGGCGATCGGCGTCACGTCGCGGATCGAGGTGATGTTGAAGCCGACGGCGGCCAGCGCGCGCAATGCGCTCTCGCGGCCCGACCCCGGCCCCTGCACCTCGACTTCCAGCGTCTTGACGCCGTGCTCCTGCGCCTTGCGGCCGGCATCCTCGGCGGCCATCTGCGCGGCGTAGGGCGTCGACTTGCGCGAGCCCTTGAAGCCCATGGTGCCGGCGGACGACCACGAAATGGCGTTGCCCTGCACGTCGGAGATCAGGATCTTGGTGTTGTTGAAGCTGGAGTTCACGTGGGCGACACCAGCGGCGATGTTCTTGGATACCTTGCGCTTCGGGGCGCGGCGATCGCGTGCCATTTACCTGCTCTCCCTTACTTCTTCTTGCCGGCGATCGGCTTCGCGGGGCCTTTGCGGGTCCGCGCGTTGGTATGGGTGCGCTGTCCGCGCACGGGCAGGTTGCGGCGATGCCGCAGGCCGCGGTAGCAGCCCAGGTCCATCAGGCGCTTGACGTTCATCTGCACCTCGCGGCGCAGGTCGCCTTCGACCGTGATGTTGGAATCGATATGTTCGCGGATCTGCAGAACCTCGGAATCCGACAGCTCGTTGACCCGGCGGGTCTGGTCGATGCCGACGGCATCGCAGATCGAGCGGGCGGTCGAGGGGCCGATCCCGTGGATATAGGTCAGCGCGACCGGGACGCGCTTGGCGGTGGGAATGTTGACGCCGGCGATACGTGCCACGTAGGAGTGTCCTTCTCGGTTGCGGTTCCGTAACCCCAGAACCTTTTTTCACAACGGAAGCCCGAAGGCATTTGCGCCGACGGGCCTTTGGGCTATTCTTCTGACTGTACGAGCGGGGCGCGACCCCGGGCTGCAGCCGATTCTCTGTCGAGACGCTGCGGAATAAGGGCGTGACCGGGAAAGGTCAAGGCCTCTCCCGGCGGTTTCGCGGAAAGCGGACCCGCAATCCCTTAAAGTTCGGTTGACGGCGGCACTTCGATTGCGACGGAGGTCTCGGCGGCCGGGTCCACGCCCGCCATGTCCGGCGCCCCCAGAAGCGGCACGCGATAGATCACCCAGTCCGCGGTCCGCGTCACCTCGCGCCCGCCAGTCTTGATCTGGAAGGCCGGCCGGCCGTCGAAATCGACGGGGCAGCCGACAAGATCCTCGTCCTGGCTGACATAGGGCGCGGTAAGCGCGGTCTCGCCGACGCGGACGCACGGGTCGTCGGAGCCGCGATAGCCGGTGCCGAAACGCAGTTCGGGCTCGGCCTCGGCCCCGCGGCTGACGAATTGCGCACAGGCGGCCAGCGGCAGGACGATAAGACTTGTCAGGACAATGCGGAACATGGGACCCCTCCCAAAGGATCGACCTCGAAACAGCGACAGTATTGCCCGAAACCGGGAATTCGCGAAGAGCCAATTTTCCGCTGGCGCCGGTCGCGAAACAGTGGACGCCCGACGGCCACACTGTCTCTTTTTGCCGGACGACCGCCCGGCGCCTGGCGGCCGACAGCGCAGGGTCTACCGCGCCGGCAGCGCCCCGGTCAGCACGTAGCGCAGGATATCCACCACCTGCCGCGGCTCCTCGGCCACGGCCAGCGCGGCGGCGTCCACCTCCTTCAGCGCGTGGGCGTGGTCCGGCCCGTGCAGCACGATCAGCGACTTGCCCAGCGCCGCGGCATAGCCCGCGTCGAAGGCCGCGTTCCACTGCTTGTACTTGTCGCCGAAGCGCACCACCACGATATCGGCGTCCTCGATCCCTTGCCGGGTGCGGATCGCGTTGACCATCGCGCCCTTGTGGTCGTGCCAGTACTTGTTCTCCTCCGCGCCCAGGATCGCGACGCCGCAATCGTCGCTCGCCCCGTGGTCGGTCACGGGCGCGTCGAAGGCCACGTTCAGCCCCTTGGCCCCCTCGACGATCTGTTCGCGCCAGTCGGTATGGATCTCGCCCGACAGGTAGACGTTAAGCGCCATCTTGTCCCTCCGCGTTCCGGTCCAGGCAGGCCACGACCTCGGCGTCGCTGGTCTGCCCGAATGCTATATATCCCTGACCCACAGCATGGAAAGGCCGCGGTGTCACGAGGCAAACGACCGCGTCGGCCAGACCCGCGAAATCCTCTTCCACCCCCGGCGGCCCCACCGGCACGGCCAGCAGCACCCGCGCGGGCCGCCGCGCCGCCAGCCCCTTCAGCGCCGCGCGCAGCGTCGCGCCGGTGGCGATGCCGTCGTCCACGACCACCGCGTCGCGCCCTTCCAGCGGCACCGGCGCCCGGCCCTTCAGGTACAGATCCCGCCGCTCGGCCAGCACGCGGGACTCGCGCGCCACCGTCTCCTGCAGGTCGTCCCGGCTCAGGCCCAGGCCCGCCAGCACCTCCTCGTTCCACACCGGCTCGGGCGGGTCGCCGTCCACCAGGGCGCCCACGGCATATTCCGGGTTGCCCGGCGCGCCGATCTTGCGGACCGAGACGATGTCCAGCGGCGCGCCAAGCCGCGCGGCCACCGGCGCCGCAACCGGCACCCCGCCCCGCGGCAGCGCCAGCACCACCGGATCCTGCGGCGCCAGCGCCGCCACCGCCTCGGCCAGTCGGTCCCCGGCGTCCTGCCGGTCGCGAAAGCGTTCCATGTCGCACCTCCTTCCCGCAGCGTCGCCCGTCCGGCGGCCGATTGTCAAAGCGCCCGGCCGCGGCGAGCGTCACAGCGCCAGCCGCCAGAACACCGGCAGCCCGCGCCGGCGCAGCTTGCCGATCGTCTTCCGCTTGTAGCGCGCCAGGAACGGCGGCGCCTCGGCCACCGGCTCGAACCCGAAGGATTTCGGCAGCGCCGAGTACAGCGACACCGGCGGCGTCCGCCCCCGGATATGCTTGTAGACGGCCCCCGCCTCCGGCTGATGCATCCAGATCTCGGCGATCCCGAGCTCTTCCACCAGCACCGCGAGCACCGCCAGCAGCATCGCCCGCGGCCAGATCCGCCCGTAGCGTTGCCGCAGCGCGTCGGAATACCCGCAGATACGCCGCACCTCGGCCCCGCGCTGCGCGGTGCGCCGCAGGTAGAGGGCGGTCTCGGCCGCGAAGCGCAGCCAGTCGTTCTGCACCTCCTCGATCAGCGCGACCCCCGCCGCGCAGTCCACGTCCACCCGCGCCCAGGCCAGCGTCGGCCGGCCGCTCCGGCGGATCGGGTGCTCGACATACTCGAAGGTCTTGCGCCGCTTGCCCTGCCCGTACTGTGCCATCAGCCAGGCGTGGTCCGACGGGAAGCCGAGCTGGATCACCAGGTTGCCGCCCGACCGGCTCATCTGCGCCGATTGCGGCTGGTGGCCGGTTCCCCAGGCGGCAAAGCTCAGCCCGAAGTCGAACCACGGCACGTCGAAGGCCGCGATCGCCCCGGCCAGCGCCGGCCGCGACAGGTCGCGCCGGGCCGCGACGTCGGCCTGCCCGGCGGCCCACACGTCGCCGGGGTCCAGCACGCCGCCGCACTCCGCCACCACAGGCTTGACCAGCGGGCGGTCGAGATAGCGCGCCAGCGGCCCCTGGCGCAGCACGGCCACCTTCTCGGGCGCACGCATCCGGCGGGCCAGAAGCCAGGGGCTCTCGCGGTCGGCGTAATAGGGAAACGCCATCTCGTCCGGCAGATCCTGCCGGATATGATCGATCTCGTGGGGAAGCATCGGTCTTTCCCGCAAAACGTCATGGACGCCCGCGGGAAGACCCGTCGGACGGCGGCTAGGGCAATCTCGGCGCGCGAGGCGCGGCTGTCGGTTTCATGTCGTCTCCGTCCATTGGAGTGTCGAGGCCTGCGCCTTTACCCCAAGTCACCCGGTTCGGGCAACGATTTTCTGCCGCCGAGCGCGCGGGCCCCGGCCCAATCGGACTGACCCCGCAACTTCTTCTCGTTGAAAAATACGCTCAGCGGCGGCGCCCAGGCACACTGAACGACGGGGACAGCGCCGCCCCGCGGATCGGACCGCGCCAGCGGTCCGACCCCTAGCCTCGCAGCGTCCCGCCGGTCGCCTTCGCGACCTTGTCCACGATCTTGGCGCCGACCGCCTCGATGTCCTTTTCGGTCAGCGTCTGGCCCTTCGGCTGCAGCCGCACGGTCAGCGCCAGCGACTTCTTGCCCGCGCCCAGCGCGCCGCCGACGAACTCGTCGAACACGCGCACATCCTCGATCAGCGTCTTGTCGGCTCCGGCGGCCGCGGTGACCAGCGCCGCCGCCTCGACGTCCTCGTCCACTACGAAGGCGAAATCGCGCTCCACCGCCTGCAGGTCGCTGATCTCCATCGCCGCGCGGGTGGCGCCCGCGGCGCGCCGCGCCGGCACTTCCTCGGGCCAGAGGGTGAAGGCCACCACCGGCCCCTTCACGTCCATCTCGCGCAGCACCTTGGGATGCAGCTCGCCGAACACGCCCAGCACCTTCTTCGGGCCCAGGCAGAGCATCCCGTGCCGCCCCGGATGCCACCAGCCGCGCGCGCCGCGCTGGATCTGCATCTTCGCCGGCGCGCCGATGGCCGACAGCACGGCCTCGGCATCCGCCTTGGCGTCGAACACGTCGACCGGCCGCCGCGCCCCGTGGACGTCGCGCGGGGCGGTGTGGCCGACCAGCAGGCCGGTGACCAGCAGATGCTGTTCCTCCGGCTCGCCGCCATGGAAGGCGGGGCCGATCTCGAACAGCGCGAGGTCCGAGAAGCCGCGCGCCTGGTTGCGCGCCGCCGCCTGCAACAGGCCGGGCAACAGCGCCGGGCGCATGTGGCTCATCTCGCTGGAGATCGGGTTCTCCAGCCGCGCCGCATCGTCGCCGCCGCCGAACAGCCGCGCCGAGGCCTCGTCGATGAAGGAATAGGTCACGCATTCGTTGTAGCCCAGCGCCGCGCAGGTCCGCCGCGCCATCGCCTCGCGCCGCTGCATCGGCGTCAGCACCGGCTTCGGCACGCCCGCCTGCGGCCGCGGCATCGGCCGGCCCTTGAGCTTCGTCAGCGACGCGATCCGCGCCACCTCTTCCACCAGGTCCGCCTCGCCGCGCACGTCGGGCCGCCAGGACGGCGGATGCGCCATGTCGCCCTCCAGCCGGAAGCCCAGGGCCTCCAGCGTCGCGCGCTGCGTCGCTCCGGGGATGTCCATGCCGACGAGCGATTCCACCCGGTCGGTGTCCAGCCGGTAGGCCCGGTCGGTGTCCAGCGGCGCGCCGTCCTGCACCACCTCGGATGCCTCACCGCCGCAGATCTCCAGGATCATCCGCGTCGCCGCCTCCAGCCCCGGCAGCGTGAAGTCCGGGTCCACCCCCCGCTCGAACCGGTAGCGCGCGTCGGAGTTCAGCTTCAGCCGCCGCCCCGTCGCCGCGATGGTCACCGGATCCCAGTAGGCCGACTCCAGGAACACGTTCACCGTCTTCTCGGTGCAGCCGGTATGCGCCCCGCCCAGGCAGCCGCCGATGCTTTCCAGCCCCTCGGCGTCGTAGATGCCCATCATCCCCGGCTCGACGGTATAGGTCTTGTCGTCCAGCCCTTCGTACTCGGTCGGCCGGTCGACCCAGCGCACCTCCAGGTCGCCCTTGACGATGTCGGCGTCGAAGACGTGCAGCGGCCGGTTCCGGTCGTAGGTGAAGAAGTTGGTGATGTCGACGAGCGCCGAGATCGGCCGCAGCCCGATGGCGCGCAGCCGCTGCTGCAGCCAGTCGGGGCTGGGCCCGTTGGTCACGCCGCGGATCACCCGGCCGGTGAAATGCGGGCAGCCTTTCGCCTTTACGTCATCGGCGATGGTCACCTTGATCGGGCTCTGGAACGCGCCCGGCACCGGCGCTACGTCGCCCGGCTTCAGCACGCCCAGCCCGCGCGCCGCCAGATCCCGCGCCACGCCCCGCACCCCCAGCGCGTCCGGCCGGTTCGGGGTGATGGCGATCTCGATGACGGGGTCGACCTTTTCCGGCTGATGCTCGGCCAGCCAGTCGGTAAAGGCCGTGCCCACCGCCGGCGCGCCCGGCAGCTCGATGATGCCGTCATGCTCTTCCGACAGCTCCATCTCGCGTTCGGAGCACATCATGCCGTGGCTCTCGACGCCGCGGATCTTACCGACCTGGATCGTCGTGTCGATCCCCGGGATATGCATCCCCGGCTTCGCCACCACCACGCGGATGCCTTCCCGCGCGTTGGGCGCGCCGCAGATGATCTGCTTGTCGCCCTCGTCCGTCTCCACCTGGCAGACGCGCAGCCGGTCGGCATCCGGATGCTGCTCGGCGCGCTTGACATAGCCGACGGTAAAGCCCTTCAGCGCGTCGAGAGGGTTGATCACCTCCTCGACCTCCAGCCCCAGATCGGTCAGCGTCTCGGCGATCTCGGCCACGCTCGCCTGCGTGTCGAGATGCTCCTTCAGCCAGGACAGGGTGAACTTCATCGCGCTTCGGCCTCTCGCCTCGGTTTCGGATCGCGCCGTCCTTACCCGAAGGCTGGCGCGACCGGAAGGGCCACGACCCCTTCATCTTGGCCGGAATACGCAAGGGGGCTGATGCGGTCGCGAGGGGCGGTGCAGGACAGCGCCCCTCAGCCCTCCATCCGTTCCGCCAGCGTCTCCAGCTTGCCCATGCGCGCCAGCTTGATCTCCCGCGCCAGCCGCAGCGACGGCTTGGCGGCGAATAGCAGCGAGCCCACGACGAACAGCCATATCGCCGCCGTCTCCGTCTCCTGCCAGAAGAACAGGACCGACCCGACGAAGAAACAGACCGCGGCCGAGAAGTCGACGCAGGTATAGACCAGCTCGAACATCGCGTAGACGCGGCGCGTGTGGTGGTTGCGCTCGCGGTTCTCGTGGCGGAACAGTTGCATCGGCTCTCCCCTCTGTCGCGGCCTCACCCCGCCAGAGCTAGCAGCCCCGCCCGATCCCGCAAGTCAGTCGTAATAGGTCGTCTCCGCCCGCACCGCCCGGTCCAGCGCCCCGAAACAGTCGCCCATGAGCAGGGTGAACGAGGTCGGAAAGGCCGGCTCGTCGAACAGAAGCCGTGCCTGACCCCAGTTCCCGGTAATCGCCTCGCCATAGCCCAGATCGGCCGGGCAGGTCGCCGCGCCCTCGCCGATCCAGAAGGCGTCATGCGTGCCGCGGCTGTCGTAATTCCCGGCCAGTCCCGGGATGTACAGCTTGGCCGGATAGCCCTGATCGGTGGTGAAGGAGAAGATCGCATAGCCCTCCTCCTCCGCCAGATAGGCGATCATGCCGGTATCGGCCCGCCAGGTCTCGTCGGCATGCGCCGGGGCGAGCGGCGCCAGCAGGGCCGCCAGGGCGGCCGGCAGAAAGAAACGCATCGGAAATCTCCTTCGGTGGGACTCCGGGTAACGTGCCGCCGCCCCGTTCGCCGGTCAAGCCGCTTGCGCGGGCGCTGCGGTCACTCCGCGCAGCGAAACCCGAGATTGATCGAGGGCGCCAGCCAGCTTGCGTCATGCGCCATGGTCACGGCCAGCCAGTCCGGCCCGTCCGTCCCCGCGCTGATCCGGAAGGTCTGCCCGCCATACATCTCCCCGGCCTCGTCGGCCCAGCGCCCCACACCCTCGGCGCTGTCCGGCCCCGTCTCGTACCATTCCAGCTCCGCCGTCCAGCCGTTGTTCGACGTCAGATAGTACGTCTCGGCCGCATCGTCGCGCCGCACGGTCAGCATGCAGGGCAGACAGGGAAAGGCCGTGGTGTCCGCATAGACATAGGTCTCGCAGAACGGGTAGCGCTCCTGCGCCGTCGCGGGCATTGCTGTCAACGCCAGACCTGTCAGTACGATCAGCTTAAGCATCACCGCCTCCCTCCCGTGGCGCGTTTAGAATGCCGCGCCCTTCACAGGGCGGTCAAGCAGCGCCTCGGGCGACCGAAGGCCGGAACGCAGGGGTGGTCACGCCCCCGTCCGGCCCAGCAGACCGCCCCCCACCTTCTTCTCGTTCCAAATACGCCCGCCGGAGGCATGGCCCGAAGGGCCATTCCCTCACCGCGACAACCCGCCCGCCAGCGTCGGCACGTCGAGCGCCGCGAAGCCGTAATGCTTCAGCCACCGCAGGTCGCTGTCGAAGAACGCCCGCAAATCCGGGATGCCGTATTTCAGCATCGCGAGCCGGTCGATCCCGATGCCGAAGGCGAAGCCCTGCCACTGGTCGGGGTCGATGTTGCCGGCGGCCAGCACCTTGGGATGCACCATGCCCGAGCCCAGGATCTCCATCCAGTCGTCGCCCTGCCCGACCTTCAGCTGCCCGCCCTCCCAGGAACAGCGCAGGTCGACCTCGGCCGAAGGCTCGGTGAAGGGGAAGTGCGAGGCGCGGAAGCGCAGCTCCACCTCGTCCACCTCGAAGAAGGCGCGACAGAATTCCTCCAGGCACCACTTCAGATTCGCCATCGAGATGTCGCGGTCGATCGCCAGGCCTTCGACCTGGTGGAACATCGGCGTGTGGGTCTGGTCGTAGTCGGCCCGGTACACCCGCCCCGGGCAGATCACCCGCAGCGGCGCGCCGGCCAGCTCCATCGCGCGGATCTGCACCGGCGAGGTATGGGTGCGCAGCACATGCGGCGGCCGGTCGTCGCCCTCGGCCTGCGCCATGTAGAACGTGTCCATCTCGGTCCGGGTGGGATGCTCGGCCGGGATGTTCAGCGCGTCGAAGTTGTGCCAATCGGTCTCGACCTGCGGGCCTTCGGCCACCGAAAAGCCCATGTCGGCGAAGATCGTCGTGACCTCCTCGGTCACCTGGCTGACGGGGTGCACCGTGCCCACGCGGCGGTGCCGGCCCGGCAGCGTGACGTCCAGCCACTCGGTCCGCAGCCGCTCGTCCAGCGCCGCATCGGCCAGCGCGGCCTTCTTCGCCGCCAGCGCGCTGTTGATCTCGTCCTTCAGCGCGTTCAGCTTGGGCCCCATCACCTGGCGCTCTTCCGGGCTCATCTTGCCCAGCTCGCGCATCTTCAGCGAGACCTCGCCCTTCTTGCCCACGGCCTGCACGCGCAGATCCTCCAGCGCGGCCTCGTCGCCGGCGCCGGCAATCGCATCCAGGTATTTCTGCCTCAGATCGTCCATCTTCGCCTCGCCGGATCGGGTGCCGGCATCTGCTACCCAGCGCGCTCCCCGAATGCAAGGCCGGCCCGCTTGCCTTCGGACCGGCCCCCCCCCCCTATACTCCGCCGAAACGGGGCAGGAGCAGTCGGCCCATGTTCGACCGGATCACCGCGGCCGAGGCCGCCGCCGAGCGCTGGGACGTCGTGATCGCCGGCAGCAGCTTTTCGGCGATGTTCTTCCTTCGTGGCCTGCCCCGCGACGCGCGTGTGCTGATCGTCGAGAAGGGCCCGCTGATCCCCCACGCGGTCCAGGTCGAGGAGAGGTCGCGCCCGCAGGAGCCCATCGCGCTCGACAACCGGTCGGACATGCCGAAGCGATGGGTCGCACACACCATGTTCGGCGGCAATTCCAACTGCTGGTGGGGGCAGGTCCCCCGGTTTCACCCGGCCGATTTCCGTCTGTTCGAGGATCACGGGGTCGGCGCGCCCTGGCCGCTGGACTACGACGCGCTGGAGCCGTTCTACGCCGAGGTCGAACAGGTCATGGAGGTCGCGGGCCCCGACGACGACCCCGTTCATCCCCGGTCCGGCCCGTTTCCCTATCCGCCGCATACCCTGTCGCGCACCGATGCCGCCTGCATCGCCGCGCGCCCCGACATCTGGCTGCCGGTGGCCTGCGCCCGGGCCAATGGCGGGGCGCGCAACCCGTGCTGCGCCAACGGGGTCTGCGACCTCTGCCCCGTGGATTCCAAGTTCTCGATCCTCAACGGCATGGGCGCCTTCACCCGCGAGGGCGTGCGGATCGCGATGGAGACGGAGCTCCGCCAGGTCGACATCGCCGCGGGCGCCGCCACCGGAGTCCTGCTGCGCGACGCGGACGGGGCCGAGACGCGAGTGCACGC
Source organism: Psychromarinibacter sediminicola (assembly GCF_029168335.1). Lineage (GTDB taxonomy): Bacteria > Pseudomonadota > Alphaproteobacteria > Rhodobacterales > Rhodobacteraceae > Psychromarinibacter > Psychromarinibacter sediminicola. The sequence continues at coordinate 21,244 of NZ_JARGYC010000057.1, forward strand.
CGGCCACGTCGCCCTCGGCACCAACGCCATCGGGAACGCGGCGATCCTGCTGCGCAGCGGCCTGACAAGCCCTGCGCTGGGCCGCTACCTGCACGAGCAGACAAGCCAGGACGTGATACTGGACGTGGGGGCGCCGAACTACTTCGGCGGCACCTCGATCACCGGCCACTGCTTCGCCTTCTACGACGGCGCGCACCGCGACACGACCGCCGCGGCGCTGGTCGAGAACTACAACGCCCCGAACGAATTGCGCAGCGACCGTGGCCGCTGGATCGAACGGATGAGACTGAAGCTCATCGCCGAGGATCTGCCCCAGCCCGGCAACCGCATCACGCTCGACGACGCGGGCGAACCGCAGATCACCTGGCTCGGCCATTCGCACTATGCCTATGCAGGTATCGCACGGGCAGAGGAGCGGCTGGCCGATATCCTGCCGTTTCCGGTGGAAGGCATCGTAGGCAAACGCTTCTCCCACACAGAGGCGCACATCCAGGGCACCCACCGCATGGGCCACGACCCGACGCAATCGGTCACCGACGACCTGTTGCGCTGCCACGGGCTCGGCGGGCTTCACGCGCTCGGTTCCGGCGCCTTCCCCACCTCCTCGGCCGCCAATCCGACGCTGACGCTGTCGGCGCTGGCGCTGCGTGCCGGGCGGTCGGTCTGATGCGGCGGCGGGCGCTTCTCGCCGGGGGGCTCGGCGCGGTGGCGGCGGCGGTGGCCCTGCCGCTCGTGACCCGGCGGATCGAGGACGAGCTGCGGCGCATCCTGCGCGACGGCTTCGGCGACAAGATCGCCGGCAATCCGGAAGCGGCAGTCTTCATCGTCGATGTCGCGGCGATCTGGAACGACACGACCCCGCCGGCACAGCGCATCACCAAACCTACGACCTGGATGCTCAGCCCGCTCCTGCCCGGCCCCCGCGCGGAACGCGCCGGCCTGGAAGAGGCGGTCATCCGCACCTTCCTGCGCGCCACGAACGCGGTGCGCGCCCACGAAACCGGCGAGCCGCTGGTCTATCTGGGGATGCCCGACCCCTATGCCAGGCCCTGCGCCAACCCGCTCAGCGCCATGTGGCTCTGATCGCCGCGCAAAGGAAAGGGGCCGCGCCCGGACGGCACGGCCCCCGATTGTTTCGCTTCGCTGACCCCGGTCAGGCCGGCAGCGCGGCCTTGGCCTGGTCCACGATGGCGCCGAACGCCTCGGGCTCGTTGACGGCGAGATCGGCCAGGACCTTGCGGTCGACGTCGATCCCGGCCAGCCCCAGGCCGTTCATGAAGCGCGAATAGGTCAGCGCCTCGTCATGGGCGCGGACCGCGGCGTTGATCCGCTGGATCCACAGCGAGCGGAAGTTGCGCTTGCGGTTCTTGCGGTCGCGGGTCGCGTATTGGTTCGCCTTGTCGACGGCCTGCGTGGCGGTCTTGAAGTTCGTCCGGCGCGACGAGTAATAGCCCTTCGCGGCCTTGACGACCTTGCGGTGGCGGGCGTGGGTGACGGTGCCCCCTTTGGTGCGCGGCATATCAAATCCTCCTTAGCGGTCGTACGGCATGAATTTCTTCGCGATCTTCTCGTCCGGCTTGGACAGAAGATCGGTACCGCGCGCATTGCGGATGAACTTGTTGGTGCGCTTGATCATCCCGTGGCGTTTGCCGGCCTGGGCGACCTTGACGCGGCCGTTGGCCGTCACCTTGAAGCGCTTCTTGGCGCTCGACTTGGTCTTCATCTTCGGCATTTCCGTCTCCTTGCGGTTTTCAGCGCGACTCGGCATGCCAAACCGGCCGGCCGCGCAGTTCTTCCAGAGCGCGCCGTATAGGGCCCCGGCGCCGGTCGTGCAAGAGGGTTCCGCGGGCGGACCGGGCGCGCGGCGTCCGTCCGGACACTGCGCGCCTCCGGCGGGCGTATTTCTCACGAGAAGAATTCCGCGATCGAGGTTGGCGAACCGGCGTCCCCGTGGCGCCACCTCTCCGCCTGCCGGAACAGGCTTCCGCAGACGCACCCCGTTCGACGCCGGCCCGCTACCGGACGAAATACGCCACGACCCGCACGAAGGCTTCGGGCACCTCTTCCAGCGCATAGCTCTGCTGGCTGAGCGCGACCCCGGCCAGCCCCGCGCCGATCAGGATCACGATGCCGGCCACCCAGGGCCGACGGCGGTCGGCCAGCGCCCCGAGTAGCGCGGGAATGGAAAAACCGCAGACCAGTATCCCGATGACGAGGAAGAGGTCGGCCTGGCTCACCGCCCTACTCCGGCTCGGCCGCGTAGATCTTGCGTTCGTCGCAGGGCGCGACCCGCAAGATGTTGGTCGTCCCGGGAATGTTGAAGGGCACGCCGGCGGTCACCACGATATCGTCCTCGCGGGTGGCGAAGCCCTCATGCGTGGCCGCCCGGACGGCACGTACCACCGCCTCCTTGAACCGACCCATCTCGTCGGTCTTGACGCAATGCGCCCCCCAGGTCAGGCAGAGCCGCCGCGCCGTGGTCACCGTGGCGGCCAGCGCGATGATCGGCACCCGCGGTCGCTCGCGCGCCACCAGCGACACGGTCCGGCCGGACTGCGAGAAACAGGCGATGGCCTTGATGTCCGCCGTCTCGGCGATCTCGCGCGCGGCCGAGACGATGCCGTCGGCCACGGTCTGCTTTTCCGCCCCGCGCGACGCCTCGATCACCTGGCGGTAGGTGTCGTCGCTCTCCACCTCGACGGCGACGTTGTGCATCGTCTGCACCGCCTCGATCGGGTAGCTGCCGGCCGCCGATTCGGCCGACAGCATCACCGCGTCGGCGCCCTCGTAGATGGCGTTGGCCACGTCCGACACCTCGGCCCGCGTGGGCATCGGGCTGTCGATCATCGATTCCAGCATCTGGGTCGCCACGATCACCGGCTTGGCCACCGCGCGGCACTTGCGGATCAGCCGCTTCTGGATCGGCGGCACGTTCTGCACCGGGCATTCCACGCCGAGATCGCCGCGCGCCACCATGATCCCGTCGGATACCTCGAGGATCTCGTCGAAGGCCTTCACCGCCGACGGCTTCTCGATCTTGGCCAGCACCGCGGCGCGGCCGTTCACCAGCTCGCGCGCCTCGATCATGTCCTCGGGCCGCTGCACGAAGGACAGCGCCACCCAGTCGACGCCCAGCTCGCAGACGAAATCCAGATCCTTGCGGTCCTTCTCGGACAGCGCGTGCAGCGGCAGCACCACGTCGGGCACGTTCACGCCCTTGCGGTTCGAGATCGTGCCGCCGGCGATCACCTCGCAGCTCGCGAAATCGGCGCCGCACTCCTGCACCCGGAGCCGGATCTTGCCGTCGTTGACCAGTACCGTCGCCCCGGGCTCAAGCGCCTCGAAGATCTCCTTGTGCGGCAGCTGAACGCGCGTCGCGTCGCCCTCCGCCTCGTCGAGGTCCAGCCGAAACAGCTGCCCCGCCTCCAGCTCCTCTTCGCCATTGGCGAAGACGCCGACGCGCAGCTTCGGCCCCTGCAGGTCGGCCAGGATCGCGACGGGGCGGCCGGTGTCCTCCTCGACCCGCCGGATGTTGGCGTGGCGCAGCGCGATCTCCTCGTGGGTGCCGTGGCTCATGTTCAGGCGGAACACGTCGGCGCCGTTGCGGAACAGGGCGCGGATCATGTCGTAACCGTTGCTCGCGGGGCCCAGCGTCGCCACGATCTTGATGTTGCGAAGACGTCTCATGGGCTACTCGTCCTATGCAAGTGTTAGCGGTCCCAGCGCGGTTCGCCCCCCGTATGGAGCAAAAGCCCCAACGTGACAACTGGCGCTTCCCGCCCGGCCGTCATATTCAGTTCGCGCAGTTCAAGGAGTGCCGAAACGATGGGCTTTCAGGCCTACGAGACCGTCGGAGAGACCCGTCCCGGCCGCTGGCTGGTCACCTGCGACCATGCCTCGAACGCGGTGCCGCCGATGATCGCGGGCGGCGACCTGGGCCTGCCGCCGCGCGAGATGGGGCGCCACATCGCCTATGACATCGGCGCCGCGGGCGTGTCGCGCCGGCTGGCCGAGCGGCTGGACTGTCCCGCCGTGCTGTCCACTTTCTCGCGCCTGGTGATCGACCCCAACCGGGGCGAGGACGATCCGACCCTGCTGATGCAGCTTTACGACGGCACGGTGATTCCCGGAAACCGCCGGATCGACGCGGCCGAGCGCGAGCGGCGCCTGACCCTCTGCTACCGGCCCTATCATGCCGAGGTGGAGCGGCTGGCCGCGCGGCGCGACGACACCGTCTATATCGCCGTCCACTCCTTCACCCCGCGCCTCAACGGCCGGGCGATGCGGCCCTGGCAGGTCGGCGTGCTCTACGGCTACGACGCCCGCTTCGGCAAGGCGCTGATCGAGCGGCTGCGCGAAGAGCCCGACCTGTTCGTCGGCGAGAACGAGCCCTACTCGGGCGAGCTGAAGGGCGACAGCGTCGACCGCCATGCGCTGCACCGCGGCCGGCCGAACGCGCTGATCGAGATCCGCCACGACCTGATCGAGACGGAGGAGCAGCAGCGTCACTGGGCCGACCGCCTCGCCCCGATCCTTGACCAGACGCTGGCCCGCACCCAGCTTTGAGCGAACAGGAGGACGCCATGGACGACCAGACCCGCACCGAACTTGAGGCCGCCGCCTTCCGCCGCCTGCGCCAGCACCTGATGGAGGACCGGCCGGACGTGCAGAACATCGACCTGATGAACCTTGCCGGGTTCTGCCGCAACTGCCTGTCGCGCTGGTACCAGGAGGCCGCGAACGAACGCGGCATCGAGATGACCAAGGAAGAAGGGCGCGCGGCCTTCTACGGGATGCCCTACGACCAGTGGAAGGCGCAGAACCAGACCGAGGCGTCGCCCGAGAAACAGGCGGAGTTCGAGAAGGCATTCCGCGAAAACGTGGGCGAGCGCTGAGCGCAGGTCCGCCGCGCGGGCGCTAGCGTCGCAAACGTGATTTGCCCCGCCGCGGCGGCGCCCGGTACTCTGGCACCGCCCCAGGAGGCCCGATGAGATACGCCGCCCTATTCGTCCTCGCCCTCGCCGCGGCCGCGCCGGCGGCGGCCGATCCCAGCCCGCAGCTCGTCGCGCTGGTTCAGCAACGGATCGAGCGCTACGGCCTCGACGTGGATGTCTCGCTGTTCGACACCGCGACCGTCGCGCGGCTTTACGGGATCCTGAACGAGAACGACGACGATTATTTCCGCAAGCGGCAGAAGCTGAAGACCGCGCTGCGCAATGCCACAGACCGATAGGGAGCCCGCGCCATGCCCCGCGCCATGAGACGTACCGCCATTGCCCTCTGCCTCGCCCTGACCGCCGCCACGCCCGCCCTGGCCAAGGACGGCCGGACCCAGCTCATCGCTGCGGTCGACCGCGAGTTGCACCTCTACGTGCCCGACGTCGAGGCGCGCGAACTCAGCACGCACCAGCTCGCCGCGATCCGGTCGATCATGTACGGCCAGTATTCGTCGAGCGAGAAGCGCGTGCGCATCCGCTCGGTCATCGGCGGGCGGTATTCGCTGCGCGGGCTGCTGTTCAACTAAGGGGACCGGCCCCCGGCCGGTCCGGGATGCGCCGGAAGCGCCCCCTCAGATCGCCGCCTTCCGGCTCTCGTCCAGGTAGATCTCGCGCAGCCGCCGCGCCACCGGGCCCGGCGTGCCGTCGCCCAGCGCGACCCCGTCGATCTCCACCACCGGCATCACGAAGGTCGAGGCCGAGGTCACGAAGGCTTCGTCCGCCGCCTTCGCCTCGTCGAGCGTGAAGGCGCGTTCTTCCACCTGCATCTGCGCCTCGCGGGCAAAGCGCAGCACCGCGGCGCGGGTGATCCCGTGCAGGATGTCGGTCGACAGCTCGCGCGTGACGATGCTGTTGCCCTGCACGATATAGGCATTGTTCGACGTCCCCTCGGTGACCTTGCCGTCCTCGATCATCCAGGCGTCGTCGCACCCCTCGGCCTTGGCCGCCATCTTGCCCATCGACGGGTACAGAAGCTGCACCGTCTTGATGTCGCGCCGGTCCCAGCGCAGGTCGGGGATCGAGATCACCCTGATCCCCTTTTTCGCCGCCGGGCTGTCCGCCAGGCCCGGCTTCGACTGGGTGAACAGCACCACGGTCTGCGGCGTGTCCTCGGCCGGGTAGACGAAATCCCGGTCCCCGTCCGAGCCGCGCGTGATCTGCAGATAGACCAGGCCGTCCTCGATGTCGTTGCGCGTCACCAGTTCGCGGTGGATCTCCAGCAGCTCGTCGCGATGCAGCCGCACCGCCATGTCCAACTCGGTCAGCGACCGCTCCAGCCGCGCCGCGTGGCCGTCGAAATCGATCAGCTTGCCGCCCAGCACGCTGGTCACCTCGTAGACCCCGTCGGCGAACAGGAACCCCCGGTCGAAGACCGAGACGGTGGCCTCGGTCTCGGGCAGGTATTCTCCGTTGACGTAGACTGTGCGCGTCATGCTCGGCTCCTTGTCGCAGGTCGGTGTCGCAGGTCGGTCTCCGCCGCGTCCGCCTTGACACGGGCGCCGGATCGGTTGCGCTCTTCGGTACCGCCACGACACGGAAAGGGAAAGCGATGATTTCAACGACGCAATCGGCCGCCATCATGCTGGCCGCCGGGGTCGGCATACCGATCCTGGCCGCGCTGAACGCCGGGCTCGGGCAGAAGCTCGGCTCTCCCATCGCGGCCGCCGCCATCCTGTTCCTGGTGGCGCTGGCAGCGACGGGCCTGTGCCTGGCGCTTCTCGGCGGCTCCGTCCGGGACGCGGGCACGGTGCCGTGGCACTTCTACCTCGGCGGCCTGTTCGTCGCCTTCTACGTCCTGTCGATCACCTGGATCGCGCCCAGCTTCGGCGTCGGCAACGCGGTGTTCTTCGTGCTGCTGGGCCAGCTTCTGTCCGCCGCGGTCATCGACCATTTCGGCCTGTTCCTCGCCCAGTCCGCGCCGATCACCCCGACCCGGGCCCTCGGCATCGTCGTGATGGTGGCCGGCGTGTTCCTGACCCAGATCGCCGGGCGCGGGTAGCGCCTCTGGTCCGCCCCACGCGCGCCACATGGCCGTGGTACGCTCGGCGCCATGGGATCGGTCGATACCCCGCGCATCGGGCGCCCGCGCCACACTGCTTGGCAAAGGCTCCGGCGGCTGCCGCTGATCGACGGTGCCGCGATCCTTGCGACGGCCGCGCTGGTCGTCCTGTCGGTCCACGACCGCGCCGCCGGGTCCGAGCCTTCCGACACCGCCACGCCGGACGTGCGTATCCTGAACGGAGGCGACGCCTGGGGCGGATTCGGTCGCACCGCCTCCACCTCGGCACCCGCGGGAGAGATCTCCGGCACGGTCTCGCACGTCCGCGACGGCGACACGATCGAACTCGCCGGCACGGCCGTCCGCTTCGCCACCCTCGACTGTCCCGAGGCCGGCACGCTCGCCGGAGACCGCGCCACGGCCGCGCTGCGCAGCCTTCTGCGCCACGAGACCGTCACCTGCCGCCGCACCGGCGAGACCTCCTACGACCGCCGGAGCGGCACCTGCCGCGTCTCCGGCGGCCGGAGCATCTCGGACACGATGATCGCCGCGGGCCTGTGCCGCCGCTGGCGCTGACCGGCGGTCAGACCTGCCGCACCGCCCCCTTCGCCGCCGACGTCGTCATCGCCGCATAGGCCTTCAGCGCCGTGGTGATCTTGCGCTTGCGCGGCGCCGCCGGCTGCCAGCCCTTGGCCTCCTGCGCCTCGCGCCGGGCGGCCAGCTCGGCATCGTCCAACGCCAGATGGATCGACCGGTTGGGGATGTCGATCTCGATGATGTCGCCCTGCTCCACCAGCCCGATCGTGCCGCCCTCGGCCGCCTCCGGGCTCACATGCCCGATCGACAGCCCCGACGACCCGCCCGAGAACCGCCCGTCGGTCACCAGGGCACAGGCCTTCCCCAGCCCCTTCGACTTCAGGTAGCTCGTCGGGTACAGCATCTCCTGCATCCCCGGCCCCCCGCGCGGCCCCTCGTAGCGGATCAGCACGACCTCGCCTTCCTTGACCTTACCCGTCAGGATGCCCGACACCGCCGCGTCCTGGCTCTCGAAGATATGCGCCGGCCCCTTGAACACCAGGATCGACTCGTCCACCCCGGCCGTCTTCACGATACAGCCGTCCTCGGCCAGGTTGCCGTACAGCACCGCCAGCCCGCCATCCTTGGAGAAGGCGTGCTCCCACGCCCGGATCACGCCGCCCTCGCGGTCGAGATCCACCGACTCGTACCGCTTGTCCTGGCTGAACGCCGTCTGCGTCGGCACGCCCCCCGGCGCGGCCGAGTAGAAGGCATGCACCGAGCTCGCCGTGGTCTGCTTCACGTCCCAGCGCGCCAGCGCCTCGGCCATCGTCTTCGCATGCACCGTATGCACCGACGGATCCAACAGCCCCGCCCGGTCCAGCTCGCCGAGAATGGCCATGATCCCGCCCGCGCGGTGCACATCCTCCATATGCACGTCGTCCTTCGCCGGCGCCACCTTGCACAGGCAGGGCACGTGCCGCGACAGCCGGTCGATATCGGCCATCGAGAACTCCACGCCCCCCTCATGCGCGGCCGCCAGCAGGTGCAGCACCGTGTTCGTCGACCCGCCCATCGCGATATCCAGGCTCATCGCGTTCTCGAACGCCTCGAAGGTCGCGATGTTGCGCGGCAGGACGCTCGCATCCTCGCCCTCGTAATACCGCTTGGCGAGGTCCACGATCAGATGCCCCGCCTCCACGAACAGCCGCTTGCGGTCCGCATGCGTCGCCAGCGTCGAGCCGTTGCCCGGCAGCGACAGCCCCAGCGCCTCGGTCAGGCAGTTCATCGAGTTCGCCGTGAACATCCCCGAGCACGACCCGCAGGTCGGGCAGGCCGCGCTCTCGATCGCCGAGACCTGCTCGTCCGAATACTTGTCGTCCGCCGCCGCGACCATCGCGTCGACGAGGTCCAGCGCGCGCTCCTGCCCTTCCCACTCGACCTTGCCGGCCTCCATCGGCCCGCCCGAGACGAAGACGACGGGGATATTCAGCCGCATCGCGGCCATCAGCATCCCCGGCGTGATCTTGTCGCAGTTCGAGATGCAGACCATCGCGTCGGCGCAATGCGCGTTCACCATGTACTCGACCGAATCCGCGATGATCTCGCGCGAGGGCAGCGAGTACAGCATCCCGTCATGCCCCATCGCGATCCCGTCATCTACGGCGATGGTGTTGAATTCCTTGGCCACACCGCCGGCCGAGTCCACCTCGCGCGCGACCATCTGGCCCAGGTCCTTCAGGTGCACGTGGCCCGGCACGAACTGGGTGAAGGAGTTCACGATGGCGACGATCGGCTTGCCGAAGTCGTCATCCTTCATCCCCGTCGCCCGCCAGAGCCCGCGGGCCCCGGCCATGTTGCGTCCGTGGGTCGTGGTGCGGGAGCGATAATGTGGCATGCGCGCGGTCCTCCGGTGTGAGCGGGAGGGTTTTAACAGGGAGTGGCGGGGAGGGGTAGGGGGTGTGGGGGGGTATCCAAGCCTCAATCCTACCGACAATCATGCATCAACAAGCGCTCTACCCGGTTGATAGGTTCTGCTTCGGACGACTACATTGGAGAGGGTACACAAACGGACATCGGTAGCTTGGCAACAGCTTATATAAACAACGAGGTTCTTCGCTGGGCCTTTCAACGCGCAGGTCAATCACCCGAGAGCGTGGCTGAAAAGCTTGCCACGACTGAGGCCCGTGTGAACGAATGGATAAGTGGCGAACAACGTCCATCTTTCAAGCAGGCCCAGAGAATTGCGAAGATATTGCAGATTCCTTTTGGCTTTTTGTATCTCCCCGAACCCCCAAAAGAACAAATTCCTGTGGTCGAGTTTCGAAAACTACCTGATTCTTCAAGAAAGATGAGCAGGGATATTTTCGACTTGCTCTCAGACATTGAGTTCAAAAGGGATTGGTACAGGGATTTTCGAATTGAAGAGGGCTTCGATGAACTTGATTTCATCTCCCGGTATAACGCCGACCAGCCCGCGACGTTAATTGCGAGCGACATTCGCTCAGAACTTGGTCGCGCAAGCAATAGCCTGTTTGTGACACGAAAGAATTTTGAAAGATTTCTGGATGAATTCATCCGCGCCGCGGAAAAAATCGGCATTTGGGTCATGCGATCCGGTGTCGTAGGGAATAACACGCACAGAACAATACCAATAGAAAGTCTGCGAGGCTTTGCCATTGCAGACAAAATTGTTCCACTGATATTCCTAAATGGCAGGGACGCGAAATCGGCGCAGATATTTACATTTGCACACGAACTAGCGCACCTTTGGATCGGGGAATCCTCGATTGATACAGGAGACCTGTCAGACATTATCTCGACAGGAGATCAGAAGATTGAGAAAAAGTGTAACGCTATTGCTGCAGAAATACTTGTTCCGAGCAATGAATTTGTACATCAATGGAAACATCGGATTGAGCTGAACGATCAGGTTGATGAGATTGCCGATAGATTTAGTGTAAGCAGAATTGTGATTGCGCGACGCGCCCTCGAGCAGAATTTCATAGGTGATCAAGACTACAGGGAATTCTACCTTCAAGAGCAGAAACGATGGTCCGAAATGGATACGTCCCGCATTGGTGGTGGCAGTTACTACCGAACTATCCCATCTAGAAATGGAAGAACTTTCACTAACGCCGTTGCCCGTGAAGCTGCGGTCGGAAGGATCATGTTTAGAGAAGCCGGCCAGTTACTTGGAATTCAACCAAGCAAAGTTCGTGAACTCTATGAGCGGAATTCTGCGTAGCGATGTACGTTATTGATGCAAATGTTTTCATCCAAGCAGCAAACTCTTACTATGCGTTCGATATTGTTCCGAAGTTTTGGTCGTGGCTTGAGAGCGAGCTTGGCTCCAGATTATTCACAATCACCCCAGTAAAAGATGAGATTCTCGCGCAGAAAGACCAATTATCTGAGTGGTTCGCTTCAGTGGATGATCCCGGCTGGGTACTTCCAGCTGACGAGCAGCCAGTACAGCTACAGATGCCCGTTATTACCAAGCATTGCTTTGACAAGGGCTACAGGCCAGCAGGGATATCGAAGTTCCTGTCTGGCGCGGACCCTTGGGTGATCGCGTGTGCACGCGAAAAAGGGTGGACGGTTGTTACCCAGGAAATCGCACAGCCGGAAGCTAGAGCGTTTTCCGATCAATCTGCATCGTATCCGCAGGCGGCGAAGTAGTTTTCGCATTCCTGGTGCGTGAAGCAGTCGATGAGTTCGCCG
>NZ_JARGYC010000058.1 GCF_029168335.1 Psychromarinibacter sediminicola
GGCGCGGGGTTGTCTATCGGCGTGCAGCCCTTCTGGCCGGCATTCGCTAGCTGAGTGAGAGCCCAGAGCTCACGCCCGCCGACAGTGATGCTGAACGGTGGTGCCTCCTGGTTTGTGACGTTGGCGAACTTGTCGCCCCATTCGCTTGTGGATTTGGTCTTGTGCTGCATATCAGCCCTTTCTCGTTGAAAGGACCGGGCCGCTTCGCTATTCTGCGGTTGTTCACGCCGAAAAGAATAACGCCCCTGCTGCCCGGTCGGGTTAGTGGGGGTTTTCTTCTCAGGCGGCTTCCCGCGCAGCTTCCGCCGCCGAGATAACTGCCTCGATCCAGCTCACGCGCCAACGGCTCATGCCACCAATCTTGACCGGCTTGGGGATCGTGCCATCGGCGACGCGACGCCAGAAGGTCGCCTTGGAGCAACCCAGCATCGCAGCGCCCTGCGCGTCGCGAATGAGTGGGTCGGAAACGTACTCCTCTGCCGACGGACGTTTCGGCACACCGCCGACGTCAGCCGTCGCGTGGTTACCTGCAAAGTTCTTGTTCATGTCTCAGCCTCCGCTTGATGGCGAATGGTTCGCCGTGCGATTGGCTGATCATAGGCGCGCCGATGAGCCGACCAGAGTAGGGGAATTTAAGTTTCCCCTACCCCTCATCTGATGTGGTCGCTCCTATATTCCGAAAGCTTCTTTCGGACCCAGTCGTTCTCGGGGGGGACATTCACATTGAATTGCATTCCTTTGAAATCATCCAAGGCACTTGGCGGGATGCGCCACGGTCTCCACTCAAACGGCCTTTCATCGTCAATGAAGCGCTCGTAGGCATACGCCAGCAATAGGAACAGATCCCACTCTTCCCTCCCTTCAAAAAGACGTTCACGTACTTCGTCAGTTAAAAGCTCAAATGCCGCCCACAAGTGAGATACGTCACGGTATCGCTTGAACTCTTTTCGCAACCGAGACGCGTCCGAAGGGAGGTCCTTACCCGCAAACGTTTTTGTAGTGCTAGCCCACTCCGATACGGAAAATATGGCTTTGTTAATCTCAGGTTGGCCTCTAAACGCTATATTTTGCTGGACTTGAACGAGTATATTCCCAACCATGCGGCCAATCATTAGCCCCCGCACTACGTCTTTATTCACAAGCCTCGCAACACGACTGTAACCTACCTGCCTTTCCGCCTGTATCTCATAATTTTCAAACGAGAGCAGGACGGTTGCGCTCTTTGCGCTTTCCTCATCGCCAGCATAATTCATCAGACACCAAGTTGCCAACGTTGGAAAGGCGATTTGCTCCCCCTGCTCATCGCAGATAGGACAGAACCTGTCTTCGGCGGCACCGGACTCGCTCATGAAACCAACTCCACGACTTTGATGTCCCGACCACAACAGAAGCTACCCCACGCTTCCATCAGCGCCCGGCGTCGTTCAAACAGGTCGCTGCGGGCGTACGCCCTTTCGACGGCGTTACCGACAGCATGTGAAAGCGCGGCCTCAGCAACCTCCCTCTCGGCATGCGCGCTCTCGGACGCCCAGTCGCGGAACGCGCTGCGCATCCCGTGAACGCTGATCCGTTCGAATCCCATCCGTATCAGCGTGGGTTTGAAGGCCATGTCGGATAGCGGCCGAGCCTGACCGCTCTTGCCTCGCGACGGGGAAGGGAAGATGAAGTCCGGGTCGAGGCCCCTGGCGCTCTCCAGCACCTCCAGGGCCGCCGCTGATAGGGGAACGCGATGAACCTCGCCGCGCTTCATTCTCTCGCCAGGCACAGTCCAGATATCACCTTCAATCTCCGACCAGCGGGCACCGCGCACCTCGCCGCTACGACCGGCGGTGAGGATGATGAATTGCAACGCCAGCGCCGAGATACTGTCTCGCTCTTTAAGGGCGCTGAAGAAACCGGGAACCTCGCGCCACGGGAGCGCCGCCATGTTCTTCGCCTTGTGCTTCACCGGCGGGAGTGCCTTCTTCAGGCCGTTTACAGGATTTTCTCCCTCGAAGTGCCCGGCGCCCTTGGCCCAATCGAAAACGGAGCTGATACGCTGTTTCAGGCGCTTCGCTGTCTCGTGTTTCTCGGTCCAGATGGGTGCGAGCGCAGCATGAACATCAGCGGTCGTAACATCCTGGATCGGCTTCCGGCCGAATTCCGGCAGAGCGTAGTTCTCGATGCTCGAGAGCCAGGTCTGCGAATGCTTCGGATTGCGCCATGTCGGCGCAAGCGACGAGTGTACGCGGCGAGCCGCCTGCTCAAACGTCAGAGCCTCGCGGTTTCTGTGCGCCCCCGGGTCTCCGCCGGCCCGCGCGATCTTGCGTAACTCCCTCGCAGCTTCGCGTGCTTCAGCAAGAGATACCAACGAGACGGAGCCCAAGCCACCCTCCCAGCGGAGAGGTTTACCGCCGGCTGTCAGCCTGCCGTTGATGCGGGTCCGAAGAATCCAGGATTTCGCGCCGAAAGGCCCTACCCTCAGATAAAGCCCATCACCGTCGCCGTACATTCCCGGTTCCCGGAGCGCATCGACCTTTCTGACCGTTAGCCTCGGCATCTGTCCCGCCACTTGTCCCGCCATCTATCATAAGATCAGATGCGACGGCGTGCAATTACGTGCAATACATGGTGCGAGATATCCACCATAATTTTCTATATGCTGCGTAGTTCTGCGACGCGCTGAAAGGAAAGTTCGGTAGACCTAGGCTCCACCAAGTTCCCCGCTGTGGACCGCACCACGTAGTACTGCCTTTCTCGTCAGAAGCATTGCCTCTGACCGCGTGGCCTACCCCGAAGCGGCCTTTCGCTGCGACGGCCGCGAGCGTCAGCAGCGCGAGACGAAGCTGCCGTTACTCTCATACGCCGAGCCGCTCGTGAAAGTCCTAAACCGATGTCCGTCGGGGCAAATCCTCCCATCATGATCCGACCTTGAAGCGAGCGGGGCCCACGGGTAGCCGATATTGATGGAATTGTGGGTTATCATCTCGGTCGCCGCTGCCGCTTTTCAGACGCTGCGCTTCATGCTTCAGAAGCGGCTCAGCATGGGGACGCTCAGCGCTGGGGGGTCGACACTCGCGCGCTTCTGGTATTCCGCACCGTTCGTTACCGCCCTCATCCCCGTCTATTTGATGGTCCGAGACTTGTCTCTCCCGACGATCGCCCCGAACTTCTGGCCCTACGCGCTCGCCGGCGGAGCAAGCCAGATCCTGGCCACATGGTGCGTCATTGCGCTGTTTGCCCAAAGAAACTTCGCCGTCGGGATCACCTTCAAGAAGACCGAGGTCGTCCAGACGGCCCTTGTTGGCTTCGTGGTGCTTGGAGACCGAATATCACCGGTTGGCGTGGCTGCCGTCCTCGTGGGATTGATCGGCGTTCTCGCGTTGTCGGAGGCGCCGCCCTTGGGCGGCCGCATATGGGCCGGTCTGAGAAGCCGCGCGACGTTTCTTGGGATAGCATCTGGAGCATTCTTCGCCTTATCCGCGGTGGGGTATCGCGGCGCCACGCTCGCCGTGGAAAGCCCTGACCCGCTTCTCCGCGCCGGACTGTCGCTCGCGATCATCACGGTGTTGCAAGCCGTCGCACTCTCCTTCTGGTTGGCCGTGCGGGAACCTGGACAGGTCTCGCATGTCGCCGGGGCATGGCGGACCGCGCTTTGGATCGGGCTGAGCGGACTGGCCGGAAGCCTGTGCTGGTTCACGGCGTTCACCCTCCAGAATGCCGCGTTGGTTTTCGCAGTCGGCCAGGTCGAGGTGATCTTTTCGATCCTCGTTGCGACGCTGTTCTTCGGCGAACGGATCAGCCGGCGCGAAGCGGTGGGTATGGCGCTGATCACGCTTTCCGTCGTTGCCGTGGTCGTCGTTCGGTAATCGAGCGGCCTCTCTCTGAAGCGCACTGGGCTCCTCGCGATCATTCGCCGCGCGCTGCCTGAACGGCAGCTTCGGGCGCTGGCGAGCGTCATGCGGCCCGTAGAGGCAAACCTTTCTGACGAAAGAGGCAATCTCGGCTCCACGCCGAGATTTCGTCTCCCTTTTCTAAACGATATTTCTCGGCCCCAGAGGCAGAACCATGTGGCTGCCGCCCCCCGCGCAGCACAGGTTCATCCCGGTTCGACGAAGGCAAACGCGCTTCGCGAAACCGCGCCGTTGTCACTGCGTGATAGATGTCCCGCGCGGCGGACCGCCGTGCAGCACCGTGCCGGCCGCCCTTGCGCCTGCGGAACCCGGACCAGCGCATCCCGTACTTTCGGCACCGGCGCGCTTGATAGTATGCTTCTATCGAAACGCACCGTTCCGAGAGTCCCGGATGATCCCGAAACTGGAAATGCTGATCGCCCTGTCCAAGGAGCGGCATTTCGGTCGCGCCGCCGAAAGCCTCGGCGTCACCCAGCCCACCCTGTCCAGCGGCATCCGGCAGCTAGAGGAACAGCTGGGCGTCAAGCTGGTCCAGCGCGGCGCCCGGTTCGGCGGGCTGACGCCGGAAGGCCAGCGGGCGCTGGAGCTGGCGCGGCAGATCGTCGGCGACGTGCGGCGGCTGCGCGAGGAGATGCGCTCGTCGCGCCACGGGCTGGCGGGGCAGGTCCGGATGGCGGTGATCCCCACGGCGCTGACCTGGGCGTCGCGGCTGGTGACCCGCTTCGCCGAGGCGCATCCGCGCGTGCAGTTCTCCATCGTGTCGCGCAATTCGCAGGAGATCCTGTCGATGCTGGAGGACCTGGAATGCGACATGGGCATCACCTACCTCGACAACGAACCGCTCGGCCGGGTCGCCAGCACGCCGCTCTACCGCGAGACCTACACGCTGGTTTGCAATGCCGCGCATCCGATGGCCGGGCGCGACAGTGTCGGCTGGCGCGATCTCGACGGGCTGAAGCTGGGCCTGCTGACGCCGGACATGCAGAACCGGCGGATCATCAACCGCAACTTCATGGAGGCCGGGCTGTCGGCGGAGTCACCGATGGAATCGAGCTCGACCGTGGTGCTGGTGTCGAACGTGGCGCGGGGCGACTGGGTGACGATCCTGCCCACCGACCTCGCCGGGTTCCTCGCCGCCGGCAACGACCTGCGGGTGATCCCGATCCGGGGCGGCGAGCAGTCGCACGAGGTGGGGTTGGTGGCGCAGTACCAGGAGCCGCAGACACCGGTGCTGCACGCGCTATTCGAGATGGCGCGGGAGATGCGGCGGGGCGCGGAGGTTCAATAGACATCTTCTATTGAATGACGGAACTTCGATATTGATTCTGGATGCGATTTCGTGCCTGTCTCCGGCCAGCCACCAGCCGGAGCCAGCCATGCAGACTGCCCCAACCCCCGAAGAAATAGAGGAAATCATGGCCCCGCACCTTGATCGCGAGGGGCCGCTCCTGCCGATTCTGCACGCGGTGCAGGCGAACCTTGGCTGTGTCCCCGAATCGGCGGTCCCGGTCATCGCGAAACGGCTGAACCTGACGGCGGCGGAGGTTCACGGCGTCGTGTCTTTCTATCACGATTTCCGGAAGGCGCCGGCGGGGCGACACGTGGTGAAGATCTGCCGCGCCGAGGCGTGCCAGTCGGTGGGCGCGACCGCCCTGACCGAGCGGGCGCTGGAGCGGCTGGGCATCGGCTGGGGCGGGACCACGCCCGACGGGGGTGTGACGGTGGAGCCGGTCTATTGCCTGGGCCTCTGCGCCTGCGGGCCGGCGGCGATGGTGGACGGCCGGGTCGTGGGCCGGCTGGACGAGGCGAAGCTGGACGCGATTCTCGAGGAGGCCCGGGCGTGACGGATGGCCTGACGATATACCTGCCCCGCGACAGCGCGGCGAAGGCGCTGGGTGCCGACGAGGTCGCCGCCGCGCTGGCGCGCGAAGCCGAGACGCGCGGGATCGAGCTGAACCTGATCCGCAACGGCAGCCGCGGGATGGTCTGGCTGGAGCCTCTGGTGGAGGTCGAGCGGGACGGGCGGCGGCTGGCCTACGGGCCGGTGGCGCCGTCGGACGTGCCGGCGCTGCTGGACGGGACGCTGGCCTGTCACGGCACGGTCGAGGACATCCCGTTCTTCGCCCGGCAGACCCGGCTGACCTTCGCCCGCTGTGGGCTGATCGACCCGCTGGACCTGGACGCCTACCGCGCCCATGGCGGGCTCGTCGGGCTGGAGCGGGCGGCCGGGATGACCGGCGCAGAGATCGTCGAGGAAGTGACCGAGTCGGGCCTGCGCGGCCGCGGCGGCGCGGGGTTCCCCGCCGGGATCAAGTGGAACACGGTGCTGCAGGCCGCCGGTCCGCGGAAATACATCGTCTGCAACGCCGACGAGGGCGACAGCGGCACCTTCGCCGACCGGATGATCATGGAGGGCGATCCCTTCACCCTGATCGAGGGCATGGCGATCGCCGGGCTCGGCGTGGGCGCGGAGCAGGGCTATGTCTACCTGCGGTCCGAGTACCCCGATGCCATCGAGGTGATGAACGCCGCCATCCGCATCGCGCGGGAGGCCGGCGTGCTGGGCGCGGACGTACTGGGCGCGGGCCGGGCCTTCGACATGGAGGTGCGGGTCGGCGCCGGGGCGTATGTCTGCGGCGAGGAGACGTCGCTTCTGAACTCGCTGGAGGGCAAGCGCGGCGTCGTCCGCGCCAAGCCGCCGCTGCCGGCGATCGAGGGACTGTTCGGCAAGCCCACCGTGGTCAACAACGTGCTGACCCTGGCGACGGTGCCGGTGATCTTCGAGAAGGGCGCGGCGCATTACGCGGGGCTGGGCCTGGGCCGGTCGAAGGGCACGATGCCGATCCAGATCGCCGGCAACGTGGCGCGCGGCGGGCTGTTCGAGACCGCCTTCGGCATGCCGCTGGGCGAGCTGGTGCACGAGGTCGCGGGCGGCACCGCGTCGGGCCGGCCGGTCAAGGCGGTGCAGGTGGGCGGGCCCCTGGGTGCCTACATGCCGCCCGAGAAGTTCGACACGCCGTTCGCCTACGAGGAATTCGACGGCCAGGGCGGGCTGATCGGCCATGCCGGCGTCGTGGTGTTCGACGACACGGCCGACATGCTGGCGCTGGCGCGCTTCGCGATGGAGTTCTGCGCGGTGGAGTCCTGCGGCAAGTGCACCCCCTGCCGGATCGGCGCGGTGCGCGGGGTCGAGACGCTCGACCGGATCGCCGAGGGCGACGGGGCCGCGGTCGACCTGCTGGCGGACCTTTGCGAGACGATGAAGGATGGATCGCTGTGCGCCCTGGGGGGCTTCACGCCGTTCCCGGTGATGTCGGCGCTGACGCATTACCCGGACGATTTCGCAGGGCAGAAGGAGGCCGCGGAATGACGCGGTTTTTCGCCGCCTTCGGCGTCGATCCGCTGGGGGGTTTCACCCCCCAGACCCCCCGAGCGTATTTTGAACGAGAAGAAGCAGGAGCGTGACGCCATGAAGGATTTCGTCATTCCGTTCGATGACCGGGACATGGGGACGCCCGCGAAGGAAGGCGCGCCGGTCACGCTGACCATCGACGGCTTCGAGGTGTCGGTGCCGGAGGGCACGTCGGTGATGCGGGCGGCGGCGGAGCTGGGCATCCAGGTGCCGAAGCTCTGCGCCACCGACAGCGTGGAGGCGTTCGGCTCCTGCCGGCTGTGCCTGGTGGAGATCGAGGGGCGGCGCGGCACGCCGTCGTCGTGCACGACGCCCGTTTCGGAGGGGATGGTGGTGCATACCCAGTCCTCGAAGGTGCGCAAGCTGCGCAAGGGGGTGATGGAGCTCTATATCTCCGACCACCCGCTGGACTGCCTAACCTGCGCCGCGAACGGCGACTGCGAGCTGCAGGACATGGCCGGCGCCGTGGGCCTGCGCGACGTGCGCTACGAGGCGCCCGAGGCGGGCGGCTTCGTGAACCATTTCGAGGCGCGGGACACCTCGGGCGAGGCCAACCCGGACTGGCTGCCGAAGGACGACAGCAACCCGTATTTCACCTACGACCCGTCGAAATGCATCGTCTGCTCGCGCTGCGTGCGGGCCTGCGAAGAGGTGCAGGGGACCTTCGCGCTGACCATCGAGGGGCGCGGCTTCGACAGCCGGGTCTCGGCCGGCGCGGCGTGGGACGATTTCCTGTCCTCGGACTGCGTCAGCTGCGGCGCCTGCGTGCAGGCCTGCCCGACGGCGACGCTGCAGGAGAAGTCCGTCATCGAGATGGGCACGCCGGACCGCGCGGTGGTGACCACCTGCGCCTATTGCGGCGTGGGCTGTTCGTTCAAGGCCGAGATGCAGGGCGACGAACTGGTGCGCATGGTGCCCTACAAGCACGGCAAGGCGAACCGGGGGCATTCCTGCGTGAAGGGGCGGTTCGCCTATGGCTACGCCAATCACGGCGACCGGATCCTGAACCCGATGATCCGCGACAGCATCGAGGAGCCCTGGCGCGAGGTGAGCTGGGAGGAAGCCATCGGCTTTGCCTCGGCCAGGCTGCGCGGCATCCAGGAGGAACACGGCAAGAAGGCCATCGGCGGCATCACCTCGTCGCGCTGCACCAACGAGGAGACCTTCCTGGTGCAGAAGATGATCCGCGCGGTGTTCGGCAACAACAACACCGACACCTGCGCCCGGGTCTGCCATTCGCCCACCGGCTACGGGCTGAAGACCACCTTCGGCACCTCGGCCGGCACGCAGGATTTCGACTCGGTCGAGCAGACCGACGTCGCCATCGTCATCGGCGCCAACCCGACGGACGGCCACCCGGTCTTTGCCAGCCGCCTGAAGAAACGGCTGCGCGCCGGCGCCAAGCTGATCGTCATCGATCCGCGACGCATCGACCTCGTCCGCTCGGCGCATATCGAGGCGGCGCATCATCTGCCGCTGAAGCCCGGCACCAACGTCGCCGTGCTGACCGCCTTGGCGCATGTGATCGTGACCGAAGGCCTCTATGACGAGGCGTTCATCCGCGAGCGCTGCGACTGGGAGGAATTCCAGCACTATGCCGAGTTCGCGGCCGACCCGCGCCATTCCCCCGAGGCGACCGAGATGCTGACCGGCGTGCCCTCGGACGAGCTGCGCGCCGCCGCCCGGCTGTTCGCCACCGGCGGCAACGGGTCGATCTATTACGGGCTCGGCGTGACCGAGCACAGCCAGGGCTCGACCACCGTCATGGCCATCGCCAACCTCGCGATGATGACCGGCAATATCGGCCGCCCCGGCGTGGGGGTGAACCCGCTGCGCGGGCAGAACAACGTGCAGGGGTCGTGCGACATGGGCTCGTTCCCGCACGAACTGCCGGGTTACCGGCACGTCTCGGACGACGCCACGCGCGAGGTGTTCGAGAAGATCTGGGGCGCGACGATCGACGACGAGCCGGGGCTGCGTATCCCGAACATGCTGGACGCCGCCGTCGACGGGACGTTCAGGGGCATCTACATCCAGGGCGAGGATATCCTGCAGTCGGACCCCGACACCAAGCATGTTGCCGCCGGCCTCGCCGCGATGGACTGCGTCATCGTCCACGACCTGTTCCTGAACGAGACGGCGAACTACGCGCATGTCTTCCTGCCCGGCTCCACCTTCCTGGAAAAGGACGGCACCTTCACCAATGCCGAGCGGCGCATCAACATGGTGCGCGAGGTGATGCGGCCGAAGAACGGCTATGCCGACTGGGAGGTCACGCAGCTTCTGGCGAACGCGATGGGCGCGGGCTGGCACTATACCCACCCGTCGCAGATCATGGACGAGATCGCGGCGACGACGCCGTCCTTCGCCAATGTCAGCTACGAGTTGCTGAACGAGAAGGGCTCGGTGCAATGGCCCTGCAACGAGGCCAAGCCCGACGGCTCGCCGATCATGCATATCGACGGGTTCGTGCGCGGCAAGGGGCAGTTCATCGTGACGGAATACGTCGCGACGGACGAGCGTACCGGTCCGCGCTTCCCGCTCTTGCTGACGACGGGGCGCATCCTGTCGCAATACAATGTGGGCGCCCAGACGCGGCGGACGGCGAACGTGGCGTGGCACAAGGAGGACCTGCTGGAAATCCACCCGCACGACGCCGAGAACCGCGGCATCAACGAGGGCGACTGGGTCAAGCTCGCCTCGCGCTCCGGCGACACGACGCTGCGCGCCACGATCACCGACAAGGTCGCGCCGGGGGTGGTCTATACCACCTTCCACCACCCGGACACGCAGGCCAATGTCGTCACCACCGACTATTCCGACTGGGCCACCAACTGCCCGGAATACAAGGTGACGGCGGTGCAGGTCAGCCCGTCCAACGGGCCGACGGAATGGCAGGAGGACTATGCCGCCCTGGCCGAACAGGCGCGGCGCATCCTGCCGGCGGCGGAGTGATGACGGACCCGGTCAAGAGCCTGCCCGGCCTCGCGGTCGGCCCCGCGGGCAGCCGGCGCGTGCTGCGCGCGCTGCCCGAGGAGGTGCCGGTGGCGATGGTGTTCGACGGCTCGACGCTGGCGGTAATGATGGCGACGCCCTCGGATATCGAGGATTTCGCGATGGGCTTCGCGCTGACCGAGGGGGTGATCGAAAACCTCGACCAGGTCGAGAGCTTCGAGGCGGTGGAACAGCCGAACGGCATCGAGGCGCGGTTCTGGCTGGCCGCCGACCGCTCCGACGCCCTGAAGGCCCGGCGCCGGGCGATGGCCGGGCCGGTGGGCTGCGGGCTGTGCGGCATCGACAGCCTCGACCAGGCCACGCGCGCCCTGCCCCGGGTGTCGGGGGACATCCGCCTGTCGCGCGAGGACGTGGCGACGGCCACCGACGCCCTGCGCGCGCATCAGCCGCTGCACGACCGCACCCATGCCAGCCACGCCGCCGGCTTCCTGCGCCCCGGCGAAGGCATCGTCGCGGCGCGCGAGGATGTCGGCCGGCACAACGCGCTGGACAAGCTGATCGGCGCGCTGGCGCGGGCGGGCGAAGACCCGGCCACGGGCGCCTTCGTCCTGACCTCGCGCGTGTCGGTCGAGATGGTGCAGAAGACCGCGCTGGCCGGCTGCCCCGTGCTGGTCGCCGTGTCGGCGCCGACGGCCCACGCGCTGCGGCTGGCCGAGGGCGCGCAGATCACCCTGGCCGCCTTCGCCCGCGACGGCGCGTTCGATCTCTATTCCCACCCGCACCGCATCCGGACAGGAGCCACCGATGTCGCCTGAAAAGCTGGTCCGCATGGCCAACCAGATCGCCACCTTCTTCGCCACCCAGCCCGGCGACGACCGGGCGGACCGGGTTGCGGCGCATATCAACGAGTTCTGGGAGCCCCGGATGCGCGCGCAGCTGGCCGAGCACATGGCGCAAGGCGGCGAAGGGCTGCACCCGCTGGTGACGGACGCCTTCGCCCATGTAAAGGTGCCCGCCGACTGAGACGGCCCCATCCCGCAAGAGCCACAGCGCCGTCGACACCCCGACGATCCCGGCCCCGATCGCCGCGACCGTTCCGGTGCCCGGCGCCTGCCCCATGTCCCGCCCCCCGCTGCTTCTTCTCGTTCCAAATACGCATTCCGGATCCGGGGCCCGGTCACCGACATCGACGCCCCGCTCATGCCACAGCGCCGCGACCGTCGACAGCGGGCCACGGATGTACAGCGCCGCCGCGCGGCGGATGATCCCGGGCGATATCTTGAGATTCCTGAAAGGGTCGCGTTCCGGTCATGCGCCGAGGCGAGCGAGCCCCCTCCCCGGCCTCAAGCCGGGTCGATCCCGCCCAGGTCTAGCGGAGACCTGGGCCACCGACACGCGACCGGACGAGTCTCTTGAACCTCACAGACTGTCTTGCAGCAGGCCGACTCCCTGAAGACGGCAGAGGAAGGCGACATGAATGTCCCAGTCCTCCGCGATCTCCTGCGTGGTCGCGTCGTGGATCAGATACTCGGTCGCCGCGAGATACGCCTCTCCGGGCGCTACCGCCACCCGGACGACCGGGTAGTCCGGCCGCCCTTCCAGAAAGGTCCGCCCGATCTCGTCGATGCCGTCCGGGTCGGACTGTCCCAGAACCTCGGCCATCTGCGGGACGGAATGGGGGCAGTACAGAAAGTACCTGTCGCCGCGGCCGATATTGAAGCAAAGGCGGACCCGGCTTTCGGCAAGCTCGGAGAGCGGCCGGGCATCGAAGCGGTCGAGGTGAAGACCCGCCCGCCGCCGGCGACGGGTATTGACCGTGGCTGTCGCCAGCCCGCGCGGCTTGGCACAAAAGCCCAGCGACCGGATCGACTCCGCGTCGGCGCCATTGTCGCGCAGAAACTCGGTCACCCGGTCGATCGCGTCCGCGGCGTCGGGCTGACGCGATATCTCGAAGGCTTGATGCGGTTGCTCGGCCGCCCTGTGCCCCGCGTTTAGCAGCGGCGCGACGACCTCCTCCGGAAGCCGCAGGATCGCCACGCGCGCCGCGGCGTTCCCGGGCGTCGATGGGTCCGACAGGGGCTGGGTTAGCGCCGCCCACTCGGCGTCGGTCGGCGCCCGCCAGGGCGGTTGCGGTACGAGCGCCGCCGGCGCGTAGCGCGGCCAGCCGCCGTCGGAGCCGTCGGCCGCTGCGACGCCCGCGCTCAGGGTCACGCGCGGGCGCAGCCGCGCCGCGTCCCGGAACACGAGCCTGGCTTCCGCCGGCGGCAGAGCGGTCATGCGGCGTCCGACGCGAGTTCCGCGGAATCGAGGAACAGGCTCCGCAGCTCCGCATCCGTCACGCCCAGGTCGTTCAGGTAGGCATCCACCCACAGCAGCAGCGGCTGGAAGGTCCGGCACGTGCCGCTCGCGACCCCGCCATCGTCGGAGGCGAAGATCGGATAGCCCGAACAGGCGCCGAAGTAGCGGCAAGAGCCGCAGATCCGGGCCTGGGCTGTCGCCTCGGCGCGCAGAGAGGCCGCATAGGCCGCGCTCTCCAGGGCCTCCGCGATGGACTCGCGCGACAGATCGCCCAGCACCAGCGACTGGTCCTGCTTCTGGTTGGGCAGGAACAGGCGGCCGTCGGGATCGACCACGAGGACCGAGTCGCCCCCCTTGGTGCGGTCGTAGCACGGCGTCTCGAGCCCCAGGCGTTGCATGATCACCGTCGTCAGCGCCTGTTTCAGGGGGCGGATGGGCATGACGCAGCCGTCCTCGAACCAATGCGCGAACAGCCGCCCCAGGGCGTCCGTGATCTCTGCGGGCGAGATATCGATTCCCTGCATCGGCCGTTCGGCCGGGCCGTTGAAGAGCGACAGAAGCCGCCATTCGCGGGCGAAGGGCTTGATGTCCTCGTAGAGCTCCACGAGCCGCGGCGCGGTGTGCCCGGCCAGAACGGTGATCACGCCAAGCGGCATCCCCTGCTCGGCGAAGGCGCGCAGGTTGGCCAGGACCCTGTCCTCGGCCTCCTTCCCGCCCGCGGTCAGACGCACGCCCGGGACGCCGTCATAGGATACGCCGATCCCGAAGGCCTCGTCCAGCAGGTAGTCCAGCCGGTCCTGCCCGACACTGTACAGGTTGGTCTGGATCTGGTTGCCGATCAGCTGGTCGTCGAGGAACTCGCGCGGAAAGATCCGGCGCTGCATTTCCATCACGCGCTCGTAATAGCTTTGCGGCAGCAAGAGCGGCTCGCCACCGTGCCAGATGATCTCGGCCCGCGCCACGTCGGCATGACCGCGCGACACCGACAGCACCATATGGTCGCGGATCGCGGTCAGCACGCGCTCCCACAGCTCGAACGACATCCGGCGCGGGTCGTCGAGTTCGTTCCACTCGTAGCAGTAGCGACAGCGAAGATTGCAGAGCTTGGAGACCTTGATCACCCACTCCGTGCGCAAGAGCGCACGCGGCGGCTCGTCGAACATGTCACCTCCTCCAGGGGCCCGACCTCTGGTGTCACGAAAGCGGTCCGGCGGACCCCCGCGAGGGCCCCGCCCGTCCGCTCAGCGCTTGAGCTGCAACTGGTCCATATTCAGCTTGACCCGCGGCGTGATCGTCACCGCCCGCAGATTGCGGAGGTCCTCGACCTGCCGCGGCAGGACGACCTGCGACACCAGAACATCCTTGCCCATGCGGCTGCCGGTCTCCGTGAACTGGGTAAAGACCGTCTCCTGGAAGGTGGAGTCCGCGGCACCGAACTGGCCCAGCCGCAGATAGCCGTCGCGCAGCCCGACCACCTTGCCGTTGTCCAGCAGCAGAAGGCCGGTGGCCTTTTCGTCCTTCATGCGATCGGCCTCGACGACGGCCCGCCAGCGGTCCTTGCCTTCGTTCACCAGAAGAAGTGTACCGCCGCCGCGGATGCCAAGCTTGACCATGGCGCCGCGGTCCTGAGCGGCGGCCGTGCGGGCGAAAGAGCCCATCGTCGCAGACAAGATTGCAGCAGAAACCGCGTGTTTCAAAACGGACCGGCGCGATTCGCGCGACTTCGGATCGGTCGACATAATCATTCCTCCAAATGGGCAATACCTTACCCTACGTTAACAGAAACGAGCACAATTTTGAAGCGAATCCGATGCACCTCTCGTCCGGGCGGCTGAATCTCGCCGCCGCCCCCGCGCCGCGGCGCCGGCGCCCGGGCGACAGCGGCCGTGTCTTGTCTGGCGCGACACGGGCTGCAATGCTTCCAGAACCGTTCGGCGCGTGCGGAGGTAGCTGCGACATGACTGAACCCGGTACTGAGCCCGGTACTGAGCCCGGTACTGAGTCCGGTGTTCTGCTGATCATCGGGTCCGGCCACAGCGGCTCGACGGTGATCGACATGAGCCTAGGCCGGCGCAGCGGCATGCTCTCGCTGGGCGAGTTCGATCGGATCGGCGACTACCTGCAGCACGACCCGACCTGCGTCTGCGGCCTGCGCTTCTCTGCCTGCAGTTTCTGGCAGCCGCTCCTCGCCGAGGCGCCGGACGCGGCGGCGCGCGGGGGCGATCCGCTCGTGCTGGCCGGGGCGGTGGCGCGGCGCATGCCCGACATCCGCTGGCTGGTGGACAGCTCGAAGAAGACCGAACGCGCGCGGGCGCTGCACCTGCGGGCGCCGGACCGGACCCGTGTCCTGCACCTCACCCGCGACGGGCGCGGGGTGATGGGGTCGCATTCCAAGCAGGGATTCCGCAACCTCGCGGACTTCGCCCGGGCTTGGGCGCGGGACAACACCGCAGCGCGGGCCTTGGTCGACGAGCTGGGGCCGGGGCGCGCCCGGCATCTCACCTACGAGGAATTCTGCCGCGATCCCGACGGCGTCGTCAGCGGCGTCCTGGAGTGGCTTTCCCCGGGGATGGGCGCCGCGCCGCCGCGGACGGACCGCCGGACGCACAACATCGCGGGGAACCGCAAGCGGTTCACCTTTCACAAGCGGGTCGTCGAAGACCTCGGCTGGCGCGACCGGCTGAGTTCGGACGATCTCGACGCCTTCGAACGCGAGGCCGGCGCGCTGAACCGGGCGTTTCTGGACGCCCCCGGAGCGTGGTCGCTCCGCGCCGCCGGAGACCCCTGAGCGTCGGGTGTCCGGATACGTCCGATCCGGACATGTGCAACCTCCGCCGCCGCACGGGTCGCCGGACGCCGGTGTGGTGGCCGGCATTGCCCGGGGGCCAATCCGTCGGCCCGCCGGTAGATTGTTCTATTTCGGGCTTCGCCGTGCTATGCTTCCGTTC
Source organism: Psychromarinibacter sediminicola (assembly GCF_029168335.1). GTDB lineage: Bacteria > Pseudomonadota > Alphaproteobacteria > Rhodobacterales > Rhodobacteraceae > Psychromarinibacter > Psychromarinibacter sediminicola. The sequence goes on from NZ_JARGYC010000058.1 coordinate 15,507, forward strand.
GACCTCGGGGGCATGACGCATGTCGCTGCACGAACCGATCCGACATCTTTCCGTCCGCCCGATCACATCTTTCCTGGGCTCGGTTCCCCTCGCGACGTCTCGTCCGAACCCGATTCAAGAGATTACTTCGAGGGCGACCTTCCGCGCGCCGGCTCCCGACGGGCAGCCTGACTTGCCCGAAGCGACGCATAGGAGGATGCTTTGCGCCACCTCATCCTTCTGCTGATCGGTCTTCTTGTTTCCTGGCCCGGAACGACCAAGGCGGGCGACCTCGCGGTTCTGCTCGTCCAGCGGACATACGAGGTCCATCGCTCTTCGCCCGCCATGTCCCGCATTCTGGACCTCGTGCCGGGGCTGGAGGAGGCGGGATACGAGGTGCGCGTGATCGAGGACGCGCCGATGGCGCGGCTGCGGCGCGAGATGCAGGTGGCGGCGCGGCACGCCGAAGAGGCGGACCGGCTGCTGATCCTGGCTGCGGGGCAGATCATCTCCAACCGCCGGGATGCCTTCCTGCTTGCGGTCGATGCCGGCGTTCCCGGCGCCTTCGTCGCGCAGCAGGGGCTTTCCATCGGGGCTCTGGCCGATCTGGCGTCCGGCCGGGACGCACCTGCGCTCGTCGTGGCCATCGACGCGCCGGGCGATGTCCGGGTCGGGCCCGACCTGACCAACGGCCTCGCCCCCGATGTGCTGCCGCGGGACGCGCATTTCCTGGCCGGCCCGCTTCACAGCGTCGCGCCCTTCCTGTCCGACCGGGTGCTGGTTCCCGGCGCCGACCTTCGCGAGGTGCTGCGACAGGCGCCGCCCGGACTCCACGTGCATGTCGGGCCGACACACGGCGCCATTCTTCCCGATGCCCCGAGCCCGAAATCCTTCGAAGGCCGGCTCTGGGCCCTGGTGACGGAAGAGAACACGGTCGAGGCGTTCCGCGCCTATCTCGGCGCCTTCCCCGAAGGACGATACGCCGCCGAGGCCGAAGCCGCCGTCTCCAGGCTGCTCGTGGACGAACAAAGGCGCGCGCGGAGGGCCGAGGAGGCGCTGCGGCTGTCCCATGACGAGCGCCGCGCGTTGCAGAAGCACCTTCTGCTGCTCGGGGATTATCACAGTGCGATCGACGGCATTTTCGGGCGCGGAACCCGCGCGGCGATTTCCGCGTGGCAGGACCGGAACGGCTTCGCCGTGACCGGGTATCTCGACGCGGAGCAGGCCGCGCTGCTGCGGCAACAGGGCGAGGCCCATGCGGCGAATATCCGGGCGGAGGCGGAGCGCAGGCGCCGCGAGGTAGAGCGCCGCGACCGGCTTTTCTGGGACGCGACGGGCGCCGGCGCGGACGAGGCCGGGCTGCGGAGATACCTGCATCGCTACCCGAACGGTCTGTATTCCGACGTAGCGCGGGAACGACTGAAAGAGATCGCCGCCGAGCGCCAGGCGCGGCAGGAGCGCCGCGACCGGAATGCGTGGGACACGGCGCGGGCGCACGATGACATCGCGGCCTATCGTAACTACCTTGCCGAATTCCCCGACGGCCTTTTCGCGCAGGAGGCGCGCGCCCGGATCGCGACGCTTCGCGCGGCCGAGACCGAACGGCAGCTCCATCTGGTGCGCGCGACCCGGCTTCGGGTCGAGGAGCGCCTGGATGCCGCCGGCCATCCGCCGGGGCGGATCGACGGGGTTTTCGATGCCGCGACCCGCGCGGCCATCGCCGATTTCCAGCGACGGGCGGACCTGCCCGCGACGGGCTATCTGACGCGCCAGGTGCTCGATGCCCTGATGGCCGCCACCCCGGCGCCCGACCCCGAGGACGCCTGGCGCTGGGAGCGCTTCGCGAGCGGCTGGCCGAACTGGAGCGACGCGCATGGCTGGGACGACCCGTCGAATTACGACACGATCCAGGCCGTCGCGGTGGGCGCCGATCTGTATCTGATCGCGCGGGCCAACCACGGGCTGAAGACCTATCGTCTGGCCCCCTCCGGCCAATGGCGCCGCGCGGCCGATAACGATCCGCAATGGTCCGACGATGCCGGCTGGAACCAGATGGCCTCCTATTCCACGATCCAGGCCGTGGCGGTCGACGGGACGCTCTACCTCGTTGCGCGCGCGCCCAGCGGTATCGTCACGCTCCGCCTCGACAAGGCACACCGGCGGTGGCGCCGCGCGGCCCGGAACGACCCGGCCTGGTCGAACGATCATGCGTGGGCCGATGCCTCGAATTACCGGACGATCCAGGCGGTCGAGGCCGGCGGCGAGCTCTACCTTCTGGCGCGGGCGAACCGCGGCATGATCACCCTCCGCCTGGACCGGGAGAAGGGCGCGTGGGAGCGTGCCGCCCGGGACGATCCCGAATGGTCCGACGCGGCACGTTGGGACGACATCACGAACTACGCGACGATCCAGGCGGTCGGGACGGATCACGGCCTTTACCTGCTGGCGCGGGCGAACCGCGGGATGATCACGCTGTGGCTCGACCCCCACAGCCGTCGGTGGGAACGTGCCGCAGGCAATGATCCGCGATGGTCCGACAGCTACGGATGGCGCGATCCCTCCAATTACACCACGATCCAGGCCGTCGAGGCCGGCGGGACCCTCTACCTCCTGGCCCGCCTGAATGCCGGCACCAAGATACTGCGGCTGGACCGTGGCACCAAATCATGGGTGGAGGCGGCAACGAATGCGCCGGGCGACGGCGACGACCATGGCTGGAATTCGGCTTCCCGATACGCCACGCTGCACGGCGTGGAAGCGGGCGGCCGGCTCTTCCTGCTCGGCCGGGGCAAGGACGGCATGGTCACGCACCGCCTCGATCCCGCCCGCGGCAAGTGGGTTCTCGTCGCAAAGGACGCGCCGCCCTGGAGCGACGCGCATGGCTGGGCGGACCGCGCCTACTTCGCCACGATACAGTCCGTCGGCACGGCGGACGGCCTGTACCTGTTCGCACGGTCAAAGAGCGGCATGTTTGGATACCGCCTGATGCGCTGAGAATACCCCATCCGCTCGCCCGACCGGGGCGGCGCCGGATGGCTGCGCCGTCACGAGGGCAACTCGTCCGGGTCCAGAACGGCCCCCTGATGTCGCAGAAGCTGCTGGACCGCCTCGGGGCTGAACCGGCGCTCCGCCTCCAGCGCCGCGGCCGCGCCGGCCGCCTGGCCCGTGGCCATGCCGGTTCCCATCACGCGGATCGCCGCGCCGGCCTTGCGGTCCCCGTCCGCGAGGCGCCCGGCGCAGAACAGGTTCGGCGTGTCGACGCTGTGCAGGCAGGCGAGCGGGATCCGGTAAGGCGCGCGCTCGGGCGGAAAGTCGAAACTCGACGTCCAGGTCGCCCGGTCGTGCCATTCCGCGCCCCATGCGCCCAGGGCGATGCAGTCGTCGAACTTGCGGCGCGCGGCGATGTCATCCCAGGTCAGGTGATGCCGGCAGACCATGTGACGGGATTCGCGCGTACCGAGCTCCGGCCCGGTGGAGACGAGATAGGCATTCTCGCAGCCGGGGATCGTGCGAACCGCCTCCAGATAGGCCCAGGCCTGCCGGCGCGTGTCGCGCTCGGCGCGCGAGAGCGACAGGACGTCGCGCGGATCGTAATCGGCCGAGGCGAGGTAGAGGACCATGTCGTGCGAATTCGGCAGGCGCACCACGACGCAGCGGTCCTTGGTCACCGTCCCGGGGGCAAAGCCCTGCGCCGCGATCGCGTCGATCAGCTGATCCGTCGTCACCTCGACATCGCGGGGCACGCCGCCGAACCGTGTGGCGAGGGTTCCGAGATTCACGCCCGTCGCATTGCCGTAGCGGGTCGCCGCCCCGGCCCGCGCCGCGAGATCGCCCTCGCCCGTGCAGTCCACGAAGGCGTGCGCCTCCAACACGGTCGAACCGCCGTGATCGGTCAGGGTCACGGAGTGCAGCCGCTCGCCGTCGCGCTGCGCGTCGGAGACGAAGGCGCCGTGATAGACCTCTACGCCCGCCTCCTCGGTCAGCCGGTCGAGCACGCGCTTGAGCGGTTCGGGATCGAAGGGCAGGAACACGCCGCGGAACCGCATCACCGGGCCGAGCCCGCCCATGGCGCGAAGCCCCCGCATCACCTCGTCGGCGACGCCGTAGACGGCCTGGCGCGGCTCTTCGCCCAGCGTCATCATCCCGCACCAGGTCGAGACGTTGCGCATCGTCGCAGCCCCGCCGAGGCAGCCGTTGCGCTCGACCAGCAGCACCCGCGCCCCGGCGCGCGCGGCGGCGATGGCCGCCGCCGTGCCAGCCGTGCCGCCGCCCGCGACGATGACGTCCCAGCGGCTCATGTCCGCCACCCGAGGATCCGGCGTTCGATCTGCGCGATGGTGGCGCTGACCAGCAGGCCGAGGAGCGACAGGATCACGACGCCCGCGAACAGCCGTTCGAGGTCGTAGAGCGACCCGGCCTGCAGGATATAGGCGCCGATGCCATATTCGGCGCCCAGCATCTCGGCCGCCACGAGCAGGATGATCGCGATGGCCAGCGAGATGCGCAGGCCCGAGAGGATCCCAGGCATCGCCCCCGGCAGCACGATCTTGCGCACGATCGACAGCCAGGACAGGCCGAAACTCTGGCCCATGCGGATGAGCGAGCGGTCCACGTTGTCCACGGCGCCATAGGTCGCCACCACCGTGGGCGAGAAGGTGCCGAAGCCGATGAGCGCGTATTTCGAGCCCTCGTCGATGCCGAACCAGATCACGAAGAGCGGCAGCAGCGCGATCTTGGGGATCGGGAACAGCGCCGCCACGAGCGGCACCAGACCCGCCCGCACATAGGAGAACAGCCCGATCAGCACGCCGATCAGGATCCCTGCGCTCGCGCCCAGCGCCGCGCCCACGGCCAGCCGGCTGAGGGAGGGGCCCAGATGTTTGAACAGCAGGCCGCTGTTCCACAGTTCAACGAAGGTGCCGAACACGTCCGTCGGCCGCGGCAGCGTCAGCGGCGAGATCCAGCCCGCCCGCGTGCCCCATTCCACCAGCGCGATCAGCGCGACGAAGACGGCCACGCCGACCCAGCGGCGCGACTCGGGCGCGAAACCGCCGCCGCGGAACCGCACCTCCATCGCGGGAACGTCCGGGTCTGCGGGCGCGCGCGGGCCTGCCGTCATATCAGACATCGATCAGTTCCTCTTCGGCCGCGCGGGCCTCGTCGCGCATCAGTTCCCACAGGTGCCGCTGGACGTCGTCGAGGTCGGGGTCGGCATAGAGCCGCTCGGCCAGCGGCTTGTCGATCTCGACCACCTCGCAGATCCGCCCGGGCCGGCGCGACAGCACGACGATGCGATGTCCCAGCCGGACCGCCTCCGCCAAGTTGTGGGTGACGTAGACCGAGGTGAAAGGCTGCCGCGTCCAGAGCGCGATCAGGTCGTCCATCAACAGCTCGCGGGTCTGGCTGTCGAGGGCGGAGAGCGGCTCGTCCATCAGCATCACCGCCGGGTTGACGGCGAGGGCGCGGGCGATGGCCACGCGCTGTTTCATACCGCCCGAAAGCTGCTTGGGCAGGGCGCCCGCGAAATCGGAAAGCTTCGTCCGCGCCAGCACGTCGTCGATGATGTCCCTGGCGCGCGCGCGGCGGATCCCGTGGTCTTCGAGCACCAGCGAGACGTTCCCGCGCACCGTGCGCCAGGGCAGCAGCGCGAAGTCCTGGAACACGTAGGTCAGCGGGTTAAGGCAGCCCTCGGGCGGGGCGCCCACCTGCAGCACGCGCCCGGCGCCGGGCCGCTCCAGCCCGCCGATGATGCGCAGCAGCGTGGATTTCCCGCAGCCCGACGGACCGACGAGACAGACGATCCGGCCCGCCGGGATGTCGAGCGTGATGTCCTCCAGCACGTCGGTGTCGCCATAGGCGTGGCTGATCGCCTCGAGGCGGATGTCCATGGGCGCTCCTGTCGGGTCCGGTCGGGGCGGGACGGTCAATTCGGGGGCCCGTCCCGGCCGAAGCGCGGGGCGGGCTCATGGTCCGGGCCGGGATCAGGCCTCGAAGGTCTCGACGTAGCTGGTGTCGACCAGCGTATCCAGGGTGATGGACTCGTCGACGAGACCCTGCGCCTGGAACCACTCCAGCTGGTCGCGGACCGAGGCGATGTTCAGCCGCGCGCCCTCGTTGATGCGCATCGTGCCGTTGATGATGGACGGCGCCGCCTTTTCGAGCGGCCGGTCGGTATAGACGTAGTTGTGGATCAGCTCGACCATCTCGTCGACGCCTTCCTGCCCGCCGGCCTTGTCGATCATCGTCGAATTGTAGTCCGACACGCCGCGCGTGAAGCCGGCCAGGAAGCTCTCGGTCAGCTCGCGCTCGTTGGCGGCGTTCTCCGCCGAGGTAAAGACCGTCGTGGTCTGGTATCTCGGCAGGTAGTCCTGCACCGCGCCGACGATATGCACCGCGCCGGAGCCGGCCAGCGGCTTGGCGATGTGCGGGACGATGTTCCAGGCGTCGATCTGACCCGACTTCAGCGCGCCGATCACGGCGCCCACCTTCTGAAGCGGCTTGAAGGTCACGTCGATCCCTTCCGCCTCGGCGATCTTCGAGCCGACATAGTGGAACGACGAGCCGGTCTGCGTGACGCCGTAGGTCTTGCCGTCCAGCATGCCGGGGCTGGTGATCCCGGCCTGGTAGGCCGCGTCCGAGACCAGGATCTGCTGGCCGTCGATGCCTTCCTCTTCCGACAGCGCGCCGCCGATCACCTTGATCGCGCCCTTCTGGGCCAGCGAGATCAGCCCGCCCGAAATCGCCGTCACGGCATAGTCCACGTCGCCCGAGGCGATGGCGACGGCCATCGGCTGCGCCGCCTGGAAGAACTTCAGCTCCACGTCCAGGCCTTCGTCGGCGAAGTAGCCCCGCTCCACCGCGATGAAGCTGCCGGAATGCGAGGTGAAGCGCAGCGCGCCCACGACCACTTTCCGGTTCTGGGCGATCGCCGGCGCCGCGAGCCCCGAGGCCGCGGCGGCGCCGATCATTCCGATCGTCTGTCGTCTGTTCATTCTGACCATGGTGTCCTCCCTTTGGTTTCTTCGGTCGTCGGTCGTCTCAGGCCCCCATATCCGCCCGGATATCCTCCTCCTGCACGGCCAGGGCGCCCGGGCCGTCGCGGTCGAGGATTGCGCGGCACAGGCTATCCCGGCGGGTGGCCCGGGCGGCGAAGTCGATCGCGCCCTCGCGCAGATGCGCCAGGCGGAAGCGGCGGGACTGGTTGAAGAACATGCCGACCATCTCGATCAGCCGGGGCGAGTCGCTGGCCGCCACCAGGGTGCCGGCGAATTTCCGGCAGGCCTCGTCCCATTCCAGCGCGGTCAGGTCGCCCGGATCCGTCCGCACCGCCGCATCCGCCCGGGACACGGCATGCTGGGCGGCGACGAGCCGGCCCTCCCAGTCGACGCCGCCGCGTTCCATTGAGCGGGCCAGGCCGAGCCGCTCAACCTTCAGCCGCATCAGGAGAATGTCGCACCGGTCCTCCTCGGTCGCCGAGGTCACCCGGAAGCCGCGCTGCGAGGTCGCCTCGACCATGCCTTCGGCGGTCAGCATCCGCAGCGTCTCGCGCATGGAATGGGTCGAGCCGCCGTAGGCCTGCCGCAGCGCGTCGATCTTCAGCTTCTGATCCGGCCGCAGGACGCCGAAGGAGATGTCCCGCCGGATCGCCGAGGCGAGCATCGCCACGACGGTCGCATCCTCTTTCCTGTCCGTCCCGAAGAACACGCCGGCCAGCCCCTCCGAAAAAATGTGACACTTTTTTCGGATTGTTGGGCCGGCCGTGTCAAGCGCTGTCGTTGAGGGGGCAACGAAGCCTGGCCTGCCGCGGCGTCGGACGGACGCGAGTCGGGCGCGGCAGGGCGGTTTCGCCGCGCCGGGTCGCGACGACACGTGATTTATTCAAGTACTTTCAGAGTCGTCCTCTCGGCCTCCATGAACCGCACGAAAGACCGCCCGAGGTACTCGCGTCACTTGCCGACCTCTCGTTCCGCCCTGGCATGGACAGGGGGGCAATGCCCCCCGCGCCGGTTCGGCCCGCCCCCTAGGACACCGCCGCGAACCCTTCGTCCAGCGCCGACAGGATCGTCTCCACATGCCCGGCCTCCAGCACCAGCGGCGGCGACAGGATCACGTTCGGCCCCGAAACCCGCACCATGGCGCCGTGCTCGTAGGCCACCCGATGCACCTGGCCGATGGTGCCCTTGTCGATCGGCGTCTTCGCCTCGCGATCCGACACCAGCTCCAGCGCGCACATCAGCCCGTGCCCGCCCCGCACATCGCCGATCACGTCGTATTTCGCCTTCAACTTCTCCAGACCCGCGAACAGCTGCGCCCCGCGCGCGGCGGCGTTGTCCTTCACAACCTGCGCCTGGGTCTCCTTGAGACAGGCGATCGCCGCCGCCGCCCCCACCGGATGACCGGAATAGGTGTATCCCGACCCGATGGCGCCCCGGCCGCTCTCGTCCGCCTCGAACACCTCCGCCACCGCGTCCGAGACCATCACGGCGCCGAACGGGAAATACCCGTTGGTGATCGCCTTGGCGGTGCACATCATGTCCGGCTGCACGCCCCAGTGGCGCGAGCCCGACCAGTCGCCGGTGCGCCCGAACCCGGTGATCACCTCGTCGGCCACCAGCAGGATGCCGTAGCGGTCGCAGATCTCGCGCACCCCCGGCATGAACGACTCGTGCGGCGGGATCACCCCGCCCGCGCCCAGCACCGGCTCCATGATGAAGGCGGCGATCGTCTCCGCCCCCTGAAACCTGATCTCGTCCTCCAGCGCCGCCAGGCACAGCTGCGCCAGCCGCTCCGGATCCGTCTCGTTGAACGGGTTGCGGTAGGTGTAGGGCGCCGGAATGTGATAGCAGCCGGGCATCAGCGGCTCGTACTGCGTTCGGAAATTCGCGTTGCCGTTGACGCTCGCGCCCAGCGTGTGCGTCCCGTGATACCCCTTCTTGAGGCTCAGATACTTCACCCGCCCGGCCTCGCCGCGCACCTTGTGGTACTGCCGCGCCAGCCGCAGCGCGATCTCCACCGAATCGCCGCCGCCCGAGGTGAAGAAGGCCCGCGCCATCCCGTCCGGCCCGAAGAAATCGCGCAGCATCCAGGACAGCTCGATGACGGCGTCGTTCGAGGTGCCGCGGAAGGTCGAATAGTAGGGCAGCCGGTCCAGCTGCGCCGCGATGGCGTCCTTCACCGGCTGGCAGGAATAGCCCAGGTTCACGTTCCACAGGCCGCCCACGGCATCCACCGTGCGATGCCCGTCGACATCCACGATCTCCACGCCCTGCCCCTCGACGATGATGTCCGGCGGGTTCGCCAGGCTGTCGGCGGGATGCGCCATCGGGTGCCACATGTGGCGGGCGTTGTTTTCCTTGAGGAAATTGGCGTCTTTCATGGCGGGCCTCTCTTAGCTTGCGGTTTCGGGCGTTTCCGCCCACTTGTTCGAATGCTCGGGCGGGATCTGGCCGCCCAGCGCGCGCGTGGCCTGCACCACCGCAGCGCAGAGCGCCGGCCGCATCGCGTCCAGCTTCCCCGGCGCGGCGCGCACCGTCGGAACGGCGACCGAGACCGCGCCGACGACCTCGCCGCCCGCCCCGAAGACGGGCGCCCCCAGCGAGGACACCTCGTCGTCGAACCCCCGGTCCATCTGGGCGATTCCGGCGCGGCGCACATCCTCCAGCAGCGCGCGCAGCCGCGCCGGGTCGGTCAGCGTCTGGGCGGTAATCCGCTCCAGATCGCCGGACAACACACGGTCGCTGAACGAAGGCTCCGAAAACGCCAGAACCGCCAGCCCCGACGAGGTCGCGTGCAAGGGCAGCATCTCTCCCTCGTCGAAATGCACCTGCGTGCCATGGCCCAGCGGGTCGGCATGGACGATAGGCGACAGCATGTCGCCCTGCAGCACCGAGGCATGCACGAGCTCGCCGACCCGCGCCGCCGTTTCCTTCACCACGGGCCGTAGCGCCGAGCGCAGCGGATAGGTCGCCTCGCGCACGCCTCCAAGGCGGAGAATCGCCGGCCCCAGCCGGTAGGCCCGCGTCGCCCGATCCTGCTCCAGAAAGCCGTTCTGCGCCAACTCCACCAGGTGGCGATGCACGGTCGCCTTGTCGCGGCCGGTCAGTTTCACGACCTCGCCCAGCCCCATCGCGGGCCGCGAACGGGAAAAAAGCCCAAGTATTTCAAGTGCTTTCGTGATCGTGCCCATCTCCGTGCCCGAGCTGTCCCTAATTTTCGCACCGAACGAGTCACAGAAACGTTGACAGAAATGCGGGCGACTGGCAAGAATATTTGATACCGAAGGTTCGCATAATGAACCACCAACAGGAGGCATCCATGTTGAAATCAATCGCCACCGGCGCCGCGGCGCTCGCGCTGGCCCTGCCCGTGGCCGCGCAGGCCGAGTATCCCGAACAGCCCGTTGAATTCGTCGTGCCCTTCCCGCCCGGCGACCTGGAGGACGTGCTCACCCGGATGATCGCCGAGGAGTTTCAGGAGGAATACGACGTCCCGACCGCGGTGGTGAACAAGCCCGGCGGCGGCGGCGGCCCGTTCCCCGGCGCCGCCGAAGTGGCGATGGCCGACCCCGACGGCTACACCATCGGCTCCTTCGTGATCGGCGTGCCCCTGATCGGCCCCGAGGTCGGCATCCCGGCGCTGAACCCCAACCCGTTCGACCCCGTCGGCATCTTTCTCACCTACCCGTTCGTGATCGCCACATCGGCCGACGCGCCCTATTCCTCGATGGAGGAACTGGGCGAATACGCGGCAGAGAACGACGTGGCGCTGGGTCATTTCGGCTCGGTGCTGATCCCGACCCAGGTGACGCTGGCCCTGGCCGAGAAGATGGGATGGAGCTATTCCTCCGACGCCGCCTTCGACGCGCTGGATTGCAACACGCTGGCCTCGGGCGATGCCGACGTGATCAACACCACGCTGCAGCTGATCCTGCCCTGTCTCGACGAAGTGCAGATCCTGGCCTCCATCGGCGCCGAGCGCATCCCGCTGACTCCGGACGCGCCGACCGTGGGCGAGCTGGACCCCGAGCTGGACATCGCGCTGTGGAACGGGCTGTTCGTGCTGAAGGACACGCCCGAGGACGTGCGCGAGAAGATCGCCGCCGTCGCGCAGGAGGTCATCCAGTCGGACGAGGCGAGGCAACTGGCCGAACAGACCGGCGCGCTGATCTACTGGCAGGACGCCGAAGAGGCCGCCGCCCAGATCGAGAAGGACGCCGAGACCCTCGGCACCGTCCTGCGCCTGATCGACAACTGAGACGGCCCCGTCCCGGCGCATCCGCCGGGGCGGACCCCCCCGAAACGGCCCGGCGCGGCCCCGGCCTCATCTTGGCGAACATCTCCAGCCGGAGGCACCAGGATCCGGGGCCGGCCGCCGTGGCGGCCAGGCCCCGGCCGGGCCGCGACACGACAGCCCGCCCGCAGCCATGCAGAGCCCGCGATGACCCGCATCAAGACCCTCCAGGACCTCTTCAAGCGCTACCGCCGGCCCGGCGACATGATCTTCGCGCTGGCCTTCTTCCTGTTCTCGCTGGCGCTGCTGATCGCGATGCCGTGGCAGACCGAATGGACCGCCCGCACCGCGTTCTTCGGCCAGCCCGCCTTCTGGCCCGCCGTCAGCGTCGGCTTCATGGCGCTGTTCTCGTTTCTCCACCTCATGGGCGCGCTGGTCTCCGAACGCATCCCCGGCCGACTGGCCGAGGCGAAATACTGGCTGCGCTCGCTGGAATTCGCCGCCTGGTTCATCGCCTATGTGCTGATCGTGCCCTGGCTCGGCTATCTTCCCGGCTCGATCCTCTTCGTCTGGGCGCTGGCTTTCCGCATGGGATACCGCTCCCTGCGCTGGGCCGGCATCTCGGCGCTCTTCGCCTGCGCGGTCGTGCTGATGTTCAAGAGCTTCCTGCAGGTCCGGATTCCGGCGGGCGAGCTCTACGACCTGCTGCCGTCGGGCGCCCTGCGCACCTTCTTCATGATCAACCTCTGAAAGACCGCCCCGCATGGACGCCCTCCTCTCCGGCCTCGACCTGCTCGCCCGCCTCGACGTCCTGGTTGCGCTTCTGATCGGCTCCGTCGGCGGCGTGATCATCGGCGCGATCCCCGGCGTCGGCCCGGCCGTCGCCATCGCCATCCTGCTGCCCGCCACCTTCGCGCTCGACCCGCTCGTCGGCCTGACGATGCTGCTGGGCATCTACGGCAGCTCGATGTTCGGCGGCGCGCTGCCCGCCATCCTGATCAACACGCCCGGCACCGCCGTCAACGCGCTGACCACCTATGACGGCCACCCGATGACGCAGAAGGGCCAGGCGCTCCGCGCCCTCGGCCTCGCCTACGGCGCCTCTTTCGTCGGCGGGCTGATCTCCATCGTCGCGCTGATCCTCTTCGCGCCCCTGCTGGCACGGATCGCGCCGATGTTCGGCAGCCGCGAGATCTTCCTCGCCGCGCTCCTCGGCATCGCCCTGGTGATCATCGCCCATCGCGGCCAGACCTTCGCCGCCGGCATGCTCGCCGCCTTCGGCATCTTCCTGCAGACCGTCGGGCTGGAGCCCGTCAAATACACCCAGCGCTACACCTTCGGTCAGGAATGGCTCGCCTCGGGCATCGACCTGATCGTCGTGGTGCTCGGCCTCTTCGCCCTGAGCCAGGCCTTCCTTCTCCTCACCGACCCCGAATCCGCGCCCAAGACCCAGCCGATCAAGGGCAACATGCTGCGCGCCATGGGCGAGGTCCTGCGCCACAAGCGCGTCGCCGCCGTCGGCGCCGGCAGCGGCACGGTGATGGGCATGATCCCCGGCGTGGGCGAGTTCACCGCCCAGTTCCTCAGCTACACCTACGCCCAGCGCAGCTCGAAGGATCCCGAGGCGTTCGGCAAGGGATCCCCGGAAGGGCTGATCGCCAGCGAATCCGCCAACAACGCCGTCCCCGCCGCCGCGATGATCCCGCTGCTGGCGCTCGGCATCCCCGGCGAGGCGCTGACCGCGATGATGCTGTCGGTGTTCTACGTCCACAACGTGATCCCCGGGCCGGGGCTGTTCCAGAACCAGCTGGACTTCGTCTACGCGCTCTACATCGCGATGATCGCGCTGAACATCGTGGTGGTGGTGTTCGTGCTGTTCTCCTCGAACCTGATCATGCGGATCATCCGCATCCCCACCCGGTTTCTGGGCGTGATGATCCTGACCCTGTCCTTCGTCGGCGTCTATAGCTTACGCAACTCGATCACCGACTGCATGATGGCGGCCGGCTTCGGCATCCTCGGTCTGGTCCTGAAACGCCAGAACCTGCCGATCGTGCCGATCGTGCTGGGCATGGTGCTGGGCGGCATCATGGAGACCAAGCTCCGCTCGGCCATGGCCCGCGTCGACACGCCGCTCGACTTCGTCAACCGCCCCATCGCCGCGATCCTCGCGCTGGCCATCCTGGCGCTGATCGCGCTGCATGTCTGGGGCGTGATCCGCGAGCACCGCAACCGCGAACCCGAATTCTCGCACGACCACGACGTGCACGACAGCCAGACGAGGTAAGCCATGCTGGACCAAGCCCGCATCGACGCCCTGCGCGACGCCCCCGTGACCCCCGGCGCCCACATCATCGACGGCGCCCGCCGCGAGGCCAGCGACGGCGCCACGATGGAGGTGATCTCGCCCCTGAACGGGCAGGTGCTGACCACGATCCCCAAGGGGACGGCACAGGACGCCGAGGCCGCCATCGCCGCCGCCCGCGCCACGCATGGCGACGGGCGCTGGGCCGACCTCGCCCCGGCCGCGCGCAAGAAGATCCTAATGAAATGGGCCGAGCTGATCGAGGCCGAGGCCGAGGATCTCGCCGTCCTCGGCGTGCGCAACAACGGCACCGAGATCGGCATGGCGCTCAAGGCCGAACCGCTCACCGCCGTCGCCAACATCCGCTACTACGCCGAAGCGCTCGACAAGCTTTATGGCGAAATAGCGCCCACCGCCCCGGGCAACCTCGGCCTGGTCCACCGCGAACCCGCCGGCGTCGTCGGCGCCATCGTGCCGTGGAACTTCCCGCTGATGATCGGCACCTGGAAACTGGGGCCGGCGCTCGCCGCCGGCTGCTCCGTCGTGCTGAAACCGGCCGAGACCGCCTCGCTCACCCTGATCCGCCTAGCGGAGCTGGCGCTGGAGGCCGGCCTGCCGAAGGGCATTCTCAACGTCGTCACCGGCGAGGGCCACGTCGTCGGCGCGGCAATCGCCGAGTCGATGGATGTCGACGTGCTGGTCTTCACCGGCTCCGGCGCCACCGGCCGCCGCCTGCTGGAGGCGTCCGCGAAATCCAACATGAAACGCGTCTATCTCGAACTCGGCGGCAAGTCCCCGAACATCGTCTTCGCCGACGCGCCGGATCTCGACGAGGCCGCCAAGGTCTCGGCCGCCGGCATCTTCCGCAACTCTGGCCAGGTCTGCGTCGCGGGCTCGCGCCTCCTGGTGGAACGGTCGATCCACGACGATTTCGTCGCCCGCCTCGCCGCGCAGACGGAAAACATGAAGGTCGGCGACCCGCTGGACCCGTCGACCAATGCCGGCGCCGTCAACTCGCTGCGCCAGCTCGAACAGAATCTCGGCTTCGTGGAAGAGGCGAAGAGCCAGGGCCGCGAGGTCCGCATCGGCGGCAAGCGGATCCTGGAGGAAACCGGCGGCTATTACATGGCCCCCACCATCGTCACCGGCGTCGAACCCGACGACCGGCTGGCCCAGCAGGAGGTGTTCGGCCCGGTCCTCGCCGTCATTCCCTTCGACACCGAGGAAGAGGCGCTGCAGATCGCCAACGGCACCGAATTCGGCCTCGCCGCCGCGGTCTGGACCTCCGACCTGTCCCGCGCCCACCGGATGGTGCGCAAGGTGAAGGCCGGCGTCGTCCACGTGAACACCTATGGCGGCGCCGACCTGACCGTGCCGCTGGGCGGGCTGAAACAGTCCGGCAACGGCCACGACAAGTCGCTGCACGCCTTCGACAAGTACCTCGACCTGAAAACCGCGTGGTTCAAGCTATGACCTCCATCCTGATCGTCGGCACCTACGACACCAAGGACGACGAGTTGCACTATCTCGCGGAAACGATCCGCGGCCAGGGCGGCGACGTGGTGACGATGGACGTCAGCGTGCTGGGCGACCCGTCGGCCCCCACCGACCACTCCAAGCACGACGTCGCGGCCGAGGGCGGCCATACGATCGCCGAGGCCATCGACGCCGGCGACGAGAACGTGGCCATGCAGATCATGGCCAGGGGCGCGGCGCTGCTGGCGGCGCGGCTGCACCGCGAAGGGCGGATCGACGGCGTGCTGGTGCTGGGCGGCACGATGGGCACCGACCTCGCGCTCGACGTCTGCAACGCGCTGCCGCTGGGCGTGCCGAAATACATCGTCTCGACCGTCTCCTTCTCGCCCCTGATCCCGTCCGAGCGCCTGCCGGCGGATGTGCAGATGATCCTCTGGGCCGGCGGGCTCTATGGCCTGAACGCGGTCTGCAAGGCGTCGCTGTCGCAGGCGGCCGGCGCGGTGCTGGGCGCGGCCCGCGCCGTGGTCCCGCCGGACCGGTCGAAACCGCTGATCGGCATGACCTCCTTCGGCAAGACGGTGCTGCACTACATGGTGGCGCTGAAACCCGCGCTGGAGGCGCGCGGCTTCGAGGTCGCGGTGTTCCACGCCACCGGCATGGGCGGCCGCGCCTTCGAGTCGCTCGCTGCCGAGGGCGCCTTCGCCGCCGTCATGGACTTCGCCACGCAGGAGGTGGGCAACCACATCCACGGCTCGGCGATCACCGCGGGCGAGACGCGCCTGACCGCCGCCGGCCTGCGGGGCACGCCCCAGATGGTGGCGCCGGGCTGCTACGACCTCGTCGACCTCGTCGGCTGGCAGCCGATCCCCGCGGCGCTGGAGGGGCTACCCTCGCATGCGCATAACCGGCTTCTGACCGCGGTGGTTCTGGACGACGACCGCCGCCGCGCCGTCGCGCGGGCGCATGCCGAGCGGCTGGCGCAGGCCACGGGACCGACCGTGATGCTGCTGCCCACCGGCGGCTGCAACGAGTGGGACCGGCCGGGCGCCGACCTGCACGACGCCGAGGGGCTCGCGGCCTTCCTGGACGAGATGCGCCGGACCTGCCCGGAAACGATCGACCTGCGCGAGATCGACGGCCACATCAACGACGCGGTGTTCTGCGACACCGTTCTGGAGCTCTTCGACGGCTGGCTCGCGGACGGGACCGTCACGCGCTGACCCTCGGGTTTCGGATCGCCTTCGGCGATCCGACCCGCTGGGGGGACGCTGTCCCCCCGGACCCCTTACCGTTTCTTTTCAATTGCTTAGAGCTTCGTGCGTTTAATCGTGGGCATATCCTGCGGCCTTGAAGTAGTTCCAGCATTCGTCGGGTTCGAAGAGATCGCAGATGTCGCCGAC
>NZ_JARGYC010000059.1 GCF_029168335.1 Psychromarinibacter sediminicola
CGAAATGCCCTGCCGACAGGCGATTGCAGAGCAATCGCCGAGAGGCGGCGCTGCACGGCGTTCCGCCGCGCGACGCAGGTGGAAATGTCCCACGGCAATTCCAGTGTCGTGCAGTGTCATCCTCCGCCGGCAGACCTCCGCCAGCGCGCCATCGTCGGCGGCCAGCCGCCCGACCCGCCCGGGCGGCGCGTCACAGTGGTGGGTCAGGTCCACCACCGCCATGTCAGAGCGGCCCCATGACCTTCTGGTTGAAGCCCCAGACCGCCCGCTTGCCGCCATAGGGCACCAGCTGCACCTCGCGGGTCTGGCCCGGTTCGAACCGCACGGCGGTGCCGGCGGCGATGTCCAGCCGCATGCCGCGCGCCGCATTGCGGTCGAAGTCCAGCGCCGGGTTCGTCTCGGCGAAATGATAGTGGCTGCCCACCTGCACCGGCCGGTCGCCGGTGTTGGACACGGCCAGGGTGATCGCCTCCAGCCCGTCGTTCAGGGTGATGTCGCCGGGGGCGGCGAGGATTTCTCCGGGGATCATTGGGTTACTCCTTCGGGGACACGACGAGGCGGGTGAAGATCAGCCCGGCGACGGCACCCAGCGTCAGCGACACCGCGCCGCCGTTGCCGATGATGTTGGACAGGATCGCCGCGACGAACAGCGTCACGGCGAAGGCGAAGATCTTCAGGTCGACGGGCGACAGCGCCTGTTCGGCCATCATCGTGTTCTCCAGCGCCCGCTTGACATGCGGCTCGGCCGAGGCCGCCACCACCGCCGCCAGCGCACCGAGGATCAGCGTGATCAGCATGGGGGCCTCCTTCAGCGGATCGGGTGATGCACGGTCACGAGCTTGGTGCCGTCCGGAAAGGTCGCCTCGACCTGCACGTCATGGATCATCTCGGGGATGCCCTCCATGCATTGCGCGGCGGTGATGACATGGGCGCCGGCCTCCATCAGCTCCGAGACGGGGCGGCCGTCGCGCGCGCCCTCCACCACGAAATCGGTGATCAGCGCCACGGCCTCGGGGTGGTTCAGCTTCACCCCCCGTTCCAGCCGGCCGCGCGCCACCATCGCGGCGACGCTGACCATCAGCTTGTCCTTTTCCCTGGGCGTCAGGTTCATGTCCCCTCCATCTACATCTGCCAGACCCGGGGCAGCGGCCCCGGCGTCAGGGTCTCGATCACCCGCGCCACCAGGCGGCGCAGGGGAAATCCGTCGGGCGCGAGCATCCGCACCACGCATTTGCCGTCCCAGCCGCTGGCCGCGGCCTCGACCGCCGGGTCGGTCAGCGCGGCGCGGACCCGGCCCAGCGCATCCTCCGCTCCCGGCGCGACCAGCGCAACCGTCGCCATCGCGCGCGCGCCACCCAGCACGGCCGCGCCGCCGCGGCGGGCGAGCGCCGCGCTGTCGATCGCCAGCGGCTCCAGCAGCACCGGGGCGCCGTCGCGCGTGACCTCGCGCCGGTCGGCGAGGCTCAGCGTGGCGACCGTCTCGCCCATCGCGGCGCGGCCCAGAACCAGCGTCTCGGCCATTACCAGCCGGGCATCGCCGGCGAGCGTCGCGCTGGTCCGCCGCGCCAGCGCGGAGCGGTCGAACAGGATGGTCTCCTGCGGTAGCCAGGCGACCTCCGCCCCCGGCCCCGCCGCGATCGCCACGTCCAGCTCCGCCACGCCGCCCGAGGCCGCATAGGCGCGCTCCGCCGCCTGGGTCGTGGCGGTGACGCGCGCGCCCGCGCCCACCTCCAGCGCATAGGCCATCCGGTCGCCGCCGGTCAGCCCGCCGGCGGTGTTCAGGAACACCACCTCGGGCGTGGCGGCATGGACCCGGGGCAGCATCGCCTTGGCCGAACCCGACTGGTGCAGCTCGGTCAGCCGCACGCGCCCGCCCCGCAGGGCGAAACCGGCGGCCGCCCGCCCCCGGGCGCGCTGCATCTGCGGAACTGTCACGCTGTCATGGTACATCTGGCGCCCGGCTTGTGGCCTCTCCTCGATAAGGGGCCGCCCCGGCCCCCGCAATCGCCCGCGCGTCCCCGGCCGCCCGGGGCCGCGCCGGGCGCCGCTTTCGCGGTCAGATTGCCCGTATCGGGGGCGCTTTGCAAAGCCCCTGATTTGCCGTGGCGCGGCGCGGCCGGATCGGGTAAAGGCCGGGCGCATGACCGACACGCTGACGATCCGCCGCCCCGACGACTGGCACCTGCACCTGCGCGACGGCGCGATGATGCGGGCCGTGCTGCCGGAAAGCGCCCGCCACTTCGCCCGCGCCATCATCATGCCCAACCTCGTCCCGCCCGTGGTCACCGGCGACGACGCCGCGGCCTATCGCGACCGCATCCGCGCCGCCCTGCCCGAGGGCATGGCGTTCGAGCCGCTGATGACGCTGTATCTGACCGAGGAGACCGACCCCGAGGACGTGGCGCAGGCCGCCGCGTCCGGCCTGGTGAAGGCGGTGAAGCTCTATCCGGCCGGGGCCACGACGAACTCCGCCTCCGGCGTCACGGATTTCGACAAGGTCCGCGGCGTGCTGGAACGGATGGCCGAAATCGGCCTGCCGCTCTGCGTCCACGGCGAGGTGACCGACCCCGAGGTCGACATCTTCGACCGCGAGGCGGTGTTCATCGACCGGGTGCTCGACCCGATCCGCCGGGCAACGCCGGGGCTGCGCGTGGTGATGGAGCATATCACCACCGAACAGGGCACCGACTACGTCCGGTCGCAGGCGGATATGGGCGGCACGATCACCGCGCATCACCTGGTCATCAACCGCAACCACATCCTGGTAGGCGGCATCCGGCCGCATTACTACTGCCTGCCGGTGGCCAAGCGCGAGGAGCACCGCCGCGCGCTGGTGGCCGCCGCGACCTCGGGCGACGCGCATTTCTTCCTGGGCACCGACAGCGCGCCGCATGTCGACGCGGCCAAGGAGACCGCCTGCGGCTGCGCCGGCTGCTTCACGGCGCCGAACGCGATCTCGGTCCTGGCCGAGGTGTTCGAGGCGGCCGGCCGGCTGGAGACGCTGGAGGCCTTCGCGTCGCGGAACGGGCCGGCCTTCTACGGGCTGCCGCCGAACGACGAGACCGTGACGCTGGCCAAGGGCGGCCCGGTCGACTCCCCCGCCCGCATCGACACCGGCGACGGGCCCGTCACCGTCTTCGACCCCGGCATGGCGCTGCACTGGCACGTGACGCTCTAGGGCGGCGCGGGCGCTATTGCGTATTTGAAACGAGAAGAAGCTGCATGATACCGAGTTCGTTCCCCGACAAGGCCGAGATCGCCCGCCTCACCGCGCAGATGCTGCTGGAGATCGGCGCGGTCCATTTCAACGCGCGTGACCCCTACACCTATGCCTCGGGCCTGAAGGGGCCGACCTATATCGACTGCCGCAAGCTGATCTCGTACCCCCGCATCCGGTCCACCCTGATGGACTTCCTCGCGGTCACGGTGATGCGCGATGCCGGCTTCGAGGCGTTCGACAACATCGCCGGCGGCGAGACCGCGGGCATCCCCTTTGCCGCGATGGTCGCCGAGCGGCTGGCGCTGCCGATGACCTACGTGCGCAAGAAACCCAAGGGCTACGGCCGGAACGCCCGGATCGAGGGCGAGATGACCGTGGGCCAGCGCGTGCTGCTGGTCGAGGACCTGACGACCGACGGCGGCTCGAAGCTGTCCTTCGTGGACGCGATCCGCGAGACCGGGGCCAGCTGCGGCCACACCGCGGTGATCTTCTATTACGGCATCTTCCCCGACACGATGCAGACCCTGGGCGATCACGGCGTGGCGCTGCATTCCTTGTGCACCTGGTGGGACGTGCTGTCCTACGCCCGCGAGACCAAGGCCTTCGACGCCGAGACGCTGGCCGAGGTCGAGGAATTCCTGACCCAGCCCCGGGCGTGGCAGGAGGCGCACAGCTAGGCGCGAAACCACGCGGCAGGCGGGCGCCGTCCTGTGGACCTTCTGTGAATGACCCCCTCCACAGAATCGCTTCTCTGGTCTATATCTGGTCGGACAGAGCGACGGGCCGCGCAGATGTGCCCCGGCGCGATGTAACAGGCAGGTGTCGGGGCCGCTTATCCCGGGGCTTATCCCCCGAGATTTCCAGATAGGCCGCGCCCTAAAGCTTCGTTAAGAGGGCCGAACCATCACACGGGGCAGGACATGAACGAGATCACGGCAATCCGCCAGGGGCAGGCGGACGGCGACGAGGGCGCGCTGCCGCACAGCATCGAGGCCGAACAACAGCTTCTGGGCGCGATCCTCACCAACAACGAAACCTACGACAAGGTCTCGGCCATCGTCGGGGCGCAGCATTTCTACGACCCGGTCCATTCGCGGATCTACGAGGTCGCCGCCGCGCGCATCGCCAAGAACGCGCTGGCCTCGCCGGTGACGCTGAAGGCGTTCATGGAGGACGACGAGGGTCTGAAGGAGCTGGGCGGCGCGGCCTATCTGGCGCGTCTCGCCGGCGCGGCGATCTCGGTCTACGCGGCGCGGGATTACGCGCAGATGATCTACGACTTCGCGATCCGGCGCGAGCTGATCCAGCTCGGCCAGTCGATCGCGGCGCGCGCCCAGAAGGTCGACGTGAAAAGCGAGCCGAAGGAGCAGATCGTCGAGGCGGAGCAGGCGCTTTATAATCTGGGCGAGCAGGGGCAGGCGGAATCGGGCTTCCAGTCGTTCCTGCGCGCGGTGACCGACGCCGTGAACGTGGCCAACGCCGCCTACCAGCGCGACGGCGGGCTGGCCGGCCTGTCCACCGGGCTCGCCGACATGGACCGCAAGCTCGGCGGGCTGCACAAGTCGGACCTGCTGATCCTCGCCGGCCGGCCGTCGATGGGCAAGACGTCGCTGGCGACCAACATCGCCTTCAACGTGGCCAAGGCCTACAAGCGCGGCGCGCTCCCCGACGGCAGCGAAGGCGCGGTGAACGGCGGCGTCGTGGGCTTTTTCTCGCTGGAGATGTCGGCCGAGCAGCTCGCCGCCCGGATCCTCGCCGAAGCCTCGGAAATCTCCAGCCACCAGATCCGCCAGGGCGACATGACCGAGGCGGAGTTCCGCCGCTTCGTCGAGGCCGCCAAGGCGCTGGAGGCCTGCCCGCTCTTCATCGACGACACGCCGGCGATCCCCATCGCCCAGCTCGCCGCCCGCGCGCGTCGGCTGAAGCGGACCCACGGGCTCGACCTGTTGATCGTCGACTACCTGCAGCTGGTGCGCGGCAGCGCCGACAACCGGGTGCAGGAGATCGCCGAGATCTCGATGGGCCTGAAGGCCGTCGCGAAGGAGCTGAACATCCCCGTCGTCGCTCTGTCCCAGCTGAGCCGGATGGTCGAAAGCCGCGACGACAAGCGGCCGCAGTTGTCGGACCTGCGCGAATCCGGCTCCATCGAGCAGGACGCGGACGTGGTGATGTTCGTGTTCCGCGAGGAATACTATGCCGAACGGGAAAAGCCCTCCGACGACAAGCTGGAGGAGATGGGCGCCTGGCAGGAACGCATGGAACGGCTGCACGGCAAGGCCGAGGTGATCATCGGCAAGCAGCGCCACGGCCCGATCGGCACGGTCGAACTGGCCTTCGAGTCGCAGTTCACCCGCTTCGGCAACCTCGTCAAACCCTGGCAGCAGGGCAGCGACATACCCCAAGGCGATTTCTGACCCAACCGCATTCGCTCCGGAGCCGCCCTTGCCCGAGACCTGCAGGGCGGGCGACGGGCTGCCGGTCAGGAGAAATCGCCGAGGGGCCCCATGCAATGGGGAGACGGCTATTTCTCTTGACCGGCGGGCCGGCGGCTGCCAGGCAAGGCTCGGGCGTGGGCGGTTTCGGAGCGTGCATTCGCTCTGGTGAGCCCGAAGCTATCTCCCACCGTGCCACAGCCCCGAACCGTCGCCAGAAGCGTCGCGGCACCGCTCGCGAAACAGGCTTGCGCGGCAGCGCACCTTTGACCGGCCGCCCGTTCCCCGACATGTGACTGGACAGCGCGCCGCGCGGCTCCGCACAGTCGGGTCATGCGCCGCCTCGCCCGCCTCCTCGCCCTGATCGCCGCCCCGCTCCTCGCCGCGCCCGCGGCCGCGCAGCCGGTGGAGGTCGATCTGGAACTGATCCTGATGGTCGACGTCTCCCGCTCGATGACCCCGCGCGAGCTGGAAATCCAAAGGCGCGGCTATGCCGAGGCATTGCGGAGCGACGCGGTCTACGAGGCGCTGCGCGCGGGGCTCCTGCGGCGGGTGGCGATGGCCTATGTGGAATGGGCCGGCCGGGGGTCGCAGCGGGTGATCGTCGACTGGCGGCTGCTGGAGACGCGGGACGATCTCGACGCCTTCGCCGCGACGCTGACGGCCGAGTTCAACGCCGCCCTGCGGCGCACCTCGATCTCCGGCGCGCTGGACTTCGCCGCGGCGAGCCTCGACGGCAACGCCTATGCCGGGCTGCGGCGGGTGATCGACGTCTCGGGCGACGGGCCGAACAACCAGGGACGCCCGGTGATCCGCGCCCGCGACGCTGCGCTGGCGCGGGGCATCGTGATCAACGGGCTGCCCCTGATGACGCGCGAGGGGATGGGCAGCCAGTGGCATCTTGACGACCTCGACCGGTACTACCGCGACTGCGTGGTGGGCGGGCCGGGCGCCTTCGTGATCCCGGTGACCGACTGGGCCGATTTCGCCGGCGCGGTGCGGCGCAAGCTGGTGCTGGAAATGGTCGGCGCCCCGCCGCCGGTGCGCGCGGTGCCGGTGCAGTTCGCGGCGCCCGCCCCCTACGACTGCCTGATCGGCGAGAAGATGTGGGAGCAACGCCGCAACATGTGGACCCCCTGACCCCGCCCGCCCGGCGCCCGATTTTTCGTCGAAAAATCGCGGGCGCGCGGGCCGGACGGCGCGCATCGCCCAGGCGGCCCTTGCGCCCGGCCGCGGGCGTCGTCAAAACACCCCCCATGAGCACCGGACGCCTGACCATCGACCTCGCCGCGATCGCCGAGAACTGGCGCGCGCTCGACGCCCGCTCCGCCGCCACGGTCGAGACCGCCGCGACGGTCAAGGCCGACGGCTACGGGCTGGGCATCGGCCCGGTCGCCCGGGCGCTTCACGCCGCCGGCGCGCGCAGCTTCTTCGTCGCCGTCGCCGAGGAGGGCGCCGCGCTGCGCGAGGCGGTGGGGCCGAACCCGCGCATCTTCGTCTATGGCGGCCACATGCCGGGCGACACCGACATGATCGGCGATCTCGGCCTGATCCCGCTTCTGAACTCCATCGAGCAGATGACGCGGCATTTCGAGGCGCTGCCCGGCGCCCCCTTCGGCATCCAGCTCGATTCCGACATGAACCGGCTGGGGATGGAGGCGGGCGAGTGGCTGGCCGTCCGCGACCTGACCATGCGCCAGGGGCCGCAGCTGATCATGAGCCACCTCGCCTGCGCCGACGAGCCCGACCGCCCGATGAACCGCCGCCAACTCGACAAGTTTCGCGAGATGACGCGCGGGCTGGGCGTGCCGCTGTCGATCGCGGCCACCGGGGGCACGCTGCTGGGGCCGGACTATCACTTCGACATGACCCGGCCGGGGATCGGGCTTTACGGCGGGATGCCCTTCGCCGACGCGGCCGCCGTGGTGCGGCTGTCGTTGCCCGTCATCCAGGTCCGCGACGTCGAGAAGGGGGAACCCGTGGGCTACGGCAACACCTGGTGGGCCGACAAGCCGACGCGGCTGGCCACCGTCGCCGCCGGTTATGCCGACGGCATCCACCGGGCGCTGTCGAACAAGGCGGTGATGTATCACGGCACCGTCCCCTGCCCCGTCGTCGGCCGCGTCTCGATGGACCTGATCACCGTCGACATCTCCGGCCTCGACGGTGACCCGCAGGCGCTGGACCTGCTGTCGACGATGCAGACGGTGGACGACGTGGCCGACAACGCCGGCACCATCGGCTACGAGATCCTCACCTCGCTCGGCCCCCGCTACACCCGCCGCTACACGGGGCTGAGCGCGTCATGAGCCCCCTGTCCCCCGTCGCCGCCATCGGCCGCTCGACGCTGCACTTGCTGGCGATGATCGGGCGGGTGACGCGCTATCTGGGCGAGACCCTGTCGCATATCGTGCGCCCGCCGCTCTACTGGCGCGAGTTCCTGGCGCAGCTGATGTTCATCGGCTATCTCAGCCTGCCGGTCGTGGGCCTGACCCTGGTCTTCACCGGCGGCGCGCTGGCGCTGCAGATCTACGCCGGCGGCGCGCGGTTCAACGCCGAGGCGGTGGTGCCGCAGATCGTCGCCATCGGCATGGTGCGCGAGCTGGGCCCGGTGCTGACCGGGCTGATGGTCGCCGGCCGCGTCTCGGCCGCCATCGCCGCCGAGATCGGCACGATGAAGGTGACCGAGCAGATCGACGCGCTGACCACGCTGTCCACCAACCCGATGAAATACCTCACCGTCCCGCGCGTACTGGCCGCGACGCTGGCGGTGCCCGCGCTGGCGGCGGTGGGCAACGTCATCGGGGTGATGGGCGGCTACCTGGTGGCGGTCACGCGGCTGGGCTTCAACCCGACGACCTATATCAAGAACACGGTGGATTTCCTGGAGGCGTCCGACATCGTCTCCAGCCTGGTGAAGGCCGCCGCCTTCGGCTTCATCGTGGCGCTGATGGGCTGCTATCACGGGATGCAGTCGGGCCGCGGCGCGCAGGGCGTGGGCCGGGCGACGACCAACGCCGTGGTCTCGGCCAGCGTGCTGATCCTGGCGGCGAACTTCGTGCTGACGGGGGTATTCTTCACCGAATGATCGAGCTGCGCGACGTCCACAAGGCCTTCGGGGCGAACAAGGTGCTGCAGGGGGTGACCCTGTCGGTCGACAAGGGCACGTCGATGGTGATCATCGGCGGCTCGGGCACCGGCAAGTCGGTGGCGCTGAAATGCATCCTGGGGCTGGTCCGGCCGGATAGCGGGCAGATCCTGCTGGATGGCGAGGATGTGACGAAAAGCGCGCGCGGTGCGAAACGCGACGCCTTCCTCGCCCGCTTCGGCATGCTGTTCCAGGGCGGCGCGCTATTCGATTCGCTGTCGGTCTGGCAGAACGTGGCCTTCCGCCTGCTGCGCGGCTCGCTGAAGCGGCCGAAGGAGGAGGCGCGCGAGATCGCGGTGGAAAAGCTGCGGCGCGTCGGGCTGAAACCCGACGTGGCCGACCTGTTTCCGGCCGAGCTGTCGGGCGGGATGCAGAAGCGCGTGGGGCTGGCGCGCGCCATCGCGGCCGAGCCCGAGATCATCTTCTTCGACGAACCGACCACCGGGCTCGACCCGATCATGGCCGGCGTCATCAACGAGCTGATCCGCGAGATCGTGGTCGAGATGGGGGCGACGGCGATCACCATCACCCACGACATGTCCTCCGTCCGCGCGATCGCCGACGATGTCGCCATGCTGCACGGGGGCGTGATACACTGGACGGGGCCGGTGGGGGAAATGGACGATGGGGACGATCCCTATCTGCAGCAGTTCATCACCGGCTCGGCCGAGGGACCGATCGAGGCGGTGCGATAACGGGAGACATGTATGTACGCGGTAAAGACCACGGTTCGAGTCAAGCACGACGCCATCGACACCCTCGCGGCGAAGTTCCGCGACCTCAACCCGGCGATCGTCCGGACCCAGCCGGACTGGCGTGGCGCCCGGATGCTGGTCGACCGCGAGCGCAGCGAAATCACCGTCATCGCGCTGTGGACGCGAGCGGAGTCCTACCTGGCGATGGCGCAGTCGCCCGCCT
The DNA here is from genome assembly GCF_029168335.1 of Psychromarinibacter sediminicola. Taxonomy (GTDB): domain Bacteria; phylum Pseudomonadota; class Alphaproteobacteria; order Rhodobacterales; family Rhodobacteraceae; genus Psychromarinibacter; species Psychromarinibacter sediminicola. The sequence continues at coordinate 9,719 of NZ_JARGYC010000059.1, forward strand.
TCACCCGGTCGATGCGCCGCTTTTCGGGCTATTTCACCAGCCCGCCCGAGGTGCGGGTGATGGAAGTGGCGGTCGAGATGACGCCCGAGAGCGTGGCCCGCGGCGGTGACGGCTGAGCGGCGGGCAAAAGTCTTGCGAAGACTTTTGGCAAGAATTTCCGTGAAATTCTTGGCACCCGGCCCCGAGGCCGCATCTGTCGCACGCGCGTCATGAACTCCCGCGACAAGGCGGCCCATGACGCATGACGACGCCCCGCGCATGGCACACCCCACCGGACGGCCCGGCGAGGTGTTCGCCGCCTTCCTGAAGCTCGGGCTGACCTCCTTCGGCGGGCCCATCGCGCATCTGGGCCATTTCCGCGACGAGCTGGTGACGCGGCGGCGCTGGCTGTCGGACGAGGCCTATGCCGACCTCGTGGCGCTGTGCCAGTTCCTGCCCGGCCCGGCCTCCAGCCAGGTCGGCTTCGCGCTGGGTCTGTTCCGCGCGGGGTGGTTGGGCGCCCTTGCGGCCTTTGCTGCCTTCACCCTGCCCTCGGCGCTGATCCTCTTTGCCTTCGCCATGGGCGCGGCGCGGATCTCCGGGCCGGCGGGGACCGGCGCGCTGGCGGGGCTGAAGATCGTGGCGGTGGCCATCGTGGCGCAGGCGGTGCTGGGCATGGCGCGCAGCCTCTGCCCCGACGCGCCGCGGGCGAGCATCGCCGCCGCGGCCGTCGTGGTGCTGGCCGCCGTCTCCGGGCCGGCCGGCATGGTCGCGGCGATCGCGCTCGGCGCGCTGGCGGGGCTGGCGCTGGGCCGCGGCGCGGGCAAGGGCGGCGATGTGCATGCCGTGCCGGTGTCGCGCCGGGCGGGGGCCGCGGCGCTGGCGGTGTTTGTCGCGCTGCTGGCCGTCCTGCCGCTGCTGGCCGGAACGGGCCAGGCCGCGGCGCTGTTCGACAGCTTCTACCGCGCCGGCGCGCTGGTCTTCGGCGGCGGGCATGTGGTGCTGCCGCTGTTGCAGGCCGAGGTGGTGCAGCCCGGCTGGGTCACGCCCGACGCCTTCCTGGCGGGCTACGGCGCGGCGCAGGCGATCCCGGGGCCGCTCTTCACCTTTTCCGCCTATCTCGGCGCCGTCTCGGGGCCGGCACCCAACGGCGCGGCGGGGGCGCTGATCGCGCTGGCCGGGCTGTTCCTGCCGGGGTTCCTGGTGCTGGCGGGGGCGCTGCCGCTCTGGGACCGGCTGCGCCGCAACGCGCGGGCGCAGTCGGCGCTGCAGGGCGCGAACGCGGCCGTCGTCGGCATCCTCGGCGCGGCGCTCTACGCCCCGCTCTTCACCAGCGCCATCGGCGGGATGGCGGATTTCGCGCTGGCGCTGGTCTGCTTCGTGCTCCTGGTGGCGTGGAAGACGCCGCCCTGGGCCGTGGTGCTGGTCGCGGCGGCCGGCGGCGCGGCGCTGGGGCTGGCGGGCGCGGCCTGACGGGACTTCCCCGAACGGCCGGTTGCGCCTACAAGGCAGCGGCCATGATCCTGAGACTCGCCAACCTCGCGCTTCTGGCGCTGTTCCCCATCGCCTGGTTCGCGCCGCTGATGCGGGCGGGGCTCTTGCCGCTGTTCGGGCTGTCGGAGATCTCGGTGATCTCGGGGATGCAGTCGCTCTGGGACTCCGACGTGGCGCTGGCGCTGCTGGTGACCGCCTTCGCGCTGTTCGCGCCGTACCTGAAGACCATCGGGCTGGGGCTCGTGCATTTCGACCTGGCCTCGCCGCGGCTCCTGCCGGCGCTGCACCTCCTGGGCAAGCTGGCGATGGCGGACGTGTTCCTGATCGCGCTCTACATCGTGGTGGTGAAGGGCGTGGGGCTGGCGACGGTGGAGACGGCCTGGGGCCTGTACCTGTTCACCGGCTGCATCCTGGCCTCCATCGGCATCGGGCACCTGACCGAGCGGCGCGCGCGTCAGCCCTGACGCGCGCGGGCGGCTTGCGCCGGCCGGCGGAGACGGGCACACAGCGGCCATGGCCAAGACCCCCGCCTTCTCCTGCACCGCCTGCGGCGCCGCGCATTCCAAGTGGTCAGGCCGCTGCGACGCCTGCGGCGCCTGGAACACGATCCAGGAGGATGTGCCCGTCTCCGCCGCCGGCCCCGCCGGCAAGACGCTGGGCGCCGCCAAGGGCGCCGCGCTGCCGCTCACCGATCTCGCGACCGAGGAGACGCCGCCCGAACGCGCCCGGTCGGGCATCGAGGAGCTGGACCGGGTGCTGGGCGGCGGGCTGGTGCCGGCCTCGGCCCTCCTCGTCGGCGGCGATCCGGGCATCGGCAAGTCCACGCTGCTGTTGCAGGCGACGGCGCGGTTCGCGGCGAACGGGCTGAACACCCTTTACATCTCGGGAGAGGAGGCCTCGGCGCAGGTGCGGATGCGGGCGCAGCGGCTGGGGCTGGCGGACGCGCCGGTGAAGCTCGGGGCCGAGACCAACCTGCGCGACATCCTGACGACGCTGGAGGCGGAGAAGCCGCAGCTGGCGATCATCGACTCGATCCAGACGATGTGGGCCGACACCGTCGACAGCGCGCCGGGCTCCGTCACCCAGGTGCGGGCCGCCGCGCATGAGCTGACGCAGTTCGCCAAGCGGCGGGGGACGGCCATCGTGATGGTCGGCCACGTGACCAAGGACGGCCAGATCGCCGGGCCGCGCGTCGTCGAGCACATGGTCGACACGGTGCTCTATTTCGAGGGCGAGCGCGGGCACCAGTTCCGCATCCTGCGCGCCGTGAAGAACCGCTTCGGCCCGGCCGACGAGATCGGCGTGTTCGAGATGACCGGCGCCGGGCTGGCGGAGGTCGCCAACCCCTCGGCGCTGTTTCTCAGCGAGCGCGGCGAACCCGCGGCCGGCTCGGTCGTCTTCGCCGGAATCGAGGGGACGCGGCCGATGCTGACCGAGTTCCAGGCGCTCGTCGCGCCGACGCCGCAGGCGCAGCCGCGCCGCTCGGTCGTGGGCTGGGACGGCGGGCGGCTGGCGATGATCCTGGCCGTCTTGGAGGCGCGCTGCGGCATCCCGTTCGCGGGGCTCGACGTCTATCTGAACGTCGCGGGCGGCATGAAGATCGCCGAACCGGCGGCCGATCTGGCTGTGGCGACCGCGCTACTGTCGGCGCGCGAGGACGTCGCACTGCCCGCCGACACTGTCGTTTTCGGCGAAATCAGCCTATCAGGCGCCCTGAGGCCGGTGAACCAGACCGAAAGCCGCTTGAAAGAGGCGGCGAAACTTGGTTTTTCCAGCGCCATCGTGCCGACGCGCAGCAAGGCGGGCGGCACGGGGCTGGCATTGCGGCCGATGACCGACCTGGTGCAGGTCGTGGGCGAGATATTCGGAGCGGGCTGAGCGGGCCCCGGGCAGGAGATGGCATGGAAGGTTTCACGCTGATCGACGGTGTCGTGGCACTGGTCATCATCGTCTCGGCCATCCTGGCCTATGCCCGCGGCTTCGTGCGCGAGGCGATGGCCATCGCCGGCTGGATCGCGGCGGCCGTGGTCGCCTTCCTGTTCGCCGGCACCGCCGAGCCGCTGGTCAAGGAAATCCCCTATGTCGGCGACTACCTGCGCGACAGCTGCGAATTGTCGATCATCGCCGCCTTCGCCGCGGTCTTCGCCGTGGCGCTGGTCGTGGTCTCGCTGTTCACGCCGCTCTTCGCCTCGGCGGTGCAGCGTTCGGCGCTGAGCGGGCTCGACCGGGGGCTGGGGTTCTTCTTCGGCGTGCTCCGGGGGCTGTTGCTGGTGGCGGTGGCCTTCGTGGTCTACGACCGCGTCGTGGTGGGCGAGGAGGTGGCGATGGTCGCCGACAGCCGCACCGCGAAGATCTTCGACCGGGTGCGCGGCGATATCGACGAGCAGATCCCCGAGGACGCGCCGAGCTGGATCGTGCAGCAATACGAAAAGCTGGTGGGCAACTGCACCGAGTGACCCACCCGCCCAAATGTTTCGCGCGCGAAACATTTTCGATTTATTAACAGACGGTTAACCGACAGACCGCTCGCGCCCCGGCGAACACGGTCGCGCCGGGGCATGTCCCGCCGGGCGGGGCGCTCAGGCCTCGGCCGCCAGGAACCGGTCGAACGCATCGAGGCAGTCGCCCCAGACCGGGTCGCTCGGCACCACCACGTGGTTCGGCGAGTCGACGAGGTGGAACTCGGCATCCGGCAGCATGCGGGCCAGCAGCTTCGATTGGTCCGGCGACTGGATCGCGTCGCCCGCGCAATGCATGATCAGCGCCGGGCAGGTCACCTTGTCCAGGACCGCCGACACGTCGATCCCGCCGATGGTCCGGCGCAGCTCGGCCGCGACGTCGGCGGTGGCCGACAGGCCCTGCATCTCCTCGAAGCTCGCCAGCTCCTCGGGGGTCGAGCGTGGCATGAACAGCGTCGCGACGGCGCGCATGAAGGCCGAGCCCGGCACCGCCCAGCCGGTGCGGATCATGCCCACCATGGTCTCGGTCTTCTCCGCCTCGCCGCGCGCGGTGGAGCCCTTGACCAGCCCGTTCAGCAGGATCAGCCGGCTGACCCGCTCCGGCCGCCGCGCCGCGAAGGTCAGCGCGATGGGCACGCTCTGGCTGATCGCGTAGACGGGGAAGCGGTCGAGCCCCGCCGCGTCGGCCACCGCCTCCAGGTCGTCGGCGAATTCCTCTACGCTGGCGCCGCCCAGCGCGCGGTCGGACAGGCCGGTGCCGCGCGGATCGTAGCGGATCAGCCGCCGGCCGGTCGCCAGCCGGTCCAGGAGCGGGCGCCAGACCGGGCTGGACCAGTCGTGTTCCAGGTGGCTCAGCCAGTGGCCCGCGCGCAGAAGCGGCGGCCCCTCGCCCGTCTCGGCCCAGGCGATGCCGGTGCCGTCGCGCGAGGTCGTGTAGCGGATCACCTGCCGCTTCGCCGCGTCGCAGAGCGGCTTCTCAGCCGGGGCGGCTTCGGCGCCGCCTTCGGCGACAGCTTCGGCGACGGCTTCGGAGACGGGCACGGCCAGCTGCACCCCGCGCCGCGGCACGGTGCGGATCACGGCCTGCCGCTTGCCGTCGTCGCCCAGCGCGGCGCGGGCCGCGCTGATCCGGGCGGCGAGCGTGGCGTCGGACACGATGCGCCCGCCCCAGACCTCGGCGATCAGGCCGTCATAGCTGACCAGTTCGCCGCCGGCCCGGACGAGACAGGCAATCAGGTCGAAGACCTGCGGCTCGACATGCACCTCGGCGCCGGCCCGGCGCAGGGCGTAGGCCGAGAAATCCAGTTCGCAATCGCCGAAGACATACCGCATGGCCGCGATCTTGCGGCCCGGCGCGGGGGTTCTCAAGAGTTTCCCGGCGCATCTTCAGACATCTCAAGGAAATCCCAAGGCCGCCTTCAAGCGCGCGCGGGCGGGCGGGGGCAGTCTGGGGTCATCAGCGAAGGGAGACCACACGATGACCCATCCCACCGAGACCCATCCCACCGACATCCGCCGCCGCCCCGACGGGTCGATCGACACCGCCCATTACATGGCGAAGGGTCGCCGCCGCCGCAGCGAGGCCGCGCACCGGCTGACCGCCGCCGCCCCGCGCCGCGCCCGCCGGCCGCTCTTCGGCCTTGCGGCGCTCATCGCGGCGCTGCCGTTCTTGCCCGGCCAGGGCTGAGGCTCCCGGGCCGCCTGTGCCGCGCGTGTCGCATACCTGTCGCATTTCGGTGAACCGACCGTGACACGGCGCCCCCCAACCACTATGTGGGGGCTGACCGCTGCCAACGGATTCGGAGCCCCGCTGAGATGCGAGAGACCTCCCCTGCCCTGTCCGGCGCCCTCGCGGCCGAGGACAGGATGCCACGACACCCGTTCGACGACGACACGCTGCACGAGGAATGCGGCGTGTTCGGTGTCGTCGGCGTGACCGACGCCGCCAACTTCGTCGCCCTGGGCCTGCACGCGCTGCAGCACCGCGGGCAGGAAGCGGGCGGCATCGTCAGTTATCAAGAGGACAGCGGGTTCACCTCGGCCCGCCGCTTCGGCTATGTGCGCGACAACTTCACCAAGGCGTCGCTGATGGAGACGCTGCCGGGGGCGCTGTCGATCGGGCATGTGCGCTATTCGACCGCCGGCTCGAAGGGCGCCACGCAAATCCGCGACGTGCAGCCGTTCTTCGGCGAGTTCTCGGTGGGCGGCACCGCCATCGCGCATAACGGCAACATCACCAATGCCGACGCGCTGCGCCGCGAGCTGATCGACCGGGGCTCGATCTTTCAGTCGTCGTCGGACAGCGAATGCATCATCCACCTGATGGCGCGGTCGCTGCAGCGCACGATCCCCGAGAAGATGAAGGACGCGCTGCGCCGGGTGGAGGGGGCGTTCTCGGTCGTGGCGATGACGCGGACCAAGCTGATCGGGGTGCGCGACCCGCTGGGGGTGCGGCCCCTGATGCTGGGCAAGGTGGCCGACGGCTGGGCGCTGAGTTCCGAGACCTGCGCCTTCGACATCATCGGCGCCGAGTTCGTGCGCGAGGTGGCGCCGGGCGAGATGGTGGTGATCACCGAGGACGGGGTCGAGAGCTTTCGCCCTTTCGAGGCGCAGCAGCCGCGGTTCTGCATCTTCGAGCATGTCTATTTCAGCCGGCCGGATTCGATCCTGGGCGGCCGGTCGGTCTACGAGACGCGGCACGCGATCGGGGTGGAGCTGGCGCGCGAGGCGCCGGTGGAGGCGGATCTCGTCTGTCCGGTGCCGGATTCGGGGACGCCGGCGGCGATCGGCTATGCGGCCGAGTCGGGCATCCCCTATGGCATGGGGATCATCCGCAACCAGTATATGGGCCGGACCTTCATCGAGCCGACCGAGCAGATCCGCAACATGGGCGTGCGGCTGAAGCTGAACGTCAACCGCGCGCTGATCGAGGGCAAGCGGGTGATCCTGGTCGACGACTCGGTGGTGCGCGGGACCACCAGCCGCAAGATCAAGGAGATGATCCTGGATGCGGGCGCCAGGGAGGTGCATTTCCGGATCGCGTCTCCGCCGACGGCGTGGCCGTGCTTTTATGGCGTCGACACGCCGGAGCGGTCGAAGCTCCTGGCCGCGACGATGAGCGAGGAGGAGATGCGCGACCATCTGGGCGTCGACTCGCTGCGCTTCGTGTCGCTGGACGGGCTGTACCGCGCCGTGGGCGAGGCGAAGGGGCGCGACGCCTCCTGCCCCGCCTATTGCGATGCCTGCTTCTCGGGGGACTACCCGGTGGAGCCGGCGGACATGATCGAGAAGGGCTTCGAGCTGAAGGCGGCGGAGTAGCGGCGCGCGCTCTGGCGCCAGAAGGGTAGCTAGCCGCCCCAGGTCCGGCGCAGCACGCGCAGCCAGTTGCCATGCGCCAGCTTGGCCATCAGCGCCGCGTCGACCCCGTGATCGGCAAGCGCCGCGCGCAGGGCGGGCAGTCCGGCGCAGTCGCCGATCGGCCGCGGTATCAGCGCGCCGTCGAAATCCGAGCCGAAGCCGACGCCGTCCTCGCCCAGAAAGCCGATCAGGTGGTCGAGGTGGCGCATCACCACGTCGAGCCCGACATCGTCGTCCATCCGGCCGTCCGGGCGCAGGAATCCGGCGGCGAAATTGATCCCGACCATGCCGCCGCTCTCGCCGATCATCGCGAGCTGCCGGTCGGTGAGGTTGCGCGCATGCGGGCAGACGGCCCAGGCATTGGAATGCGTGGCCACCAGCGGCGCGTCGCTGATCGCCGCCACATCCGCCACGCCCCGGGCGTTCAGGTGGCTGAGATCGACCAGGATCCGCAGCCGATTGCATTCGCGGATCAGCGTCTTGCCGGCCGCGGTCAGCCCGCCGCCGGTATCCGGGTCCACCGGGTAGGCGAAGGGCACGCCCTCGCCCCAGGCGGTCGGGCGGCTCCAGACCGGGCCGAGCGAGCGCAGGCCGCGGGCGTGCATCTCCTCCAGACGCGCGAAGTCGGGGTCGATGGCCTCGGCCCCCTCGATATGGAGGACGGCGGCCATGCGGGTGCCTTCGTCCAGCACCGCCGCGATCTCGGCGGCGGTGCGGCAGATCGCGAGGGCGCCCGCCGCCTCCAGCGCCTCCAGCGCGGCGAAGCCCTGCCGCGTGACCTCCAGCGCGGCGTCCTGCGGCAGCGGGTCGGGCAGCGGCAGGCGGTAGGCGGGTTTCGCCATCTCGTCCCACGACATCGTGTCGGCGGGGCTGGGCACGAAGATCGCGAAGAAGCCGCCGCCGAAGCCGCCGGCCCGCGCGCGCGGCAGGTCGATATGGCCGCCGTCGAGCCCGCGCACCACGTCCTCGGCGGTGACGCCGTGGCGCAGCATCCGCTGGAACAGGTCGTTGTGGCCGTCGAAGATCGGCGGGGAGACGGGAGGTGTGGCGGGGGGCGTGGCGGGGCTCATGCGGACGGATCCTTCGGTGCGATGCGCCAAGGGCTATGCCCAAAACCCGCCGCGCGCCAGTGACGCCTTTCCCGTGCCGCCGTTTCGCGCCACCCTGCGCGCGACAGTCGCCACCGGACCGGAGACAGCCCATGTCCGCCAGCCCTTCCGATACGCCCCCCGATACGCCCGACTCCTCCCGCGCGCTGGGGCGGCTTCAGGCCTTTCTCAAGCAGATCGTCTATGGCGGCAACGACGGGATCGTGACCACCTTCGCGATCGTCGCCGGTTTCTCCGGCGCCGCGATCGACGGGGCCGAGAAGATCGGCGCGCTTGCGGTCCTGGTCTTCGGGCTGGCCAACCTGATGGCCGACGGCGTGTCGATGGGGCTGGGCGAGTTCCTGTCCACCCGGTCCAAGCGCGATCTCTACGATGCGCGCCGCCGCTCGGAACTGTCGGACCTTCTGGCGCGGCCCGAGGACGGGCGGCGCGAGATCGCCGAGATGCTGGAGGGCCGCGGGCTGTCGGCCGAGGATGCCGGGGTCGCGGCGGGCCGGCTGGTGCGCTGCCCCGACCTCGCGGTCGACCTGCGGCTGGCCTACGGCACCGGCCTGGCCGACATGCGCACCGCCCGCCCCGCGGCCGAGGGGCTGATCACCTTCCTGGCCTTCGTGTCGTTCGGGGTCATACCGCTGGTGCCCTATTTCCTGCTGGACCCGACGCGGACCGCGACCTTCGGCCTGTCGATCTTTGCCACGCTGGGGGCGCTGTCGGCGCTGGGCTTTCTGCGCTGGCGCGCGACCGAGGATTCGCCGGTGGCCGCGATCTCGGAGACGGTGGGCGTCGGCGCGATCTGTGCGCTAGTGGCCTACGGGACGGGGGCGCTGGTGGGGGGATGAGCGGCACCGGCCGTGGGGCATCTGCCACGCGGGGCGCGGGCGCGGCGCCGGGCGCGCTTTCCTCTCGGGCGGGAACGCGCTACGCCTCCGGCGACCGCCCGCCCGGAGCCCTTGCCCATGACCCGTGTCCTGATCACCGGAACCGCCGGATTCATCGGCTTCCACCTTGCGCAGCTGCTCCTGGACGAGGGCATGACGGTCCACGGCTATGACGGGATGACGGATTACTACGACGTCGCCCTGAAGCGCCGGCGCCACGCGATCCTGTTGCAGAACGAGCGCTTTGCCGCGACCGAGGGGATGCTGGAGGACACCGCGACCTTCGACGCCATGGCCGACGCCTTTCAGCCCGACGTCATCGTCCATCTCGCCGGCCAGGCCGGCGTGCGCTATTCGCTGGAGGCGCCGCGCGCCTATCTCGACAGCAACGTGATCGGCACCTTCACGGTGATGGAGGCCGCGCGCCGCCACGCGGTGCGGCATCTGCTGATGGCCTCGACCTCTTCGGTCTACGGCGCGAACGAGGACATGCCCTATGCCGAGACCGACAAGGCCGACACCCAGCTGACGATCTATTCCGCCACCAAGAAGGCGAACGAGAGCATGGGCCACGCCTATGCCCATCTGCACGACCTGCCGACGACGATGTTCCGGTTTTTCACCGTCTACGGGCCCTGGGGGCGGCCGGATATGGCGCTGTTCAAGTTCGTGGACGCGATCCTGGAAGGCCGGCCCATCGACATCTACAACCACGGCGAGATGTTCCGAGACTTCACCTATGTCGCCGACCTGGTGCGCGGCATCCGTCTTTTGATCGACACCCCGCCGGAGCGGCCCGCCACGCCCGAGGAGATCGAGCCGGGCGACAGCCTGTCGCCGGTGGCGCCGTGGCGGATCGTCAATATCGGCAATTCCGAGAAGGTGCGGCTTTTGGACTTCGTCGACGCCATCGAGGCGGAGCTGGGCGTGCCCGCGAAGCGCAACCTGATGGAGATGCAGCCCGGCGACGTGCCCGCCACCTGGGCCGACGCGACGCTGTTGCACAGGCTGACCGGCTATCGCCCGCAGACCGACGTGCGCAGCGGCATCGCGCGTTTCGTCGCGTGGTTCCGCGACTACTACGGCAAGTAGCGACGAGCGGCGGGGCCATGCCGGGGCCGCCCCGCGCTACTCCGCCGCCGGCCCCGCCGCCAGGTCGCGCGCGAAGACATGGCGCCCGCGCCCGCCGTTCTTCGCGCTGTAGAGCGCCATGTCGGCGTCGTGCAGCATCCGCTCCGGCGCGGGCTGCGCATAGTCCTGCGACATCGCGATGCCGATGCTGCCGGAGATGCGGCAGGGCGTGCCGCCGAACAGGATCGGCTGCGCCAGCCGCCGCAGCAGCCGCGCCGCGATCCCGGCCAGACGGTCGCGATCGGTCAGCCGGCCGAAGATCAGCACGAACTCGTCGCCGCCCGCCCGCGCGACGGTATCGGCCTCGCGCGTTTCCTCGCGCAGGATGGCGGCGACGGCGCGCAGCACGTGATCGCCGGCCGCGTGGCCCAACCGGTCGTTCACGTCCTTGAAGAAGTCCAGGTCCAGATGCATCAGCGCGAACGGCTCGCGCCCGGCCGCGCAGCGTTCGAGCACCAGGTCCATCGCGCGCCGGTTGCGCAGCCCGGTCAGCGTGTCGGTGTTCGCCTGTTCCTCCGCCGCGCTCTTGGCGCCCAGCAGCCGGTGGGTCAGGCGGCGCGACTCCTCCTGCACCGCCGCGCTCGCCTCGGCCAGGTAGAGCACCGAGACGGTCAGGTCGGTCGGCGCGAAATCGGCGCCGGTCAGGTCGTAGACGCCCAGCGCCTCCACCGCGCCGATGCCGAAGGACAGGTTCACCAGCAGCCCCGCCCCGCCCCGCAGCGGCACGGCATGCCCCTTGAACCCGGTGCGCGGCGCGTCGCGGAAGGCCAGGTGCATCGGCGCCCCGGCCTGCACCGCCAGCGCCGCGATGTCGGATACGTGCCGCGGGCGGCGCAGCTCGAACAACTCCAGAAACCGCGCGCCGACCAGGGCGCGGCCGGGGCGCAGCTTGGCCAGGGTCGGGCCGGCATGAGCCACGTGCCCCGTCGGCGCCACGATCAGCGCCATCGGCATCAGCACGTCCAGCGCGGCGCGGTCCAGCGCGACGCCGCCCGCCGCCGGTACGGCCGCCGCCCGGCGGTCCGGCGCCCGACCCTCCGGCGCCCGACCGTCCGGCCCGCTTGGGCCGCCGGTCATCCCGCCCGCATCCGCAAGTCGAACGCGCGGCCCGCGCTGAACGCGGTATCGGCGAGTTCCACCGCGACGGTCTCGACCCGGTCGCGCCGGCCGAGATGCTCCAGCAGCACCAGCGCCCCGTAATCGTCCGCCATGGCGCGCAGCACGCCGACCGCGACATGCCCCACGCCCGGATGCGGATGGGCCACGCGCAGGGTGAAGCGCGACGCGCCGTGCTCGCACAGATCGAGCGCCGGCAGGCCCAGATCCGGGACCGCGAGGCGCACCCGCTCGGGCAACTCGTCCAGCGAATACAGGAATTCCACGAACCCCGCCCCGCCGAAGCGCAGGAGCCGGCGGATCATCTGCATATGCGGATGGGCGACGAGGTAGGTGCCCAGATCCTCCAGGATCGTCTCGCGCGGCCTGGCAAGCCGCTGCACCGCGGCGCAAAGCAGCGCCTCGGTCTCGGCGGGGTCGTATTGCAGCATCGCCTCAAACCCGTCGCCGTCCCGCCCGACGGCCGCCGCGACATCGGCCCAGGCGGAATGGCCATAGGTGTCCTGCAGAAAACACTGGATCGACCGGGAGATCATGCCATGCATGCGAACAACCTTTGCCTCCGCCTGCGCGGAGCCTAGGCCAATCCCCTTAACGAAACGCGAATGGGTTACGGCATCAGCAGGATTTCCGCCCCGTCCAGCCGCAGCGCGCGCAGCTCCACCGGCGCCAGCGCGAAGTCGCCCGCCAGCACCCGGTCGATCGCCCGCGGCTCCAGGTTCACCGCCCGCCCCTGCAGAAAGCGCAGGCTCAGCGGCACGTCGCCGGGCAGCAGGGCGACGTTCACGCCCGACTCGCCGGTCAGCCAGAAGATCAGCGCCTCCTCGCCGGCGACGGCGGGCGACAGGTCGGCGAAGAGCACGGCACAGCCGGGATGACCGCCCGGCGTCGTCCGGCGGCAGCCGCCCAGCCAGCCGGTGAGCTGCGCCAGCGACGCCTCGGCCAGCAGCGCGGGCGGCAGGGCATGCCCCTCGGGGCGCACCGCGGCCAGCGCCAGGATCTCGGCCCGCTGCGCCGCCGGATCCTCCGCCCGGCCGCCGCGCTCGAACCGGAAGCGGTCGGTCGCGGTCTCCAGCCGCGCGATGCGCCGGTCCAGCTCCGCCGCCTCCGGATGCTCCAGCGCCGCGAGCTCGGCCACCGCGGCCTTGCCGGCCCGGCCCAGCTCGTGCCCGAGGAGCCACAGATCCAGCGCCTCCGCATCCACCGCGCCCGAGGTGAACCGCGCCACCTGGTCGCGCGCCGACAGCCGCTCGGCGTTCAGCACCGGCGTCAGCCACAGCGCCGCCACCGCGATCACCGCCAGCGCCATCGCGATGTTGGCCCGGCGGATGCGCTCCATCCAGCCCCGCCGCGCGAGCACGGCCAGCGAATAGAGCACGCCATAGCCCAGCCCGACCGCGCTGGCGCAGGCCGCCGCGATGCGGTCCGGCGTCCAGCCATAGTCGCCCACCCGCAGCCACACGGCGTAGAGCGCCGTCGCCGTCAAGAGCGGCACGGCCAGGGCCAGCGCCTGCGCCGCGCCGCGCAGGACGGCCGAGTCCGCCGCCTCGGCATCCTCGCGCTCCACCGCCGAGGTGATCAGCGTCGCGATGCCCAGCGCCATCGACAGAAGCACCGCCGCCACCGACAACCCGCCGAACAGCTCGGTCAGCCCGCGCACCGGCAGCGCCACCAGGAACACCGCCGTGACCACCAGCACGACCGGCAGGAACAGCCGCAAAAGCCGCAGGATCAGGAAGGGCGAGATGTAGTCGGCCAGTTCCGCCACGACCGCCAGCGCCAGCCCCAGCACCGCGCCGGTCAGCGCCGGGGCCACCGGGTCCAGTTCGACGACCCGCTCGATCACGTCCAGCCCGACGAGGCCCAGCAGCGCGTCCGACAGGAAGACGACGGCCCAGAACGCGCCCACGAAGATCCAGGCCGCCGCGTAGCGCACCGCGATGTCCCAGCTTTGCCGGAACAGCGCCGGATAGCTGCGCCAGACCTCGCCGGGGCGGTGCGCGACGATCAGGAAGGGCAGCGACAGAAACAGGATCAGGCCGAAGGCGATGGGCGCGTGGCCCGTCCGCAGGTAGTCGCCCACGCTGTCGTAGCGAAAGCTCCCCCACCACAGCAGGCCCGCCGCCGGCAGCGAGGCCAGGGCGGCGACCAGCGCCGCGCGCCGCGGCGGCAGGGCGCCGGCGGCCGCCAGGAAACAGGCAAAGACCCCGCCCAGCGCGGCGGAGAGGAACAGGATCAGCCGGTCGCTGTCCAGGTGGTTCGGCAGCACGTCGATCAACAGCCAGGCGGCCAGCCCGCCCAGCCCCCCGATCCCGGTCATCAGCGCGCGCCGGGCCAGTATCCGCATCGCCGGATCGGCCGCCATGGTCATCGGAAGACACCTCCACCGCCAGTCCGGGCCACCCTAGACCATTGTCGGAGAGGACGGAATTGCCGACCTGCCGCAGCCGCGCGCCGATCCGACGGAGGCACGTCCCCCCTGCTTCTTCTCGTTCCAAATACGCAAAAACCCCGCAGGATCCCGACAAGCCGACCGGATTTGCCGACCTGCCGCAGCCGCGCACCGGTCCGACGAAGGCACGCCCCCTGCTTCTTCTCGTTCCAAATACGCAAAATCCCGCAGCGGCGCGGCAAGTGGACCGTCCGGATCGGCGCGCGCCCGGCCCCAGATGCCGCCGCCTTCCTGCCCGACCGGGACCGCCTCAGAAATCCGTCGGCGCCCCGCCTTCCTCCTTGCGCCGGGCGACGAAGGCCGCCAGTTCGTCGCGGATCCCCTCCGCCATCGGCGGCGGCTCAAAGGTCGCCAGGATGCGCTTGCAGACCCGCTGCGCCCGCTCCGCCGTCCAGACCGCGCCGTCCTTCTCCCAGGCCTCGAAGTTGCGCCAGTCCGAGACGAACGGCTGGTGGAACGCGCGTTCGTAGCGCGCCTGGGTGTGGTCGATACCGAAGAAATGCCCCTCCGGCCCCACTTCGCGAATCGCTTCCAGCGCGATCTCGTCCGGCCCCGTCGCCACGAGGTCGGGCTCGAAATAGCGCTGGATCATCTGGATCACCTCGCAATCCATCACGAACTTCTCGGGGCTGGCGATCAGCCCGCCCTCCAGCCAGCCGGCGGCGTGGTAGACCAGGTTGACGCCGGCCTGCACCGCCGACCACAGGCTGTTCGAGGTCTCCCACATCGCCTGCCCGTCGGGCACGTTCGCCGCGCAGACCCCGCTGGCGCGCAAGGGCAGGCCATAATGCCGCGCCATCTGCCCGGTCATCTGCGTCGCGCGCATGTATTCCGGCGTTCCGAAGGCGGGGGCGCCCGACTTCATGTCGACATTGCTGGTGAAGGTGCCGATGCCGCAGGGGCAGCCCGGCACCACGTACTGAAACAGCGCGATGGCCGAGAGCGCCTCGGCGATCGACTGCGCCACCGCGCCGGCCATGGTCACCGGCGCCATCGCGCCGGCCAGGGTGAAGGGCGCCACGATCGCCGCCTGGCCGCGCCGGATCATCCTGAGGCAGCCGTCGATCATCGGCGCGTCGTGCTTCAGCGGCGAGGTGGAGTTGATGTTGGTGTACATCCGCGGCGTCGCCGCGAACTCGGCATGGCTCAGCCCGCCGGCGATGCGCACCATCTCCATCACGTCCTCGACCCGCTCGGCGCCGAGGCTGTAGGCATGCACCACCTTGTCGGTCAGCGTCAGCTTGTCGAACAGCACGTCGAGATGCCGGACCGAGGCGTGGATATCCACCGGCTCCACCGGGTAGCCGCCGGCGAAATGGATGCAGTTGAACGCCTGCGTCAGCGTCAGGAGCTCGCGGCAGCGCGCCCGCGTGCCGGTGACCTTGCCGGTCTCCAGCGACCAGTAGTTCGGCGGGCTGGAGACGTTGCCGAACAGGATATGGCGCTCGCCCAGCGTGAGCCGGCGCTCCGGGTTGCGTGGGGTCAGGGTGAAGCTGCCGGGCGCGCGGGCCAGCATCTCGGCCACGAAGTCGCGGCCCATGCGGACGTTGGTGCCCTCCACCGTCATGCCGGCCTGCCGGAAGAGCGCCAGCGCCTCGTCGTTCAGGAACTCGATGCCGATCTCTTCCAGGATGCGCATGGCGCCGTCGTGGATCGCGGCGATGCCCTCGGCTGTCAGCGGCTCGGTCGGGCGGTCGGTATTGACCGGCAGGCGCCAGGGCATCTGCCGGATCGCCGCCGGGTCCGTCCGCCGCCGGTTGCCCGCCTGTCCGCCCGACCGCCTGCGCCGCGCCGCCGTCTGTTCCATGTATCGCCTCCGGTTGGGGCCACAAAACAGGACGCGCCGGGCGCGGGTTTGTCGTTTCGCGACGGGATATGTCGCATTTGGAACGGGCGGGCTCAGCGCGCGGCCGCCCGGCCCCGCCGCCGCGCCCGGCGCCCCGCGGTCCAGAGGTAGACGGCGAGGCTGCCGACCACGATGGCCCCGCCCAGCAGCATCGCGGGCGTCGGTTCCTCGCCCACGCCGAGCCAGACCCAGAGCGGGCCGAGCACCGTCTCCAGCAGCATCAGGAGGCTGACGTTGGAGGCATGGGTGTAGCGCGCCGCGAGCGACAGGCCGAAGAAGGAGAACGGCAGGATCACCGCCCCGGCGACGAGGATCGCCCAGACCGTGCCGTCGGTCATCGCCGCCGGGCCCGTGACGGCCAGCCCGGTCAGCCCCGCCAGCAGCGACCCGACCCCGACGGTGAGCGGGATCGGCAGGCCGCCCTGCGCCCGCAGCACCACGAAGTTCAGCGCCAGCGACAGGGCCACGCCCAGCCCCGCCAGCGCGCCGAACAGCGCGCCGCGGTCCAGCCGCAGCTCGGCCTCGCCGCCGAAGACGGCGATGCCGATGCCGGTCAGAACGGCGCAGATCGTCACCCAGGTCGAGGGCCGCGTCGGCTCTCCGATCAAGAGCCGCGCCAGCAGCGCCGAGAACACCGGCACCGTCGCCACGCCGAACAGCACCACCGGCACCGGCGCCGCCGCGATGCCGGTGGAGAACAGGATGTTGTTGAAGAACTGGCAGCCGACGATCACCAGCCCCCAGAGCGAGGCCATCGCCGCCAAGTCGCGGCCGCGGTCGCCGCTGGTCGCCGCCCAGCCGATCAGCAGCACGCCGCCCATCGCCAGGCCGCGCCAGCCGACCATCTGCAGCCCGTCCATGCCAGACAGCCGCATCAGCAGCGCATCGGGCGTCAGCACCAGCGTCGCGACGGTCGCCAGCGCGAGGCCGAAGAGCGGATGCCGCGTCACAGGCGCAGCCAGTCCGGCAGGTGGCCGATATCGGGCAGCACCGCGTCGGCCAGCGGCGCCAGCTCCGTCGCCGGCGCCATGCCGGTCAGCACCGCGACACAGCGCATCCCGGCCGCGCGGCCCGCCAGCAGGTCGTGCGTGCTGTCGCCGACCATGACGACGGCGTTTGGCGGCAGGTCCACCGCCGCGGCAAAGGCCAGGCACATGCCCGGCGCCGGCTTGCCGCCGTGGCCGGAATCGTAGCCGGCGATGAAGTCGAAGGCGTCCTCCTGCCCGGCGGCCGCGAGATGGGCGCGCGCCGGCGCCTCGGCGTCGTTGGTGGCCACGCCCAGCTTCAGCCCCGCCGCGCGCAGCCGCGACAGCAGCGGGCCGAGCGGCGCCGCCTCGACCTGCGGCGCCAGCGCGGCGGCGTCGTTCAGCCGCTCGATCAGCTCCGCCTCGGTCAGTTCCGGCACGCCGGGCGCGAGCAATTGCACGATCTCGTCCGGCGTCCCGGCGATCACGGTGCTGGCCGGGTCGAAGTTGCGCCGCTCCATGTCGAAGCCGATCCGCGCGCCTAGCGCCGCCGCCCGCGCCGCGTCGCCCGCCGCCAGGTCGGTCAGCATCGACGCCGCCCAGCCGCGCCACGTCTCCTCGAAGTCGAACAGCGTGCCGTCCTTGTCGAACAGCACCCCCCGGATCGCCGTCATCGCCGTCCCCCGTCTGTTTCGTGGTCCCTTGCCACAGTCCGGCGGGGACCGACAGCCCCGGAGATAGACAATTGACATTGCCAATCACTTTGATTGACAGTGCCAATCATGTCCTACCGGCTGCACGAGTCCCTCGGCTACCGCCTGACGCTCGCCTCGCGCGTGCAGCAGCGGCGGCTGGAGGAGAAGCTGCGCCCGCTCGGCCTGTCGCGGCTGGACTGGGTGATCCTGGTGTCGGTGGGCTATGACGGGCTGCGCCGGCCCTCGGACATCTCCGACCATCTCGGCGTCGACCGGACCGCCGTGTCGCGCGCATTGCGGCGGATGGAGACCTCGGGCCTCCTTGCCCGCCGCAACGGCAAGGGCGACGGCCGCACCCGGACCGTGGCGCTGACCGACGCGGGCCGCGACACGCTGGCCCGCGCCACCCCGCTGGCGCAGGAGAACGCCGCGCTGATCGCCGAGCGGTTGTCGCCCGGCGAACAGGACCTGCTGGCGCGACTGCTGACCAAACTGATCACCGACGACGACCTGCCGCCGTCCACCTTCTGAGGCCATCCCATGGGAAAGCTCTTCTCCTACGCCAACCGCCGGATGCATCTGGGCCCCTACCCGCTGGAGCGGCTGCGCCGGGTGGGCCATGCGGACGACCTGGCGAAGCTGCCGCCGATGGAAGGGCTGAGTTTCCGCCGGCCGGACGAGCCGCTGTCCATCGTCAACGCGATGCAGGAATACCAGGCGATGCTGGACGCCACCCGCGACGGCACGCGGAAGGAACGTGCCACGATCCCCGAGGATCCGGCGGAGCGGGCGCGGCACCTGAAGGCGTTCGGCTATTACCTCGACAGCGCGATGGTGGGGATCTGCGAGATCCCCGACGCCGCCCGCCTGCCCGAGCCGCTGAAGAACCCCGACGTCGAGCGGCTGGCCGACAAGATCCGCACGATGCAGCCGAAGACGCTGGCCGCCGGGATCGACGTGATCATGGCCGGGCTGAAGGAGGCGCTGGCCACGCCCCACGCGGATATCGCGCATCACACCCACGCCATCGTGTTCCTCTGCGACTACCCGCGCGATCCGCGCGCCGACGAGCCGGGGACGGACTGGATAAGGGACGCGCAGGCCCACCGCGCCTGCCTGCGCACGATGGAAACCGCCGTGACGCTGTCGAACTACATCCGGCTTCTGGGCTACGAGGCGCGCGCCCATTCCGGGGCGGCGTCGGACGTGCATCTGGCGCGCCTCGGCGTGGCCTCGGGCCTCGCGGCGGTGGAGGACGGGGCGGCGGTCAACCCGTTCCTCGGCACGCGCTACGGGCTTGCCGCGATTACGACGACACTGGAGATGGCGCCGGACACGCCCATCGCGCCGCGCCAGACACCGGGCATCGCCTGGACCGCCGGGCTCGGCCGGCAGGCCCGGACGGCGCGCAACGCCGACCCCTTCGCGAAGCGCGACTTCAGGGACGGGGCGCACCCGTTCGAGACGCTGAAGCGGGTGGAGGAGCCGACGACCTATATCGACCGCGCCAATGTCGCGCGGGTGCCGAAGCGGGCCAACATGTTCGCCCGCTCGCTGTTCGGCGACCTCGGCAAGACGGCGCAGGAGGGCGCGCGGAACGGCAACTACGTGCGCAAGGCGGCCTCGGCCTTTGCGTTCCGGCCGTCGCTGGGCGCGTTCATCCTGCTGCAGGACGGCGAGACGGGGGAGGTGCATCCCTCGACATCGGATGCGCAGCGGAACGCGGACAACATCAAGGGCGCGCTGTATTTCCTGGGCCAGGATGCGGTGGGGCTGTCGGAGTGCCCCGACTGGGCGTGGTATTCCCACGACGCCGCCGGCAATCCCATCACGCCCTACCACGACCAGGCGATCAGCATGATCGTCGACCAGGGGCACGAGACGATGGAGGGCGCGTCGGGCGACGACTGGATCTCCTGCGCCCAGTCGATGCGGGCCTATCTGCGGTTCTCGCTGGTCGGCGGCGTGCTGGCGCAGCACCTGCGCAATCTCGGCCATTCGGCCCGCACGCATACGGTGATGGACGACGAGGTGCTGCACCCGCCGCTGTTGTTGCTGTCGGGCCTGGGCGAGGTGTCGCGGATCGGCGAGGTGATCCTGAACCCGTTTCTGGGGCCGCGCCTGAAATCCGGCGTCGTCACCTCGACCATCCCGATCACCCATGACAAGCCCATCGACTTCGGCCTGCAGCGGTTCTGCGAGGCGTGCAACAAATGCGCCCGCGAATGCCCCTCGGGCGCGATCACCGCGGGGCCGAAACTGATGTTCAACGGCTACGAGATCTGGAAGTCCGACAGCCAGAAATGCACCACCTACCGCGTCGGCCAGAAGAACGGCGCGATGTGCGGGCGCTGCATGAAGACCTGCCCGTGGAACCTGGAGGGGCTGTTCGCCGAGGCGCCGTTCCGCTGGGCGGCGATGCACGTGCCCGGCGCGGCGAAGGGGCTGGCCAAGCTCGACGACATGGTCGGCAAGGGCGGGCTGAACCCCGTGAAGAAATGGTGGTGGGACCTGGAGATGGTGGACGAAGGGCCCTACGGCCCGCCGCAACAGCCCGCCAACGCGCGCGACCTGAACCGCGACCTGGACCTGAAATACGAGGATCAGACGCTCGCCGTCTACCCCGCGCCCCTTGCGCCGCCGCCCTATCCCTGGCCGTTCCCGATGGACCGCGAGGCGGGGATCGCGGCCTATCAGGCGATGATCCCGGCCGACGAGCACAAACGCCGCCGCGCCGCGGGGCTGCCGCCCGAGCATGTCTATACCGCCGACCAGGGCGACAACCCGGTGCTGTCGCTGGTGGTGACCAAGGCGGAGCGGATGACCGACACGGTCACCAAGTACGAGCTGGCCCGGCCCAATGGCGGCGAGCTGCCGCCCTTCGAGGCGGGGGCGCATATCGACGTGGTCGTCGCGCCGGAATTCTTCCGCCAGTTCTCGCTGTCGGGCGATCCGGCGGACCGGACCAAGTATCAGATCGCGGTGCTGCGCGAGGAGGACGGCCGCGGCGGCTCGAAGCTGATGCACCGCATCTTCCACGAGGGCCGGCGGGTCTTCACCTCGCACCCGATCAACCACTTCCCGCTGGAGGAGACGGCCAGCTTCACCCATCTCATGGCCGGCGGCATCGGCGTGACCCCGATGATCGCCATGGCCCACCGGCTGCACGCGCAGGGCGCCGCGTTCGCCCTGCACTATTCCGTGCGCACGCGGTCGGAGGCGGGGTTTCTCGACGATCTCGCCGCGATGCCCTGGGCCGACCGGGTGCATCTGCATATCACCGACGAGGGCACGCGCGCCGACCTGGCGGAGATCCTGGCCTACCGCCCCGGTGCCCATGTCTACACCTGCGGCGGCGAACCCTATATGGACGCCGTGATGGCGGCGGCCGAGGCGGCCGGCTTTCCGGAGGAGGCGCGGCATCTGGAATACTTCGCGGTGCCGGAGCTGCCGGATTACGAGAACCATCCGTTCGTGTTGGAGCTGGCGCGGAGCGGGCGGTCGGTTGCGGTCGGGGCCGAGGAGGCCGCCACGGATGCGCTTTTGCGCGCGGGGGTGAAGGTCGACGTGAAATGTTCCGACGGGCTTTGCGGCGTGTGCAAGTGTGCCGTGCTGGACGGCGAGGTGGAGCATCGCGACTTCGTGCTGTCAAAGAAGGAGCGCGAGAACGCGATGATCCTCTGCCAGAGCCGCGCCGCCGCGCCGGAGGGAGTGCTGAAGATCGACCTGTGAGGGGGAGACGGGTGCTGCGACTGGCGCGGGGGCGGAGGTGAGCGGGGAGCCGCGCGGGGGCCGACGCGCGCGGTGGCGCTCCGACGGTTGTGCTTCTCGGTTTATGGCTGCCAAGTCCGGGCGACCTCGGAGCGCAGCGATAACGTCGACCACAGCGCCGCCGCTCGGGTGCGCGTCGGCGCTTGCGCGGCGGCTTCGCCTTGTTCCGCGCGGGGCATCGTTCAGAGGGGGTTATCGTATTTACCCCACACGTTAGCCACTCGCCGCGCGCGGGCGTGGCCGAATCGACGAAGAAGGCGTCCAGTGGTCTTCCGATGCTAACGGGTACAGCGCTGGACGCGCCTGACACCACAACCCGGCACGTCCGAGCAACGTGAGAAGCCGCGGAAGGGCCGACGCGCGCGGGGGCGCTCCGACCTCCGAACGGCGCACTTTATGGCTGCCAAATTCGGGCGACCTCGGAGCTCTGCGATAACGGCAACCACAGCGCCGCCGCTCTGGGGCGCGTCGGCGCTTGCGCGGCGGCTTCGCCTTGTTCCGCGCTGGGCATCGCTCTAACAGGCTGCTGAAGAAGTCGGGTTGGAAGGACGTTATTCCTGTCGCCGGGGCTGGAAGGCGGGTCGCTCGCAGATGCGAACGTCGGGTCC